>JAFSLQ010000004.1 GCA_017448355.1 Clostridia bacterium | reverse complement strand
GGGCTACGATGTAATATCCGAAGAATTGGATCAAGGCAACGAGAATAGCATTAAAGCCCTTGCGGAAAAACTTAAAAAACAGGGCGATATAGATATACTCGTTAACAACGCCGTGTTAAGAACGATGAAAGATTATCATGATGACCTTGCGAATTTTGACGAGAGTATGAGAGTGAATGCCACGGGGATATTTGCTATGTGCAGAGTGTTTGGGGATATTATGGCGGAGCAAGGCAAGGGTAGCATAATAAATATCGGCAGTTATATGGGGCTTTTAGGTGCGGACGATACGCTTTATAAAGATGTGGGATTTAGCGGATATAGTGCGCCCGATTACTTTTTTCATAAGGGCGGTATGACCAACTTAACGAGATTTATAGCGAGTTATTACGGTCCTAAGGGCGTAAGGTGTAACATACTTGAACCGGGTGGCTTTTTTAACAATCAAAATTCGCTGTTTGTCGAAAGGTATAACGAAAGAACTTTCTTAAAGCGTATGGCGAACGATACGGATATGAAAGGTGCGGTAGTGTTTTTGGCGTCCGATGCTTCGGCGTATATAACGGGTGCGGTAATTCCCGTTGACGGCGGATATACAGCAAAATAATATGATAAAGATAGAAAATTTAAAAATATATTTCAGCACAATACCTGACGGCGAAAAAGTTTGCGATTTTTTGCTTGCCATAGACGAGAATACGCCGAAAGGCAGGCACGATTTTAACGAGAATTTATACGTCAACGTCGTTTATTACGAAACGAAAAATGCCGATTGCTTCGATGGGATATTTGAAAGTCACAAAGATTTTATAGATCTGCACGTTTTAATTGATGGTGAAGAAAAGATTTTTTACGGCGATAAGTCAGATATGGTTGTAACAAAAGAATATGATAAATCGGGCGATTACGAGTTGTTAAAGGGCAAAAAATATACTTTTGTTGAATACGGTAAACTGCAAGGTGTTGAATTGCCTGTGAACGAACCGCATATGGCAGGATATTTAAGCGGTAAACGTCAAAAAATCTTAAAAGCAATAGTTAAGATAAGAGATAACCGTTAAGATTATATGGAACAAAGATACGATTTCCGAAAGGAACTAACAAAATCGAATAGTCCTTTTAAGTACGCTTTAAGAGAAAAACACGGCGACGAAATATCGCTGTTATCTGGCGCGGCTTTTACGGGAGATATATTATCGCCCGTAATTAAGCACGCAATAGCAGATTTTAAGGACTATCTTAAAGTATGTTTCGGCGTGAAGGCAAACGGCGAAAATCCTGTAAATATCAATATCGCTATCGCGAAAGACCTGCCGAAAGAAGTAAATTCATATAAAGGCAGAGTGGTGGAGATAACGGAAAGCGGCATAGATATAAAAGCGTTTGACGACAGGGGTGCGGCGCAAGCGATCTACGTTCTTGAAGATTTAACGACCGAGAAAAAGCAGCCGTATTTAACGAAAGGAAAAACGCAGCAAAAGCCTATGTTCAGTCCGCGTATGGCGCACTCGGCTTACGACGTGGACGTGTTTCCAGACGGGTATTTACAACGCCTTGCAAAATGCGGTATAGACGCTATTATATTGTTTGTTCGCGGTGTAAACGAAGTAGCGACGGGTAAAGCAGATATAAACGATATAATAAATAGAGCGGAAAGTTACGGCATAGACATTTACGCATACAGTTATATAAACGTATTCAAGCACCCGTCGGATTCTGACGCAGATGAAGTCTTTGAGAACGCTTACGGTAGTGTGTTTAAGGCGCATCAGAAATTAAAAGGTATGATTTTTGTCGGCGAAAGCGTACAGTTCCCAAGTAAGGACGACAGGACTACGGGAAGAAAGCATACGGAGTTTTTAAACGAAGATAATTTTCCCGACGTAAAACCAGCGCCCGGTTGGTGGCCGTGCAGAGATTTCCCCGAATGGGTGAATCTTACTAAAAAGGTAATAAGAAAGCATAAACCCGACGCGGATATAGTGTTCTGGACGTATAACTGGGGCTGGGCGCCCGAAAAAGAGCGCATAGAACTAATAAACAACCTGCCTACGGATATAAGTTTACTCGTTACTTTCGAGATGTTTCAAAATTTACCTACAAACTACGGGATAACCGAAAGAGTATGCGATTATACTGTGGCGTTTGCGGGAGCAGGGGACGTGTTCATAAGCGAAGCAAAGGCGGCAAAGGCAAGGGGAATAAGATTATATACGCAGGCAAACGCAGGTGGCAGAACTTGGGATTTCGGCACAATGCCGTTTGAACCTTTCCCGCAGCAATGGCTTAATAGATATACCGCAATGCGTAAATGCCACGAAGAATATGATCTTACGGGCGTAATGGAGTGTCATCACTTCGGTTATTATCCGTCGTTTATAACGAAGATAGAAAAAATGGCGTTCGAGTATAACGCCGATACGCCCGACAATATCTTAAAGCGAGTAATAAGCGAGTTTAGTGAAAATGAAACGGAAAAGTGTATACAAGCTTTTGATTTGTGGAGCAAGGCAATAAGGTTATATATGCCGACGGACGAAGAACAATACTCGGCTATGCGGGTAGGACCTGCGTATCCGTTGGCGCTTGGGATATTTCCGACAGCGCCCGAAAGGTTGCAGACGGAAAAATTATTGTTCGGCGGCGGAATAACCGAAGAATATCATTTAATAAGCGGCAGAAAGTCATCGGAAGGTTTATTTACCTTGCACAGCGTTCGTATGCGCACGGAAATGAAGATGCTGTCTGATGCTATAAAACTTATTGAACAAGGAATAAGCATTTTCAAGTCGTTAAAGGTAAAGAATAAAGAGATAAAGCGCTTAATCAATATGGGCGAGTATATGGTATGTTGTTTTAATACTGATATACACGTCAAGAAGATGTATGTATATCGTCAAAAACTGCTAATAGCGGCAACAAATAGAGAAGTTAAGGGTTTGATTGATAAAATAAAAAAACTCGGCAAAGCGGAGATAAAGAACGCAGAAAAGGCGTTAAAAGTAGTTGACAAAGATTCGGCACTCGGCTACGAACCGTCTATGGGATACGGCGGCGACAGAGAACATATAGAGTGGAAGATAAGGCAAATAAAGAATATGCTTATTAACGAGCTTGCTATATACGAAAACGGGTTGAAATTTTAAATATATAAAAAGTAAAAGGAGATAAAACAATGCAAAGAGTATGTATTCCGGATTACGAATATCAGGAAAGAATTAAAAAGGCGGCAAAAATGCTTCGTGAAAAAGGGCTTGACGTAATGGTTGTAGCGTCAACGGAGAGCGATTACGCTAACGCGAGATATTTTTCGGGTTTCTGGCCGCTGTTCGAAAGGGCGGGCGTAGCCATTTCCGCAAGCGGCGACGCGGCGCTTTTAGTAGGACCCGAGTCGGCTATTTTCGGTAAAGATATGGGAAAATTAGAAAAGGTATTCGTATTAAAAGAATTCCGTGAGAGCGCAGACCCCGCTTATCCCGAACTTCACGCCGACACTTTTAAGGATGTGTTTAAAGCGATAGGCGTAAACGGTGAAAACATTAAAATAGGTTTAGGTTCTTATGTTGAATGTACTCTTCCCATCTACGAAGGGCTTAAAAATGCATATCCCAAAGCGGAAATAGTAAAATGCAACGACATAATGGTAAATCTTCGGAAGATAAAGAGCGAAAACGAACTTGCCTGTATTAAAGAAGGTTTCAGGATAATAGAACTTGCGACCGACGAAGTAATAAAGGCGTTAAAACCGGGAGTAACGGAATTGCAGATGGTAGGCGTCGCACAGAGAGTTATTTATGAAAACGGCGCGGAATACGAAGGTCTTCCTATGTACGTATTCTCGGAAGAAAGCACAAGACACGCGATTTCGCGTTCAAGATACAGGGAAATAAAGAAAGGCGATATAGTACAACTTAATTTATCCGCTAAAATAGACGGGTATTCGCCCGCTATCGGTATTCCCGTAGTAATGGGAAAACTTGAAGGTCAGCGCCGCGAACTCGTGGAGTTCTGCCGCAAAATGCACGAGTGGACTTGCGAACAAATAAAGGCGGGCGTAATAGCGTCTGACGTGGCGAAGAGATTTTATCAGATGTTCGTGGACGCGGGATATAAGGACAATTATGTTTACGGACCTTGCCACGGCACGGGAATGATAGAAG
The DNA here is from genome assembly GCA_017448355.1 of Clostridia bacterium. Taxonomy (GTDB): domain Bacteria; phylum Bacillota; class Clostridia; order Christensenellales; family Borkfalkiaceae; genus UBA1259. The sequence goes on along the minus strand of JAFSLQ010000004.1, from coordinate 18,959 downwards.
TGGAAGCGCCGTGGATGGAAACTATTTCTGACTATCCGTTAGAAAAGAATATGACTTTCCAAGTAGATACCTTTATTTCAGGGCCGACCTTCGGATGCAGATGGGAAAAGGGTATCGCTGTCAAAGAAAACGGATATGAAAGTTATACGGATTACTTAAAGAAAGGCATTATTGAGTTGGAGCTTTAATTATGGTAGTAGGAAAGAAGAACTGGATAATCCCCGACTGTGAACTTCCGCCCGAAGGCGAAGGCATACTTAAAGGCCACGAGAGCGTTATTGTCGTAAACGATACGAATAAAACGGCGAAGATAAAGGTTAAAATCTTTTACGTTGACAAGCCCTGCTATGAAAATATAGAGTGGACGGTAGAGCCGCAACGCGTCAGGTGTTTTAGGATGAACAACACAGACGATATGTGCGGGTACGTAGTGGAAAAGGAAACGCAGTACGCGATGAAACTTTCGTCAAACGTAAAGATAGTGGTGCAGTACGGAAGACTTGATAATCGCCAGACAAATCTTGCATATTATACGACGCTTGCATTTTAAGGAGATAATATGAGTTATATATTAGACAGAAGTTTTCCGAGAGAAACGGACTACGTAAAAGAAAATAATATACCGCTGGTAATAGCGGGCGGCACGGTGGAATATCACGGTCCGCATTGTTCTTACGGTTGCGATACTTTGGTAGCGGAAGGGTTAATAAAGAAACTTGCGGAAAAGAAAGAGATAATGATAGCACCGACAATATCTTATAGCCCGTCAAGTTATGCGGTAGGTGGCAGAAAGAGCGGAACGGTACATATACCCGAACGCGCGTTTGAAGATTACGTTTATTATGTTTTCAAAAGTATGCTTTACGCAGGGTTTAAAAATATTTACGTAGTAATACATCATCAGTTCGAGCAGGAAAGCGAAATGCCTATGACTTTGTGTTATAGAACAGCGGCAAAACGCGCTACAATGGAATATTTGGAAGAAACGCTTGGCGAAGGCTGGTGGGGTAGTGAAAACTACGCAAATTATTACGAACAGTTAGAAGGCGCAAATAATCCGTTCAACTGGATAAAGGTAATTCCGACAATGAGTACGGAAGTGCAGAACGCTACGGGCTATGACCACGCGGGCGAGTTCGAGAGTTCTATACTTATGGCGTTATATCCCGACTGTGTAAAACTCGATAGAATTGACGACGTTAAGCATTGGTTCACCGATAGTGCGAGAAAGGCGAACAAATCGCTTGGGGATAAAATGGTCGAAAAGTCTTTGGAATACTTAAAAGAAGCAATAAAGTAAGATAAATGAAATAAAAAATTAAAGGAGAAATAATATGAACAAAATTTATGAACCGGCAACAGATTTTGCCTTTAAGCCTGCGGACTTTGTTCCGTTTAAAGACAGAGAACTTTGCGAAAAGTTAAGGAAAATCAGCGGCACCGACCTTGAAAAACACGAAAGTTGGCAGCACCCTGACTTTAAAGTAAAGGTAATGATGAACCCGCACCCCGTACTTATCGCTACGCTTTTTGCAAGAATAAAAGAAGCGTCAGAAAAGGGCAAGAAGTTCACTATGATACTCGGCAACCCCGAACCAGAAACGTATATACCGCTTTCGCAACTTATCAACTACTTTAAGGTAGATTGCAGAAACGTGCATATATTCGCTATGGACGAGTGGGCGGATGACCAAGGTAATATCGCGCCCGAAACGTATAAAGCGGGTTTTGCGCACTCTATGCTTAAATACTTGGTGTATAACATAGACGAAAAACTCCGTATGCCTATGAGCCAAGTACATTATCCCACTAACAAGACCATCAACAGTTATTCTGACATGATAACGGAAACGGGCGAAGGCGGTGCAGATATCTGTTCTTCTTCGCCTGGTTGGACGGGACATATGGCGTTTATAGACCCTGTGGAAGAATTTACAAGCGCGAAAGATATCGACGAGTGGCTTAATATGAAAGCGCGTCTTGTAAAACTACATCCCTTAACGGTAGCGCAGAACTCTTTGCACGGCGTATTCGGTCAGTCGGGATACGTTGCGGACGTTCCGCCTATGGCGGCGACGATAGGTCCTGTCGACGTAAAGAACGCGAGAGAAAGAATAGAAGTACACGCACTTTTAACTAACAATACGTTCTCTTCTTGGCAGCGTATGACATCGAGATTAGTTCTTCATGCACCTGTAACGCCTTTAATACCGAGTTCAATGCTCCAACTCATGAATACGCAGGTATACGTAAGCGAAGAACTCGCAGCACCGTTCGAGTGCTGGGAAAAAGTCGGATATTAAGATGAAGGTAAGTTACAGAGGTAACGTGGTAACGAAAGATTCGGTTTTGACCGATTCTTTCGTTACGGTAGAAGACGGGATAATAACCTACGTTGGCAAAGAATGTCCTGAAAACACCGAAATAGAAGATTATTCGGGCAAATATATAATGGCGGGGTTTATAGATATACATTGTCACGCAAGTGCTTTGAATATGGCGACGGATAACCCGCAAGAAGTAGGAGACTACCATAAAGCACACGGCACAACTTCAATGCTTTTGACTTATTACAGAGACGTACCGCACGAAAAACTATTAGAGTGCTTAAAGAAAGTAAAAGACCTTATAGGCAAATCTAACGTAATAGGTGCGCATTTGGAAGGACCTATTCTAAACGCGAATTTCGGAACGGGTAGCGGGAACACACAGGAACTTCCCGATAGGGCAAAATACGTTAAATATATAGAGAGCGGCGTAGTGAAGCAGTGGACAAGTTCTCCCGAAGTTGACGGTGTAACCGAAATGATAAAGGATATATCCGCGGCGGGAATAATTCCGTCAATAGGACATAGCAAAGCGTCATACGCGCAAGTCAAAGCGGCTTTTCAAGCGGGAGCAAGGCTAACAACGCATATATTCGATGCAACGGGAACGACCAAAGACGAAAGCACGATGGATGGCACACAAGACATATCGTTCGACGAAGCGTGTATGCTTATGCCGGATATGTTTTACGAAGTTATCTGCGATAAAAACTGGGTACACGTAAAAAAAGAAAAACTTGCGCTTTTAATAAAGACGGTAGGTATCGACAGGGTGATAGCGATAACCGACAGTTTTATGAGCGACGGAAACGACCAAAGCGATATAAACGTATTTTACTCTGCTGACGGCAAAGCGAATTTGTCCGGCAGTAAACTTACGATGGACAAGGTGGCGAAAAATCTCTTTAACGCGGGATATACGCCCGTTCAGGTTTCGTGGCTTACGGCATATAACGCGGCAAAACTTCTTAAACTTTCTGACCGCGGGGAAATTGCCGTTGCTAAAAAAGCGGATATGGTTTTAATGGACGAAAATATGAAATTCTTAAAGGTTATATAGAGTAATTTATGAAAAAAGAAACTTTACTACAAGTAAAAGCGGTATATAAGATAGAATCGGAGTGTGTCGCCGAAATGGAAACATACTTTGAAGAAGAAAGATTTTCGTTAGCGGTGGACCTACTTAAAAATGCCGAAAGAATAGGCACTTGCGGATGCGGACACTCTGGGATAATCTGTCAACACTTTGCGCATCTACTTTGTTGTATCGAGCAACCCGCAAGGTTCATATCTCCTGCGGAAGCGGTACACGGAGCGACCGGCTTTTTACAAAAGGGCGACGTAATGGTATTTGCGTCAAGGGGCGGAAAGACCAAAGAACTTTTGCCGATATTAGATATTTGTAAAAAGAAAGGCGTAAAGGTAATAACGGTAACGGAGAATTTGGAAAGCCCGCTTGCAATAGGCGCGGACGTAGTGTTAAAGCAGTACGTAAACCGTGAAACGGATAAATACAACTCGCAAGGTACTACTTCGACAACTGCGCTGTGCGTAATATTCCACACTTTGCAAACCGCGCTTATTGAAGAAACGGGTTTTTTGAACGAACAGTTTGCGGTAATACACCCAGGTGGAGCGGTAGGCGAAAGATTAAACAAGAAAGGACTATAAATTATGTTAAAGAACTATAAAATAAGCGAACCGTTTTTCGAGTACGGACCTAAATGCTATATGTACGGCGAAACTTTGCTTAAAATGGCGAAGGGGCTTGAAAAACTTGCCAAAAAGTACAAAGTGGACGTAGTTTTAGATATACCAGATACCGAGATATACAATATAGCGCATAACGTTGACACTAAAAGCGTACACGTTTATTCGCAACATATGGATAGCCTTGAAGTTGGCAGGGGTATGGGCAGAACTTTACCCGAAGCGTTAAAAGCCGCGGGAGCGGTCGGCGTAATGCTTAACCATGCCGAACATAAACTTTCGATAGAAGAGATAGAAAAGGCAATAAAACGCGCGGATAGCGTGGGACTAGCCACGATGGTATGCGCGGACAGTATAGAAGAAGTAAAAGCAATAGCAAAATTAGCCCCGAATATACTCGTCGCTGAACCAACCGAACTTATAGGGACGGGAAAACCCGTAGATAAAGCATACGTTGACGATGTAATAAGGGTTATAAAAGAGATCAACCCAGACATTAAGCCCTTCCCGTCTGCGGGTATAAGCAAAGGGGAAGACTGCTACAATATAATAAAAGCGGGTTCATCAGCGTCAGGATGTTCTAGTGCAATCGCAAAGGCAAAAGAACCGCTTAAACTCGCGGAAGAGATGATAGCGGCGGTAAGACACGCCTACGACGAGAGAGTTGCAAAATAATATATGCTTGAAACAATCCTTATCCAAGGTATAGGGTTTATAGGGATAGCGTTAAACATAATAGCCGTACAGTTAAATAAGCATTGGCAGATAGTATTATTAAAAACGATAGGCTCAGGCTTGTTCGTCGTGCAGTATATACTCTTAAAAGCGTGGACGGGTGCGGCGATGGACGGTATAGGCATACTGCGCAACATAATCTTTATATTCACCGTAAAAAACGGTAAGCCCACTCTTATTTGGATAATATTTTTCTCTGCTTTAACAATAGCGCTGGGGATTGCAACCTTTGAAGGGTATATAAGTTTATTAGCAATAACGGCAAAACTACTTTCCTGTATATCGTACGGAATAAATAACGCAAGGGCAATAAGGTATATAAATCTACCGTCAAGCGGGTGTTGGCTAATATATAACGGCATACATTTCTCGCTTGCGGGGATGATGAACGAGATATTAGTAATTATATCAATAATAATAGCGGAAATCCGCTTGCATTATACAAACAAAGAAAAAATAAAACAAGAAGGAGATAAAACAAATGGAATTCAAAGTATTTCAGAAGGAACTGGAAGTACAATCGAAGGGCTGGAGACCGACCTTTCACGACGTAAGTAAGGAAGTAATAGAGATAGTAAAAGAGTCAGGAATAAAGAACGGCACGGTAACCATCGCGTCGCATCATACGACTTGCTCAGTTATGATACAGGAGTGTTCGCACGACTTGGATATCTATGATTTAGAATACTTACAGCACGATATCTTAAAGATAATGCAAAAGTTAGTACCCGACTATTCGGAGAATAACGCGTATATGCACCCTGGACCTATACATACTCAGTTCGGCAGACACGTAGACGAACCGGGTGACTGGACAAGTTTAAACACCGACGGACATCTTCGTTCGGTATTCTTCGGAAGAAGCGAAGCGATGACCATTAAAGACGGCGTATTAGACGGCGGTGAATTCGCGCATATCTACTTTGTTGACTGGGACCAAGTGAGAGCAAGACACAGACAGATAAACGTAACGGTTATGGGTACAACCGACGACGTAAACGACCGTAAATACAACGGCGGTAAGGTAATAGATACTTGGAGAAAGTATACCGACGAAGAAAAGGCGGTAGACGTTCACTATACCAAGCAGCAGGAAAGAAGAAAACCCGAAGATACGAAGAAGTGGTTTTAATTAAATGAAATATTTACTTGGGGCGGATTTCGGGACTACGTCGTTAAAGATGTGTTTGTTCGACGAAAAGGGCAAACAGATAGTTTCGGAATCCGCACAGTACAACTTAATAACCGAAGGGGAGTTTGTAGAATTCCCCGCGGAAGAATTCTTTAACGTGTTTAAGTCCGTGCTTAAAAGAATAACGGATAAATATCCTGTATATGCAATGAGCATAGACACGCAGGGCGAAACGCTAATAGTGTTAGATAAAGACAATAAGCCTTTAACAAACGCCATAATCTGGCTTGACAACAGAGCGGCAAAACAGGCGAAAGAGATAGAAGAAAAGTTTTCGGTAAAAGGTATCTACGAATTAACGGGACAGGCGGAAATCCCCGCAGGCTATCCCGCACCTAAAATACTCTGGCTAAAAGAGAATAAGCCCGAAGTATATAACAACGCAAAACACTATCTTTTACTCGAAGACTATATTATTTATCGTTTGACGGGCAAGTTTGCGGCGTCAAGGTCGCTATACTCGTCATCGCTTTTAATGGACATAAAAACGGGCGAATATATACCCGAAATGCTTGACTATTTAGGGATAAGTAAAGGTCAACTTTCCACCTTAAAAGAAAGCGGGGAATATATAGGCGAATATAACGGGATAAAGATAGTAACGAGCGCACTCGATCAGATAGCAGGAATAACGGGTGCGGGAGTAGTAAAAACAGGTATAATGAGCGAGACGACGGGGACGTCGCTTGCCGTATCTGTTCTGACGGATACAATACCCCTGTGGCACGAAAGACTTACCGTATCCGCGTATTACGTTAAAAAGGGCTTATACTGTCTGTTGATGTGGGCACCGACAGCCGGTGCGACGTTAGAGTGGTTCAAGAAGAACTTTTGCGAAAGCGACGATTACGCGAAACTCAACACCTTAGCTGAAAGCGTGCCGAAGGGAGCGGAAGGACTTATATGTATCCCGCACTTATGCGGAACGGTTATTCCTGAAAACAATGCAAAAGTAAAGGGCGTGTTTTTCGGGGCAACGTTAAAGCATAATAAAGGACATTTTATCCGCGCGATAATGGAAAGTATAGCATATACGATAAAAGAGTATGCCTATTATATAAGCGCGGACATAGCCGAAATACGCAGTATGGGCGGTGGCGCTAACAGTAAACTCTGGTGCGAGATAAAAGCGGAAGTGCTTAATAAAAAGGTAATAACGCTAAAAGAGAACGAAACAGCGTGTTTAGGTAGCGCGATATTCGCGGGAACAGGCGCGGGGATATACGCAGATACTTTTACCGCCACGGAAAAGATAGTAAAAAAGAACAAAGAATACGTGCCGAAGGAAGACGGGTATTCGGTTTTATACAAAGCCTATAAGGAAAAAGAAAAAAAGATAACGGAGATATATAAATGAACAACTTGAGAATAGGTTACGCTGAAGAAAAGATAAACCCCAAACTCGGTATAGCGATAGAAGGATATTACGTTCCGAGATTTGCGAAAGGATTTTTGAGCGACCTTAAAGCGATAGCGCTTGCGGTAAAAAGCGGCGACGAAACTGCACTCATAATAAGCATAGACAGTTGTTTATTAAGACAAAAACCAATGCAGATTATAAAAGCCGAATTGTGCAAGGCAACAGGGCTACAAGAAGATGAGTTCTTTATCAGCGCAACACACTCTCATACTGCGCCGTGCCTTGATGAAGCCGGTATGTTCGTTTACGATAATAAGCCGGCCATAGATTATCTTAACATTTTGGCGAAAAAAGTTGCGACTGCGGCAAAAAACGCAATTAAAGACTTAAAACCCGCAAAAATGGGTTATGCCGTGGGTAAAGCGCCAGACAGAATAGCGTATATAAGGCGTTATAAGATGAAAGACGGTTCTACTATGACTTGTCCGCCGATAAACGATCCGAATATAGATTATCCCTTGGGAACGCTTGACCAACGTGTGAACGTGTTGCGCTTTGACCGAGAGAACGCCGAAAGTATAGTGATAATGAATTACGGTATTCACGCGGATACTGTAAACGGAGAACTTATATCTTCCGACTGGGTAGGCTGGACGCAAAGCACGCTATCTAAAAGTCTTGACGGCATAAAATGCGTATGTATAATGGGTGCGCAGGGAGATGTGGGAAGTACCAACGTTCACCCGACAGACAGCGATATGAACGATACAGAGATAAGTTTCGACAACGAGATGAAAAGCCCCGGAATGGCGAGATTTGTCGGTCGTGCGCTTGCAGGAACTGTTTTACAGGTTTACGACAAAGTACAATACGTTGATGTTGACAGTATAAAGATTATTACCGAGCCTTGCAAAGTGGATATAAACGTTCCCGATAAAAAAGACTTACCGCTTGCGCATAAGTATGCGGAACTTCACGAACAAGGGCGCGACGACCTTATACCATTTAAGGCTATGGAACTTACGACGGTTGTTGCCGAAGCGATGCGTATGGTGCGACTCGAAAATAGTCCCAAAACAAAGACTATGGAGATGAAAGGATTAAGGCTTGGGAATATAGCGCTTATAGGTATACCCGGCGAACCGTTCACCGAGATAGGCGAGAAGATTAAGGCGATAGGCGGTTTTGATTTAATAATGCCGTGCGCTTTAACTAACGGCTACGAAGGGTATTTCCCGTCGAAAGCGGCTTATTTGGAAGGCGGCTACGAAGCCCGAACTTCGGAATTTAAGGACACTGTTTCGGAAATAGTTGTAAATACGATATCATTGATTTTGAAAAAGTTAAAATAGCAATATCATAGTAGAATTATTTTAAAAATCGGTTAATAAAAACAAGGAGCAACTATGATACTTTCGATAGGTGAAATACTTGCGGATATGGTAGGCGAAAAAGGCAAAGACGAAACGTTGACGTTTAAGGCGTTCGTGGGCGGCGCGCCCTTTAACGTTGCGGTGAACGCAAAGCAGGCAGGTGCAAAAGTCGGCTTCGTAAGCAGAGTGGGCAAGGACGTAATAGGCAGATTTTGCGTACAGGAGGCGGAGAAGTTCGGGCTTGACTGTCTTAATTTACAGCAGGACGATGAAAGAAACACGACGATAGCGTTCGTAACTCTTAAAGACGGCGAAAGGGATTTTGCGTTTAACCGCCACGATACAGCAGATTATAATATCGCCTTTGACGAGATAGATTTTGAAAAATATAAAGACTTAAATATAATACATTTAGGTTCTTTGATGCTGTCGGAAGATACGGGCAAAGCCCTTGCGTTAGAAATAGCGAAAAAGGCGAAAGAACTTGGTGTAAAACTGTCTTTCGACCTTAATTTCAGAACGGATATATTCGGAGATTTCGAGCGTGCGAAAAAGGCGTACAAACCGTATATCGAGTGTGCGGATATATTAAAGTTTTCAGACGATGAATTAAGACTTTATACGGGCATAGAAGATATTGATACCGCAATTAAAAGCGTGGCGAGAGAAAACCAACTGATAACAATCACGTTGGGTAGCAAAGGCAGTATGTATTACTATAACGGTAAAAAGGGAACAGTTTCGACCGAAGAAAAGGTAAAACCCGTTGACACGACGGGAGCGGGGGATGCGTTTTTCGGAACTTTCCTTGCGAATATAGAAGGTAAAGAATATAGCGAGCAGAACATAATAACCGCAATGGAAAAGGCAAACAAAGCGGGGGCGAGAGCCACGCAGTTTTTAGGCGCGATTAAGTTATGATACACAGAATAGAAAATGAAAGACTTATTATAGAAGTAAACGAAACGGGCGCGGAACTCTATTCGTTAAAGAGCAAGAAAACGGGTACGGAATATCTTTGGCAGGGTAACCCCGAATACTGGGAAGGACGTTCGCCCATATTGTTTCCTATCTGTGGCAGATTGTTCGGCGGGAGATATGTTTACGAAGATAAAACGTATGAAATGCCCATACACGGCATAGTAAAGACGGCGGAATTTACTGTGCAAAATATTTCAGATAAAGAGATAGATTTTACGCTCGTATCAGACACATCGACGAAAAAGCAATATCCGTTTGATTTTAAATTTATCATAAAGTACGCATTGAAAGACAACGGTCTTGGAATAACTTATATTGTAAAGAACGACGGCGAAAAGGAAATGCCGTTTTCGTTCGGCGCTCATCCTGCGTTCAACGTACCGTTTAGTAATAAGGAAAGGTTTGAAGATTATTATATAGAATTCAAACAAGACGAATTGGAGAGAAAAATATTTTCGGATAAATGTTTCGACACGGGTAAAACGGAAAGTTATGCTCTTAAAGGTAAAAAGTTATGGTTAAAGCATAATCTTTTCGATAACGACGCATTGTTTTTTACGACGGAAACGGACAGTGTAAAATTAAAATCGAATAAAAGCGAAAATTACGTAGAAATATCATATAAGGATATGACGAGTTTGGGGTTGTGGCATATGCCGAAGACGGATGCGCAGTATGTCTGTATAGAACCTTGGCACGGCGTTCCGTCGGACGAAGGAAAAGTTGACAATCTCGATACAAAGCATCAAATGATAAGATTGAGTCCGAAGAAAACATATAACAACTCATATATAATAAAAATAGCGGAGAAATAAAATGAAAGACATAAAGCAAATAGTAAAAGAACCTATATTTTTCGAGCGCAACAGGGTTTACCGAATATATAAAGGCGGTAAACCGTATAGAGATATATTCAACGACGGATACGACGACGGGACGGACAATATGTTTCCGGAAGAATGGGTGGCAAGCAAAGTAAAAGCGATAAACCCCAAATATTTCGGAGAAAGGGACGGTGTGTCGGTTATAAAGGGAACGAATATTTTTTTCGACGACTTATTGAAAGATTATAAAGCCGAACTTTTGGGCGACAGGAAATACGATTGTCTTGTTAAGTTTCTTGACAGCGCCGTGAGACTACCTTTTCAGGTTCACCCGACGAAAGACTTTTCAAGAAAGTATTTTAACAGTGAATACGGAAAAACGGAAGCGTGGCTCGTAGTGGCAATGCGCCCCAACGCCAAACTTTATTTTGGTTTTAAGGACAAGATAACGAAAGAAGAATTGTCTGAACTCGAAGAGAGAAGCGAAACTGAAAAAGATATAATGGGTAATCTTTTACAGGGTGTAGAAGTAAAGACGGGAGATACGTGGCTTATAAAGGCGGGATTGATACACGCTATAGGTGCGGGGTGTACGATAATAGAAGTGCAAGAACCTACGGACTTTACCATACAGCCCGAAAGGTGGTGTAACGACTATCATATTTCCTACGAAGAAGAATACATAGGGCTTAATAAATCGACCGCTTTGGACGCTATAAACTACGATATATACGGAGATGCGGCGAGAGCGTATGCAAAGGTTACGCCCAAAATGGAAATAGAAACGGAAAACTATAAAAAAGAAAATCTTATAACCTACGCCGATACTCCTTGTTTTGCGGAGAACAGACACACGCTTAAAAATGGCGGTAAATTCGTAATGGACTATGCTCCGGCGGTATATATTTGTTTAAGCGGAAACGCGACGATAACGGGCGAAAATTATGAACGCAAGATAAAGCGGGGGTATTATTTCTACTTACCTTTTATAGCGGAAGGTAAATTCAGCATAACAACGGAAACGCAGGCGGAAATAATAGAGTGTCTGCCGAGCAGACAGTAAATAATATATATAGTCATATACAATATATTAGAAAAAAATAAAAATAATTTACAGAAGATAAAGCCCTATAAAGGGTATTGCAATACAAAAGTAAAAATAACTAAAGATGTTAAAACTTAACTAAAGCAATACTCTTTATAGATAAAGACTAACATAAATAACCTAAATTAATCCCGACTGTAAGGAGTAAAAAACTCTTTATAGTCGGTTTTTTTATTGCAAAAAAATTTTAAACAACCAATTAGGCTGGATGTTTAACTTATATAATAGGCACATAAAAACGCAAGGGGGATAAGGTTTGAAAAGTACGACAGAGCGAAGACAAACTTTGTTAGATATACTATGTCAACGGCGACAAGAAACTGTTGGCAACCTTGCGTATGAATTGTGTGTGAGTAGGAATACGATAATAAACGATATTTTAATTCTTTCAATGACCTATCCAATATATACTCAACAAGGCAGAGGCGGTGGCGTTTTTATCGTCGATGGTTTCAAACTAGGTATGAAATATCTTACGGATAAGCAGCTAGCGCTTTTGAACAAGGTGGCTTTATTGCTAACCGAAGAAGATGATACCATTACGATTCAATCTATAATAGTCACATTTAAGAACCCTATATCAAGCACATCTGAAAACACAAGTAATGCTAAAAGGATATTAAGTAAAATAAAATCGGGTGAACACCAAAATGATGTTAATGAGAAATATGAAGTAAATAATGTCGGCGGTCAAGTAAGAAAATGGAAATAAAACTTGTGTATATAAGTTCACCACTTCGTGGACATGGTGAGAAAAATATAATAAGAGAAAACATATATTCGAGATTTGTATACGAAGAAGGGTGTTTGCCGATTTCTCCGTTTGTTATACTTTCGCAATTTATAGATGAAGAAAATATTACGGAGAGAAAAAATAGTAAGATTCTCTCGCTAAAACTCTTGGAAAAGTGTGATGAATTATGGGTATTTGGACTTTTCCATACCGAGAACATGAAAAGGGAAATAGAGAAGGCAAAGGCTCTTAAAATAAAGATAAGACAGTTTACGTCGGATATGGAGGCGGCGGACTAATGAATATATTTGAAAAGGTAAAGGAGAAAATTCGTATTGCTGACGTCGTAGAGAGATACGGCGTAAAACTGAATAGCGGAGATAAAGCCCTTTGTCCTTTTCATGAAGAGAAAACGCCGTCTTTTTCCGTGTCTAGAAAAGATAATATATTTAAATGTTTCGGGTGCGGTGAAACTGGCGACGCAATAACGTTCGTGTCAAAAGTAAAGGGAATAGATCCGTTGTCTGCGGCAAAAGAACTTGCTGACGTTTTCGGCATAGATGTAGACGAATTCAATTCAGATAATAAAAGCCAATTAAAGCCCGTTAAAAGCAGTATATCAGATTATCTGAAAGAATGTATAAAGAACGCAGATAAGACGGATTATTTCGCTTACCGCGGACTGACGGTCAACACGGTAAAAAGATATAAACTCGGATACGACGTAAAGCGGAAAGCGATAGTGATACCATATTCATCCAAACTCGAATACTATCAGTCGAGATCGGTAGCGGAAAAATCGTTTTATAAGCCTAAAACCGAAGACGCAGGGCAAGAGCCGCTTTTCAACGGGAGTGCGCTATGGAATACTAAACAGCCTATTTTTATAGTAGAATCACCGCTATGCGCTTTATCAATAATGCAATGCGGGGCGGCGGCTGTTTCATTATGCGGGACAAGCGGTATAAATAAACTTATAAAAGAAGTAAAAGAAAAAGTTCCGACCGGTATCCTTATTTTATCTTTAGATAACGACGAACCCGGCGTCAAGGCTTCCGCACAATTAGAAAAGGAATTACAAACTTTAAAAGTCAGGTACGACGTAATAAACGTAGCGGAAGATAAAAAAGATCCGAACGAACTATTAATGCAAGATCCCGAACTGTTAAAGTCGAATATTCTTGCCGCCTGTAAAATGGCAAAACAGAAGTATAAGACGGATAAAGACAGCGTCACGGCGTTTGATTTACAGAAGACCGTTATACCACCGCCTAACTGGATAGTAAACGATATACTGCCCGAAGGGCTTGGGATAATCTGCGCTCCGTCAAAGACGGGGAAATCGTGGATGATGCTGCAACTCTGCATAGCGGTGTGTTCGGGAAAAGAGTTTCTGAATTTCACAACGCATAAAAGCGATTGCCTTTATTACGCTTTGGAAGACAGCAGATTCCGATTGAAAGACCGAATGAATAAACTTCTTAAAAACGCGGTCGCGCCGAAGAACCTGCATTTAACTATAAAAGCGGAATCCATAGACGGCGGATTGTTGGAGAAGATAGAGAGTGAAATAAACGAATACCCGGAAATACGGCTTGTGATTATAGACACCTTACAGAAAATCCGCGGGAGATCGAATAGGGCGGAAACGGCTTATACTTCGGATTACAGAGAAATGTCAGTTCTGAAAGATTTTGCAGACAGTCATAAAATATGTTTGTTGCTCGTTCACCACTTACGGAAGATGACGGATGAAAACGACGTGTTCAATATGATATCCGGCAGCAACGGTATAATGGGCGCATGCGACACTATCTTTATACTATCCAAAAAAAAGCGTGGCGACGAATCTGCAACCCTATCTGTGACGGGACGTGACGTGAAACAGTTGGATTTAGTGGTTAAATTCGATACGGACGATTATTTATGGATGGTCGTGGGGACGGCTGAAGAAGAGGAAGAAAGAAGAAAAAGAAAGGCTTACGAAGATAATCCGATAGTCAAGGTAATTAAGAAAAAACTTGAACTTCCGCCTTTCGAGTGGCGGGGAACAGCCACGGATATAATGAAAGAAATATATGACGAGAGCGGGCAAAAAAGCCTTACTACGTCTGCTAATTTGGGCAAAGAGATAAAGTCGATAGAAACGCTTTTATACTACGACGGTATAGACCACTCTATGAAAAGAAGCGGACAGAACAGAATACATATTTTCAAAAAAAGGATTATGGGCGGCGGCAAGGTAAGACAGGAATATCTGTTTGGCGATGACGATTAAGTATGAAGAATAAATGCACTCTTTTAGTATATATCCGTCATTGCCGTCACCTGTCACATATACGAAATACCAAAAAGGATATAAAACCCTATTGAGAGATACTGTCATTTCTGTTTTTGTCACAATAGTGACGGGATGACGGTTGTGACGGGAGATTATATAAAGAGAAAAATTCGGAGTCGGAATGAAAGGAATAATTCATAAAGTCATAATAAGCGACGAGGCTCGTTGTGATTACGAGGAAAACATAACGGGGAGTATTATGCCCGTCGCTGAAATTAAAAAATCGCTTGAAGAATATATAAAAAACATGGCGACGGCAAACAGACTGACGCAAAGCAATCGCTTTCGCGTTAAGTATATTGACGAACAAGCGGACGAAACGCTTATGCTGTTTATTTATAAAGCAGAAAGATTTTCCATAATTCAGACCTGGAGAGTAAAAGGAATCTGTCGGGAGAGCGAATACGACGAAGAGTGGGAAAATTTAGGCTTTATACGGAGTTGGATAAACAGCCAATTGAAACCGAAAGAAGAATCCGACTGGGTGTGGGATATAAGGATAGCGGAATTGAATAAGAAAAAACAATTAAACGAGGAAGGATACGTTATGGATTACAAAAAGGAAATAAAGGATTTATTAAACAATTACAGACAAAACTCTATGGTTATAAAGACGGGTAAAGACGATAAGACCGACGAACTGAACGATAAAATGGATTGTATAGAAACCTGCATCAGGATGATGGACGATGTAATGAGTGAAATATTCTGTTCAAAGTACATAAAAGGGAATACGATAAAAAGGGTGTCAGAATTAAGCGGAATACCCAAAACAACAATTATACGGATGATAAACCGTGGAATAGATATGATGGAAGTTTGTTTTTCGGCAAGATACGGAGAATAAATTACATGAAACGCTTGACACGCCTACTTTAATCGTATATAATATGACTAATCTGGAAAACAATTCCATATTAGTCGTGGAGGTGTGGCGTGAAATATATTAACAGAAGCATAGAAGAGGTCATTAGAAAAGGAGAAAAGACATTTAAATGCGTGCTTGTAACGGGGGCGAGACAAACGGGTAAGTCTACTTTATTAAAGAGACTTTTCCCTGACAAAAAATACGTTGCGATAGACGATCCGTTTATTGAAGAACAGGCAAAGCAAAATCCAAATATGTTTATGATGCTTAATCCGCCACCCGTTATTTATGACGAAGTTCAGAGAGTGCCCGAATTATTCAGGCATATTAAGATTAAGTGCGACGAAGACGATAGAAAAGGTTTATTCTGTTTATCGGGTTCACAGCCTTTCGATCTGATGCAAAACGCATCTGAATCGCTTGCGGGAAGGGTAGATATTATCGAACTTGCAGGATTATCGCTTCGGGAGATAAACGGGGACAGTTTTAACGAACCTTTCGTTCCCAGTATGAAATATCTTGAGAAAAGAAATAAAACGGCAAAACCCGTAAATAATATTTGGGAAATAATTCACAGAGGCAGTTATCCCGAATTACAGGATAAAAATATTGAATGGTCGGCGTATTACGCAAGTTATGTTAAAACCTATTTGGAAAGAGACGTAAGGCAATTATCCGCAGTTCAGAATTTAGACGATTTCAGAAGATTTATGGTTGCCGCTGCCGCAAGAACGGGGCAGATGGTTAATTATGCGAGTATAGCAAACGAGATAGGTAAGGACCAGAATACGATAAAAAACTGGTTGTCTATACTTGAAGCGTCAGGAATTGTGTACTTGCTTGAGCCGTTTTCAAACTCGTTATTGAAAAGAGCCATAAAAACGCCTAAACTGTATTTCAGAGATACAGGACTTGTGTCTTATCTTACAAGGTGGCTTACGCCTGAAACGCTTGCTATGGGAGCGATGAGCGGGCATGTGTTTGAAACGTTTGTAATATCCGAAATATTGAAATCGTATTCTAACAAAGGAATAGATTACAAATATTGCGTTTCATATTATAGGGGCAAAGATAAAAAGATAGTCAAGAAAGACGGTGAAGAAAAAGAAATAGAAAGTGAAATCGATTTAATAATAGAAGAGAACGGTGTGTTATATCCGATTGAGATTAAACAAAATTCTCAAGTTTCCGTCGATGCGACTATGGCGTTCACCATATTAGATAAGGTTGAAGATAAGAAAAGGGGTATGGGCGCAGTGGTGTGTCTCTGTCCGCAACCTGGAATGTTAAGAGAAAACGTATTACAGTTGCCTGTATGGTACATTTAAAATGAATGAGAATAGAGTAGACAAAACGAATGTGGTGGTTTATAAACCGACGAAGCCTATAAGAAAAATTTCGGAAGCAGTATATTATTACTTATTATCTCTCGTCCCCAAAGGTAGATTGGTGACTTGGGACGGATTAAGAGATTTCGTTTCAAAAAAACTAGGCGTTAATATTGAATTTGAAACCAGACTAGAAGACCAGTTATCAAATATTGGTTTTTTTAGTAAAATGAAAGATAATAGGTACAAAGAAGTTAGTTCCGTGGGAAATACGGGATGGGACGCCAAAGACAAGTTGGAAGCAGAAGGATTTGAATTATCTAAATCTACGAAATACTTGTATAAGGTAAAAGACTTTAAGAAATACCTATTCGATTTTGATAAAGAAACGAACGTTTCAGCCGAAGATTTTGAAAGAATAGACAGAGAAGGCTTGGCGTGTTTGAAAAACTTTAAGAATTGCATTATAGATTAAGAATTTTACTATTTCACAAAATAGTTATTAATTATGTGATACATTTCACGAAAACAGCAATAAAAGCGTGATTTGGAAGAGTTTATATTAATAAGTGCAAAATTATTTCATAAAAAATAGTAAAATGTATTGCAATTTGCGATACAAAGTTATATACTAATAATGAAAGAAATAAATGGAGGGGTTAAAATGTCAATGAAGTCTGCAAATGTGACGGCAAGAATTCAGCCGGAAATCAAGGAACAGGCAGAAGCGGTGTTGGATAGAATTGGCTTGCCCGTATCGGTATTGATAGATACGTTATATAGGCAAATCATTATGACTGGTGGCGTTCCTTATTCGTTAACTGTTCCGAAAGTTACGACGTTAGACGATATGTCTGCGGAGCAGTTTGATATAGTTATGAAAAAAGGTCACGAAGAGGCGAAAGCGGGTGTCGGATTGCCTGTTAACGAGGCATTTAAGAGAGTTAATTCGGTAATTTAAAATGCAATATTCCGTTAAAATAACACCAAGCGCTATTGGACAAATTCAAGAAACGGTTGCATATATTTCAAAGGTTTTGTTATCTCCGCAAACAGCAATTGCTTGGTCAAATTATCTGCAAAAGGAAATAGCAAGTTTAGATACTATGCCGGCAAAATTTCCGCTTGTAGATATAGAGCCATGGAAAACAAACGGCATTCACAAAATGGACGTGAAGAATTTTATCGTGTATTATTTGATTGACGAATCTAAAAAAACCGTTTGGGTAACAGCAGTAATATACGGTAGGAGAGACCAAATAAACAGCCTAAAAAATATGCCATATTGATTTTGAGACGGCTATTATATCGCCAATGGAGTAATAGATGAATAAATATGATTTTGCTAAAAAAGTGAATTATAAAAAAATAGTGCTTAATAAACTACCTATTGATATTCCGATTTCAAACATATCAACAGAATTTTACGAATTGAATACCGATATCCCGCCAAAATCAGTTTTTTTGAATATGGAAACGGATATGTCTTTATATGGAGAAGTGTCTTTTGAATATAGTGGTACAGATTTATCGCATAAAGGGTTTAGAGGTAAGGTGGTTGGTATCGTAAATAACGATAATGGTGGTATTTATTTAGAGTTGACAGACAGAAAGTGGATTTAAAATTTATTATACGAAAGTAAAAGACAAATATTGCCCGACTTAAACGGTCGGGCTTTTTTTATTGCCTTTTTAGGGCAATAAACAGCCTTTGGAACAATATCGGTATTAAACAGGTTATAAAACGGATATTAAAACCTGGTGGACCATAGATATAATAAAAGTAGCGGATGGGAGAAAACTCTCAAGGCGGCGGAAAGCCGCAAGGGAAAAACCTAACCTATATTTGTGAGAGTGTTTCTTCCGTTCGCGGATTATAGGAGAGATTATGCCGAAGAAACCGAAGAAACCTTGCGGATACCCAGGATGTCCGAAACTGACGGACGGACAGTATTGCGACGAGCATAAACGATTAAGGGATAAAGAGTATAATCAGTACGGCAGGGATGAGATATCAAAGAATTTTTATAAAACTCAAATCTGGAAAGCGGTAAGACGCAGACATTTGAATAGCCATCCGTT
>JAFSLQ010000049.1 GCA_017448355.1 Clostridia bacterium | reverse complement strand
GCCACCTGTAAGGGGATACCTATAATAAATATAGCCCACAGATTATAGCGCGAAGGTGTAGTTAAAAAGACAAGATATATAGTCGTTATCAAAGTCCAAATCAATACAGATATAAGTATAAAAGTAAATTTTCTTTTTCCCCAAATTCCGTTAAACACTATAAGCACGACAGTCGTAAGTGGCACAGCACCAACGAACAAAGTCCAAAAACTACTATGTGCAAATATTATGCCGTAGGCGTAAAGAACGGTTGCGACAATCCAGACAAGCGAAACGGCAAGCAGCATTATAACCACCTTGTTGGTGTTATTTGCCTTGCTTGTGTACCTTCTGTCATAAGAACCGTTCTCCGTGTTCCCGACAAGGTAGTCTAAACTTACCCCGTAAAGGTCGGCAAGGTCTTTTAAGACGTCGATAGGGGGTATCGCTTCACCGCGTTCCCATTTGGAAACCGACTTGTCGGTGTAATTTAACTTTTCCGCTACTTCGCTTTGCGTCATTTTGCTTTCCGACCGGAGTTTAACCAGATTTTTCGGAAGCATTTCCTTAACATTATTCATACGGGCATTATAACACATTTTTTTATCAAAATCAACGGTTTTTAATAGTTTTTCTTTGTCAGAGAAGTAACTCTCTTAAAAGTAGAATTGCAATTCTACTGATAATATACGCCAAAAAATTAACGTTCTACCTAAAACTATTGATAAAATTTTTGCCGTATTATACAATATTATCGGAAATTATGGGCGAAGATTATTTTTTGTTGCATTAAAATTAAAACATTTATCCAATAATTTCTACACCACACTCGGAGACATTTATCAGACAATGACGAATATTTTCAATAAAAAAGAGATACCTCTCGTTTTTGCTGTCGACGATAATTACGCGCCGTTTTTGTGCGTGGCGCTAAGGTCCATCATCGATAATGCGTCCGTCGATTATTACTATAAAGTTTTTGTTCTAAATACCGGACTTTGTGAAGAGAATAAAAAGAAGATAATAAGTATTGCGGAAGAGTTGTCGGAAGACCTTTCCGTCGAATACGTTAACGTTGCGGGGCGTATGGATGAATTGAGCGATAAAACTCACCTTCGCGATTATTATACCAACGCCATTTATTATAGGATTTTTATTCCGTCGCTTTTCCCACAGTACGATAAAATACTTTACATCGATTGCGACGTGGTTTTTTTGGAAGACGTTTCTAAACTTTATAACGAAGATTTAGGCGACAATATCTTTGCCGCCGTGCACGAAGAAGCGATGTCTTCTTACGACGTGTTCGGGGTGTATGCGGAAGAGTTTTTGGACGTGCCGCGTATGGAATACTTTAACTCCGGGCTTTTGCTTATCAATACGAAAGAATATATTAAACAGGAAATAGAACATAAATTTATTCAACTTATGCTGGCACATAAGTTTGAAGTTGCGCCAGACCAGGATTACCTTAACGTCGTGTGTAAGGGCAAGGTTAAGTATCTTGACGTCGGTTGGAATAAAACGCCTATTCCCGATAAAAATTTCGACGATAAAGAAGTAAAAATCATACACTATAAACTTAATTTCAAGCCCTGGCACTATGATAACGTTCGCTATCAGGACGCGTTCTGGAAATACGCGGCAAAAACGCCTTTTTACAAGGACCTTTTGAAAATGCGAAACGATTATTCCCAGGAACAAAAGGATAAGGATTCAAAGGCGTTTATCGACCTTTTGAAGATGGCGGATAAATATACGAAAGGGGAAAATAATTATAAGCGGCTTTTAGGCAAGAAAGCCACGGTATAGTAATATGGACGAAGAGACGAAAAAGACGGGCGTGCTCGATTCTATTGCCGATAAAATAGCGGAATACGAAAAGGCGGGGCTTTGGGACAAGGAAGTGGAAGACAATCCCGAAACCAAAGTTTTGATGCCCGACAAAGTGGATTATCTCGGAAAAAAACTGTCTTCTAAAATAGGCACGTTTTTTGCTAATCGCGCCGCGATAAGATTTTATGAAAATGAGATAAAAAAAGGCAATTTTGTTATAAAAGCGATAAACGGCATAGAAAATTATACGGAAGTCGAAAGCGGGGCAATAATAACCTGTAATCATTTTTCGGTCTACGATAATTACGCGATTTACCGCGCGATACGCGAATATCTTCCCAAAGGTCATTACCTTTACAAGGTGATAAGGGAAGGGAATTACACGAATTTCGGCGGGCTTTACGGATATTTTTTCCGTCATTGCAATACTTTGCCGCTGTCAAGCCACCCGAAGACTATGATGAACTTTATGCATGCGGTAGACACGCTTTTAACTCGCGGCGAAAAGATACTCGTTTATCCCGAGCAGGCGATGTGGCGGAATTACAGAAAACCGCGCCCGATGAAAAACGGTGCGTTCCGCTTGGCGGTAAAAAGCAAAGTTCCGATAATTCCGGCGTTTATCACGATGGAAGATACCGAAAGACTTGATGCGGGCGGCAACAAAATACAGGCGTTTACCGTGTGGTTTTTACCGCCTATTTACTTAAAAAAAGAACTTTCCGATAAGGAAAACACGGAATACTTAAAGACGAAAAACTACGAAGTTTGGAAAAGTCTTTACGAAAAAGTTTACGATATTCCGCTTAAATACGGAGAATAACCGTGATATATTTTTCTTCAATTATTTTGGCGGCGGTAATCGTCGGTGCAGTAAATTACTTTTTTAACTTTGCGGCTTTCGATTTTAACGCGTGGAACATAGTTTTATGCGTTGTTGTGTCGTTAGTTGCGGTGATAGCAATCGACGGGCTTTTTGCAACGCTTGTGCGATGGATTTGTCCGAAAAAATGGTTTACAGTTGAAAAGGAAGGCTTTGCGGCAAGCAAAAAAGAGTGCCGTTTTTATGAAAAATTAGGCATTAAAAAGTGGAAAGACAAGGTTGTGGAACTTGGATTTTTCACGGGTTTTCGCAAGAATAAAATTGCCGACCCAAACAATAACGAGTACGTCGCGCGATATATTATCGAAGCGAATTACGGTATAGGCGTACACGTTGCGGGCATGATTTTCGGATTCCTTGTCTGTCTTGTTTTTCCCGCGCACTGGTACTCCATAGGGTTTCCGGTGGGATTTGTCAATATGATAGTCAATTCGCTTTCGTTTATGATTTTAAGGTACAACTTGCCTAAACTTCGCACGCTGTACAGAATAAACGCCAAGCGCGCCGCACGGCGGGAAAAAACCGCGCAAGCGGAAGAAAATAAATCGCAAACGGCGTAATTAAAACAAAAACCGTGTTAAAAACCGTTCCTTTTTGGTAGGGAGCGGTTTTTTTGTTTTTACACGCTTTACTTATTTTTAAAAAAGTAATAAAATAAATACATAAAATAAAAGTCGTAGCGCCGTTCGGCGCATAAACGGAGCGTTTAATGAAGATAATCCATACGGCGGATTTACATCTCGATTCGCGGATAGATTCCCTTCCGCAGGATAAGGGTAAAATTCGCCGCGACGAAATATTGAGAACCTTTGAAAAACTTTGCGAGTACGCGATAAAAGAAGGGGTTTTAGCGGTAATTATTGCGGGCGACGCCTTCGATACCGCGCGCGTGTCGAAAAAGACGGCGGAACGGTTTTCGGCGGCGATTTCTTCCGCGAAAGATACCGATTTTTTATACCTATCCGGCAATCACGACGCGGAGTTTTTATCGGCTTTCGGCGATATTTTGCCAGATAATTTTAAAGTTTTTAAAAACGAGTGGACGAAATTTAATTATGATAATATAACGATAAGCGGCATAACGCTTGACAAGTACAACGCGCCGTTTGTGTATGATAACCTTAAACTTAACGAAACCGATATAAATATCGTCTGTATGCACGGTCAGGTTTTAGGTTACAAATCGGAAGAAGCGGCTGAAACGGTCAGTATTCCGATGCTTAAAAATAAACATATTGATTACCTTGCGCTTGGACATATCCATTCTTATTCTCAGGGCAAAATAGACGAACGTGGCGAATACGCTTATTCCGGCTGTCTTGATGGCAGGGGCTTTGACGAAACGGGCGTTAAGGGGTTTGTGCTTATCGATACCGACGGGAAAAAATTAGACAAAAAATTCGTGCCGTTTTGCAGTCGAGTGTTTTACGAAAAAGAATTCTCTGTCGAGAACGAAACGTCTTTTTATTCTTTCAGAAACGACGTTATAAACGCCTTACGCGGCGAGTGCGCGGATACAAGTTTAATCAAGGTTATACTTAAAGGCGCGCACGGTGCGGACTTTATGATAGACGGCGAAGATTTGACGGCAAGGCTTAACGAAAACTTCTTTTTCGGCAAAGTGTACGACAAAACTACCGTGAAAATCCGTGAAGAAGACTATGCACTCGACAAGTCCGTGCGCGGGGAGTTTGTTAGAAGCGTACTTTCAAGCGATTTATCCGAAGAAGATAAAAACGCCGTTATCGTAACGGGGCTTAACGCGTTAAAGGGGGAACTGTGATGAAATT
Source organism: Clostridia bacterium (assembly GCA_017448355.1). GTDB lineage: Bacteria > Bacillota > Clostridia > Christensenellales > Borkfalkiaceae > UBA1259. The sequence goes on along the minus strand of JAFSLQ010000049.1, from coordinate 25,069 downwards.
ATTAAGTTGTTACGTTTCTTCTTTCGGAAATCTTAAAGATTTTACTTACGATTTTACCGAAGGTCTTAATACCGTAAAGCAAGATAACGGCTGGGGAAAAAGCACCTTTGCGTCCTTTATCAAGGCTATGTTTTACGGGCTTAACGATTCAAAGCGCACCATCGAAGAAAACGAAAGAAAACGTTTTGCACCGTGGAATTCGACGGAAAAATTCGGAGGCAATTTGACTTTTTTGTGGAAGGGGCAGAAGTTTAAAATAGAGCGGTTTTTCGGCAATAAAGAGTCGGAAGATACGGTAAAACTCTACGACCTTGCGACTAATAAAGTTTTTACCGAAGGTAAGGCGGTGGAAGATATAGGTAAAAGGGTATTCAGTATAGACGAAGAAGGTTATTTATCCACAACTTATTTTTCGCAGAAAGATTTTGAAATAAAAAGCAACACGAGCATTACCGCAAAATACAACGAAATATACGAAATTCAGGATACCGACGCTTTTGACGGCGCGCTAAATAAACTCGAACTTAAAATCAAAGAATTGAAGTCGCGCGGCGATAAGGGCAAAATTGCGGAATTAAAGCGCAGTATTTCCGCCGTGAACGACAGTATCGAACGCACAAAGTTGTCCGTTCAGACTATCGGCGAACTCGAAAAGCAACTCGATACGGTCAAAGCGGAGAGAGAAGAACTCGATAAAAATATTAAGCAACTGACTGTAAAACTTGAAAACGCGAGTAAAAAAGAAGCGGAAAAAGAGCGCGACAAGCGTCGCGCGGCGATAAACGCGGAACTTAAAGAGATATCCGATAAAAAAAGCAGGGCTTTGCGCCTTTTAAACGGCAAAACCGTGTCCGAAAATCAGATAGAATACGCAGAAAAATGTATAGCGAATTTACGTGAGATAGGTGCTAGAAAGAGAACGCTTAAAGCGGACGTTGCAGACTTTGCACCCGTAAAATCTGCTGAAACAAAGCCTAATACATCGTTGTATGTTTTAGCCGCCGTTTTCGGGGCAATCGCTGTTTTAGGCGCAGTTTTGGCGGTATTCGGATACATTTGGGCGCTGTCTGCTACGGGCGCGGGAGTGATTGCGGGGATTTTTGCGCTTGCGAAAATTCTTTCCGCGCGTTCCAAAACTTTACGCGAGAGAGAAAGCGGTAATAAACTTGCGGAAATTTACGAGCGAAAAATGCGCGATTTAAGAGAGTGCGAAGACGGTGAAAAAGAACTTATAAGCGGGTTGGACGCCTTCTTCGGCGGGTTTGAGTTTTTTGCTGAACTTTCATACGAACAAAAGGCTGTTGCCCTTAAAGACGCGATAAAAATCATCAAAGAGTGCGAACGCGTTCTGGACAAATTAAACGCGGAACTTGCCGAACTGAACAAATTCGTAATATGCGCGGATACCAACGAAACGGAGAGTGTTTCGGAACTTAACGAAAAGTTAAAAGTAGCGACGGAGTGGTATAAGCAAAAGGTAACGGAAACAGAACGCATAAAGACGCGTATCGACGCGCTTGATTTAGCGCAGGATTCGCTTATCGACGCGGAGAACAGACGAGACGAATTGAAGGGACAACTTGTCGAAAGCGAACGACAATTAAAGATACTTACGCTTACGATGGAGTATATGCTTAAAGCGGACGAAACGCTTAAAACAAGGTATCGCGCGCCGCTTTCCGAAAGTCTTAATAAATACGTTAAAATGATAGCGGGCGAAAAGGTGTCGGTTTCTATCGATACCGATATGAAAGTATCGGTTAATGCCGGCGGCGCGGAAAGGGAGACGGAGTTTTTCAGTAAAGGCTATCGCAATCTGTTTGAAATATGCAAACGTTTTGCGCTTACCGATATTTTGTTTACTGCCGAAAAGCCGTTTATCGTGCTTGACGACCCGTTTTATAACTTAGACGATGAAAAATTAAAAGAATCGATTTCACTCATAAAAAAACTTTCTGAAGAGTATCAGATATTATACCTTGTCTGCCACGAATCGCGGCGCGCATAATAAGATGCTTTACGGACGATAAAGGAGAAACACAATGGAAATAATAGACGCGCACGCGCACATTTACCCCACGAAGATAGCGGAAAAAGCAACGGCGGCGATAGGCGATTTTTACGATATAAAGATGGCTATGCCTGCGGGTGTTCCCGAAAGGCTTTTGGAAATCGGTAAAAAAGCGGGAATATCGCGGTTTGTGGTGCACTCTTGTGCGACAAAAGCCGCGCAGGTCAGACACATAAACGAGTTTATAAAGGAAGAAATAGACAGCCATAGCGAGTTTTTGGGGTTTATGACCCTTCATCAGGATTTGACCGAAGAAGAAATTTCGGAAGAGATAGACTGGTGCGTTAAAAACGGGTTTAAAGGCATAAAACTCCACCCCGATTTTCAGAAGTTTTATATCGACGATACGAGCGTCGAAAAGATATACCGTGCCGTGGGCGATAAACTGCCCATACTTTTTCATACGGGCGACGATAGGTACGAATATTCCAAGCCTTACCGCTTGGCGAATATCGCAAAGAAGTATAAAAACGTAAACTTTATAGGCGCGCACTTCGGCGGGTATAGGTGCTGGGACGAACTCGACTGTTATAAGGGGCTTGATAACGTGTATTTTGACACGAGTTCTTCGCTTCCGTTTATTTCGCCTGAAAAAGCGAAAGGCTTAATAGACAAATTCGGCGTGGAAAAGTTCTTTTTCGGTACGGATTTTCCGATGTGGAACGCGAGTGAAGAGATAGAACGTTTCAATAAGATACCGTTAACGGAGAGTGAAAGAGAGAAAATTTTTGCGTTAAACGTAAAAACGCTTCTGAAACTCGATTAACGGCGTTAAAACGCTTGACAAAATTCGCAAGCAATATTATAATCATTATAAATTTAAATATTTAATGCAAAGACGAAGAGATTCCGTAATTTCGGGAAGCGCAGAGAGTCGGCGGTTGGTGTAAGCCGACAGAACCTTTACGGTCGCTCACTTCGTGGCAGAATCGGCGAAAGATTTTCGAGTAGTTGTTTCCGTGTTCCCCGCGTTAAGGGGTAAGAGAGATTGCGTAGGGTTTGGATGAAAAACCGATTTTTACGCAGTAAAACGGGTGGTACCGCGGTAATTTCGTCCCGAACTGGATTTCAGTTCGGGATTTTTAATATAACAAAAACAAGGAGGACTTATGAAAAAAGTAGTAATTCACGATTCGTCGCTAAAAACGATAAGCCTTGATGGAACTAATATTCTGTCGTTTAAAGAAAAATTGGAAATCGCGAAACGACTTAGCGAACTTAACGTAGACGTAATAGAAGTAAGTCCTGTAAAAAACGATAAAGCGGACGAAGTGTTGATTAAAACCGTCTGCAACAGTCAGGTTAAGCCCGTTATTTCCTGCGTCGCAGGCGATACGGAAAAAGAAACGGAGAAAAATTTCGCGCTTATTTCGGGCGCAAAACGCAAAAGACTTAACGTGGTTATGCCCGTTTCGCCCGTGCAGATGGAATATCTCGTCAGCAAAAAACCCGCGCTTGTGTTGGAACAGTTAAAGACGTTGACGCTTAAAGCCGCGTCATTAACGCCCGACGTAGAAGTTTCTTTGGTCGACGCGACGCGCGCGGAAGCGGAATTTTTATACGCGGCAATTAAAACCGCGATAGATTGCGGCGCAAAAACCGTGTCGCTTTCAGATATTGCGGGTACTATGCTGCCCGAAGAGTTTTCGGCGTTTATAAAAGACTTGTTTGTAAACGTTCCCGAACTTAAAAACGTAGATTTAATCGTCGGCGCAAGCGACGCGCTTTCGATGGGCGTGGCAAACGCTTTTGCCGCCCTGTCCGCGGGCGCAGACGGGGTAAAGGTTTCCGCCATTAAAACGGACAGCCTTCCTTCCGTCGAAAACTTTTCCGCCGCGATGGAAAATATCGGGTTAAAACACGGGTTCGATACTAACCTTAACAAGACCGCGTTAAAACGCATCGTGGGAAATATACAGGAACTTGCGTCGGTTAAAAACGAAAGACGTTTTGGCGACGCGCTTTCCGAAAAAGCCGAAACTCTTGCGAAAGATTTAACTCAGGCGGCTTTATCCAAAATTATAAAAAAACGCGGATATGAATTAAGCGTTGAAGATATTAAAAAAGTTTACGGCGAGTTTATCAGGCTTTCAAATAAAAAGGACGTCAATACCAAAGAACTTGACGCCATTATCGCCGCGAACGCGCTTCAAGTACCCGAGACTTATACGCTTGTCAATTTTTCGGTAAGCGCCAGCAACGTTTTAAGTGCGACCGCAAGCATAACGCTTAATAAAAACGGCGAAAACATCAGCGGACTTTCTTACGGGAACGGACCTGTCGACGCGGCGTTTTTGGCGATTGAAGCAATTACTAAAAGGCATATTGAACTCGACGACTTTGACCTTTCGGCAATAACCGAAGGAAAAGAAGCGATGGGACAGGCGATAGTAAAACTCCGTTATAACGGCGTGATATATTCGGGCAGGGGAATTTCGACGGATATTATCGGCGCATCTATTCGTGCGTATCTCGGCGCGATTAACAAAATAGTTTATGAGGAAAGCAAATGATAAATCTTTCTTTTTCAACCAACGGCTGGAAACTTTCTTTTGAGAAGCTTTTAAAATTGTTGTCCGAGAACAAAGTTTTCGGGTTGGAAATACACGACGCGGAATCGCCCGCATTTAGCGCGGAAAAGCCGTTTATTAAACAGAATCTTCAAAAAACCAAAAGGAAACTTTTCGAGTACGGCGTCGCGGTTTCGTGTATAGACGCGGTGGGTAATCTTGCTGACGGCAAAACCGACAAGAACGTAAAAGAGATTCTTTCTTTAATATCTCTCGCGAAAGATTTGGACGCTAAACACATAAGGCTTCACGCTTATTCGGAAAACGGGCGTGACTACGATACCTGCAACGCAGCGGTTAAAGAAGTTATAAACGCAACGCTTTCCGTCGCGGAGAAAAACGGTATCAGTCTTCTTGTCGAAACGATGGGCATTTACGCCGACACGTCGTTTCTCGCCGATATGCTTGGCGAATTTGCGTGCGACAATCTTTCTTCTGTGTGGGACGTGCATCACACGTACAGATTTGCGGGCGAAAAACCCGATATCACCGTAAAAAATCTCGGAAAACATATCAAACACATACATATAAAAGACAGCGAAAAGACGGTGAACGGCGTTAAATACCGTCTTCTCGGCGAAGGAGATTTACCGCTTAAAGAAGTGTTTAAATCGCTCCGCTCGGTAAATTACGAACATTTTATTTCGCTCGAACTTTATCCCGAAGATTTGGAAGGACTTGGCGACGCGGAAATAGTTATTCCGCAGTTTGCGGGCTATATGTCGGGGACAGAGCCCGCACCTTCGTGGCGTAGCGGGCTTTACGACAATAAAACCAAAACGGGTAAATATATCTGGGAAAAGGAAACGCTTATCGACTGCACTTTCCCGCAGGTTTTAGATAGGGTTGTAAAGGAATTTCCCGACCAGATAGCCTTTAAATATACTACTCTCGATTACACGAGAACGTATTCAGAGTTCCGCGACGAAGTTGACGTCGTGGCGCGCGCTTTAATGTCCGTGGGCGTAGGAAAGGGCGACCACGTGGCGGTTTGGGCGACCAACGTTCCCGAGTGGTATCTTACTTTCTGGGCAACCATCAAAATCGGCGCGGTTTTGGTTACTATGAACACCGCATATAAAATTCACGAAGCGGAATACTTGCTTAAACAGTCGGACACTCATACTCTCGTACTCATAAAAGGGTACAGGGATTCAGACTACGCGGGAATAATAAACGAACTTTGCCCCGAACTTAAATCGCTTAAAAAGGGCGAACCGCTTCACTCAAAACGTCTGCCGTTTTTAAGAAACGTTATAACCGTCGGCTTTACACAAGCGGGTTCTTTAACCTATTCCGAATTAAAGGAAAGGGCAAAAACCGTATCTAAGGAAGAACTTGCGGTTCTTGCAAGCACCGTCGACGTACACGACGTTTGCAATATGCAGTATACTTCGGGAACTACGGGTTTTCCGAAAGGCGTTATGCTTACACATTACAACGTTGTAAATAACGGTAAGTGTATAGGCGACAGGATGGATTTATCCACCGCCGACCGTATGATGATACAAGTGCCTATGTTCCATTGTTTCGGCATGGTGCTTGCAATGACTGCGTCGATAACGCACGGCGTTACTATTTGTCCGTTGCCGTATTATTCGCCGAAGCCCGCCCTTCAATGTATCAATCAGGAAAGAATAACCTGTTTCCACGGCGTTCCGACGATGTTTATAGGGCTACTTTCGCATCCCGACTTTGAAAAAACCGATTTTTCGCATATGCGCACGGGTATAATGGCGGGAAGCCCTTGTCCTGTCGCCGTTATGCAAGAAGTCGTCGACAAAATGAATATGAAAGAAATTACTATCGTTTACGGTCAGACGGAAGCGTCGCCGGGGTGTACGATGTCTTCGACGGACGATAGTCTTGACGTCAGGGTGAACACCGTAGGCAGAAATCTTCCTAATATCGAGTGCAGGATAGTAGACCCTGAAACAAATCAGGAAGTGCCGTATAACACGGTGGGCGAATTCGTTGCGCGCGGCTACAATCTTATGAAAGGCTACTATAAAATGCCGACGGAAACCGCGCAGGCGATAGATGCGGAAGGATGGTTGCATACGGGAGATTTAGCGCTTAAATTGCCCGACGGCAACTATAAGATAACCGGCAGGCTTAAAGATATGATTATTCGCGGCGGCGAAAATCTTTATCCCAAGGAAATAGAAGACTTTTTGTATACTAACTCCAAGGTCAGCGACGTACAGGTTGTCGGCGTTCCCGATGAAAAGTACGGCGAAGAAGCGTACGCGTTTATCATTGTCAAAGAAGGCGAAACGCTTACCGAAAAGGAACTCAGAGACTTCTGCGTGAAGAATATTGCAAAGCACAAAGTTCCGAGATATTTTGACTTTGTAGACAGTTTCCCGATGAACGCGGCGGGCAAGATATTAAAGTATAAAATGCGTGAAGACGCGGCAAATAAAATAAAAAACTTAACTTAAAATAAGGAGCAGTGTTATGGAAATCAAAATCGAAAAAGCAACGACGCTTAAAGAGAAACCGGATTTAAATAAACTCGGCTTCGGCAAATTTTTTACCGACCATATGTTCATCGCGGACTACGATGAGAAAAACGGTTGGCACGACGCAAGGATAGTACCTTTCGGGTATATGCCTATTCATCCCGCGTCCACCGTATTCCACTACGGCGCGGAAATTTTCGAAGGTATGAAGGCTTATAAAACAGCCGACGGGTATCAGATGTTCAGACCGTTTGAAAACCTTAAACGTATGAACAATTCGGCGGAACGTTTGTGCCTTCCCGAAATCCCCGAAGATATGTGGATAGAAGGGCTTACAAAACTTATTAATCTCGACTACGACTGGATACCCGATAAAGCGGGAACTTCGCTTTATATTCGTCCGTTTATGTTCGGAAACGACGAATCCTTGGGCGTTCACGCCGTTCATAACGCAAGATTTGTGATAATCTTATCGCCCGTAGGCAACTACTATGCGGAAGGCTTAAACCCCGTTAAAATCAGCATAGAAAGCGAAGACGTGAGAGCGGTTCGTGGCGGCACGGGCTACGCTAAGTGCGGCGGCAACTACGCGGCAAGTCTCCGCGCGGGAAAACGTGCAGAGCAGCAAGGTATTTCGCAGGTTTTATGGCTCGACGGCGTAGAGAGAAAGTATATAGAAGAAGTCGGCTCGATGAACGTTATGTTTAAGATAGACGGCGAAGTAGTAACTCCCGCGCTTACGGGTTCGGTTCTTCCGGGTATAACCAGAAAATCCATAATAGAAATACTTAAAGAAAAGGGCTATAAAGTTTCCGAAAGACTTATATCGGTTGACGAACTCGCGGAAGCCGCCGAGAACGGAAAACTCGAAGAAGCCTGGGGTACGGGTACGGCGGCGGTCGTATCGCCCATAGGACACCTTTATTATAAAGGCAAGGACTACGAAGTTTCCGGTAACAAGATAGGTCGCCTTACGCAAGAACTTTACGACGAACTCACGGGTATTCAATGGGGCAGAATAAAGGACGAGCGCAACTGGTGCTATAAGGTGAAAATTTAATGTTCGATAAACGCGTAGTGCTGTTTATGGGGCATTACGGCAGCGGAAAGACCTTTTGCGCGGTAAATTACGCTTTGGCACTCGCAAAAAAAGGCTTGCCCGTGAGTATTTACGATTTGGATATCGTAAACCCGTATTTTCGTACGGTCGACGCAGAGAAGACGCTAGAAAAGGCGGGGGTGGAACTTATCGTTTCGCCTTATGCGGAGACTAACGTGGATATTCCCGCGATGAACGCCGCGTCCTATAAAATGTTGGACGATAAAACGCGCTATGCGGTTTTGGATATCGGCGGGGACGAGCGCGGCGCGCTTGCACTCGGCAGATTTTCGGAAGGAATAGTAAAAGAAAATAATTTCGAGTGTCTTTTCGTCGTAAACCCGTACCGTCCCGAAACGCGCGATATAGCGGGTGCGATAAACGTTAAAAACGAGATAGAACAGGTTGCGCGAATACCGTTTACGGGGATAGTCAATAACGCAAATCTCGGCGAAGAGACGACGGAAAAACATATTTTCTATGGAATAGAGTTTTGTGAAAAACTCGGAGAAAAAACGGGACTGCTGTTAAAGTTTTCATCGGTTATAAAAAGACTTTATTGTTCGATAAAAGAAAAAACAGACAAGGTATTGCCCGTCGACGCGATAAAATACGGCGACTGGCTGTAAAAGGAGTATAAAATGGCAAAGGTTATTTTTCAGGAAGATCGTTGCAAAGGTTGCGGTTTGTGCGAATCGGCTTGCCCGAAAGGCATAATTGCCCTTAGCAAAGAAAAAATTAACGCAAAGGGTTATCACCCCGCGGAAATTACCGACGAAACTCAATGTATCGCCTGCGCGAGTTGCGCGATGATGTGTCCCGATACGGTAATTACGGTGGAAAGGTAGGTGCAATATGAGTGAAAAAGTTTTAATGAAAGGAAACGAAGCGCTTGCCGAAGCGGCAATAATGGCAGGTTGCAGACATTATTTCGGATATCCCATTACGCCCCAGACGGAAGTCGCGGCGTATATGGCAAAGCGTATGCCGAAAATCGGCGGTACGTTTTTACAGGCGGAATCGGAAGTCGCCGCAATAAATATGGTTATAGGCGCGGCGTCATCCGGCGTTCGTGCTATGACCAGTAGCAGCAGCCCCGGAATTTCCTTAAAGAGTGAAGGCATTTCTTATCTTGCGGGCTGTGAACTTCCCGCGCTTATTGTAAACGTTCAAAGGGGCGGCCCCGGTCTTGGCGGCATACAACCGTCTCAGTCGGACTATTTCCAGGCGACGAAGGGCGGCGGACACGGCGACTATCATCTTATAGTACTTGCGCCCGCGTCCGTACAGGAAATGTTCGATATGACGTTTAAGGGCTTTAATCTTGCCGATAAATACCGCGTTCCGACTATGATACTTGCCGACGGAACGATGGGACAGATGATGGAACCTGTAAGTCTTGACGCCAACGCTGTCGAAACTTACGATAAATCATGGGCGACCGTAGGTACAGGCAAACACGAAGGCAGAAACGTTATAAACTCGCTGTCGCTTTCGCCCGCGCAACTCGAAGAGTGGAATAAATCCCGCTACGAAAGATACGCTTTAATTGAAAAAGACGAAGTTATGTACGAAGAGTTTATGATGGACGACGCGGAAATCTGTGTGGTTGCTTTCGGTATTGCGGCGCGTGTTTCCAAGAACGCTATCGTGGCGGCGAGAAAACAGGGATTAAAAGTCGGTATGATTCGTCCTATCACGCTTTGGCCGTTCCCGAAAGAAGTTATAAGTAAAGCGGCGGACAAAGTTAAGGCGTTTTTATCGGTAGAACTCAATATGGGGCAGATGGTTGACGACGTAAAACTTGCCGAAAACTGCAAAAAACCCGTATACTTCTATGGCAGAACGGGCGGCGTAATAATGAGTCCCGACGAAGTTTTGGACGAACTTATCAAAATTGAAAAAGGAGAAGCAAAACAATGGTAGTATTCGAAAAAACCAAAGGTTTAACCGACGCGCCTTTACATTATTGTCCCGGCTGCACGCACGGTATTATACATAGACTTGTTGCTGAATCGCTTGCCGAACTCGGCGTTCTGGATAAAACGGTAGGCGTTGCGAGCGTAGGCTGTTCGGTATTCTCTTATAATTATTTTAACTGCGACATGATACAGGCGGCGCACGGAAGAGCGCCCGCGGTAGCGACGGGTGCAAAGCGCGCTAACCCCGACAATATAGTATTCACTTATCAGGGCGACGGCGACCTTGCGGCAATCGGTACGGCGGAAACCGTTCACGCGGCGGCAAGAAACGAAAATATAACCGTTATATTCGTAAACAATGCAATCTACGGTATGACGGGCGGACAGATGGCGCCGACAACGCTTCCGAATCAGGTTACGCAGACTTCGCCTTATGGAAGAGACGTAACTGTAGTCGGCTATCCCGTAAAAGTGTGCGAAATGCTATCGCAAGTTACGGGTGCGTCTTACCTTGAAAGGGTTGCGGTAAACAACGTTAAAAACATACGCGCGGCGAAAAAGGCGATAAAGCACGCCTTCCAGAACCAGATTGAAGGCAAAGGATTTTCACTTATCGAAGTGCTTTCAACTTGCCCGACGAACTGGGGGCTTTCGCCGAAAGAAGCGCTTAAATGGCTTGAAGAAAATATGGGAACGTATTATCCTCTCGGAGTGTATAAAGACAAATACAAGGAGGAAAAATAAATGGCGACTAAAATTTTAATAGCGGGTTTCGGCGGACAGGGTATTCTGTTCGCGGGAAAGGCACTCGCTTACACGGGCTTGAAGTGCGGAAAAGAAGTTTCATGGTTACCGTCCTACGGACCGGAAATGCGCGGCGGCACGGCAAATTGCAGTATCACTATTTCGGATGATCCCATAGGTTCGCCGATAGTTGATAAACCCGATGTGCTTATCGCGATGAACCTTCCTTCGCTCGAAAAGTATTATAACGAAACAGAACCGAAAGGTTATATCATATACGACAGTTCGCTGATTACCAAGCAGGATACCAGAGACGATGTTATCACCGTTGGTATACCTGCGACAAAATTAGCAAGTGATAACGGACTTGACGGACTTGCGAATATGATAATTCTCGGTAGGACTATTAAAGAAACGTGTATTCTTACCTTGGAACAGATTAAAAGCAGTCTATCGCAAATGGTTCCCGCAAAGAAAGCGGAACTTCTTACAAAAAATATAAGGGCGATAGAATTAGGTTATAATTACCGATAAGGAGGTCAGGTCAGATGGAAGAACAGTTGATTGAAATGGGTATGCGCCTTCGCGAACTGCGCGAAATAAAAGGCGTATCGGTAGAAGAAATTGCCGAAAAATTAGAAAAAACCCCTGCGGAGTATCTTGAATACGAAGACGGGAAACACGATTTTTCGTTCAGTTTTATGCTTAACGTAGCAACTATTTTGAATATCGACGTAATCAATCTGCTTTCGGGGCAGTCTCCTAAACTTTCCGACTGCGCTATCGTGCGCAAGGGTCAGGAGTTCTTTATCAAAAAGGAAGGCGCTTACGACTACAAACATCTGGCTTATACCTTTAAGAATAAAAAGAGCGAACCGTTTTTCGTTACCTGTATGCCGGGCGAAGAAGATAAAATCTTGCACTTTCACGAAGGTCAGGAGTTTAACTTCGTATTATCCGGTAGCATGCGACTGACGGTAGGAAACGTCAATTACGACCTTAATAAAGGCGACAGCGCGTATTTTAATTCCAAACTGCCGCACGGTATCAAGGTTTTAGGCGACGTTCCCGTAAAGTTTCTTGCGGTTGTTATGAAGTAATTTTTTACGCCCGAAAGGAGTAAAAAATGGTTTTATACGAAAAATACACAGGAAGAAACAGAGATTCATATAAAGATTTACAGGATTTAAAGGATAATTATACAATAAATTACCCCAAAACTTTTAATTTCGCTTACGACGTCATCGACGAACTTGCGAGAATTAAGCCCGACGCTACCGCTATGGTGTGGCTTTCAAACGAAAAGGAAGAAAAGATTTTTACCTTCCGCGATATGAAGGTCTGGTCGGACAAAGCGGCGAACTACCTTAAAAGTCAGGGCATTACTAAGGGCGATAAAGTCCTTTTGGTGCTTAAAAGAAATTATTATTTCTGGTTTTTAATGCTTGCGCTGCATAAAATCGGCGCGATTGCCGTTCAGGCGACGAATATGCTCGTCGGGCACGACTACACGTACCGTTGTAATAAAGGCGAGATAAAGGCTGTGTTTATCACGGGCGACGGCGACTGTACCGAACATTTTGACGACGTAGCGAAGGAGTGTTCCACCGTCAAACTTAAATTCGCGGGTAAGCATAAAAAACCCGTAGGCGGCGGCTGGATTGACTTTGAAGAAGGCATCGAAGCGGCAAGCGAAGCGTGGGAAAGACCGCAGGGAAAAGAAGCGGTAAACGCCGACGATATAATGCTTATGTCCTTCTCGTCTGGAACGACTGGTTATCCTAAAATGATATTACACAGTCACACCTATCCTTTGGGACATATCGTAACGGGCGTGTTCTGGCATAGAGTTGTTCCCGGCGGATTGCACTTTACCATTTCCGATACGGGCTGGCTAAAATCGCTTTGGGGCAAATTTTACGGTCAATGGTTCGGTGAGTCTGCGGTTCTCGTTTACGACTTCGATAAATTCGACGGCGCGGATATTCTCGGCGTACTTGAAAAATACAAAGTAACTACGTTTTGCGTGCCGCCGACGATGTACCGCTTTATGTTGCAATTCGACGTAAGTAAGTACGATTTATCGTCCTTAACGCATTGTTGCGCGGCGGGCGAAGCGCTTAATCCCGACATTTTCAACAAATGGAAGGAATACACGGGGCTTTCTATTCACGAAGGTTTCGGTCAGACCGAAACGACTTGTTGTCTAGGTACTTTGGGGCGTTACGCAGAACCCGTGTCGGGATTTATCGGCAAGAGTATGCCCGGTTACGAAGTGCATATTCTCGATGCGGACGGAAGGGATAGTCTCCCCGGCGAATCGGGCGAAATCTGCATAAAAGCAACTCTTAAAAATAAACCTTGCGGTGTTATGTGCGGATATTATCACGACGAAGATTCGACCGCTTATAGTTTCAGAAACGGATATTTTCACACGGGCGATACTGCGTATATGGACGAGCACGGCTTTATAAAATATATCGGCAGAAACGACGACGTTATTAAGTCTTCGGGGTACAGAATAGGTCCGTTTGAAGTGGAAAGCGTGCTTATGGAACACCCTTCGGTTTTAGAAGTCGCGGTGACCGGCGTTCCCGACCCTAAGCGCGGATTTATAGTAAAGGCAACCATAGTATTAAAAGACGGGTACTCTCCGTCCGATGCACTCGTAAAAGAGTTGCAGGACTTCGTTAAAACGCATACCGCACCTTATAAATATCCGAGACTCGTTGAGTTTGTGGACTCGCTGCCGAAGACGATAAGCGGCAAAATTCGCAGAACGGAAATCAGAGCGCGCGATAACGAAAAGTATTCAAAATAAAAGATTAAAAAATCCGAGCGAAACCGTTTCGGATTTTTTATTTTAAAAGTTCAGCCGTATTTTGTTTGACTTAAACACTTTACTTTGATAAAATGATAATGTGTTAAAGGGGGCTGATTATGGGCGATTATCATAACAAGTCGATAGACAATTTATTTAAGGTCGTTTCGGAACTTAAAACCGTGGAAGAGTGCTATGCTTTTTTTGAAGACTTATGCACGATTAGAGAGATACAGGATATGGCGCAAAGGTTAGAAACGGCAGTGCTTTTGAATAAAGGTGAGAACTATCAAAACATATCTCAAAAAGTTGACGTCAGCAGCGCGACGATAAGCAGGGTAAACCGTTGCCTTAATTACGGTAGCGGCGGCTACAAGGCGGCTATTGAGAAATTAGAAAAAGGCAATTAGCGGTGTTTTAGGTTAAACCGTGTCATAAGAAGCATAAAACGGCATATATTGAAGTAGAACCATTAAAGGAGGAAATATATGTCGTTTTTCTGTAATTTTCAATCGGACAAATGCCCCGGACAGATAACGGGTAATCCCGTAAGCGGCTTATGCGAAAAAGTCTGTATCGAAGTTAAAAAAGTTTTCGACGCCTGTATGCAGCAGAGTCAACTTAACGGCGTGATTTTAAATATAACCGACTTAACGCCTGCGAGTCCTACATATCCCTTGACCTTCGTTTCGGCGCGCAGCACGGCGAGTAAAGGCGTTATAAGCAATCTTATCGTCGAGCCTTTAACCGAGCGCGAAAACGCGGCGAGAGTCAAAGCGGATATAACAATCCCCGTTTCCGTTGCCTATACCGACGCTAACGGCGTAGAAGGGGTTGCGACGTCTTCAGTTACAATCACGAAAGACGTTATCTTAAACGTTCCGAAGGCGTCCATTATGCCGTACGACGTAGAAGCCGTCGTATCGCTTGTTTCGACTTTGGGTACGTATACCGGCGAAAACCAGTTTACCATCGACTGTTGCGTTTCGATAATCCTGAAAATCGTTATGGAAGTGGAACTTTTAGTTCCCTCATACGGCTATGCACAGATACCGCCCTGTCAGGAATACACGCAGGAAGTGTGCGCGGGATTCTTCGAACTGCCTATGTACCCAAATTAAACGAGTATTGTATAAAACTTCCGAAAACGGAGCAAATTGCTCCGTTTTCGGCTTTTAAACTTTGGATTTTTATATTATTTGATTGCTATTGACCGTCAAAAAGAGTATAATATCAAAGATGAAGATTTTTGCGATTAGCGATTTTCACATTTCCACGAATACCGATAAACCTATGGATATATTCGGCGGGAATTGGGTGAATTATCTCGACAAAATAAAAGCCGACTGGGGAAATAAAGTGTCGGACGACGATATCGTTTTAATTGCGGGCGATATCAGTTGGGCTATGAATATCGAAGACGCAAAAGAAGACCTTGATTTTTTTAAGGATTTAAAAGGTAGAAAGGTCTTTATAAAGGGTAACCACGATTACTGGTGGAGCGGGATAGGTAAAGTCAGGGATATTATGCCCGAAAATTGTTATGCGCTACAAAATGACAGTTTGCGTTTTGACGGCGTAATTATTTGCGGTTCTCGCGGGTGGTCAGTCCCCGGTAGCCCCGACTTTGACGAGAAGGACAGAAAGATTTATCTTCGTGAAACCGAGCGGTTTAAATTGTCGCTTAAATCGGCGCAAAAAATTATGCAGGACGGCGATAAACTTATCGCTTTGATACATTATCCGCCCTTTAACGTGAAAAGGGAAGATTCGGCGTTTACCGAGATTTTTGAAGAGTTTAACGTTAATTCGGTGATTTACGGGCATCTGCACGGTAAGAACGTGCGCGCGGACAAACTCGTCGTTAAAAACGGTATAAAATATTATCTGACGTCCTGCGATATGGTGGATAACAAACTTACGGAGATTGTTTTATGAGCGAAGAATTACAGCAAAAGGAAAATAGGGCGAAAACTTACTTAAAAACTTTGCCGAAGCGTTATTTTATTACGGCGTTTTCGGGTATGGCGCAAGGTTTATTCGTAACGCTTATCGCGGGTACTATACTCGCGCAAATTGCGGGTTGGATAGGCAATAACTATATAGGCAATACGCTTTTATATATTGCTAATATAGCAAAGTTTTTGATGGGTGCTGGGATAGGCGTAGGAATAGCGCACGCACTCGGCAAAAACAAACTGCTTATTTTTTCGGCTGCGGTCGCGGGTATGATAGGTTCGTTTGCGGGTAATCTTATGCCCGGCGTCGAAACTCCCTTACAGGGAATATCCGTTTTGATAACCAAAGGACTTCCGGGTAATCCCATAGGCGCATATGTGGTCGTTATGCTTGTCGTTGAAATCGTGGGGCTTTATGCGGGTAAAACAAAACTCGATATACTGATTGTGCCGCTAGGCGCACTGGTGCTGTCGCTTATAGGCGTGTTTGTCGCATATCCCTTTATATGGCTTGTCAATCAGTTGGGTGATTTAATCGCTATATCCACTAACGCCGCGCCTTTTGTTATGGGAATAATTATAGCGGTTATTATGGGAATACTTTTAACTATGCCTACGTCTTCCGCCGCTATCTGGGTAGCGGTATCGTCAAGTGTTGCGGCAGGCAACGAAGACGCGATTTTACTTGCCGGCGGTGCGGCGACGGTCGGTTGCGCCTGCCATATGATAGGCTTTGCCGTGGCGAGTTTTAGAGAAAACAAATGGGGCGGTCTTATAGCGCAAGGTCTCGGCACGTCTATGCTTCAAATTCCGAATATTATGAAAAAACCTGTGATAATGCTACCTATGATTATATCGAGTGCAATCTGCGGTCCACTTGCTACTTGCATATTCGGCTTAAAATGCGGAGCTGCGGGCGGCGGTATGGGAACGAGCGGACTTGTCGGAGTTTTCGGGTTATTTGACGCAACGAGCGGTGTGCTTGGCGTTATCGGAATAATCCTTTTGATGTTTGTTCTGCCCGCAATTTTGAATTTTGTTATTTCCGAATTGTTCCGCAAAAAAGGTTGGATAAAGTTCGGCGATATGAAATTACCCGAATAGAAAAATAATGTACAAGTAAAAAACGGCAAATATCGCCGTTTTTTCATTTTAAATAAAATGCCCGCATACCCTTTATTAGGGAGATTTTTATGGAAAATCAATTAAATAACGACAAGTTGGAAATAATAGGAAGGAAGCGGCTTGCAATGAGCGGTGTGGAAGCGGTTGACGGTTTTTCGGAACAAGTGCTTAATCTTACCGTGCTTGGGAATAAAGTGAAAATCACGGGCGAAAAAATCAAGATTACCGCCTTTAACAAGGCGACGGGTACGCTTATGGCGGACGGCGTTTTTAACGAAATAAAGTATAACGCCAAAAAAGTACCGCTGTTAAAAAGGATATTTAAGTAAATGTTCGTAACGAAAAACCAGTTTTTCGTATTTATTGCCTGTATCGCAATAGGCGGTGTGGGCGGGATTTTTTTTACCGTAGCAAAATTTATAAAATTTTTTATAAAAAACTCACGGCTTAAAATGCTGCCTGATATTGCCGCGTTTTGCGTTTTTACCGCGTGGTACGTATGGATTTCTTTTAATTTACAGTTTCCGACGCAAAGGATTTATATGACGGCGGGAGTGCTGGTCGGACTGCTTTTGTACTTTAAAAGTTTTAATTTTATACTTGATTTATGGCTGAAAAAATTGTATAATATCTTTATAAAAAAACTTACAGCGCTTAAAATTAAGCGTAAAGCAAACGGAACGAAAAATGCCAAACGAAACGAAAGAAGAAAACAGAATAAAAAACGCGGAATTTCAGCGCGAAGAAAATTCGGCGGAAAGGGACTTGGGCGCGAGTTTTAAAAGGCGCATCGTTGCCTTTACCGTCGGCGCTGTGGTTTTGTTATGTCTTCTTATAATTTTGATGTGTTATCAAATGATAACAATCGGGGTAAAAAACCGCCAAAAGAACGACCTTACAGCAGAAATTGCGGCACTTCACGAAGAGTACGAAAGGGGCGAAGGGGAACTCGCGTTCAGAAGAACAAATCTCTATATTGAACGAATTGCGCGTGAACTCGGCTATCATTACGCCGACGACTTTGATAAATAACTTTGATTTTTAAGCGATAATGAAATACGGTGTAATCGATATCGGTTCTAATTCCGTTCGGCTAATGATTTCCGAGAACGGTAAAAGCGTAAAAAAAATTATAAGCACCACGCGGCTTGCGGAAGGGAAAAAAGACGGATTTTTAAGCGAAAAGCCGTCTTTGCGCACTTTAAAAGCCGTTTTGGAATTTGTAAGCACGGCAAAAGCCGAAGACGTCGATAAAATTTTTATTTTTGCCACCGCCGCTGTAAGAAACGCCGTAAACGGTAAAGACTTTGCGTTATCCGTCGAAAATGCATGCGGGATAAAAGTTGACGTCGTATCGGGCGAAACCGAGGCGATTTTGGCGTGTAAAGGCGCGGTTTTAGGTAAAAACGGCGCTGTGCTTGATATAGGCGGCGGAAGTACGGAAATTGCGGCTGTTAAAAACGGAAGATGCGTCTATACGAAAAGTTTGCCGTTCGGCGCGGTGGTTTTGACCGATAAATTCGGACAAGACGCTTTGGCGATACGCGAATATGTAAAAGAACAGGTTAAAGAGTATGGGGAAATTCCGCAATCCGACTTTTATTGTATAGGCGGCACATGTACGTCGCTTGCCGCAATAAGTCAAAAACTTGCCGTTTACGACGTGAAAAAGGTTGACGGGTATAGACTGACTGCGGCTAAAATATCGCGCCTTGCAAACGAGTTGGCGGTTTTAAGCGTAGAAGAAAGGCAACGCGTTTCTGGACTTCAAAAGGAAAGGGCGGACATAATCCACGCGGGCGCTATTATTTTAGACGAAGTAGCAAAGTTTTTGGGGGCGGAATATTTTACCGTCAGCGAGAGTGATAACCTTGAAGGGTATTTAAATTATATAACGGAGCGGTGATGACGAGAAGAACTAATTTTATTAACAACGTAATATTGATGGCTTTAACGATAGCGGGCTTTGCCGCCACGGTGTTTACCGCGAATAAAATAGGCGGCGCGACTTTGGGACTTGTGCTGGTTTACGTGCTTGTCGGCGCAATTTTATCCGGTTTAATATCCACTTTTTGCCACGAACTCGGGCACTTGATTGCGGGCAAAAAAAACGGATTTGCGTTTATTTCGATGACGGTTTGGTTTTTTAAATGGAGTAAGCAAAGAAAAAAGACCGTGTTCGATTTTGTGCTTTTAGGTGAAGAGGCGGGTTATACCGAAATGGTGTCAAAGTCCGTGGAAAATTTGCCCGAAAGGCTTAAAAAAATGACGCTGGGCGGACTTGTTGCGACATTAATACCTATCGTTATAGGAATAGTTCCGTTTTTTATTACAACAAAACTTTCTTTGTTTGCGTTTACGGTATGGGCAATGTTTTTGCCGATAGGAATTTATATGTTTTTCGGAAACGCTTTGCCTATGTCGTCCGGCGGCGCGGGTAACGACGGAAGGGTGCTTTACGGTTTAAAAAAGAACGATGACGACACGCAGGTGATTTTA
This sequence comes from Clostridia bacterium, assembly GCA_017448355.1. Lineage (GTDB taxonomy): Bacteria > Bacillota > Clostridia > Christensenellales > Borkfalkiaceae > UBA1259. The sequence continues at coordinate 5,795 of JAFSLQ010000049.1, read as the reverse complement.
AGCCTTCTTAAAATACAGTCGGAACTATTTAACGGCAAAACGCCTTCGGAAATAGACGAAAAATATTATTTTAGCGTGCCGCAACTTGCGGAAGACGATTTAAATTTTATTATACTGTTGTTTTCGCGTTACGACTATTATCTCGATAAGCAAGATTACGAAAACGCAAAGAAAACGACCGAAAGGCTTATGTCTCTTACGGGGTATATGCCGAAAATATACGTAAACGCGGCGAAGTTAAACGCGCTTTATAACGCTTGTACTTTTGATAAAAACGAAGAAAATGCCGATGACTTAATGTCGGAACTTGAAAAGTACTTGAACAAAAGGAACGACAGCGTGGAAATTCGCGTTAAAACGGCTTACGTGCTTTATATAAAGCAAGAAAAGGAAGCGCTTGATATCTTTTACGCAAAAGGCGTTAAAGAGGCGAATAAATGCCCTTTACGCGGTGCGGGGCTTTTTGAAAGAAAACTTTTGGAAGAGATGAAAAAGGATTTTTAAAATTTTTTGGTTTAATATAAATTCAGCCGCCGCGCTAAAATTTAGCGCGGCGGCTGAAAGTTTTAAATAAAATAATCGAGAGTAGAATAACAGTAGGGGCAAATCATTTGAGTTCCGTTTGCGCAAGATGGGCACATTAGCGCCCCGCAGGTCGGACAAGTAAGCATTATCCCGTTTGTTAAATTTTTATTGCAATGTTTACATTTTTCCATAAAATTTTCTCCGTAAATCTTTACTAAAAGTATCCGCTTTATTTTTGATTTTATGCGCTATACAAAAATATGCGCATTTTTCCCTATATATTTAAATATATACTTGTAATTATATTTAAAATGTGGTATAATTTTTTCAGTTAAATTTTTATTAAAAGCAGGTGCATTATGGAAGATAACGAAAAGACTCGGCAGGGATACGGCGAAGGTCAGATTCAGGTTCTCGAAGGGCTTGACCCCGTCCGTAAAAGACCGGGCATGTATATCGGTTCTACCGACGCAAGGGGGCTTCATCACCTTGTACAGGAAATCGTCGACAATTCTATCGACGAAGCGCTTTCGGGTTTTTGTGACACCATATCCGTCGTTATAAACGGCGACGGTTCTTGCACCGTAAGCGATAACGGCAGGGGAATTCCGACGGATATTCACCACACCGAAAAAGTTTCGGCGGTCGAAGTCGTTTTGACTAAACTTCACGCGGGCGGTAAGTTCGGCGGCGGGGGCTATAAAATCTCCGGCGGACTTCACGGCGTCGGGCTTTCGGTCGTTAACGCGTTGTCTACCTGGCTTACCGTAGAAGTTTGCCAAAAGGGTAAATGTTTCCGTCAGGAATATAAGCGCGGTATCCCGCAAGATAGGTTAGCCGTCGTCGGGGATTCCGATATTACGGGTACGAAAGTATCTTTTATGCCCGACCCCGAGATTTTTGAAACTACGGAATTTAATTACGACACCGTTAAAACGCGCCTTCGCGAACTCGCGTATCTTAATAAGGGATTAACGATTAAACTTGCCGATAAACGCGCGGAAAAAGAACATGAAGACACTTTCTATTATGAAGGCGGTATCGCGCATTTTGTAGAAGATTTAAGCCGCAACAAAGCCCCAATTTTTGATAAACCCGTATATTTCGACGTCTTTTACGGCGATACAGAAGTGGAAATCGCCCTTCAATATACCGATACCTATAATGAAACGATTTATGCGTTTGCGAACAATATTAACACCGAAGAAGGCGGCACGCATCTTGACGGGTTTAAGAACGCTTTAACCCGTATTATCAACGATACGGGTAAAAAAGTAAACGCGTTTAAGGGCGACGAAAAAATTTCTTCGGAAGACACGCGCGAAGGGCTTGTCGCCGTTGTTTCAGTAAAACTTACCGAACCGCAGTTTGAAGGACAGACGAAGACAAAACTCGGTAATTCCGAAATTCGCAACCTTGTTACAAAGGCTATGAACGAACATCTCGGTTCTTTCTTTGAAGAAAATCCCGCTAAGGCAAAAGAGATTTTATTAAAGTGTTTGACCGCGCAACGCGCAAGGGAAGCGGCAAGACTTGCCCGCGAAAGCACGAGAAGAAAGGGCGCGTTGGAATCGACCACACTCCCCGGAAAACTTGCCGACTGTTCTGATAAAAATCCAAAGTTCTGCGAAATTTTCCTTGTCGAAGGCGATTCCGCAGGCGGTAGCGCTAAATCGGGCAGGGACAGGCGTTTTCAGGCGATATTGCCGCTACGCGGTAAGATATTGAACGTGGAAAAAGCAAGGCTTAATCACGTTCTCGAAAACGAAGAAATAAAGAGTATGATAACTGCGTTCGGCGCGGGTATACAAGAAGACTTTGACGAAAGCAAACTGCGTTACGACAGAATAATCTGTATGACCGACGCGGACGTCGACGGTAGTCACATAAGAATTTTGCTTTTGACTTTCTTTTTCCGTTTCATGCGTCCGCTAGTTGAAAAAGGACACATTTATATTGCCCAGCCGCCGCTTTATAAAGCGACAAAAAACAAGGTGGACAGGTATCTTTATTCCGATAAAGAATTGCAGGAATATCTTGCGGAAGTGGGCAAGTGCGATATTCAGCGATATAAAGGTCTCGGCGAAATGGACCCCGAACAACTTTGGAATACCACTATGAATCCCGAAACACGCACGATGCTGCAAGTTTCGATGGAAGACGCGGTGGAGGCGAACGACACGTTCAACAGGCTTATGGGTGGCGACCCCGAACTTCGTAGAGAGTTTATCGAAAACAACGCCAAACTCGTAACCAACCTTGATATTTAAAGGAGAACCGTAAAATGAATAAAAGAGAATCCGGCGAACTTACCGCCGAATTTCAGTCCACGCTTGAAAAAACCAAGTTAATAAATATAGAAGTCAACGAAGAAGTTAAAAAATCGTTTATCGCTTACGCTATGGCGGTCAACGTTTCCCGCGCTATTCCTGACGTAAGGGACGGGTTAAAACCCGTTCACAGGCGTATTTTGTACGCTATGCACGAAGCGGGGCTATCCAGCGATAAGGCGTACAGAAAGTGCGCTAAAATCGTCGGTGACGTGCTTGGTAAATATCACCCGCACGGTGACAGTTCGGTGTATGATGCTTTGGTGCGTTTAGCGCAGGATTTTTCTATTAATTTTCCGCTTGTTGACGGGCACGGAAACTTCGGTTCAGTCGACGGCGACCCCGCCGCGGCGTATAGGTACACCGAAGCAAGGCTTTCTAAATTATCGGACGAAATGCTTCGTGAAATCGACAAGGATACCGTGGATTTTTATCCTAACTTTGACGACACGGAAATGCAACCCGTTGTGCTTCCTTCGCGTTTTCCGAATATCCTTGTAAACGGTTCGGACGGTATTGCGGTCGGTATGGCGACGAATATTCCGCCGCATAATCTTGCCGAGTGTCTTAACGCGTGTATCGCGCTTATAGATAACCCCGAAATAACCGTCGAAGAACTGATGGAATATATCCCCGCGCCCGATTATCCTACGGGCGGCGTTTTGATGGGTAGGGCTGGCATTAAGCAAGCCTATGCTACGGGACGCGGCGGGTTCGTTCTTCGCGCTAAAACCGATATAGAAGAGTTTAATAACGGCACGAGAGAGAGAATCGTTGTTACCGAACTTCCGTATCAGGTCAATAAGGCGGTACTTATTAAAACCATTGCAGATATGGTTAAGGATAAACGAATAGAAGGCATAAGCGACATTAAGGACGAATCGGACAGGCACGGTATGCGTATGGTAATCGACCTTAAAAAGGATGCTAACGCTCAGGTCGTACTTAATACATTGTTCAAGCATACCAACTTGCAGGTAAAAGACGGCATAATTCTTCTCGCACTTGTGGACGGCGAACCCAAAGTTTTGGGGTTAAAAGAGATTTTACAGAACTATATCGTTCACCAAAAGTCCGTTATTGTTCGCAGAACAAAGTATGATTTGGCAAAGACCGAAGAACGCGAACATATCGTTAAAGGGCTTGTCATCGCGCTTAACAATATCGATAGAGTTATAGAGATAATTAAAAAATCTTCCGATAAAAACACGGCGGCTGCCGCGCTTATGGAAGAGTTCGACCTTTCCGATAAGCAAGCAAACGCAATACTCGAAATGCGCTTGCAACGTTTAACGAGTATGGAAGTCGAAAAATTAAAAGAAGAACTTATCGAACTCGATAAGACGATTGCCGACTTAAAGGATATACTTGCGAACGACTGGCGCGTAAACGCTATTATAAAAGGCGATATGGAAGAGATAAAGGCAAAATATCCTTCGCCGAGAAGAACGGAGCTTTCTTACGATTACGGTGATATCGATATTGCGGATATGATACCCGTAGAAGACGTTGTGGTAAGTCTTACGCATTTTGGCTACGTAAAGCGCGTTCCCGTTTCAGAGTACAGAACCCAGCGTCGCGGCGGAAGGGGGATTACCGCGCATAAACCCAAGGAAGAAGATTTTATCGAGAATATGTTTGTAACGTCGACGCACGACGATATACTTTTCTTTACCGATAAAGGCAGGGTATATAGCCTTAAATGTTTCTTTATTCCCGAAGCGCAGAGAATTGCGCGCGGTAGGGCGATAGTAAATCTGTTGCAACTATCGGACGGCGAAAAAGTGTGCGCTATGTTACCGCTTAAAAAAGACGCGGAAGGTTATATCGTTATGGCGACGCGTAGCGGACTTATAAAGAAGACCGCGCTGACGGAGTATGCGAATATAAGAAAGGTTGGAAAAATTGCGATAAATATTCGTGAAGACGACGACCTTATCTCTGTGGGCTTAACTAACGGTAACGACGAAATAATTATGGCGTCTAAGGACGGTAAGTGTATCAGGTTTAACGAAAACGACGTTCGCGCGACCGGTAGAGACACAATGGGTGTCCGCGGTATGGATATTGCGGAAAGTGATAAACTCGTCGATATGGCTGTAATTAAGGAAGGATGTGAAGTTATTACTATGACCGAAAACGGCTACGGCAAGCGTTCGGACTTAGACGATTACCGCTTGCAGTCAAGGGGCGGCAAAGGTATTAAGGCGGGCGAGTTTAATGAAAAGACGGGAAAACTTGTAAGTCTTAAACTTGTTTCCGAAGACGAAGATTTAATGATAATATCCGAAAACGGAACTATAATTAAGGTAGCGTCAAGCGATATCAGTAAAATCGGCAGGGCAACGCAGGGCGTAAAGGTAATGAGAATAGAAGATAGTCGTGTTTCGCGTCTTGCTATCACTCCGAAGTCCGAAGAAGACGAAGCGGCAGAAGAAACGGAAACGCCTGCCGAGTAATACCAACAAAACAAATAGACGGCGGTTGACAACTCATTGTCAACCGTTTTTTAGATCGTCGTGCTCCGACGATGGAGCTGGACGGATTCGTAAGGAGCAAACAGGGTTTGCGACGGAATAGCGATTGCTACCGCTTGCGGTCAATCGCGTCCATATTTCGCTAGCCGGTTAGCAGCGATTTAAAAGCCCCTTTTGCAATTTTTGCAAAAGGGGCATAGTGGAGCTGCTAACCGGATTCGAACCGGTGACCTCGTCCTTACCAAGGACGTGCTCTACCTGCTGAGCCATAGCAGCGATTTAATTATAAAACGCAAATCATATTACCGATTTGCGTTCCGAAAAGTTGGTGCCGGAGACCGGACTTGAACCGGTACGGTGTTGCCACCGAGGGATTTTAAGTCCCTTGCGTCTGCCAATTTCGCCACTTCGGCGGGTTTTGGAGGCGCCACCCAGATTCGGACTGGGGGTAAAGGTTTTGCAG
>JAFSLQ010000048.1 GCA_017448355.1 Clostridia bacterium | reverse complement strand
GGGCTTGCACGAAGATTTTTACGTTTACGGCGACAACACGATAGTTCAGGTGGCGTCGGGGCGTTTCGGCGTTCACGAAAATTACCTTCAAGCGGGCAAAGCGATTGAAATAAAAATGGGGCAAGGCGCAAAACCTGGAATCGGCGGACACCTTCCCGGAACTAAAATCGTCGGGGACGTTTCCAAAACCCGTATGATACCGGAAGGCAGCGACGCCATTTCCCCCGCCCCGCATCACGATATTTATTCGATAGAAGATTTAAGGCAACTCGTATATTCATTAAAAGAAGCGACAGCATATAAAAAACCCGTTATCGTCAAAGTCGCGGCTGTTCACAATATTGCGGCGATAGCAAGCGGAATCGCAAGAAGCGGTGCGGACGTTATAGCGATAGACGGTTTCCGTGGCGGAACGGGCGCTGCGCCTACGAGAGTAAGAGACAACGTGGGTATTCCGATAGAACTTGCTCTTGCAGCGGTCGACAAACGCCTTCGCGACGAAGGTATAAGAAACAACGTTTCTTTGATAGTCGGCGGAAGTATTAGGTCAGCGGCGGACGTAGTTAAAGCAATCGCCTTGGGTGCGGACGCCTGTTATATAGCGACGGCGGCGCTTATCGCACTCGGTTGTCATCTTTGCAGAACCTGTCAGACGGGAAAATGCAACTGGGGAATAGCGACGCAAAACCCCGAACTCGTAAAACGCCTTAATCCCGAAATCGGAAGTCAAAGGCTTATTAACCTTATGACGGCGTGGAAACACGAAATAAAAGAAATGATGGGCGGTATGGGAATAAATTCCATTGAAACTCTGCGCGGCAACAGACTTATGCTACGCGGAATAGGACTTAACGAAAAGAACTTGAAATTTTAGGCATATCGCACGCGGGTGAATAACGGAAATATTTTTTATAGAATTTACAAATTTTACGGAGTTATGTTATAATGATTAAAATCGACGCAAAAAACCTGATTTTCGACGCTCTTAACGAAAAGATAAGAAACTCGGAAGATGACTTTGAAATATCAAACTGTTTAGGTCAACGCTTTATCGGCGCGGGGCTTTCGGATAAAAACCTTACTATTAAAGGAACTCCCGGGAACGCCTTGGGCGCATATCTTAACGGCGGGCGAATTGATGTTTTCGGAAATGCACAAGATGCCGTCGGCGATACTATGAACGACGGTAAAATTATAATACACGGTAATATCGGCGACTGCGCGGGATACGCTATGCGTGGCGGAAAAATTTTCGTAAAAGGCAACGCGGGATATCGTGCCGGCATCCACATGAAAGCCTATAAAGACAAAATTCCCGCACTCGTTATAGGCGGCTCGGCGGGAAGTTTTTTAGGAGAATACCAAGCGGGCGGCGTTATAATAGTTTTAGGGCTTAACACCGATAAAAACATTGTCGGCAATTTCCCCTGTACGGGTATGCACGGCGGGAAAATGATACTTCGTTCTGATTGCAAAAATGTTATTTTCCCGAAAAACGTGCATGTTTCACCCGCAAAAAAAGAAGACTTGGACGAGATTTTTTCATATATAAAAGAATTTTGCGACAGTTTCGGTTTTGATGCAAACAAAATTCTGAACGCGGAATTTACGATAATTTCTCCCGACAGCAACAATCCTTATAAACAAATGTATGTCGGAAATTAAATAAAGGAAGGTAAAAAATGTATTCTGAAAACGAAGTTATAGAATTCGTAAAAGAAGAAGACGTAAAGTTTATAAAACTTGCTTTTTGCGACGTTTTCGGCAAACAAAAAAACGTGTCGATTACAGATAACGAACTTGAAAGAGCATTCAAATTCGGCGTTGCGATAGACGCATCGGCAATAAAAGGTTTCGGCGACGAGGCAAGATCCGACCTGTTTTTGCACCCCGACCCTTCTACTCTTTCTATACTTCCGTGGCGACCGGAACACGGACGGGTTGTCCGTATGTTCTGCGATATAACCTATCCTGACGGCTCGCCTTTTGAGTGCGATTCCCGTTTAATATTAAAAAATGCCGTGAACGCCGCCGAAAAATCCGGTCTGACCTTTTCTTTCGGTTCGGAACTTGAATTTTACCTTTTTAAGTTAGACGAAAAAGGGAACAAAACCGAAGAACTCTACGATAATGCGGGGTATATGGACGTTGCACCCGAAGACAAGGGCGAAAATATTCGCCGTGAAATCTGCCTTACCTTAGAGCAAATGGGTATATACCCCGAAAGTTCCCATCACGAAGAAGGCGCGGGACAAAACGAAATCGACTTTAAGTATAGCGATCCTATGACCGCCGCCGATAATGCTATAACTTTCCGTCAGGTAGTAAGTTCCGTCGCATACAGGAACGGGCTTTACGCCGACTTTTCGCCAAAGCCTGTGGCGAGTGCCCCCGGCAACGGTTTTCATATCAATTTTTCGGTAAAGTCAAATGACGGAAAAGATGTTTCTGAAAACTGTATCGCAGGAATTTTGAATCGAATCGAAGATATGACCGTATTTGTTAATAATTCGGAAAATTCTTATAAAAGACTTGGAATAAACAAAGCACCGAAGTTTATAGCGTGGTCAAAGGAAAACCGTTCGGAACTTATAAGAATTCCCGCAGCAAGAGGTGATTATAAACGCGCCGAACTCCGTTCCCCAGACCCCCTTGCAAATCCGTATATCGCTTTCGCTTTAATTATATATTCCGCTATCGAAGGGATAAGCGGCAACGAAAAATTACCAGCCCCCGCAGATTTCAACATGTATAAAGCGGACGAAGAAATGCTTAAAAACTATAAAAAACTTCCCGAAAAGCTGACAAAAGCAAAACAAAAAGCGGCGGCAAGCGAATTTATAAAAACACACTTTCCGAACGCGATAATTTCGGCTTACACTAAATAAGATAAATAAAGGATTTTATGTCTCTTAAAGAACACGTTTACAGCGCGTTGATAGTTTCGGCTTCCGAAAGTTTTACGGAAAACGTGATGCAGTTTTTACCCGAAGCGACCTATCGCCCCGTAAAAACCGCAAAAAGCGTAAGCGAAGCGCAAAGAATCATAGTCGAACGCTCGTACGATCTTATAATTATAAATACACCCCTTCCCGATGACTTCGGGGCAAAGTTTGCGATAGATATATCGGATAGAAGTCCGTCTGTCGTTTTGCTTTTCGTTCGGAGCGATAATTATCACGACGTTTACGATAAAGTCTGCGATTTCGGAGTGTTTACGGTTAGAAAACCTTTGCCGCAGCAAAACGTTATGCAAGCGTTAGACTTTGTAAAAGCGACCAGAGAACGTCTTCGCAAAATGGAAAAGAAGAAAGTTTCGTTAGAAGAAAAGATGATGGAAATAAAAATCGTCAACCGCGCGAAGTGGACGCTTATCAATTCTTTGAATATGAGCGAAGAAGACGCCCACCGCTATATCGAAAAACAAGCGATGGACAGGTGCGTAAGTAAGCGCGAGATCGCCGAAGAAATTTTAAGAACTTATAAATAAAGCAATAAAGAATCAATAGCTTTTAAACTAAATCAGAATCGGAATTAAAGAGTCCGTACGAGAAGGAATTGCGTCAAACGGCGATGGTGAAAATCGTACGGATTATTTCGTTTAAGAAAATTTTATTAAATAGAAAGATTAAAAGAAACGACAAATAAATAACAAAGCTAAGTGGTCGGTGATAGTGTTATCACCGATTTTTTATGCAATTTTTTAAAAAAATTATTTGTGTTTGGACAGGCATTGTCCAATCGAGAGTAATAAAATTTATATTATAACCTTGACTTTCGCTAAAAAATCGCCCTTTTAAGTGAAGGGGTAAAATATTTTTAGGGAAATTTTTAAAAATAGGTGGACATTTTGCCTTTCTGTTCGGCTACCTATTAGAGAGTATTTTTAGAAAAAGGTTGTGGAAATGCCATTTTCGTCGGCTACCTATTGAGGGGGCTTTAAAAAATATTTTAATGAAATTTAAAATTTTTTTCATAAAAAGTGAAATTTTAGGGTGAGTTTAACGGTTATATATGGGGGATAAATATTTTTAATGTTTGGGGGTGATGCCTATGCGCTGATGAAAAGACGTGCCGACGGTCTTAAAACGACGGCAAAAAAACAAATTAAAGGAGAGAAAAAGAAGGAGGACACTATGGAACAATTTACATTTTACGATATGTATTACGACGCAATCGGACAGTTAAACGACGAAGAGGCGGGCAAGTTTATAAAAAGAGTTTGCAATTACGCGCTGTATGATGCGGAAGATACTCCGTCAAAAGACGATATGGCAAACGTTATGTGGGAAGCAATATTCCCCCTGCTTGAAAAGGCAACGGATATAGAAAAGACGGGAAAGATTCCGTATTATCTTAACCGTCGTATGCAACACTTCTCTTTCCGTTTAAGTTATGCGAATATGATTAAAGCAATGACTAATAACAAGAACGCGGGTGTTTACGTAAAAGCAATGTGTGGTTATATGTTTTACGGAAAGGTGCCGGATGAATTACCACCCGAATTACAAGGCGCGTTTAACATATTCAAGAAGACTTTTGATATAAGTAAAGCGCGGAGCGAAAGCGGAAAGAAAGGCGGACAAGTCAGGAAGAAACCCATAACGCTTGCAAAAATACGTGAGGACTTCCCCGAAATAACGGGTAAATTACACGAAAGTAATCCCGTATTAGAGAACGTTGACTTTAACGACCTTTACAAGTTTATACAAGAAAACGCAGAAGTAAGACAATTAAATATGTATGGAATTGTGGAAAAGTATAAACAAAACAAGGCGTAAACACAAAGCAAACGTGCAAGCAAACAATGAGAAACGATTTTGGCTAAATGGTGCGTTTTCGACCGATTTTCGGAGCAGGATAAGGAAAAAGCCACAAAACTTGGTTTTTTGCTTTTTCGCTTGACTTTTGCTTGAGGCAAAAGTCTGAACAAGTGTGAAGCCCACTTTTCTTCTACCACAAGATGAATATGGTTTCCCTATTGCTAAAAGTCGAAAACGGTGCGTTTCTTTTTACCTGCTTGTAAAATTGAGAAAACCCACCAAAAAATTATCCACGAAAACACAAAAATATTTTTTAAAATTACTAATATTTCGGGTATTCCCGTGGCTTATAAATGAAAGGAGAAAAAATTATGATATGGACGTAGAAAAAGAATTGACAAGTAAGCGTTAAGTACATATAATCGTAGTAACAAAAAGTTACCATTTGCTTGCAAACTAAACAACATAACTGAATAGCAATCCGACTGTGGGATATTTACGGGCAGAATAGAAAAGATTGAATATTAAATACTCGCACTTTCCTGAACCTGTCGGAAATACAATAAGGGAGAACAATTTGTAGAAAATGGCGAGAGAACATTGTAGTCGATCGGGAATTAAATATTTCCGCGCAAATAAAAATTTAAGGAGTGGAAAATTATAAGAGAAAAACAAGAACTACCAAGACAGACAACGAAACTTTACTGTTAGAGCAGATAAAGCATTTAAATACTTTAATAGAGAAGTTAGAGTCAAAGCCGTCAACAGACGGGAACAAGGGACTGAAAGTTAAAATCGGCAAATTACAATTTACAAAGAAGGAGATAAGCAAGATGCCGAGATTAAAAGATTTCAGTATAAGACAAAAAGAAAACGGAGTATATGAGATAAGATTCAGACGATACGGGTATAACGAAAGTTTTTCGAGCAAAGATTTCAGCATAGCAAAGCAGAAGGCGTTCATGTGGCTGTCGGAATTTGAAAGCCAGATTAAACCAAACATACATTTCACTGTGTTATCCGAGAAAGATAGCGAACGTTTTAGCGTAAGCAAAAACACTTTATTTAAGCCATTTGCCGATGATTACGTTTATAATATAAAAAAGAAACGCATTAAAGAAACGACTTTTCGTTCTTATAGAGTAAATTACGAAAACTATATCTCCCCCGTTTATGGAAAGTTAAAGTTAGGAGAAATCAAGCCTTATTTTATTCAAAGGCACTTGGATAAAATAAATGAAAAGACGCCGCGTGCCTGCGAAGACGTAAAGATGCTATTAAACAATATTTTCGACTACGCGGTAAATAACGGAGTGATAGAACGCAACCCGATTAAAGCCGTGTATATCCAAAAACACGAACGTAAAAACGGGATTGCCCTATCGCTCGAACAGGAAAGAAAATTTGTTTCCGATATTAAAGGTAGTAAATACGAAAACTATTTTCTAAAAATGCTTTATAGCGGCGTTCGTCCTACGGAAGTAATAACTATCCAAGAAGATTTTACAAACGACACTTTAACTGTAAAAAACAGCAAGTTGAAAAGTTACCAGAAAAATTTGTATCGAATATTGCCAATATTTCCAAAATACAAAACTATTCAAAACTGCAAATTAGAAAAAGCCAATTTAGAACAACTGCGAATAGAGTTTAAGAAGTATTGTCCTGATAACACGTTAAAAGATTTGCGCCATACTTTCACAACGAGAGCGCGCGAGTGCGGGATAGATAACGAACTCGTGGCGGTATGGACAGGACATAGTCTCGGAAATATTACAAGTAGCGTTTACACACATTTTTCGATGGAATTTCAACAGGAACAAGCAAAAAAGTTAGTATATAACTAATAAAAAAACAAGGTTTAGTCCCCAATTAGTCCCCAAAAGGTCGAAAATTGGGCAAGAATTTAACCGCGAAAGTGGTCAAAGCACCCCTAAAACGAACGGTAGTTTGACATAAAACCCTGTCAAACTACCCTACAAAGTGGGCAAAAGCCCTTATTTTGGTGTGAAGGATGGGACTTGAACCCACACGGATAACCATACGCCCCTCAAACGTACGCGTCTGCCAATTCCGCCACCCTCACATTCAAGCCTTTATATATTACAAAAATTTTTGCTATTTGTCAAGAAGTTTTCCGTATAATTTTGTATATCTTTTCTTACTTTCGGAAATTTTTTTTACGTAAGCCGCTGTTTCGGGATACGGAATAACTTTAAGCCTTTTTCCGTCCTCCGAATACGCCGCGTTTTTAAGCCAGTTTTTAACCGTGCCCTCCCCCGCGTTATAAGCCGCCGCCGTCTCGGTAAAATCACCAAACTTATTCCATAAATACGTCCAGTAATATGCGCCGAAGTCTAAATTTATACTAACGTCTTTAAGGTCGTATTCCGATATGCCTTTCTTTCTTGCTATAAACTGGGCTGTCGACGGCAATATCTGCATAAGCCCCACAGCGCCCTTTTTACTTACCGCCCCTGCATTAAACCCGCTTTCTGTTTTAACGACGGCAAAAAGCAAAGCCGCGTCCATACCGTATTTATCCGCGGCGAAAACTATTTCATTCTCATAGCGCAAAGGATAAATATAATTTTTTTCGATCATCTTATAAGCCGCGCCGAAAACCAGCACCAGCCAGAACACCGCGCATAAAAACGCCATCATTATATATAAAAAACGCGTACGCTTTAACATTTATAATTAAAGTGTACGCATTTATTACATTGTTTAAGCGTAAAACCGCACTTTATCTTTATTCTTCGGAATAATTTTTAACGGAATCGAACAATTCTTCCACGTTAGTATCGGGTTTAGCGGTCGAAAGCGAAACGATAATGGCAACAATAAGTCCCATTATAAAGCCCGGAACTATTTCGTAAAGCCCCGTATCGACTATCGCCGCGCTGAAACCGTAATATCCGAGATTGAAAAGTATCATCCACAAAACGGATACGGCAAAGCCCGTAATAATACCCGCGCAAGCACCCTTATAATTTAAGCGTTTCCAGTAAAGCGCAAGAAGGATAACAGGACCGAACGCCGCACCGAATACCGACCAAGCGGCGGAAACGAGTTCCATAATGCCGCCAAGTTCGAACTTTTGCACTAAAAGCGCAATACAAAGTGCGATAACCGAAATAATCGCGACTGCAATTCTGCCGACGAATAACATTTGCTTATCGGTAGCGTCCTTTTTAATAGTCGTTTTATAAAAGTCCGACGCGAACGCCGACGAAGACGCCAAAAGTTGCGAATCCGCAGTACTCATAGACGCCGCTACGATAGCGGATATTAATAAACCGCCGATAAGCGCGAGCGCGCCGTAGCCGAAAATATTGCGTACAATGTTGACGAACACGAGATTTTTAGTACCCTTATCCAAAGTCGCCCCCAAGTATTCGTGTCCGACAAGTCCGACGATTGTCGCCATCAAAAGAATAAGCGCTGTCCAGCACGAGCCGATAACTTGCGACTTTTTCATTTCCTTGTCCGATTTTACCGCCATAAATCTTATTAATATATGCGGCATACCGAAATATCCCAAGCCCCAACCGAGTCCTGTTACAATACTCGCGATACTTTCCCAGTCGAACGCGCCCGACGATAATAAATTATAATAGTTTGCGGGCGTGCTGACTTCCGCGATAGCGCCAGAAGAGTTAAGCACGAACAGGGCGATAATCGGCACTATCATTAAAGCCGCAAGCATAAGTAAACCTTGGAAGAAGTCCGTCCAGCAAACGGCGTTAAATCCGCCGAGAAGAGTATAGATCAAAATTATTGTGGTCGCGATAATCATAGCCGCTTCTTTGCTTATTTCAGGTATTAAAGTATTGAAAAGTATTCCGCAAGCGTAGACCGAAGACGCCGAGTAAAAGCAGTAACCTATAACGAAAATTACCGCGCAAGCGACTTTTAACACGGGGCTTTTAGTCTTAAACCTGTTTGATAAAAACTGCGGAATAGTAATCGAGTCGTTCGCTTTAATCGCAAATCTGCGAAGGCGTGGCGCAACGAATATCCAGGACAGCACTGTTCCTATCAGCAGTCCGATAGAAATCCACACTTGTCCTAACCCGTAAAGATAGATAGACCCCGGAAGTCCCATTAAAACCCAAGCGGACATATCGGACGCCCCCGCCGAAAGCGCGGAAACAAGACCGTTCATATTTCTGCCGCCTAAAAAGTAATCCTTTTCGCTTTTCGATTTACTTTTCACGAAAAAGTAAATTCCGACGCCGATGACAAGCACGAAATACAGTATAAAAGAAGTAAGTTCGTAATAATTCATTGTATTCTCCGAAACATTAATATAAAACATTATAGAGTTTACAATAATTCGTGAAAAATGTCAATTATAATCGTACTTATGTTTAAATTTTTAAAAAGCGGGATTTTTTTACAATAAAGCCCTAATTGCGATAATATTATTGAGTTCACCGACCGCATTTTGCTGTATAATTTTTACACTATGAAAACCGTTAAAAGACGTTCGACACTTTTAATAATATTTACGGCGACGATTATGGCTTTAACTTTACTTGCCGAAGTTAAAACTGCGCGCGCCGAAGTTAAAAGCGAATATTTACGCGTCATTACCGAAGACACGCCCTTTTTTGCGGACAAGTCGGCGGACGCGCCGTTGTTTTATCTGCCGTACACTTATTACGTAAAAGTAAAAGCATACGGCGAAGTGTTTACGCACGTTGAGTACGCGGCAGAAGGACACGCGATAGACGGCTACGTGCCGACGGAAAAACTTTTCAGCGACGGACTTAAAGTAGAAAGCCCCTACCCCGAAGTTACCGCGCTTACCGCAGGCACAACCACGCTGTATCTGACCGCCGAACTAAATTCGACGGTACAGTACGTATTCGGCGGGAGAAAACTGTACTTTTACGGTACGAATTTTTCCCCGCAAGGCAAAACCATTTATTACGTAGGGTATAACGACCGCTTGGGTTTCGTTAAGGAAGAAGATTTAGTACCGTTTACCGTCAATCATCACCCCAACGAACTGACGTTTTTAAAGCCCGAACCGACCGAAGAGCCGAAACCCGAAGAACCCGAAAACCCGCCCGCGCAATCGGTTTTCGATTTAAGAATAGCGATATTCGCCGTATTAGGTCTCGCGGGGATTATCGCGCTTATAGTCGCAGGGAGCAAAAAGCCGAAGGCTTCGCCTGCCGCAAGTTATTACGACGAAAACGATTACGAATAGTTTTAAGCGGAAATAGCGGTGCTACGCACGCTGTTTCCCGTATTTCTAACTGCATTTTCGGCGATTTTGTCTTTCAGCATTTTAATCTCCGCTTTTTCTTTTTCCGTCTTATTCTTGCGGCTTAAATTTTCCCGTTCCTTAACGCGCGCAAGCATTTCACGGAAGAACTCCATCGAAAGACACTCAGATTCAAATCTTTCGTCCGAATAGCCCGCTTTTTCAAGATACTTTGCGAATTTCTCGGCAAGTTTCACCTGCAACCTAAAATACGCGCGGGAAGTCGTGTCAAGTCCCGCATAAGCGTCAATTTTAAGCCTTTTAAAATATTTGTAATCAAGGCAAAGTTTTTCTTTGTCGTTAAAACTTTTCAGCGCGTCCAAAGCGCAAAGTTTCAGCGCAAAAACCACTTGTTTTTGATATGTAAGCCCTATTATATCTTCAAACTGATTGAGTGCGGGCGAAAAGTTCATAGAAGAAGAAAAAGCCTTCTTTTCCACTATCTCGTCGATTTGATCTGCAAGCGCGTCAAGATGCGCGTAGGCGTAAAGTACTACTTTTGCATATAAAACGTTCATAAAATCACTCCGAATATAAAACTTTTTTCTTCCCGAGAAAACACCTAAATTATACTTTCGGGGTTACCCCAAGTCAATACTATATGTCCCGTCTAAAACAAAAATCCGAACATTTGTTTGTGTTTTTGTTTTGATTATACCTAAAATTGTCGACATATGCTTGTCATATTTTGTCGAAATATCAAAAAAAGTTTTCGCCGAAAGCCGACAAAAAGCGATAAATAGCGTTTTAACTTTTCCGAAAAGATTGACGAGAAATAATGACAAAAGTCGATTAATGTGCTAAAATAAATTTATTATGAAATTATGTTTAAAAAATTTATTTAAAATACTATGCGTGATGCTTTTTGCGGCGATAACGGTGCTTGTCTTTGCCGCTTTTTATAGGAATATAAACGCGGTAAAAGCGGAAGAAACTAATTATTCTGCGTTTTTACCGTTTAAAAGCGAAGAATATTATGCGCTTAACTCCCCTATCCACGCTTATTCCGACGACGACATAACGGCGATAACAACCGAAGACAGAGAACTTTTACTGTTTTACCCTAACGGCGAAATCAAAAAAATTTCCAGCACCACGCCGTTAAAGCAGGTTATGCGCTTTAACGATTATCTGCTTTATTCTGACAATCTTACCGTTACGGCAATTAATCTTAAAGACCTTTCGGAAAAAACCAAACTTTCATATACCGACAATAACGGCGAAATCAAGGATTTAAATAATGTATTTTTCGACGGCGCAAAAACCGAAAACGGTTTTATAATCGCGACGACAAATAACCGAAAACTTCAACTTTTTACAATAGATGACGAACTTAATGTCTCGCTTTTGCCATATTCGTTAAACAGCAACGGCGGCGTGTCCGCAAACGACGCACCGGTCGCCGTAAACTCAAAAAGCGTGTTTTATATTGCCGACAACAGTCTTAAAAGAATAGATTTCGACGCACCCGATATCATAATAAATTACTACCTTGTTTCCCCGTCGTTTATGATTGCAGACGACAATTATCTTTATTACGTCGACGGAACAGATATTTTTAAACTTCCCGTAAACGATAAAACCGCCGTCAAACTGACGGTGAGCGGCGACGGAAATTACGATTTGGGCAAAACTCATAATCCGAAAGGGCTTTCGTTTAAGAACGGAAATATTCTTATTGCCGACTTAAACGGCGATAAGGGTTCTGTACAGGAATTTGCAATTACTGGCGACGCGCTGGAATTTACGGGCTATGCGGTGGCAAGCGGGCTTTCCGCCTTTAACAGAGTGGGGCTTTCCGCGAAAAACATTGAAAGATACGGAAATAATGTTGCCGTGCTAGACGGCAAAAAACTTACGGTAATCGATACCGAAAACATTGAAAACTACAATAAAGACGGGTTTATAAACTTGTTCGTCGATAATGCCCCCGCGCGTTTCGCACTCGGAAACGGTACGATATTATACTCTAAGGGTACTGCTATAACCGTTCAGTCTTTATCGGACGGCAACGTTAAATCGGTCGAACACGATTTCACCTTCTCCCCCGTAGACATTTCTTATCAAAGCGGAAACTATTACGTGGCATACACCGACGGAACGGATTCTGACGTAGCGGTAATCGACGAAGCGACGGGAGAAATAGTGGATACGGTAAAATTCTCCGATTCTTCGGCAAAGATTATAGCAGGTATTACCGCCGCCGACGTATTTAATAACGTTTACGTTGCGGATAATTCCACCATTTATCAGCACGGGGCGGACGGTAAGGTTAAAAAGTACTCTTATTCGGGAACTTTTACCGGCGCGAAAAAACTTTGTTCTGACCTTGCGGGCAACCTGTTCGTGCTATCATCGAACGGCAAAATCTACCTTTTAGAAGAAAAGTCGGGCGGTGCATACTCGTTTAAGTTAGCCTACGAAACGTCGCTTGGCAAAATCAAGACGTTCGGACTTAACTTTGATAAAAAAGAAACGTATTTTTTAATCGACGGAAAAGAAGAGATATATTTCACAACGAAACTAAATAACGCGTCGCTTGCGGATTTTATCCCGAGTACGGAATTTAAGCGCGCGACCGAGAAAAAAGCGGAACTTAAAGTTTACACAGCAAATCTCGACGCTAACGTTTATTCGGTAAAAGCGACGGACACGGACTTTATATTTAACGGACTAATCGGCGTCCAAGAAGAATACCCGCTTATCGCCGAGTTCCGCGCAAGCGCTAATCTCACGCTTTTTGCGCTTTCGAGCGATAAAGGCGTGGTGTTTATAAATGAAAAGGAACTCAGCGAAAAGAAGGTAGAATTTACCGACGCACCCGAAAAAGCGTTTATAACCACAACCGTTTCCGCTTACGCCATCCCCGTTATAGACAGAAGCGGCACGTTCGCCATAAATAAAGAAAGTGCCGAAATCAGACTGAATAAAGGTACGGAAATTGCCGCGAAACAATCGTTTACTATTTTAGGTAAAACTTGGTTTGACGCGGAAATTACGATAGATGGCGAAATGACGGAGTGCTATATTCCCGCTGATTTTACGACGGAAACTTTAATAGAAGACCTTAATTACGACAAGTACGAAATAGAGACGGTAAAAAGCACCGCCGTTTATAAAAACGAAGATTTGACGGACGAATTTTTTAAGTTAAACGACGGCGATACGGTTAAAGTTTTAGCGCGTAAAAACGGGATATTAAAAATTTTGACGGGCGATATGATAGGATATATTTCCGAAAAAAGCGTTAAAACCAACCCTAGCGCCACAGTCAGGAACGTACTTATAATTCTTGCGGTAGTCGGTTCGCTGGCAGGAACTCTCTCCTATTTCTTATTGAGAAAGAAAAAATAAAAATGACCTATTAATGTTCTGCGGCGCGGATAGTAATCCGCGCCGCAGAAATTTTTATTAGTTTATTCGTAAATATTTTCATATTCGGGATTGATAAAATTAATGCTTTCAAATTCCGCTTCGGTATCGAACTCTTCGGCGTTTTCGTAAGCGGCAAGTTTGCTTATAGAAACTTCATACGCCGTCATAACTTTAATTTCTTCGTCGCTTATGCGCTTTTGATACTCTCGGCTTTGAATTCTGCCCGCTATCGCTATTTTTTCGCCCACGGCAAGGCTTTTGGCAAAGCGCGCGTTTCTGCCCCACGCTATACACGGAATATAATCGGACTTATTGTAAGAACGGTTCACCGCAATTAAAATATCCGCAATCTCTCTGTTAAACGGCGTCGTTCGGTACACGGGCGGCTTACATATATATCCCGAAAGCACTATGCTGTTGGGATTTTTCACCGAAACGCCGCTTATAATTTCCCGCACGAATACGGTAAGCATAAGTTTACTTTTTCCGTCCACGAGTTTATTATAACTCCGAAACTGCCCCAAAGCGTTTATGGTTACGCCTTTTTGCAAGTTTTTATCGGCGATTAACCGTTCCGAAACCGTTATCGGTAAAATATCGCCTTGCCCCGAAAGTCTTTTCACAAGTACGCTTAACTCGTAAAAGCCTTCGCCGTAAACTTCGTGAGAAAACTCCGCGTCCGACACGATTTCCCCGCTGATAAAAACCTTGTTGTTTTTCTCCGTCAAATTGTTCATAATATATTTTCTCCTTTTATTGTTTGTCTATACGTTCGGTATCTGCGCGCCGTCCGCGCCCATAATATAATTATCCCTGTAAATCAGTTCGCCTATCGGAACGAATTGAAAACCTTTTGCCTTTAAGTCTTTTATAATACCCGAAAGCGCTTCGTGCGTATGTAAGCCTTGATTATGAAACAGTACGATAGAACCGTTTTTCACCCGACTTACCACGCGGCTTTTTATTTCGCTTGCCGACAGGTCTTTCCAGTCAAGACTATCCACCGACCATTGTATAGTGTAAAGCCCCTGTTCCTTTGCCGTTTCTATTAACAGATCGTCGTAGTCGCCGTAAGGCGGGCGGAAGAGTTCCACCTTTTTCCCCGTAG
Organism: Clostridia bacterium; assembly: GCA_017448355.1. Classification (GTDB taxonomy): domain Bacteria; phylum Bacillota; class Clostridia; order Christensenellales; family Borkfalkiaceae; genus UBA1259. The sequence continues at coordinate 755 of JAFSLQ010000048.1, read as the reverse complement.
TTTGTTCTATAATCTCTCTTGAAGTCGTCAGTTCCTTTATAATCGCGCTTTTATCGAGTTTACTCATATACGGGTGAGTAGCCGAGTGCGTGCCTATCTCATGCCCCGCGTCCGCAATTTTAACAAGGTATTCGGGGTATTTTTTTGACCAAAATTCTACGGCAAAGAAGGTGCATTTAACGTCTTCATTTTGCATAATATCAAGCAATTTATCGGTATAATCAACTCCCCAGGCACAGTCGAAAGAAATTGCTATCTTTTTCTCTTCGGTTTTTACGTAATAAATAGGTAATTTCCTAAAATTTCCGCCGTAAAACACGGCGTACGCCCCGCTACCGGACAGCGCGATTATCGCTATAATGCCGCACAAAATAAGTGCTGAAAACGCAAAAAACTTTTTCTTATTTAAAAGTGCAAAATACATTTTAACCCCGAAAAAAGTAAAAATTTTTACTTAAAATCACGAAAAACGACTTCTTTTGTCGTTTTTTGGTTGTATCATTTTAAAATTTACACTAAATAATGTATTTTACTTTTAAAAAAATAGAACGCGGGCGCGGAAATTTTTCCGCGCCCGCTAATATTATTATCTATCTTTTACTCGCCCTAAGTCGATATTATCCACTTTTCTGTCTCTTAGCGTTTTCTCTACGCTTGGCTTATCTTCATAGCGGTAGTCTTCTCCGCACTTGTCGATGCGCCTTGCTATCACGGCGTGCGACGCGACCTGTTCGGGTCTATTATTCACTTGCTTT
>JAFSLQ010000047.1 GCA_017448355.1 Clostridia bacterium | reverse complement strand
TGCTTTTAATACTTTTGACTATTTTCGGTTTTGCGCTTACAGTTCCGACAAAGGCTTTTGCGGAAGAGTTGGAGGAAACGGAACAAACGGAAGAAACGAAGCCGCAGGCGGATGAAATTGTAAAGAAAATGTTTTTCTTCGGATTCAGGAAAGGCGAAGATGGAAGTCACGGCAGATATATTGTCGCAATGATATACGTTCCCGACGAAATGTACTTTGAGGATTGTACTTACGGCGTAACGATTTTCCCGAAAGCCTATATGAAAAGATTTAATGTGTATTCCGACTATATGAACGGACTTGCGGCGCAAGGAAAACCGTATTTAGACGTAATAGGGTATTCATATCAGCCCGCACCGGAAGGTAAGGTTTTCAGGTGCGGAATAGCCAACATACGAGATACGAACACGTCGCTTAATTTTGCATTTATAGGGTATGTCAAAGACTCATACGGCAATTACGCATATATCATGCCCGAATACGGAGCGTATGACACTTTGACGGTAGGAGAATTGACAAACGAGCAGATTTTGGAAAAGTTAAACTACGAATTAACTGTTCGCTCGACCTTCGGCGGAATAGCGGATAAAATCGTGGCACTTGTTGACTCGATATGGATATATCTTGTAATAGGTTGTTCTGCGGTAGTTGTAATTTGGGGTGCGTATATAGGGATAAGACTTGCGGTTGCAAAGAAAAGCGAGCAAAAGGTCGATGCTCAAAGTATGATAAAGCGACTTGTAATAGGCATAGTCATTATGTTTGTTTTGGCAGGAGCGTTGCCACTTTTGGTTAAAGGACTTGCGCTTTGGATAGGGGGTTAAAAATGAGAAAACAATCAATTCACAGACAACTATATTTGATAATATTTGCGCTGCTTGCGATTCTTTCTTGTTTTGGAACAGGTATTAGCATTGCAAAGGCAGAAACCAGATATACGGTTGATGAAGTGGCAGAAAGCATTGTTTTTATAACTTTTAAAAAGGGCAGTTCAGAAGAGCGTGGTAATTATTTATGCGCATCGTTCTTTTTTCCAAAAGAAACCTTTGAGGAAGATTACGAATACGGCGTTGCCGTTTTCCCTGAAAAATACATAGCTAAATATGAATTGTACGGAGATTATATCGCGCGAAAAGAATCGGAAGGTATAGCGATTTCTTTATCTTTTAGCAGCGGCGGATGGCTTGATGACGGAAAACTCTGTAATTACAATATTATAAATATTCCGGAGAAAGGTCTGAGTATGAGACTTGCCTACGTTATGTTCGTTAGAAATTCGGACGGTGAAGTTGCATATAAAGAGCCGGTTATTTCTTCTTTTGAAGAAGCCATATTGGAAGACGTTTCAATCGATGAACTTGCGTCTATGGCAAAAAACAGACAAAGGGAAATGGAAACTGACAAGAATTTTAAAAGCATTACAAAGAATCTTTCGGAACTTATTGACTCGATATGGATTTATCTTGTAATCGGCTGTTCTGCGGTAGTCGTGATTTGGGGCGCGTATATAGGGATAAGGCTTGCGATAGCAAAGAAAAACGAACAGAAAGCCGATACGCAAGGTATTGTAAAACGTCTTGTCATAGGCATAGTTGTTATGTTTGTTTTGGCAGGCGCATTACCGCTTTTAGTAAAGGGACTTGCCGCTTGGATAGGAGGATAAAATGGTAATTTTTTTACAGGAAATAACAATGCAATTATTCCTTTGGATGTTGCGTTTAATAGACGGAACAATGGAAATATTTTCTGCGATTGCAGGGATAACAGACGTAACATATCAAGGACAAAGGGTAAATATAATAGAACACTTGGCGGCACAGACTTCGGTAGGCACTATCTTTTGGTGTGTGTTTATTTTAGCGGTAGGCTTAACTGCGATATTTACGATAGCGGCGGTTATTAAAAATATGATAGCGAACAACCGCAATCTTTCAAGCATTGTAGGGAAGTTTTTCCTTGCGCTACTCGGAACGATGGCGATGCTTGCCGTAGTGGTTTTGGGTATTTTAATTTCCAACTCGGTTCTCGTTCTTATATCAAGGATATTCCAGATCGAAAATTCAACAAAATTATCTACCGCACTCTTTAACGCTTGCGTTGGCGACGGTTGGATAAACGGTTATTCGATAGCGGAAGTGGACGTTTCGACATTGACGGTAAGAGAAATAATGGGCGATTATAGCACGGCACTTTTGGGGATTTGGCCCGTAGATTGGCAGAACACGGGGATGATAAATCCCGATAAATTCTTATATTTTCCGTCGCTCGTTGCGTCGGTAGGCGTAATGCTTGCATTGCTTATTGCAATACTTAATTTGGCTAAACGTGTATATGAAATTATTTTCTTATACATCGTTATGCCGATTTCGATGTCAACATTGCCACTTGATGACGGTGCAAAGTTTAAAGTGTGGAGAGAAACTTTTGTAAGTAAAATCGTGCTTGCTTATGGTTCGGTATTCTCGGTAAATATCTTTATATTGCTTTTACCTATAATAACGAAAATGCGAATAGACGGCATAACGGGGTTCGGAAACGGAATGTTTTTAATCTTTATGATAATAGGCGGAGCGATGATGATACCCGTAGGACAGGAATTATTTACAAGATTATTCGGTAATGCAAACGATATGCACGCAGGCGGAGGATTTTTACGAAGCGCATTTTATGGCGGGCGTATCATTTCAGCGCTTACGTTCGGAACTGCTACAAGAATTGTGCGAGGAATATCTCACGTTTCGCATCGCAACAAAGGTAAAGGTAATAATAACAAAACCGAAAGCGGTAGTGATGGAAGTGAAAAGTATTCAGAAGAAAAAAGCGGAACTACAGACAAGACAGAAGGGGGAGGAACTGAATGAGAATAATACCTAAAAAAATAAAAGTCAAAAATACCGTATGGAAATGTTATTCGATGAAAGATATTATCGTGGCACTCGTTGTATTTTCAATAATCTTTATATCAATAACGGCAGGGAATTGGGCGTTTGCGGCGATAGTAGGACTTGCCGCAGTTGTAATGTTTATGCCGACGCAGGACGGAATATTTTATTCCTGTATCTTTGAAAACTTGCGGTTTATGTTTGCTAAAAAGACATATACCAAAAATGCAAGTAAAGAAAAAGAGAATATAGACAGCCTGTTCGGGCTAAAAAGCATAAAAGAAAACGGACTGATTTGCTATAAAAACGGTTATCACGGCAGAGTTATAAAGATAGGACAAAAGAACTTCGGTATAGAGGATGTTGTACAACAGAACATCGACATAGAATACTTCGCAAATGCGTTAAAACTGTTGGACGGAACGCAGACGGCGGATATTGTAAAAATCGACCGTCCCGTAACGCTCGACAAGTTTTCGGAAGATTTGTTCGATAAATTCACCGCCGTTAAAGAAAGCCTTGACGACGAGAATATACGGAAGATAAAGGAAAGCGTTTTACAGGAGAGAATAGATGCAATCGACAGAATGAATAATATCCGCAAGCAATATATTTCGGATTATTACATAGTCGTTTACGGAAAAAACGAACTTGACCTTGAAAACCTTACAGTAAACGTCGCAAGCGAAATAGGGAAATGCGGAATTGACATTAAAATACTTGGCAAAACCGAAACGGCTGTGTTCCTTAAATACAGTTTTTCGAGAAACTTTGACGAAAGAGAAGTCGCGGATATTTCAGACGAACTTCTTAAAGGTTGGATAATGCCGAAAAAAGTAGAATTTAAGTCCAACAAATATATTATGGACGGAACGGAAGCGGCGGTTTTGACGATAGCGGACTATCCGTTAAGAGTAAGAAACGCTTGGGGCGCAGACCTATTCAATATTCCGAACACGAAAGTCGTTATGCACGTTAAGCCGGTAGATAAATTCAAGGCGATTAAAAGAATAGATAAGTGCATAGGCGAAATGGAAACGAGACAGATTTTGTCCGAAAGAGCGAGCGAAACTAATTCCGCTGAAACGCACAGGGAAAGTTTAACGACCTTACTTGATAGTTTACAGACGGAAAATGAGTCTTTACTTGACGTTACACTTACGATAACGGCGTATAACTACTTAAACGACGAGAATTTCAAAAAGTCGGTAAGACGGTCAATATTAACGGGAAATTTTAAGCCTTCAATGCTTTACGGATTGCAGATAGAAGGTTTTAAGTCGGCAAATATTTCGCCCACGACAAGCCTATCTAATTATGAAAGGGGAATAAACAGTTCAAGTTTAGCGGCGGTATTTCCGTTTGTAAGGACGTTTGTTCTTGACGAAGGCGGCGTAATGCTCGGCGAAAACAAGAGCAATCATTATCCGTTTATATTTAACATCTGGAAACGCGGGAATCTTTATCAGAACTCAAACGGTATGATAATCGGTAAATCCGGTAGTGGTAAATCTTTCTTTTTGAAGTCGCTTATCTTAAACGAGTGGGCAAATAGCACAAGAGTAGTCGTTTTAGATCCCGAAGCCGAGTATCTTGCTTTAACGAGAAATCTTTACGGAAACATAATCGACGTAGGAAACGCAAAAGAAGGGCGTATCAACCCGTTTCATATCTATAAGATATTGACGGAAGACGGAACGCCCGCGGATTCGGTGGTAACTTTCAATACGCACCTAAAAATGCTTGAAAGTTTTTTCAAAATCGTTTTAGTCGGTGCGTCGCAGGATGTTATAGAACTAATAAATAACCTTGCTGTTGAAACCTATGAGAGAAAAGGGATTAACGAACATACCGATTGCACGAAATTAAGGGCGGACGAGTTTCCGTTGTTTTCTGACTTGCTTGATACGTTAAAGAGTAAAGATAAAACGGATATGGACAGTCTGACTTTAAGGGATATGCGAACTGCGGAACTCTATTTACAGAAATTCGTTACGGGTAGATATTCGGATATTTGGAACGGTTTTTCCACGTTAGAGACGAACGCTAACCTTATAGACTTTAACTTTCAATCGCTTTTTGCAAACAAGAACAACGTTGTGGCGAACGCCCAAATGTGTATGACACGTTCCTATGTGAAAAGCATAGGCATAAGCAAAATCTAAAATATAAAGAAAAAGGACTTTATATCAATGCTTAGAGAACTGATATTTCGATTGGTGGAATGACGGGGTAACGCCCTGAAACGCCTACCTAATACTCCGATATGCAATAAATTGTGTAATCAATATATTGTATAAAGCTCGGTGAAGTCGGCAGAAATTTACCCAAACAGTTTGGCAACAAAGCTGTGGAAAGTTGTTTGGAGGCAAACAATGTAAATGATATGTCGGGGTTCTATAAAATACCTATGGTGAGAATGTTATTTAATTAACTGACGAATATCCGAAAGTAAGGGTCTATAGAGCGAAATGGTAGAAATGCCATTCTCCACAAGTTGTGGGGGTATGTGAGGTTGAGTAAAACTGCATTTTATGAAAGACCTTATAACTTTACAGGAGTTATCAAGCATACAGGACTAAAGGATACACCTAAAGGTATATGGAAGGATAGAAATATTGGAACGTGGAAAGGTTGAAACGTGGAGCTATTACAAGTAATGAAACGGTTGCAGAAAAAAAAATGACAAACTGCATTTGTTCAACTGAGAGCGACGACACAGTACCGATGAAACAGTGATAATAAGCTGTGGAGGGATAGTCGTCAGTCATTTATATATTAAAGAAAACTAAATATTTAATCTCAAAGGTTCGAGTAAGACTAAGAAAAGCGAAATCTAAAGAAAAGGAGAGTAACTGACTTTGACAAATGAGAACGAAAAAGAAAAGCAAATTAAGGAACGCTGAGTATTATGATATTCAACAAGAACTAGATGAATTATATAAGAAAAGCAAAAAGAATTGCAAATTTACTGACTTGCTTTCGATAATAACAAGTGAAGAAAATATTAAACTTGCGTATCGAAATATAAAGAAAAATCACGGTAGCAAAACTGCTGGGACAGACGGTAAAACAATTCAGGACCTTGAAAAATGGCAGACCGAAACACTCATTAACCATATAAGGAAAAAGTTGGAATATTACAAGCCACAAGCAATACGCAGAGTGGAAATACCAAAGCCAAACGGTAAGAAAAGACCGCTTGGAATACCGACGATAATGGATAGACTTATACAGCAATGTATATATCAAATATTAGAGCCGATAGCAGAGGCAAAATTTCACGAACGTAGTAATGGTTTTCGACCGAATAGAAGTACAGAACACGCAATAGCCCAAGTCTATAAAATGGTGCAAACACAACAGTTGTATTATATAGTAGACATTGATATAAAAGCGTTTTTCGATAATGTTCAACACGGGAAATTACTAAAGCAAATGTGGCAAATTGGTATTCAAGATAAAAAGCTGTTAAAAATCATTTCAGTAATGCTGAAAGCTGAGGTTGCAGGGATAGGTTTTCCCGAAAAGGGAACACCGCAGGGCGGTATTATTTCTCCCTTGTTATCTAACATAGTTCTAAACGAATTGGATTGGTGGATAGCAAGTCAATGGGAAACAATGCCAACAAAACACGAATACCAAGGCAGAAAAACAAGAACGGATAATTCGTCGAAATATCGAGCATTAAGAAGTTCTAAATTGAAAGAATGTTACCTTGTAAGATATGCGGACGATTTCAAAATCTTGTGCAAACACCATAATGATGCAAAACGGTTGTTTATTGCAACACAAAAATGGTTAAGGGAAAGGCTTGGACTTGAAATCAATACGGAAAAATCAAATATCATAGATTTAAGAAAGAATTATTCTGAATTTCTTGGATTTAAGATAAAAGTACACCGTAAAGGTAAACGGCACGAGCAAAAAGTAAAATACACAATACATTCCAGAGTTTCGGACAAAGCAATAAAAAGAATTAAAGATACAACGTCGAGAATAATAAAAAGAATTGAATTTCCCAAAGACGAAAAGAAAGAGGTTTACGCTATAGACTTTTACAACTCGTTCGTAATGGGAGTGCATAACTATTATTGTTTAGCAACTTGTGTCAATAAGGATTTTGATAAAATCGCTTTTCACGTCAGAAAGAGATTGCGAAACAGACTTAAAAGTCGATTGAGCCGAAAAGGTGTTATTCAGTATAAATACATAGAGGAAAAGTACGGAAAAAGTAAAGAAATAAGGTTTATTCACGGCAAAGCTATTATTCCGCTTGGGTATGTGCAACATCAAAATCCAATGTGGAAAAACGGCAAAGTCAATAAATACACCCCTGAAGGAAGAAAAGAAATACACAATCAACTACAAAAAGTGAATTTAAATATCCTTCATTATTTAATGCGAAATCCGAACGAAAACCAAAGTGTAGAATACAACGATAACCGATTGTCGCTATACTGTGCAATGCAAGGGAAATGCGCTATTACAAAGACAATATTAGAAAAAGATAATATTCATTGTCATCATATTATACCAAGAAAAGACGGTGGTGGGGATAATTATCAAAATCTATTATTGATAGACAAAAGAGTACACATTTTACTGCACGCAGCAAAAGCGGAAACAATCGAAAAATATCTTGGAATACTCAATTTAAGTAAAGCACAATTAAATAAGCTCAATACTTATAGGGCTATGCTTAATTTAAGCGCAATAGAAACAAAGTTCTCTTTGTAAATTAAATATATTAGTACGAAATGTATAAATGATGGAACGCCGTATGACGGGAAACTGTCACGTACGGTGTGGAGCGGGGGAAAACTCGGAGAATTATTCAAAGAGTTACCTATCGCTATTGCTTGTTTTCAGGTTTATAGAGCAGGAAGTTATAAATGCAAGGGAAAGTAATAGGAACGGTAAGAATTTACACACTATGATAATCGCTGACGAGGCGCACTTGTTTATAGATGCAAAATTTCCTATCGCACTCGACTTTTTCTTTTCTATGAGTAAGCGTATTCGTAAGTATGGCGGTAGTTTTATACCCGCCACACAGAACATAGCGGACTGGAACGCCAACGAAGAGTTAAGAGGGAAGACGACGGCTATTATTAAGAACAGTCAATATACGTTTATCTTTAAGTTGTCCGCGCCAGATATGAAAGACGTTTTAGACGTATATTCGGCAGGCGACAGTTTCAATGACGAAGAACAACGAATGATTATTTCGGCAGGAACGGGACAAGCGTTTTTTATAGGCTCAACAGAATTAAGAACTTGCGTAAGGATAATAACAGGCGAAAACGCTATGGCACTATTCGACGACAATCAAAACAAAAACAAGGAGGTAAAAAGTGAATAAGGTTATACAAAAAAAGAAGATACCGAAATTGATATTTTCTTTTATTATAATAATGTTTTTAGGCGTTATTGGTTTTCAAATAACGCCTTTTAAGGCACACGCGGCAGGAATATCTACGCCGTATTACGCTATGGAATTCGATTGGAAACTTATAACAACGACCGGAAGCGGTGGTGGCTCTGGTCAAAGCACAACTACGGGAACGAGTTATTCGGTTTCTCAATCGTTCGGTTCTGGTGCAAAATCTTTTACGGTTTCAATATTCGGTAGCGGTGCGCTTTCAGACGCAGACTTTCCGAAAGGCAGTTACATAAGGTCAAGCACGGTAAACATAACCATTAACACGACGCACAATCAAGGAAGTATTACGGTAACGAATTCATCGGGGACAACGGTCGGTTCGGGTGGTAAATCTTTAACTATGACCGATTTGCCAGACGGATTATACAATGTATCGTTTTTCTTTGGAAGCGGAGCATGGGCAACAAGTGCAAGATCAGGTGTTGGCGTTAATCTTACTGCAACATCAAGTTTTCGTGTAGATTGTACTGCGCCGACTATTTACGGAGCGTCAACATCTACTACGGGAAAAGTTGTCAATTCAGCATTTACCGTTTCAACGTCGGATGGCGGGAGCGGCGTAGAAAATTTGTATATGAAAGGTCCGAACGATTCAAGTTATATGGCTTGCGGAAGTTCAAAAACCGTTGCGGCGGGAAGCGTAAACGGACTTTATATGTTTTACGCAAAAGACAGAGCTGGAAACACGTCTTCTACACATTACGTTTATTTTGATACGGTAAAACCTACGGTGAGTTTTTATACTAGCGGTTGGGTAAGAATTACAAGCGGTAGCACGAACGGAGCGTTTTTCGCTACGGCAACGGATTCGGGACTCGGTGTAAATTATATGCAATATAAAAGACCGTCGGACACGTCTTGGCAAACTTATACGGCGCAGACGAACATAGCGGCGACGGAAGAAAACGGAACTTATATGTTCCGTGCGGTAGATTTAGCAGGAAACGTTTGCGATACATATATGATAACGTTGGATTCAGGAAAACCTGTCGTAACTATTTACGGCGGAACAAATACTGTTTCTAACGGCGGATCGACGAAATCGGATTATGTAAAATTCGTGGCAAGCGACGCACTATCGGATATAAGCGCGATGTACGTTAAATTGCCTAATGCGTCGTCGTATTCTTCATATTCGGCTGGAACGCAGTTGACTACAAACGGAAAGTATTATTTCTACTGCACGGACAGCGCGGGGAATACTTCCGACACTTATTCGGTTACGCTTGACAACGTTGCACCTGTAATTTCCTGTTCTCAAATAGGGTTTTACGAGACTACCGAATATGATTTTACGGTAAGGGCAACGGATAACGTCAGCGTCGCTTTTCTATATTACAAAACACCGCTTATGACGGAATTTGAAAGAGCAAGCAGTAATTTGTACAGCGTAATGACTACGGATTCGGACGGGAAATACTATTTCTATGCTATGGACTCGCTCGGAAATAAGAGCGAAACCAAGTGGATAGAACTTAACGTAACCGCACCCACAGCCACAATAGAAAGAGATAAGAATACTAATAAATACCGAATAACTTGGGACGGTAGCAGCACGGGAAGACTAAACGATAATCCCTACGAAAAGGGAACGTGGATTTCGGACGAAGGCGAATATACTTTCGTTATAACGAACAGCAGTAACCGTTCAAACACTTATCATTTTACAATAGCACACGCTTTTGTGGTTTTAGAAGTGGTAGAGCCGACTTGCACGGAACGGGGCTATACAATATATAAATGTTTGTCCTGCGATATAACATATAACGCAAATTACGTCGATGAATTAGGACACGATTACGACAGCGTTCTTGTCGGCGAAACTTGTGAAGAAGGCGCATATTATTTATACACCTGTAAAGTCTGTGGTCATCAGTATAAGTCAGAGTATTTGACTCAAGGCGGTCATAAATATACGACTAAAACGACCGCGCCGACGTGTACCGAACGCGGATATACGACTTATACTTGTTCGGTATGCGGATATTCTTTCCGAGACGATTACACAGCGGCAAGGGGACATAGTTATAGGACAACGGTAATTGCACCGACTTGTACAGAAGCAGGGCATACTCATTACGAGTGTAAAAATTGCGATTACGAATACGACGCAGACTATATTCCGGCTCACGGACACAATTACGAAACGACAGTAGTCGCACCGACTTGTACCGAACGCGGATATACTTTGCATAAATGCTCGTATTGTCAAGATGAGTATAGGACGGACGAAACACTTGCGTTAGGGCATAATTATTATGAAACGACGGTGGAAGTTACCTGCACTCAAAACGGTTGCGTAAAGCATACCTGTATAAAATGTGGGTTTACATACGAAACAAACGTAATTCCCGCGCTCGGTCATAAATACGTTTCGGAAGTCACAAGGCAGGTTACCTGCGAAGAAGACGGGAACAGACATCATACCTGCACCCGTTGCGGCGATCAGTACGATACGGCTATCCCGCACTTCGGTCATACTTTTGAGATAGTGGACGAGCATAACGACGGCGGAACGGTGGTCAGAGTTTACAGGTGTTCGGTGTGTGGGTATTCTTATACGCAGGATTTGGGTAATCAGTATGAAGAAGTATCTAATTATGTTGAATATCTGTTTCAGCAGTATTCGCCGTATATGATATACGTCTTTTTAGCGACTTCGGGCGTTTGGTCTATTGCAATGGGAATAGCGATAGCCATAGCGAAGAAGAACGAAGAAAAGGAAAAGGCGAAAAAGATGCTTGTGAATTACTGTATAGGTATGGTGGTCATCTTCGTAATTTTAGTAGCCGCGCCACTTTTAGTTAGAGGAATAGCGGCGTTGGTTGCTGGGTAATGGAAATGACGAGACTTTATTGTGGGGATTGCTTGGATATTATGCCAAGCATCCCCACGCAATCAGTTGACCTTATTCTATGTGATTTGCCTTACGGGACGAGCGTAGTTCATAAATGGAATAAGTCTTTACCGTTAGATAAATTGTGGAATGAGTACGAGCGAATAATAAAACCGAACGGGGTAATTTGCTTATTCGGAACGCAACCGTTCACATCGCAACTTATTAGTTCAAAGCTGGATTTATATAGGTATATGTGGCTCTGGAAGAAAGACACGCCTACGGGATTTCTTAATGCTAATTACAAACCGTTAAATGCTACGGAAGATATTGTAGTGTTCAGTAAAGCGAAAGTCGGCAGTCTTTCTAAAAATCCTATACCGTATCATCCGCCTACATTGCAGGCGATAGACAAGAAGAAAACGAATAATAAAAATAATACTTGGCGAGCTGCTATGGGGTATAAGTCGAAAAACAACAGGTTAAATTCGGGAAATGAATATGTGCAAAAATACACTAATTATCCGACGACGATATTGGAATTTGCGAGAGAAAAGAATCAAGTTCACCCAACGCAGAAACCTGTGGATTTATTGGAGTTTTTGATTAAAACATACACCGAAAAAGACGAAACGGTATTAGACAACTGTATGGGTAGCGGAAGTACGGGCGTTGCGTGTGTCAATACAGGACGAAAGTTTATAGGAATTGAAAAAGAGCCTGAATATTTTGATTTGGCGAAAAAAAGAATCGAAAAAGGCTACGATTCTTTACCGTAGCCCTATCGGTTATTTAAGTAAATCAAACAGATAACCTTCGTCGGCTTTATGCTTGCCGTGTATCCGATGATATTCGGTAATCGCAGAGACAAGCAGGTCGATTTTGCCTTTGAAATAATTATCGTAAAACGCAGTTGAGTTGTCGTAATTCTTATGATTAAACACTACGTTTTCTTTACAGAAAGACTTAGGTTTTTGGCTTGATTTGACTTTCTCGAACTGTGCGACTTTGTTTTCAGCGATTATGAGCAACATTTCAAGTTCCGGCTTTGTGCAGAATTTGCGTTGAGATATGACGACAGGGGATAATTCTTTCGGAATTTTTAATGAATCTGTCATTTTATCGCCGACTCGGTAAATTTCAATTTCTCCGTGGTAAGCGTCAAGCGCAGGTTTTAACTGCGGAGAGGTTAATTGCCGAGCGTGGAAAGGTCGCATATCCAAAAGGTCGTCTCTTGTAAACTTTAATTTACCGCCGTCGAGAAGGATATTGATGATTTTTAGTTCGTTAGAACCTTCGCACATTATAAGGATTTTCATTTCAAAAACTCCTTTTTAATGTTCATCAGGTCGTCGTAGTTGACAGCCGTTTTGAAAGCGTCGTTATAGAATTGACGGCTCTTGGACAGTTCGGTGCGAATATCAAAGTTTTCATACATGTTGAGAGCCGAGATGGTTTTATCCGCACGGCAAACCCAGATGTTATCCTGACGGTTAAACAAGTCAAGCAACTCGCAATAATGTGTTGAAAAATACAGAGTAGCATTAAGTTTATTAATAGACTTGTCTTTATACAGATTGATAATGTTTTCAACAAGAGTTTTATGGAAATGGTTTTCTATTTCGTCGAGAATTAAGTCGAATCCGTATTTGAGCGACGCAATAACCGTAACATAGAGCAGCAATCCTTTCGTCGTTCCGCTTGATAAGAAATGTATGAGTTCGTTGTCTGAAATTATTTTCTTTTCAGTTATTGTTGCGAGTTCGTAATTGTGGTCGTCAAGCATAGAAAGACTTACAATGTTTTCGTCAAACAAATGAAGTATCTTTGACAGAATACCAGTTGAAAGTTTATATCTCTTTAACGCGTTGAACATTAAACGATAGGTGTTTGCACCTTCTCCGTCGGAATTGAAATAAACAGCTTTTGTTTCTTTCTTTTTTAAAACGAAGAAGAGGATAGAAGTGTCTTCCGGCAATATACCTATGTTATCGACAGGACGGAAACCATCATCTGAAAAGATTGTCTTAATATACGATTTATAATAAGGCTTTTCAAACAATTTCTGATTAACGAAAGTAGCCTTGTTGTTTAACGTTTGCGAAGAGTCAATATCTGTAACATATTTATATATTGTTCCTTCATGATAGAAGAACAATTCAATATGAATACCGTTATACGAATAGTTTTTATCTTCGAGAGAGAAATCGCCGAGAATAGAGTAGGCGCAATCGAGAAGATCAAGGAACGACGTTTTACCTGATGCGTTTTTACCGATAAACGCAACAGTGTTATAAACAAACAATCCGTCGTCAATTTCTTGCAACTCATACTCTTTATCTTCGGCAGTCTTTTTAGACTTTGCGGTAAAGTCGATAATGCAGTCGTCTTTTAAGTTTTTGAAGCCTGTGGCTTTCAGATATAATAATTTCATGGTTTTAACCCCCGTGAATACATTATACACTATCGAATTAAAATAAACAAGTATTTTGTTTAAGTTTCTATAAAAAACATAAAATATATTATTTTAGTGGCGAAATAAACCTTATAAAGCGACAAAAAAAGACGACAAACATAAAAAATTTAAAAATTTTTATAAAAAAGTTAAAAAAGAGCTTGACTCTTGAATTCAATAGTAATAAAATAAATATAGGTCGTATATATACGACACGATATTTTCAAGGAGGTTTTTTGAAATGAACGAGCAAGAAATATTGCGGAAGGTTGATGCAAACGAAGGACTTACCGTTGCGGAAGTTAAGGCTTATCAGAAAATGGTAAAACCTATACAGCACGTTTACGGAAAGTACGGAACGCTTGCAAAAAGGTATCTGGAAGAACACAATCCTGCAAAGTATTGGGCGATAGATGATTTGCCTGCATACTTGCACGATGTGGACAGACGGGCAGGGCAGTTGTACGACGTTATGTATGAGCAGTTGTCTAAAAAGGAAGAGTACAAGAGAACGGGAAACTTCCTTGTGGATGCGCAAAGAATTAACGATATGAAACAACAGATTGAAGAGGCGATACTTAATCAGATAGTTTACGAAACTGTTTAACGGAGGTTTGTTATGAAAGCATTGAGAATATTAGGTAAAGGTGCAAAGGTCGGACTTAAAGTCGCATTTTTAGGAGCGGTTATAGTAGGAACGGAAGCGCTTAACGCTGTCGGCTATATGCTTGCACTTATAGACAGATAACTTAATAATTTTACAACTGAATAATTTATGCTACGGCATAATCAAACAAACAGAGAGATGAAGCGTTTGGCGATTATGCCGTAGATAAATACGCTTCATCTTTCTATATATCAATAAAGGGGAAGATAAAGCGTGGAAGAAAAGGATAAAAAACAATTAAAATATGCCGTGATTTATTCTATGATAGCGGATTTATATGAAAAAGGCGTTATAGATAAAGAAACGGCTGAAAGAATAAACAGTCAATGTGCGAAACAATTAGAGTGTAGAAAAATGACTATGGGGTAAAAATGGGAAAGCAAGTTCAGGTAATTAAAGCAACTAAATATTTGGATGAAGAAGACGTAATAAGGGTAGCGGCGTATTGCCGAGTATCCAGCGATTCCGACGATCAGATTAATTCGTTTTTAGCGCAGATGCAATATTATAACGATTATATCCGTGAAAACAAAAAGATGAAACTTGTAGATATATATGCTGACGAGGGAATAACGGGAACGGAAATGCGTAAGCGTGACGAATTCAAACGTATGCTTAAAGATGCGAAAGACGGAAAGATAGACAGAGTTTTAGTAAAAAGCGTATTCCGTTTCGCTCGTAATTCACTTGAATGTATAGAGTCGGTAAGAGAGCTTAGGGACAGCGGTGTAAGCGTATTCTTTGAAAACGATAACATTGACACAGATAAAATGAATTCCGAAATGATGTTATATATAAAGAGTGCCTTTGCCCAAAGCGAGTCTATATCTCATTCACGCAGGATGATAACGTCCGTGCGTATGAGAATGGAGAACGGAAATTATTTCGGCGGTTCTGTTCCTTACGGTTATCGTATGGTTGATAAGGAATTTGTAATCGTTCCCGAAGAAGCAGAAAAAGTGAAAATAATTTATAAATTGTATTTATCGGGAATCGGTATGAACGCTATATTAAAGCACATGAAGCGAAACGAAACGGGAGATATGGTTTGGACGATAGGCAGAGTTTCGTATATTTTATCTAATGAAAGATATATAGGCGATCATCTTATGCACAAGTCGTTTACACTTAACGAGTTTCCGCTTAAAAGAGTTCCTAACAGGGGCGAAGAAGCAAAGTATTATTGTGAAAACGCAAATGTGCCTATAATTTCCAAAGAAGATTTTTATACTGTCCAAAAAATAAAAGAAGACAGAACAAAACGGTTCAGAAAAGACGGAAATAAAAAGCACTTTTTTACAGGGAAAATCAGATGTCGGAAATGCGGTTGGGTGTATAGGCTTTTAAGTTTTAGCGAAACGGAACTTTGGGGCTGTTCTCGCGCAGGACTGACGGTAGATATTTGTCACGCGCCAAGATTTGAGACAAAAGTTTTTAAAAATGCTTTTGTGAGGATGTATAACGCATTACAGGAAAATCGCAAGGCGGTAGTGGACGATATTATAAATCTCTTACAGTCTTTAAAAGTCAAATGTAATTTAAGCAACGAAGCAATATCCGAAATAGATGGTGAATTATCTACTTTAATAACTCAGAACAAGGCATATACGGATATGTTTGCAACAGGAATTTTGGATCAAGTTGTTTTTTCTGAAAAAGCAGATAGAAT
>JAFSLQ010000046.1 GCA_017448355.1 Clostridia bacterium | reverse complement strand
GGCGACACTGCAAAACGCTATTGACGTTGCAACTTCCGTAAAGAACGATGATAACAAGACGGAAGCGGAGATTTCCGATGCGGTAACGGCATTGAACAGTGCATTAGATCAAGCGAAAGCCGATGAAAATCAAGCGAAAGCGAGTTTTGTCAAAGCGCGTATTGACGCAATCGGCACGGTGGGACTTACCGTCAACAGCAAAGCTTTAATAGATTTGGCAAGAGAATCGTATGACGGTTTGACGACAGATCAAAAGGCACTTGTATCGAATTATGATGTATTGACTGCGGCGGAAGTAAGATATGCCGATTTGAGAGCGGCGGATGAAGTGAATACTTTGATTGATTCTATCGGTGACGTTGTGGACATCACGGAGAGCAAAAATAAGATCGACGCGGCGCGTAAAGCCTATGACGCGTTGTCTACAGCGCAAAAAGTCCTTGTCACTAACTATGAAACTTTGACGTCTGCCGAGGTCAGTTATATCGACCTCAAGGTTGCGAAAGAAGCGGAAGGCGCCATTAATGCATTGCCGGCCACGGACGATATAACCGCAAGCGACAAAGCCAAAGTCCAAGCGGCGCAAGCCAAATACGATGCAATGACGCCCGCTCAAAAAGAGATGGTTTCGGCGACAGTAGTAGCAAAATTAGCGGCGGCAGGCAACATGGTAGCTGCTCAAGAGGTTATTGCTTCGATTGAAGCCATTGACGCATCTAACCCCGACAGCACCAAAGTAGCCGAAGCGAGAACCGCCTACAATACATTAACGGCAGATCAAAAGGCACTCGTTGACAACTACGCGGTCTTGACAGCGGCGGAAGACAAAATAGCCGTGAACGGCAATCCTGAAAAGCAAGGTCTGTCCGGTGGTGCGATTGCGGGTATCGTCATCGGCTCCGTATTCGGCGCATTGCTGATCGCTTGTGCAGTCCTCTTCTTGCTCAACAAGAAAGGTATCGTCAAGTTCGGCAAAAAGAACTAACAATCAAGGCGGATAAACCGCAAAAATAGCAAAAAAACAGTTAGGGTGTTGGAAATTTTCAGCACCCTAATCTTTACAAAGAGTTTTTTGTGATATACTACGTCAAAGTACCGCGAAAGCAAAAAATTCGCAAAAAAACTTTTTCACTTCCCAAAATCGGGAAGTGAAGATTTGAAATTTCTTTGATTTTGTTATATAATAAATCGAAAAAAGCATTAAGGTGTTTGCTAAAACTGACACCTTAACCTTTACAAACAAATCTGAAAGTGATATAATGTCACTACAAACTGAATATGGGCGGCAGGTAAAATACCATTGCCTGTTGCTGACGTTCGTTAAGCGATTAGAATTGGCAGAAGCCGTATTGACTTAAACCGCATAAAAACCCAACAGTGGGCGGAGAGAACAGTACGAAACCGCGAACCTTTAGACTTCGGGCGAACAGATAGACCTTATTTTTGTGTTGCAGAAACACATATAGGGCTTTATCTGTTCGCCCTTTTTTTGTCGTCCGTATTCAGTTTGAAACCAATTTCAAGGAGATGCAGATGAACGCACGAGATAGCCCTTTATAGCCTGTTTATTAGTTGCTTGTGGAAGTGATTGCAAAAAGACCTATTCGGAAAAGCAAAAGTCAAGCAAAATGAGATGAAGCGAAATAGGTGTAGCCTACTACACCAAAATGCTTTTGGTTGCGTAGGCTCTGCGAGGCTTTTGTCCGCTGAACGAAGTCGATAAGACTAATCTACACACCTTTTTCGCACACAACAAAATCTAAATTTACAGGAGGAAACAACTATCTATCAAATCGTATTTAACATGAAGAAAATTCAAAAGCCCGACGACATCGGAAAGATTGAAAACGAGAACGAGCGACAGGAAAGTTATACCCGTATCGGCAGAGAGACTATCGACGTGGAACGAACGCATAACAACTATCATATCGTCCCCGCGCCTGATACTCGTTATATAGAATTCATCAATAACCGCATTAAAGAAGTTGGCGTTAAAAGGAAGGTAAAAGACGACGCTGTCAGAATGGCGACTTTCGTTATCGGCGCAAAGGGAGATTATTTCAAAGATATGCCGCCCGAAACGGAACGAGAGTTCTTTACCGACTGCGTGGACTTTATCGCAAGACAAATGGGAAAAGAAAACATTATTTCCGCTATCGTCCACAAGGACGAAACGAGTCCGCATATTCATATCAACGTTGTCCCTATTACGCCCGACAACAGACTTTGTGCCAAGTATTACTTTAACGGAAAGATGAGCGAGTGGCAGACAAAGGTTTACGAAGAAGTCGGAAAGAAATGGAACTTGGAACGCGGCAAAGAAGGAAGCGACGCCAAACACGTTGATCCGAAAACCTACAACAAAGTCGTAAAGCAAGCCACCGCCGACGCACGAGCCGAGAACGAAGACTTGAAAGAAGCGAATGCCGCGGCAAGAGATTATCTTGACAGGACAATCGAGCAAACAGCCACAGCGAGAGCGGAACGAGACCAAATCATAGCCGAGCGGGACAAAGAGGCAGATTACAGTCAAGCATTGAAAGACGCGAAAGACGGAAAGATAGCCCGCGGCAAACGTGAAATGAAAGACCAAATTGTCGCCTTAACCGTAGAGAACAAGCGGCTTGAAAACGAGAACGCTATACTCGCCAAAGACAACGGGGATTTATTCAAAGAATATCAAAAAGAAAAGGCTAACGGTCAGAAAGCGGACGTCGCTAAAAAGGCAATGCTCGCCGTGAGAGAACACGAGCCGGAAGCGTATGCGAGAACTTTTTTCAAAGCGACGGGCGTATTACAGCCGTTTATTGAACTGTTTTCCGCGCCTATACCCCTGCCGAGAAATCGTTTAAGAGAGATTGAGCGTGAGATTGAAGAAGAAAAGCGGCAAGAACAGCAGGCGCAAGCCGAAAACAATCGCTCCAAATATTATTGGGGCAAATAATTCAGGGGCATTTTTAACTTCTTCCCCATAGGACCTTGACAAATACAGTCAAAAAGTGTATAATGTGTATTGATACGACACAAATATTTCGGAGGACTTATGGAAAGAAAGGAAGATACCCCTGCACGCGAAGCACGCAGGAAGTACGAGGAGAAAGTAAAGGAAAAGAGAAAGCAAGCCAGCGGAAACTTCGGAACGATGATACCAAGACCGCTATTTGAAGAGATCAACGCTTTCCTTGAAGAAAATCATATCACAAAGGTTACGCTTATCCGCGAGGGATACGAAGCCTTGAAGAAAAAGAAAGAAGACGGCAGTTTGAAGAATAAAGAGGAATAGAAGCCGTAACGTCTTTCCTGCTATGTTTTGCGTGATAAAATCTATCATTACAAGGGAGAATTATTACGAACAACACGGCAAACAATATCGTTATTTATCAAGAACAACCCGACGGCTCGCTTGCGAGAATAAGGGAAAGAAGAATAGGCAATACGGTTTACACCATTATTGCGAGGCAAAAGCCGAACGCCAAAGAAACGGCGTTTGACATCACAAAGAGGCTCATTGAGCAAAACGCAGATAGCCTCATATACGCGGAACCGCTTGGGAGTTGCAATTCGGGAGGTATTAAACAATGAATTTGCAACTACAACAACAAAAAACACATAAAAGGACAAAGAACGTAAACGAACAATGGACGGCACTCTACTGTAGGTTAAGTTGCGACGATGACCTCGCCGGAGACAGCAACAGTATCAAGAATCAGAAGATGTTATTGAAGCAGTACGCCGAAGAACAACGACTGAAAAACATCCGATACTACGTTGACGACGGGTACAGCGGTAGCAACTTCGACAGACCTGACTTCAAGAGAATGCTTGCCGACATCGATGACGGATTGATTGCAACGGTAATCGTCAAGGATATGTCCCGTTTCGGGAGAGATCACATTCTCGTGGGATACTACACAAAGTATTACCTACCCGAAGCGGACGTACGGTTCATCGCCATCTACGACCAAGTGGACAGCGAGACAAATCCAGACGACGACATAACCCCTTTCAAGAACATTCTCAACGAGATGTACGCAAAGGACTGTTCGAGAAAGATACGGGCAGTCGTGAAAGCAAAAGGCAACGCCGGAAAACATCTTACTACTATTCCCCCGCTCGGATACATCAAAGATCCGGACGATAAGGAGAAATGGATCGTAGATGAAGAAGGCGCGGCAATCGTCAGAGAGATATTCAGCCTTTGCGTTAAGGGATATGGTCCGACGCAGATAGCAAGAATATTGACAGAGAACGGAGTGGAAACACCCGGTATTCATTGCAACCGATTGGGATTGCCATATACAAACCCATTAAGAGATGGTTCGGAAATATGGTGTACCGAAACGGTAAAACGAATTCTCGCTAATATCCAATATCTCGGACATACCGTCAACTTCAAGACCTATAAAAAATCTTATAAGTCAAAACGGAAGATTGAAGTGCCAAAAGAAGACTGGGTGATCTTCGAGAATACGCAAGAGCCAATCATTGACCAAGAAACGTTCGATATTGTTCAGAAAATCCGCCAAGGAAAACGGAGAAATGCCGATATGGGCGCACCGAATATGCTTTCGGGAATGCTGTATTGTGCCGACTGTGGACAAAAAATGTATCTTTGCAGATGTTCGACAGTCAACCAAGCAGAATATTTCAACTGTTCTTCATACAGAAAGAAGAAAAAGCGGACTTGTTCATCTCATCAGATAACGGCACATTCGGTCAAAACGATGATCCAAGACGATATTCGGTACACAATACGGTTTGCCAAAGACAACAAAGAAGAGTTTTTGGAACTGTTAAAGTGCCGTAGCGACGCCAAGACGAAACGGGAACTCAACCAATCTTTGAAAGAGGTGGCGGAGATGGAAGCGAGGATGAAAGAACTCGATAAAATTATCCAAAGCCTTTACGAAGATAAGGTTGCCGGCAAACTCTCCGAAGAACGCTACTTTAAGATGAGCGACAATTATGAAACCGAGCAAGCGGAATTAAGGGAAAAGGTTGAAAAACTCAAAAGCAGTATCGACCACGCCAAGAGCAAGATGGACGACATTTCCAAGTTTATCTCTCTCGTGGACAAATACAGCGACTTTGAAGAACTGACGCCGGAAATCCTGCGAGCGTTCATAGACAAGGTGCTTATCTACGAAAAGCATAAAGTTGACGGACATTACAAACACACAATAGAAATCATTTACAACTTCGTCGGAGCCGTTGAAATCCCCGACTTCGACTAAAAATAACCAAGAGAAAAGGCGTGGCATCACGCCACGCCTGATTCTCAAAGCCCCGCCCTTACCGAAAAATCCCTATGGAACTTCCGGTAATCGGTCGTTTTTGCTGTTTTCGGTGCGTTGTGCTGGACTTTAATTGCCGTTTACGGTATTGTTTGTTTAGTAATACGGAGGAGCAATATGAAGATACTAATTAAACAAACGATAGGATACTGGCAAGTTGGAACAGTAGGCGGCGTAATGTTCAATGCCAAAGTTTATGACGAGCCGAGCGATTACGGTATCAATAACGGAAAGGTCAGTAAATTATGGATAGACGGTATGGCTAACTACGACCGTGGCTGGGATAAGATACCGCAAACACAAAAAGCCTTTAGGCGGGTAAAAGAATTAGTCGAATACTTTGACAGGCACTAATAAGTAACTTAACAATAAAGAAAAATCAAAAACGACTGAGATAATCAGTCGTTTTTTGGTACTCCCGGGCAGAATCGAACTGCCAACTAGGCCTTAGGAGGGCCCTATTATATCCATTTAACTACGGAAGCGTATTCAATTTTATTTTGGATATAGTAATACCCAGTTTAGCGAATTTTCTTCGCCGTGGTCACCATTTAGGTCACCATATTTTTATTTGTTAACCGCCCACTCGCTAAAACAAGCGTTTTTCGGCGGTTTTTATATCTTTTTAAGCCGTTTTCTCGCTATCTATTTAGGAACAGCAACCCCTTAGGAGGGCCCTATTATATCCATTTAACTACGGAAGCATATCGGTAATTTAATTTTTGCAAAAGTAGTATACCACATTTTAATTAAAACTGCAAACGCATAAAAGGTCATATTTGGGTATCTTGGCAGTTTTTTGTTAAAACGTTTGACTAAAACAGGTATTTACGGTAAATATATAACTATACGTCTTGTTTTACTAAGATTAAATTAAAAAATTTTGACTGAAAGCTTATAATTATGTTATAATACTTAAAGTCATTTTATATGGGAATAATTTTCTTAAAATGAATAAGCGAAAAAAAGTCCTTTTAATCGTTATATCGGTGGTGCTTGCCGTCGTTTTGCTGTTGTTAAGTACCGCGTATTTTGTGTTTTTGCACCGTTATCACGGGAAAAACACGAGTGCCGTTTGGGATAAAACGGACGCTTACGATATATCGCGCGTCGCGACCTTACGTAAAGAAAAGGACAAAGATTTTATTATTCTTAATCTTGCGGACGTGCAAATGTGCGACCTTGAAGACATTTTCCGTATGCCCGTAATTAAAAAGGAAATAAAATATCTTGTCGATACGGTAAAACCCGATTTAATTACGCTGACTGGCGACCAGACGTGGAGTAACGAAAATCTTATTTCGTTAAAATGTTTAATAAGTTGGCTTGAATCTTTCGGCATCCCGTATGCGCCTGTGTTTGGCAATCACGACTACGGCAACGAGAAAGATTCCGCGGTACTCAGCCAAAACAAGTGTTGCGATATTTACGAGTCGGCAAAAAATTGTCTTTTTACGCGTGGACCGACGAATTTGGGCGCGCTTGGCAACTACGTTATTAACGTTTTAGAAGACGGCAAGATTTTCAGAACGATTTATATGCTTGATTCGGGCTACGAAGACAAAATAACCGACGGACAAAAGGCTTGGGCATTGTGGAACGCGGACGGTATTAAAGCGGCGTGCGGGTATTATCCCGAAAGCCTTGCGTTTATGCATAAGCCCTTGCCCGAATACAGTCTTGCATATTACGACTATCGTGGCGGCGGTGAAACGCAAGCGATAGGCGACGTTCACGTTCATTATTCGCTTTACGGTTCGGCGCAGAACGGGTTTTTTGACCTTGCAAAGAGCATTAACGTTAAAGATATCGTTTGCGGACATCAGCACGGCAATAATTTTACGCTTTTATATAGTGGCGTCAGGCTGACTTTCGCGCTGAAAACGGGGGAACTCGGCGGATTTTATGAAGACGAAAACGTGTACTTAAACGGCGCGACGGTGTTAAGGATAGGGCAAGAAACGGCGATAGAAAGTGTTTTCGTCGATAGAGACGCTTACCGTATAAAATGATAATTATATAGCAAAGGAACACATAAATGAATTACAAATTTTTTGACTACAAATACAATATCAAAGGCTTCGGGTCAGACCTTTTCGGTACGGCACACCTGATATTTATCGCGCTGTCGTTTATACTCGTGCCGATAGTATGCTTTTTACTTAGAAAGACAAGCCATAAAAAGATAGACGTATTTTTGAAAATATTTGCAGTCGTTATCACCTTGCTTGAAATAACCAAGATGACCTGGGAATCATATTACGATATAACGACGGGTCGCGGGTTCAATTTCGGCGGGATACTACCGCTTTACACCTGTTCGCTGCTAATCTATACTACATGGTTTGCCGCTTACGGGAAGGGCAGAGTAAAAGATTATTCGCTTGCGTATTTAACGACGGTAAACCTTATCAGCGGTGGAATAGGTATAGTATATTGCAACGGGCTTAACTGGTATCCGTTCTGGACGTTCGGGGCGTTTTATTCGTTGTTTTTTCACTTTTCTATGTTCGCGATAGGGAATTTTCTTTTGTTTACGGGCTATAAAAAACTCGGCTATAAAGATATATTTAAAGCGTGGGTGCCTATGGTTATACTTGCGGTTGTCGCAATTCCCGCCAACTATCAATACGGTGCGGATTATATGCAGATATACGAAGGTTCAGGCGTTCCGCTATTTGATAAACTAGCGTCGACTCTTGCCGATAACAATTTAAGGTGGGTGTTTACCGAAATAATGCTTGCGACCTATATTCCGCTTGCGGGCGTTGCCGTATGCACGGCAAAATTCACGTATTATATCAATGGAAAATTAAAGCGTAAAGCGGTGGTGGAAACTTAAAATAATGCATAAAAAAAGACGGATTATCCGCCTTTTATTTTATCCCTAAACGCTTATAAAAGTCTGCTTTTTGTTTACCGGAAGAGACGTCTTTTAAAAGTTTTTCTCTGCGGAAAAGCGCCGCGACGCCGCGCTTAAAATACCTGAATAATTGATAAAGCCAGGCAAACGGGCGCAAAAATCTGTGTTTTTGAAACGCCTTGCAGTTTTCTACACCCGCCCTTTGCAGAGTTTTGAAAAATCCCTGTTTTTTAACGGACATCGTAAGGTTTTGCATCGGTCGGTATTCGTAGGGGTTTTTCCTGCCGAAATTGCCGCTGTTAAACACAGTTTCTAAAAGTTCGTCGCAAGTTCTGTCGTCCTGTTCGTCGCACCAAGCGGCCTTTATCGGCAACCCGAAATACTTTTTGCACATTTTTGTTATTACTTTTGCCAAAGTGCCGAGCCCCGCGCTATTAAAAAGCGGCAAAAACTCTTTCTCAAATCTATCGCCCATAGGTTCGGAGTTAACGAACATCATAAAATCTATTATCTGCCTTAATCCAAGCCCCCCGAAAAGATGATGGCGTATATGGTCTAAAAGCACCAGCCCGTTTTCCGCTTTCGGAAGGGCAGGGAAATTACTTTCGTAAACAGTCAGCGTTTCAGCGTTTTTGATGCCGTTTATAAGATATGGTTCTATGTCGTGGTTTTCGTCGCTGTATCTGCGGTGCAGTTCAAAAGTCACGCCGCCCTTTATAAAGGAATAGTCCCTTTTATCGCCGTAATCCCGACAAAATTTGTAACCGTTTTTTTCAAGTAATGAAAAAGCGTCGTCGAAAAATTCTTCGGGAACTAAAATATCTATATCGCCCATAGTCCGCACGGAAGGGTCAGGGTAATAGATAGCCGCCGCTGTTCCTTTAATTATGACGAACGGAATATTCGCCTCGTGCAGTAATGTAACGATATTCGTCTGTTCGTAAAGCGCGCGTACAAAGTGCGCCTTGTTTTTAGTTGACGGAATAAGCCACGTTCCCTTAACGTCGTCAGGTAAGGTGTTATACACGAGTGCGACAACAGTTTGCGCCTCGGCTTCTTTTAATACTTCGTTCCAGTCAACGTCTTTATCAAAAGTCGCGTTTATACCGAACAAAGCGGATTTAAGTAACTCTAAAAGAGTGGTTTCGGTTTTAGTCATCTTTGTCAATCCCGTTTTTCGCTACACGCGCCGCGTTCGGATTGAGATTACAGTAAAGAGTGTAAAAACGCGTGCGTTCCCCCAAATTTTTTACAAGTTGTAATGTCTTATTTAATTTTATTTCGTCGGCGGAGCGGTAAACCTGCCCGATAACAAGCGGAAACACTTCGCCCCAGTTAGCGCGCGAAATGCTGTTTTCTTTGCCGCGGAAAAGCGTGCATACAGCCTTTAACGGCATAATTACGTTACGGTGGTAGCCTTCTTTACCAGCCCACGGCGTACCGCACACGAACGCCTTTTTATCTATAAAACGGATAAGCGGCTTGTCGCCGTTAACCATAAACGCGTCAGGAAAGGTTTGTAACCAAAACCGCGTATGTGTGGTTTTTCCGACGCCCGACGGCGCAGTAAAAAGATACGCCGCACCGCCTACCGCTACTGCCGCGCCGTGCATTAAAAACGCGTCGTAGTCCAGCATTTTTTCGGCAATTTTGCGATAAACGGCAAGCGTTTCAAGATATGCCGAAGTAAAATCGAATACGGGTCTACCTTCAAGTTTTGCTTCTAATGCGGATTTATCCCGTTCAAAGTCGATATCGGATAGGGTAGCGGATACGGTAAAATCGGCGGTTTTATCGGTATAATAATCGCGGCAAAGATTATAAATCTCGTCGTAAATGCTGTTTATTTCTATATTTACGCCCGCGAGCGAAATCTTAAAGTTCATAATCGTACCGAAAATTATTTTTTGAAAAGTTTATATTTGACAGCGGCAAAAAAAGCACGAATACCGCTTTTTATCTTTAAGAGAAAAAAGCGTAAACGATATGGCGCGCACCAAAACCGAAGATACATAAAATACTTAAACCCGCCGAAATTTACCTTTTTCCCGTCGCGCACGACGGCAGTCAGTATGCCCAAGATATGGTCTTTATCGACAATCTCGCCGTCAAAGCAGTTATCGCCCGCAATAAAGTACTTGCCGTCTTTTCTTATTTTAACTATACGATGCACGATATATTTGCCGCGCCCCGTAAAACCGTCCCTTTTAAAAAGCACGGCGTCAAGTTTTTTGGGATTGCCGCTAAGTTTTTCAATAACCATAACGTCGCGGTTTTCACGGATAAGCGGCATCATACTCACACCGACGTTGGTGTAAATCAGTTTGCCGTTTGTTTCGAGTTCATTTTCGAACGATGAATAATTTTCGCTCATCTTCTTTTATCATCAACAATCCGCTGCGGAAAAGATAGTGTAAAAAGGGCATTAATTTTTCGGCAATCTCTTC
The DNA here is from genome assembly GCA_017448355.1 of Clostridia bacterium. Taxonomy (GTDB): domain Bacteria; phylum Bacillota; class Clostridia; order Christensenellales; family Borkfalkiaceae; genus UBA1259. Next base: position 65,189 of record JAFSLQ010000046.1, on the reverse strand, counting down.
GTCCGTGGATTCGTCATATTTTTCTTTTAACGCGTTATGGATATCCATAATTTTAACTTCATCTTTAAGTTTAGAAAGAATAATCGCCGAAACTTCGTTTAATTTCAGCATACCGTGGAACTTTGCCGCGTCGTCCCCGACGGGCACGGCGGCAAACTCCCCGCCCATATCCATAACGGTAAATTCGTAGCGTAGTTTCATAATTTTAGTCCTATTTATCGGTAATAAATTTATTGTACCACAACGTGCGGCTGTTTTGCAATAAAAATGTATTATTTATAGATACAAAAAACAGGCGAAGATTTCTTCGCCTGTTAATGTATTTAATTTTGAAATTACTGATTCCAGTACTGTTCGTAATAAGTTACACCCTTAGTATAAATTCCGTCATCACGCTTGAACGCGTTGTACGCTATCTTTGCAGTCGATTCCATAAAAGTCGAAGGTATAGTAACCCCACCAAAAACAACACTTCCGCCAGACATAAGCCCTTCCATATCCTCACCATCCGCCTCTTTCACATTGTATATATTGGTTATTCCCCATACACCGGATTCGCCGGTTGGAACCATAGTGCCTTCAAATTCAACGTAATCTGACGTAAGATTTTTGTTGAACAACGCATTATAGTCGGCAGTTTTCATATAATACAAACTCGTTGCGATAACGTCGTCCGCGTTAAAACGAACTACTTCTAATTTCGGATTAGTAATTTTCATAATAAATATCTCCAAGTTAAATTTACTCTATAAATATAGCACATCACTTTTAAAACCGTCAAGCATTTTAAAGGTTTTTAAAAAATTTTTTAAAACTTTTTTCAGTTGCGTTCGATACGCCCTTTTTTGACGGCGATTTCGTATTTTACCACGCCCACTAAATAAGCCAGCACAAAGCAGATTGCAAAGCATATTACGCTATTAAACTGTTGTACCGTCGCTAAGGCACTTTTATCTATAAGTCCTACTATTACCCATACGATTAATGAAACGGGCTGACAAAAGGCATACATTCTACGCGCGTAACTCTTGCCGTGGTTTACTAAAAAATTCTTACTCATCACGGGGTCGGATAAAGCAAATAAACAGGTGGAAATTGCCATTATCCCGTAGCCGATAGCGTTGCCGGTATAAATCAAAAGTCCGAATTTTGTAAGCAAAATTCTTTCGCCGACGGCGAGTGCTATTCCTAATATAAAGGTGATAACGTACACTATTCTCGGCACTAAATCGATTTTATCAACCAACTTTCTGATAAACATACCGATAAGCATAAAGGGTAGCGCTTTGGTTATCGTTCCGCCGGGGATATAATAGTAGCCAAGGTAGGGGAAGCCTACAAGCCGCGCAAATTCCCCGCTTAAAAGCATAAATATTATGAGTACGATTAAAAGCGGAAGGTAGATTTTTGAAAGTTTAAGTTTTTCTATCAAATAAATAATCAAATACGAATACGCAAGGCTTTGAGCAAACCAGATACTGCCGCCCATAGGGAACTGCCAGACGTTCAAAACCAGAAAATCAAATATTCTACTTAATCTGAAATATTCTGCTGAGAACAAAGTGCGAAGTTCGCCGAGATACGCCATATACGCGACGTTTAATGCAAAGTATACCGCTAGCATTATAAGGAAAAACTTCCACGAACGCTTTAACGCTTTTTTAAGTTTTACCATACGCATTTCGGGGTGCGGTGCAAGCACGAAAAACCCGCAAAAGATAAAGAATGAGAGTGCCGCAAAGTTGCTTAATGCGGTAACGTAACTACCGATAACGCCTGTAACGGGAAAGCCCAAAAGCGCAAAAAACACGAACGGCATAAGCCAGAATTTTATAAAGTTTACTTTGTCTGCGATGTTGCCATCGTCGTAAAACGCGGATAATTTGTATTGTGTTGTGTCAGTCATTGTTCCACCACCCTTCGTTAGAATTTTTAGGAATAATATTTTCTTCGCTTTTGGGCAATAACGGGTTTTGTCCGTAAGGCGCGCGGGGGATAGGCGCGCGGCGGTTTTCGCTTGCGGCGGGCATATCGGCATATCGCCAGATTAATTCCTGCGCCGCATTTATGTCTATTTCTTCCATACTCTTATCTGTAATACGGTAAATACGGTTGCAGAGTTTAAGCACGCTCGGTCTGTGCGTAGAAACGATAATGACCTTGTTCGGGTGCGCTTTAATGATGTTTTTAAGCACACGTTCTTCGGTTTCGACGTCCAAGGCGCTTGTCGCTTCGTCTAAAAGCAGTATGGGGGAATTGCGAAGGATAGCCCGCGCTATCGAAATGCGCTGTGCCTGACCTTCCGAAACGCCCCTGCCGCGTTCGCCGAGTTTACCGTTTATGCCGTCCGATAAAAGAGACACGAATTCATATGCGCACGCGGTTTGTAGTGCGGATATAATTTCTTCGTCGCTTACGTCGTCGCGTACCATACGCATATTTTCCGCAACCGTGCCGGAAAGCACGGTGTTGCCCTGCGGCACGTAGGAAAAGAATTGTCTCAGGTCTGCGTTTACGGGCATTTCCGTTCCATCCTTTGTGGAGAGAACCACGCTGCCGTTTTCTGCGTCCAGCATACCGAGAAGTAGTTTCATAAGCGTCGTTTTTCCGCCGCCGCTACCCGCTATAACCGCGACTATTTCGCCCGGCTTTGCAGTAAAATCGGCGTGTTCGTACACACGTCTGCCTTGTTCTAAGTTGTAGCCGAAACTTACGTCTTTCATTTGTACGGCTATGCCTTCGTCAGCATAACGCTTTAAAGTCTCATAGGACTCTGGGTCGTGCGTTTCGCGGGGGAGTTCGATGAGTTCCCTGACTCTGTGCGCCGAAACCGCGGAATTTATCATACCGGGGACTGTTCCGATAAGATTGCTGAACCCGCTTGACAGGCTTGCGCGCTGTTGTAAAAAGAAGGTCATATCGCCGTATAGTATCTGTCCCGTCCAAAGCCTGTAAAGGCAGTACCCGAATGCCGCGAGACCCACGAGTGTAGAAACAAGCGTAAGAAGTATTTTGGATTTAATTTCAAATTTATTATAGTCAAGACTAAAATCTTTATATTTTTTCTGCCAGCCGCGCAATTTTTTGGAGTAATATCCGAATATTCCGAAAGACTTTATCATATCGAAGTTATAAAAAGTTTCAACTTCAAAGCCCATCATCTGGGAATTGAGTTCAAGCACGCGCTTGCGGTACTGTTTCATTTTGCGGAGTATATATCTACTCATAATAAGCAAAAACGGCGCGGATAGAAAGGCAATCAACGCCATAATGGGGTCGGTTTGAAACAGCGCGATAAAAATAATCGTAAAACTATATATATTAATGATTAAATTCGGAATCCAATGTATTGCGTTTGCGGCAATTGTACCTACGTCGTTATTGAATCGGTTTAAAAGGTCGCCGCTTGGGTAGGCACTTAGTTCCTTCCAGCGCGCGTCTATTATTTTATCGAAAATTTCCGCCTGAATATCGTTATTTACGTGTATGGAAATTCGTGTAAAAAGTCGGCTGTTTATGCTTGACACTATCAGCGAAAACAGCGTCATACCGACCATTGTGCCGAGAAGTATCCAGACTTTATCCACTTCTTTGCCGACGATTATGTTAATGAGTAACTTACTTACCCACGCCGCGCCGAGAGACAGGGTAGAACCGAGTATTCCGATAATAGTATATAAAACGATTATCCCGCGATACCGTCTTGAAAAACTGAATATCCATTTCCAGTCGCCTATAAACTCTCTGAACGTGCCGTCGTGTTTTTTATTTAAAAGCACTTGTAAGTTATCGCTTCTGAACAGTTTGTTTATGCCGGTATAATTGCCTTTTTGCTTTTCCTTTTTCATCGACTAATTAACCTTTTAATTATTTTACCGTTTTAGACGTAGTACATTGTAGCATATTTTACGATAAAATGTAATCATTTTGAATTAATTTGGTTAAAATCATAAAAGACAGGTTTTTACCTGTCTTTTATGATTGTGGTTTATTTGAATAAATATTCGCTCGTGAAGTTGGATATAAAGCAAGTTCGTTATATTAAATAAAAACAGTATTCGGTAAAAATAATGCAAAACAGTTTAAAACCGTGCAGTATTTTGAAAACATACTATATTGAAAATAATTATTTATAATGTTAAAATTATTATAAAAAACGTAAGGAATCGTAATTAAATGCAAACATTAAAATTAACGAGTAAAAGCGTAACCAAGGAAACTAAAGTAATTCAGATATCTGACGCGCACATAATCGTTCCCGATAAAAACGATGGTGAGATATATAAAATCGAAAAAGAACGTAAGTTATTTTTCGAGAGAGAGTCTTTGCTTCGAACGGGTGAAGTCCGCTATGCCGAAGAAGAACTTGCCGAAACGATAGAATATGCAAAGTCCGCCGATCTTACGGTGTTTACCGGAGATATAGTGGAATTCGCAACGCAAACTAACGTTGATAGGATGATGATGCATTTTGCTAATTGTAAAGACTATCTTTATACGTTCGGTAATCACGATTACCTTAAATGTTATCTTAATGCTGAAAATCCCGAAAAACAACGCGCGGAAAACGGAGCATTATTCCGCAAAGCAATAAAAAACGATATAGAATTTACCGTAAAAACAGTTAATGGGGTCAATATCGTTGTGATGGATAATTCCACGTGTCAATTTAGTGAAAGACAGTACGAAGAACTGAAAAAAGTATTGTCGGAAGATAACGACGCAATACTATTTATGCACATGCCTTTATATCATCCCGCTCTTGACATTATAGGTCAGAAAAAGGTAAACGTTATAGCGGTGGCTTGCGGAGTGAATTACGACTTATCTTCTCCGAAATATCCGACCGAAACGACTAAAAAAACGATAGAACTAATAAAAGAAAATCATAAAAAAGTGCTTGCGCTGATGACCGGAGATCACCATTATACCGCAAGAATAAATTATTACGAAAATATTATTGAGTGCGTTTGTGCGCCTACCTATTTACACGATTTTTACGAGATAGTTATTTCAAGGGAGAAAGCAGAGTGATTATAAAAGAGACGAGAGTAAAAGAATATATTACTCCTATAAGAATAGTTGAAACGAACGGCGACATCAAAAATTCCGAAGTTCTGACGAAGATTTTTGAAAGACAAAATTTCTTTAAAACGGATTTATGTACGGTAAAAGGTAAAGGTTACATAGTACTCGATTTCGGAAAAGAAATATATGGAACAATAAGAATACAAACGAATAGATTTTCCGATGAGAAAAAAAACAATAATTTTAGAATAAGATTCGGGGAATCGCTTACCGAAGCGTGTTGCGAGTTGGGCGAAAAGGGTTCGACTAACGACCATTCTACGCGAGATATGGAAATATATATGTCTTCCAACTCGGATATGGAATGGGGCAGTACGGGTTTCCGTTTTGTAAGAATAGATTTTCTTGTTGAACAAACTTACAGAATAAGCGGTATTGCCGCGGGATTTATTCACCAAGACATCGAAAAGAAAGGCGAATTCGACGGGGACGGCAGATTAAAAGAAATATACGATACCGCAGCATACACTTTGTTTCTCAATATGCAAAACTCGATATGGGACGGAATAAAAAGGGATCAGCATATATGGGTAGGCGATCTTTACCCTGAAATTCTCGGCATAATGCTTTCATACGGTAACGTTCCTATCGTGGAAGAATCGCTTCTTAATATCGTTTCGCATTATAAATTGCCCGTGTGGTATAACGATATACCTACGTATAATATTTGGTTTATACTATGCGTGAACGACTACGTCAAATATTCTGGGAAGTACAATCCTTTGTTAATTTCCGCATTGGAACAAAATATTGATCTTTTCGACAGGTGCGTAACCGAAAACGGCGAAATGGATTTTAAGGGACAAAATCTTTATTTTTGGGTGGATGATTTTTTTGAGTGGCCGTGTTTCGGTACGGAAGATAGCAAAATCGGAATCTTCTATCTTTTAAAATATGCTTTAAAAAAAATAGCGGAAGAAAAATTGTTTGACGAAAAGATAATAATAAAAGCGGAGAACGTTTATAAAAGGATAAAACACACACATTATCCGTTTACAAAAGTAAAATCGATAGAAGCGTTGCGCGTTCTTTGCGGCGAAAACGTTTCGGAAGGCTTGCGAACGATTGAATACGGCGGTGCAAAAGGCTGTTCGGTATTTTTTATGTATTTTATATTGAAAGCACTTGCCGAAAACGGCAAAGGCAAAGTCGCACTTAAAATCGCAGAAGATTATTACGGCGCGATGCTGGATTGCGGTGCGACGACTTTTTGGGAAAATTTTGATATAGAGTGGGTTAAAGACAGTTGCCGTATCGACGAGTTTCCGACTGATGGGAGAAAAGATATTCACGGAGATTTTGGCGCAAATTGTTACACCGGTTTTCGTCATAGTCTTTGCCATGGTTGGTCTTGCGGCATAATAGCGTTTCTTGTCGAAGACATTTTGGGAATAGAAGTCAAACGAGCGGGTTTTGAAGCCGTGCAAATAAATCCGATGCAAGACATAACAAGTGCGAAAGGAGTAATACCGACACCTTTCGGAGACATGAAGGTTAACGCTAATGTCGATAAAAACGGTGCAATTATGCTTAATCTTGTAAAACCGAAAAATATAGAAATCGTCAGTTGATTTTTTTCCTTAATTCCAAAGGCGTAATGCCGAAATGTTTTTTGAAACTTCTGTAAAAAAACGATTCGTTATTAAAACCCGTTACGTAAGCGATATTCGATATAGAATCGGAGGTGGACAGAATAAGGTGTTTCGCATAATTAAGTCGTTGTTGAAGAAAATATTCAGTAATAGACATTCCGATGTGCTTTTTAAACATATTGCAGATGTGTTGTTGCGAAAAAGGTATGTTTTCGGTAAGTTTACTTATGTGGCATTGATAGTAATAAGGAGATTTTGCGTAATCCACAATTTGTCTTATCCAGTCGGGAATAGGTTTACGGTTCATTTGAGGATTATTGTTTAAAATTTCGATTAAGAGCATTGAAATGACGGTTTTGCATACGCGGTTCAAACTGTCGGAGTTTATGTCGAGTGAAAACGATTTAAAGTAGTTTTCAAAAAAAGTTATCGTTTCGATAGAAATTTTCGTTTGAGATTCAATAGTTTGGTTTAAAAAATTATCTTCCGCAGAAATATAGATAAAATCACATATTTTTTTAAATTCGTTTACTTTTACGCAAATATCTCTATGTAAGAAAGACGTAGATTCTTTAGAAGGTATAAAACGATGAAAATCCGTAGGTTTTAATACGAAAATGTCTCCTACGGTTACGTCGTGTTGCTGTTCGTTTAATTCGTGAGTCGCGCTTCCCGCAACGACGTAAAAAATTTCTATAAATTCGTGGCTGTGATATTGATTGTTGTTTGTTGTTGACAGCGCGGTATAGTATTCACCGTTTGAAAGTATTTCGTTTACAAGTAATTTCGATAACATTGATTTACATCTCCCACATTATTTTACCAAACACCTTATATCTTGTCAATGAAAATCTAATAATTTAATTGAGTGCATAAATATAGGGACTTACTGTATTGAAATGCTTGTTATGGTTTGATACAATATTCATGAGGAGAATAGGTGAAATGGGAAATTCTATTTTCAAAAAAATTCTTGTTCTAATTTTTTGCGTTGTTTTTACTTTATGTAACGCCGTTGGCTGCGGCGGAAATTCAGGGCAAGACGATAAGCCCGATACTGATTTTAAGCCTTTAGTATTGAACACGAACGGCGAAGATATCGGCGATTATAATATCGTCATATCGTCTGCCGCAAAAAAGTCTGACGAATATGCTGCGGAAATACTTCAAAGCAGAATCAAACAGGCGACTAGCGTGCAACTTTCCGTAATAATGGACGGAGAAAGCGAGAGACCGCTTGAAATAATACTTGGGGATACTACGAGAAAAGAGTGTGAAGGGATAAATTATCCTTCGCTTGGTGAAGAGAGTTATCAGGTAAGGACTGTCGGGAAAAAACTTGTTATTGCCGGCAACGACAGGGGGCTTATTTACGGTGTTTACGCTTACCTTGAAGCGCTCGGATTCAGATTTTATACGCCCGATACGGAAAAAATACCACACGCGAACGATGTGTTTGTGCCGGATAATATAGATTTATCCTGGACGCCTGTCTTTGAATATCGTGAAACGATGTATTCTTCTACGTGGAACGCGGATTACGCTTTAACTCAAAGAATAAACAGCGATTTTCAACGTGATAATTTAAAAAACAATTCTAAATATGGCGGGTATGCAGGGTATATAGGCGGCGGCGGTTGGCTCGTTCATACTTTTCAATACCTTTTGCCAAAAAATACGTATTTTTCCGCACATAAGGAATATTTTGCGGAAGTAGACGGCGTAAGGGGTAAAACTACAAACAATTATCCGCCTCAGCCGTGCTTTTCAAGCGAGGGCGCATATCAGGAAATTCTCAAAAACGCGCTTGCAAAAATCGCATCCGAACCGAACGGTAAGATGATTTCGATATCTGAAAACGACGGTTCGCTGCCCTGTACTTGTAGCGAGTGTTTGGCGAAATATGACGAGTACGGCAAATCCGGCACTTATTATAGGTATATTAACCGTTTGGCGGAAGATATTGCGAAGGTTTATCCCGACGTGTTAATAGATACGATAGCGTATAGCAACAATCTATCGTTAAATCCGCCCGAAAACCTGCAGATAGCGGATAACGTTATAGTAAGAGTTTGTCCTAGTATGTGTAGATTTCATACAAATCCGAATGAGTGCGAACAACTTGCAAAGGACGAAAAAAGAATAGCCGATTGGAGAAAAATATGCAAAAATGTATACATTTATTGTTATCCTATCGTGTGGTCAAATCTTTTTGCGGCGCTTCCGAATTATGACGAAATGTTGTACGATATTAAATATTTTGCAAGTCAAGGTTGTAAAGGAGTGTATGCCGAAGGATATCCTGGCGGAACAAAGTTTTCCGATCCCGAATTTGGTGAACTGAAAGCCTATCTTATGGCAAAACTGCTTGCAAATCCCGATATGAGCGAAAAAGAGTACTATTATCATTATAAAGATTTTATCGAAGGATATTACGGCGAAGCGGCAGAATATATAATTTCTTATCACGAGTATACCAAAAGGATGATAAAAAAGAACGAAGAAGAAAACGGACATTACGCGGGGAGATTTTCCGCTGACGAAAATTTTCTTTTCGAATATGACAGAACAACCCATACTTTCGATATGACGGATATTGACTACGTGAACGAACTTTGGGATAATGCGGTGGAATCGACATATGGCAAAAATCTCGAACACGTCAAGAAATCCCGTATACATTGGGTTTATATTGAACTGTACAATACGATGGACAACAGGGTTCTTTACGGCGATGAAGATACGAGAGAGGAACTTTTCAGACGGAACGAAGAGTTGTATAAAGACATGGTAAAATATAAAACCATAAGGAAATTCGATAACGCATACAACCTTGCGGAGATTACCGATTTTACCGTTTCTCCAAAAAACGGACGCTGGTTAAGACCATAATCGTAGCGAATTTATAAGTAACGTTTTATGAAAACAGGAAGAAAGATGGAAAAGAATAAAATTTCAAAAAAAGCGGATAGCGTACAACAAGTATTGTCCTCTAACGAAAAAAACATTATTACACTGCGAAAGGCAAAAACTAAAGAATTACTGTGTATATGGTCTTTTCTTATAATACCGCTTATAAATTTATGCATATTCTGGGTGTACGGTACGATTCAATCTTTCCCGATAGCGTTTGAGCATCGGTTTATGGACGGAACGATTAAATATGATTTTTATAATTTTGAGTATTTGATAAAAACATTGTCTGAACCGGGCAATATCTTCGGGCAATCAATCTTAAATACTCTTATCTATTGGCTTTTGGGGTTTGGATTCATAATGCCGTTTGGCTTTTTGATGGCGTTTTTCCTTTATAAGAGAATATTTGGATTTAAATTTTTCCGTTTTGTATTTTTCTTTCCTTCGCTTATATCAAGCGTTATTATAGCGGCGTTTTTCAAATATATTTTCGGGCCAGGCGGACAGATGCCTTATCTTTGGGAACAAATTTTCGGTATCAAAGACGTAATGTTTTTTGCCGATTCAAGGTACGCTTTCAAGACATTATTGTTTTATAATCTTTATCACGGACTTACGGGGCAATTACTTTATTGGCTTGCCGCATACGCGAGAATACCCGAAGAAATAGTGGAAGCGGGTAAGATAGACGGACTCTCGGTGTTAAAAGAATTCAGACACATAGCGTTTCCGCTGACATTACCGTTTTTCTCTACAATGATGCTTTTGAACTTTACGGGAATACTTAACGCAGGGGGTCCGGCTTTGCTTTTGACGGGCGGCGATTACGGTACGTGGGATATTCCGTTTTATTTGTATAAATTTACCACTTCGGGGTCTTTAAACGACCAGGGGTTAGCGGGGGCGGTCGGTCTTTTTAAAGGGCTTATTGTTTTACCTTTCGCGCTTTTGATAAATAAATTGGTCAATAGAATAGAACCGGTACAATACTAATAAGAGAACAAAATAATATGAAACGTAAAATTTTTCACAAATCAAAAATTCGGAGAACTGTTCCGGAAAAAGTTATTTTTACAATAGTTTTTCTTTTCTTTATATTTCACGCATTTTTGCTTATATATCCCGTAGTATGGGGAATGTTGTCAAGTTTAAAGGATGTTGACGGGTATTTTGACAACCGATTCGGCGTACCTGTTTTTCCGTGGAAATTTATAAACTATATTGAGGCGGTGAAGCAAATTACCGACGGCGGTATGTCATTTATAAATATGTTCTGGAACAGTACTTGGTTTGCCGCAGGCAGTGCGATAATAAATATGGAATTCGTATCGGCATACGCTTACGTGTTGAATAAATATAAATTCAGAGGCAGAAATCTCCTTTACGGATTGTGCTTGTTTATGATGGCAGTTCCTCTCGGCGCATCGTTTGTATCAACTTACAGAATATATCACGCTTTGCATCTTGCGAACTCCTACGCCATACTGTTTACGGCGACTGCCGTTTACGGTATGAATTTGATGTTGTTTCACTCATATTATTCTAACATTTCCAACAGTTATAAAGAGGCGGCGGAAATAGACGGGGCAAATTTTTATCAGATTTACTTTAAGGTAATGCGTTCGCAGGCCGTACCGCTTGCTTTAACGCTCGGCATAATGCAGTTTATAGCGCATTGGAACGATTATATGTCCCCACTTTTGTATTTGTCTGAAATGCCTACGCTTGCAACAGGATTGTATAGGTATCAGGCATACGTTGAAAAAACTAGTCTTAATTATCCCGTGTTGTTTGCAGGCTTATTTATATGTCTGTTACCGATTTTAGTAATATTTTTGATATTCAGCGATAGAATGATGGCTAATATCAACGTAGGCGGATTAAAGGGGTAAAAACCTTATATATAGGAGATAAAAAATGAAAAAATTCAAACGCGTTTTAGCATTGATTTGTAGTGGCGTAATGTTGTTTTCCTTAGCGGCTTGCGGCGGCGGGGAACAATATGATAAAGAAGTGATTGACGACAGTACCGATACCTTATCGGGTACTGTCAATATAAGACTGCTTGAAACGGGTTACGGTACGGCGTGGCTTGACGGTGTTGCGGCGGCGTTCAACCGCAAGTATCCCGATGTAAAAATTAAGATAAACGGTTCTGTTGAACGGTTGCAGGTTTTCGGTGAAATAACAGGAAAATCCGATAAATACGATATAATCATGTTTGAATATGCGCTTAACGATTATATCGATTGTTTAGAACCGATAGACGACGTGTATTCTTACACTAATAAAGGTGAAAGCAAAACCGTTGCGGATAAACTTATCCCGCTTTATTTGGATTATTTAAACGTAAAGGGACATTACTATCAGATACCTTCTTTTGTAGGCGCATATGGGTTTGTTTATAATTCCGATTATATTTACGACAACGAAATACCCGTAACTACCGATGAACTTCTGAATACTTGTAAAAATCTTAAATCATCTATAAAACCGATAATTTTCTCAGGCGAAACGGGAACGGGATATTGGGATTTCATATATTGTACCTGGTTTGCGCAATATGAGGGCAGAGAAGTCTACAACGCGGCGCTTCACGGTAAGTCGAAAAATGAAAGCGGTGAATACGTCTTCAATCCTGCAACGTCTTATCTTGAAGGCGGACTTAAAGCGATGCAGGTTTGCGAAGATTTATTATGGTATGACAATGGTTATATACATCCAAATTCGACGGGATATCAATTTAAATTTGCGCAACGTGAGTTTTTGAAAGGTCAGGCTGCGATTATGTATAACGGGTCATGGCTTATGAACGAAATGCAGGTATTGTTTCCTGACGGAACGGATTCTGACTTTAAAATGATGAAAGTGCCGGTAATAAGCGCGATAAGAGAAAAATGCCCGACGATAGCGGACGACCGGGAACTTGCCGCGCTAATTCGTGCGATAGATAACGGTGAAACCGCGCTTTCCGGAAACGGATATGACGTAAGCGCAGAGGATTTTGCTACTGTCAATGATGCGAGAAGTTTCTATTATGCCGGGGCTGAAGCCGCGACGGCGGTAGTTCCCGTTAACGCAAAAAATAAAAATCTCGCGAAGAGATTCCTTTCATTTATGTATTCCGAAGACGGTATTATGGCTCACGCCGAAGCGAAGACAGGCAACGTTTTGCCGGTAAAAGGTTCAGAGTTCAAACGGGCGTTGACTACGGACGATTCTTTCTTGAAATCATCGTACGATATCTTGTTTAATACCGAAGTCTTTTTCAATAATCCCATAATAGCCGTTTCTCCGTATTGCACGGATGCAAGAACGAGTATGATTGAAAAACAATTCGGTTCGCAAGCGCTTGCGGATAGAGTAAGAGCAATTGATTCGTTTAATGCGAAGAAAAATCTGTGGACGAGAAACGATAATGATAAATTCTGGACCGAACTTAAAAGTAAGGGCTTTATAACAGAGAGACCGTAAAAATAAAAGATAAGGAGCGGAAAAATGAAAAAAATAATTTTGTTGCTTTTAACATTTTTAAGCGCAATGTTACTCGCCGTAGGTTGTGATTGTGGCGGCAACGTCTCCGAACTGCAAAAGTTGTCTATTAATGCGCGAGGTGTTCTTTCGTGGGAAGCGGTGGCAGACGCGACGGAATATCAGATTACTGTTTCAGACGGTAAATCTTCTTTAAACGAGAATAAACTTGATTTGCTTGAAGTTATAACGGAAGCGGGGCAGTATACGATTTCGGTTAAGGCCTATGTGGGCAAAAAAGTGGTAAAAGCGGGTGAATTTAGTTTTACCGCGGTAAAACTCACTACACCGACAAAACCAGTCGTTGAAACTGATGCGGAAACGCATGCGGTGAGATTTGTATGGCAGGGTGACGCAAATACAAGAAGTTATCTTCACAGCATAAACGACGGTAAGTGGATAACGAATACGGAAGGGTTTTTCGATATAACCGCTACGGGAGATTATGCTATATCTGTTAAAGCGAAGGGTTATGCAAGTGGAAATGTGCTTTATCTTGAAAGCGATATGTCCGAAAAGAGCGACGAGTTTTCGTTTCTTCAAGGACCTGTTCTCGGCATAGAGAGTATAAACGTAATCAGATGGTCTTCCGAAACGGAGTTTGAAAGTTTCAATCTGTGGGCAAACGGCACAAAAATAAAAGAGAACGTTGTGTCCGACGATGCGGGGTACAACCTTATAACGGGCGACAATCCCGCTATTACCGAAACGGGCGAATACAGGTTGCAGATAGAGGCGATTAAAGACGGAAAGTCGTATTTCAGCAATATGCTTGAAGATGTAGGGACGAGCAATATCAACGAAAACGAACTTTATTCTTTCGATAACAGAGTTGCAAAATTTACGACAGTTAAAAACGGCGTGAGTATTTCTTCCGAACAGTTTCACGGAAATCACGGATATTCTTTAAGACTTGAATTTACTGCCGGCGAGCAACTGAATCTCATTAAATACGCTTACCAAGGATTTCAGAACGATATAGATTTAAGAAATATCAAAAAGATATCGTATTGGGTGTACGTCCCTTCTATTTTAGGCTATGAAGGAGACACTTTCCCGGCAGACGGTCTTCCAGGTTGGAAGTGGGAGAAGAAATGGACGAACATAAAAGACGGAGAAAGGATACCGACCTATAAACAGGTTCGTTTTAACGCTACAGAAGGAATACTGTTCGATACTTGGACAAAAATCGAGATAGACAATCTCGAATCGCCGTATTCCGACGTGTTTATACTATCTATCCTTAAACCGATAACGGAAAATTACGTTATATATATCGATGATATCCGTTACGAAGAACTCTATACGGAAGAGTCTGTAAGCGGGGCTGAGTTCGTTGTGGAATATAATACCGCCGCCGCAAAAGCAGGCAGTTGGCAAGGTTTTAATTCTACTGCCATTGATTTTGGCGCAGAAAATGCAAACCGCACGTTTGACGTGACTATGGAAGTTTGCGGAACAGCGACAGCGGGCGTCGGAACGGAAACTGTCGGATTGTTCTTTAACGTCGAACCGGATGCCGACCCTACGGATTATTTACGTAGTTATATAGATTCCGCTAAAATATCTTCTCTTGATATTTGGAATAAAGTTAAGGTCAAAGTGAAGACGGATGCGGAAGGGAAAGCGTACGTTACGGGTATGTTCTGGGGAACGCTTCCGGAAGGCATAACGCGTTCCGCATATAAGATATATATTAAAAATATTCAAGAAGTCGATTTGAATATAGACGGTATTGCGATTCCGGAGTGCGGCGATAACGGCAATAATTCCGATAAATTTTATCAGAATATCGTTGGCTTAACTACCGACCTTTCGATAGGGACTGCCGTAACCGTAGAAATGGACGTGTATATAACGGGCGATTTTAATAAATACTCTGGCATTTATTGGGTAGACAGCGTGTACGCAAATAATCTGTGGCACGATGCGACGAAGATAATGACAGCAGAAGAAATTATCGCGGGAGAAGGTGTTTGGACAACGATTTCATTTACCGCAAAGGTCAGAAATTTTGCAAGTCTCGGTATTTTCGCCGACGTAGATACTTCCGCATACGGCAATGCCGTATATATCGTGTCAAGGCAGAAAACGGCGGACGCGTTCCATTTTGATAACGTAACAATAAAGACTTTAGAAATAGAAGGCGAGCCTATTCCTGAAAGCGGATATAACGGTGAGGGATTTTATCAGAACGTTATGGGGCTTTCGACGCAATTTGCGGAAGGAACGTTGGTGACGGTAGAAATGACGGTGTATATCACAGGTACTTTTGACGAATATTCGGGTATTTATTGGGTAGACAGCGTTTACGAAAATAATTTGTGGCACGATGCAACGAAAATAATGACAGCAGAAGAAATTGCCGCAGGGAAAGGTGTTTGGACAACGATTTCATTTACCGCAAAGGTCAGAAATTTTGCAAGTCTCGGTATTTTCGCCGACGTAGATACTTCCGCATACGGCAATGCCGTATATATCGTGTCAAGGCAGAAAACGGCGGACGCATTCAATTATAAGAGTTATACAATTAACGAGTTAAATATCGGCGGTACGTCTATGCCTGCTTGCGGCGAAAACGGTGCCGGATTCTATCAAAATATAACGGGCTTAACTACCGACCTTCCCGTGGGAACTGTCGTAACGGTAGATTTGGACGCATATATCACAGGTACTTTTGACGAATATTCGGGTATTTATTGGGTAGACAGCGTTTATGAAAATAATTTGTGGCACGACGCCCCGAAGATAATGGCAGGCAACGATGCGGCGACAGCAAAGTGGACGTGGACTCATTTAACTTTTACCGCCACGGTCAGGGACTTTGCAAGTCTCGGTATTTTTACCGACGTAGATACTTCCGCCTACGGCAATGCCGTATACCTTGTTTCAAGACAAAAAACGGATTATGCTTTAAATTATAAAAACGTTGTAATAACCGAAGTGTACAGGATGTTGGTGTCGGGCGGTGCGAATACTACGGGTAACGGATTCTATCAAAGTATGACGGGATTATCTACCGACCTTGACGTGGGAACGGTTGTAACTGTAGATATGGATGTTGAAGTAACGGGAACGTTTGACGAATGGTCAAATATATATTGGGTAGACACCGTATATGTTAACGCAGGCGGCGCAATTAACGGTAAGACGAATATTACGTCAACTATCGTTACGGGTGATGGCGGCTGGCATCACGTAACGTTTACCGCGACGGTAAGGAATTTATCCGAATTGAGATACAATAACGTTCAATATAATACTGCGGATACGTCGGCTTTCGGCAACGCTGTATATATAATAACGCAAAATAAATCTGCGGCGGCGTTTAACTACAAGAACGTCGTGATAACCGATAACTTGTATAAAACAATGACGTCCGGGGGTGCGAAAAATCCCGCGAACGGGTTTTATCAAAGTATGACGGGGTTATCTACCGACCTTGACGTGGGAACTGTCGTAACCGTGGATATGGATGTATATGTAACTGGTAGTTTTAACCAGTACAGTAATATATATTGCGTTGATGAAGTTTACACAACAGAGGGCGGTGAAAGGAAAACGAGTACGAATATCACATCCGTGATAGTTACGGGTGATAGCGGTTGGCATCACGTAACGTTTACAGCAACGGTAAGAAACTTCCCTGTATTGAGACTTAATACCGCTTATACAGTAACCGATACATCTGTGTTCGGCAACGCAGTATATCTTTTGACCGAAAATAACTCCGTAAACGCGTTTAACTATAAAAACGTTACTATCAGCGCGCTTGTCGAGGCATAAAAACGCTACGGCAAACTATAACGAATTAAAAAATTTTACTAATAAAATATTTATCGATAAAATCGTGTCGAACGGTTTTTATTGAGAAAAAATAAAAGTAGGAGGGAAAAAGGCAATGGATAAGAAATTATACGAACAACCCGACATGTATATACATTCGGTTAACAATTGCAATATTATTGTTATGAGCGGTACAGGTTGGGACGACGATTTCGATAACTCGACGGAAGGAGGTATCATATTATGAACACGAAAAGTGTCAAAGTGTGGTTAATAGCCCTTTTAATGGTGATGATTTCCGCATTTGCGTTGGTATTTATTACAGGTGCAAAAGTGGCGAAAGCAGAAACAGTTTTCGGGTTTGAAAGCGGCGCTTACGTAAAACTTGCCGATGACGGCGGATTGCGTTTCAGGTTGCAAATGGACGAGGAAACCGCGACGGAAATAAAAACAGACGATAATAAAATGCTTTATTTTTACGTTGCGTCGGCGGCGCGCATGGCAAGTGTGTTTACGGGCGAAGATGCGGCTGCATTATATGATACGAATAATGCATGGCGGGTAGAAGCGGCTAAAAATAAAATATATCAAGGGCGAGACGAAAACGGTAATCTTGACGGTTATTATTATGCGAACATTCTTCTCGACATAAATGCGCTTGGCGACAGTGACGCGGCAAAATTAGCGTACAGAACCACCGATTTTGTGGCAATGGCTACCGTTTACGATCAAGAGGCGAACGATGGCGAAGGCGGATATACTAATACGGCAAAATCGCCTTCGCGTAGTTTGCAGTATACAGCGTCTGCGGGCGCGCTACGCGGTGGCTATTACAGTCAGGTAGCAGACACGTACGAATGGCTAGGCAGTTCGGAAGATTACAGTATAATTGCTTCTGATGCAAAAGATTATGCTGCGCTTAAAACAGCATTGAAAAAGAAAATCGGATTATTTTTCAGCCTTGACGTCATAGACGAAGACGGCGTTTTAGAACAATACGGTATAGGTACAAAAACTATGGCGAAAGCCGGCAATAACGGTAAATCGGACGTTTATTTTCAGAGTGTAACCGGTTTAAGTACCGACCTTCCCGTCGGCACGGCGGTAACCGTAGACATGGATGTATACGTAACGGGTACGTTCAACGATTCCTACGGCGTATATTGTGTAGATAGCGTGTGGAGTACTGCGGGTGGCGAAAGTAACGCGAAAACTAATATTAAGTCAGATATAGTTACCGGCGATAGCGGCTGGCATCACGTAACGTTTACCGCGACGGTCAGAAATTTTTCGGCTTTAAGATACGACCAAAGTTATTCGATAGCCGACACGTCCGCTTTCGGTAATGCGGTATACCTTTTATCGGTGAATAAATCGGCGGATTCGTTTAAGTTTAAGAACGTGGTAATAACCGAAGAATACAGAACGATGAAATCGGGCGGTGCAAATACTACGGGTAACGGATTCTATCAAAGTATGACGGGGTTAACGACCGACCTTGACGTTGGTACGGTTGTTACGGTAGATATGGACGTGAAAGTAACTGGTACGTTCAATGAATACAGTTATATATATTGTGTTGATACCGTATATGCAAATGCAAATGCAGGCGGCGCGATTAACGGCAAGACGGATTTAACGTCAACTATTGTTACGGGTGATAGCGACTGGCATCACGTAACGTTTTTCGCGACGGTAAGGAATTTTACCGAATTGAGATACAATACCGCACAATATAATACTGCAAATACGTCCGAATACGGCAACGCAGTATATATTATAACGCAAAACAAATCAGCGGCGGCATTTGATTACAAAAACGTTGTTGTATCCCAAATTAACACGTTGAAATCGGGCGGTGCGAATACTACGGGTAACGGATTCTATCAAAGTATGACGGGGTTAACGACTGACCTTGATGTGGGTACGGTTGTTACGGTAGATATGGACGTTTACGTAACGGGAACGTTTGATCAGTATTCAGGTATATATTGGGTGAACGATGTTTATACTGTTTCAGGCGGAGAAAGCGATAAATCGAGAACGAATATTACGTCAACTATCGTTACGGGAGAAAGCGGGTGGCATCACGTAACGTTTACCGCAACTGTAAGGAATTTCAAGTGTTTAAGATACAATAGCGGTCAATATAATATTACAGATACGTCCGAATACGGAAACGCGGTATATATAATAACGCAGAATAAATCAGCGGCGGCGTTTAACTATAAAAACGTCGTAATAGCAGAAGTTAAAACAATGACGTCCGGCGGTGCGAATACTAAGAATAACGGATTCTATCAAAGTATGACCGGATTAACGACCGACCTTGACGTCGGAACGACGGTTACCGTAGATATGGACGTATATATTACGGGTAGTTTTAACGAATACAGCAGTATATATTGCGTAGACGAGGTGTGGACTGTTAGCGGTGGTGAAAGAAAGACGAGTACGAATATCACATCCGTGATAGTTACAGGTGAAGAAGGTTGGCATCACGTAACGTTTACCGCGACGGTAAGGAATTTCCCTGTACTAAGACTTAATGCTAATTATACCGTAACCGACACGTCTGCTTTCGGGAACGCTGTGTATCTTTTGACGGAGAATAATTCTTCGGCAGCGTTTAACTACAAAAACGTTGTTATATCTAAATTTAACACGTTGAAATCGGGCGGTGCGAATACTACGGGTAACGGATTCTATCAAAGTATGACGGGGTTAACGACCGATCTTGACGTGGGAACTTTTGTTACGGTAGATATGGATGTTTACGTAACGGGAACGTTTGACCAGTATTCAAATATATATTGTGTTGATACCGTATATGCAAATGCAGGCGGCGCGATTAACGGCAAGACGAATTTAACGTCAACTATTGTTACGGGTGATAGCGACTGGCATCACGTAACGTTTACCGCGACGGTAAGGAATTTTACCGAATTGAGATACAATACCGCACAATATAATACTGAAAATACGTCCGAATACGGAAACGCGGTATATATAATAACGCAAAATAAATCTGCGGCGGCATTTAACTACAAGAACGTCGTAATAACGGCAGAATATAACACGATGATACCTGGCGGCAATAGCGGTGCTTACTATCAAAGTATAACCGGAATATCTACCGACTATAACGCGGGTACGGACGTAACGGTAGAGATGGACGTATACGTAACGGGGACTTTCGACGACACGAATTGTAATGTGTGGTGGGTCGACAGTGTGTGGAGCAATAACTTATGGAATGCTGCGACAAAGGTTATTTCGAACGCAGAAGCATCCGCGATAAAGGGGGCGTGGACGCATATAGTCTTTACCGCAAGGGTCAGAAATTTTTCAAGTCTCGGTATATCTTCTGCGGTAGATACTTCCGCTTATGGCAATGCGGTTTATCTTGTGTCAAGACAAAAGACTGCGGACTGTCTCATATATAAAAACGTAACCATAACGGGCGGTATCGACAGATATAATGTTGTAGTGTCCGATTCTGAATACGGCAACGACGAGTCACCGATTATATATGCGGCAAATTTATTGGAGGATTCAATCTCTAAAGCAGGCGGCGAAGTAGATATAATTTTCGATTCTGACCCCCAAGGCGATTACGAAATCATTTTAGGTGCAACTAACCGCAGAACAAGCGGAGAGTATGATGCGGAGTCTTATGCAATTAAAAATTACGGAGACACTCTTCACATAGACGCAGCAGATAGCCGCGGCATAATTTACGGTGCGTACAGGTGGTTGGAAAGCGTGGGGTTTGGTTTTTACGAAGAAGACGTAACGACAGTACCGTCGTTTGACGATATAAAGGTTACCGATATCGATGTATCGTATTCGCCGACGTTCGATTACAGAGAAGTCGTTTATAAAGGAGCGTTTGACGTCGATTGGGCTGTAAGCGCGGGTATCAACGGCGATATCGAAAAGTCGGCAATCAGCAACGCCCAATACGGCGGATACGTCGGATACGTCAACGGTGCGGCTAACGTACATACTTCGATAGGTTCTCCTCACTTGGTGAATAGGGCGCATATTACGTCAGATTCTGATTATTTTGCTAAAGACGAAAACGGTGATTATTATGCGACTACTGTTGATGATTATAAAAACACACAGATTTGTCTTTCAAGCGAAGGCGCGCTTTCCGTTGCTAAAACATATATTATTTATTGGTTACAGGCAAATTATAACGCGCAGACAACGGTCCGTGTAATGGCGTCTATTATGGATAATAACAATTACTGTAAATGTGATGGGTGTATGGCAAAATATGACGCATACGGCACTACGGGCGCATGGCTTATGTGGGTAAACGAACTTGCGGATCATGTTAAAACTAACGGTTATCCTGACGTTTATATTGAAACGCTTGCTTATTGGTGGACAAAACAACTGCCTCAGGGCGACGTTAAACCCGCGGATAACGTTATTGTAAGGTTCTGTACTAATTTCGGCGGGTGCATTAACGATAGAGAAAATTCTAGTAAACTCGATAGTGAGAAGACGCTTTTACAGGGCTGGCAAGATATCTGCGATAACGTGTATGTCTATTACTATGCGATAGATTACAATAATTATATGGAGATATTCCCGAATTTCGACGATATTTACTATAATTTCAATTATATGTATTCTATCGGTGTTAAAGGCGTTTATTGTGAAGGCGCTTTGAAAAATAACGGTGAATTCGGTGAACTCCGCAGTTTTTTACTCGCTAAAATGATGCAAAATCCGTCTATGACCTACGCAGAGTACAGAAATTTAATGACGGAGTTTTGCAACGAATATTACGGCGCGGCGGGTTCTTATGTTCTTTCTTATATAGATGCGGTAAAAAATGCGATGACGGGCGATATCTGGACTACCGACAAGTCGACTAACGCGGGCAAATATAATTCCGTATCGAATTCTATTAATTTTACGGCTGAATTAAAATCAAGTGCAGAAGGATATTGGAACGCAGCGGAAAGCGCGGTAGCGGAAGACGCGACGTCGCTTTATAGGGTTCAAAAATCCCGTTTGCATTGGACTTATGCTATGCTTTGTAATTATGAAAGTGATTACACGTCGTCAGAATATAATGCCGCTACTTTGGCTTTGGCGACCGCTATGCATAATATGAGCGTAAGATACGTACACAGTGTTGCGACCATAGGTAAAAATACAAGCGGTTATTTTACGCATTATCAAGGAGTTAATCCTGTAAATTGGAAATATCAGCCTGCAAGCGGGTGGGCTGACCAGGAAAACCTTGGCTGAAACGTTTGAATTTTAATATGTTTTATATTTTTTAAGGACTTAAAAGATTTATGACTAAAAGAAAAGAAATATGGCTTATTATTATCTGTTGGATAGCTTATACTGTTGCGCAACTCGGACGTTACAGTTACGCTTCTAACGTAACCTTGATAATGGACAGATTTGCGGTGGAGCACGCGACTGCGTCGCTTCCCGCAACTCTTTTTTTCTTTGCATACGGAATAGGGCAAATATGCGTGGGCTTTTTATGTCATAAATTCAACAGAAAACTGCTGGTTGTATCCGCGCTTATTATTTCGGGCGTTATAAATTTCATCATCTTTTTCGGCGCGCCATTTATAACCATAAAGTATATGTGGCTTTTAAATGGTTTCGCACAGGCGAATTTATGGCCTGTTCTATTGCTGATATTGAGAGAAAACGTTTCGCCCGAAAGGATAGGGGCGACGGGGATCGTTATGGCAACCGCATCGACGGGCGGAAAATTCGCGGCGATAGGCGTATGCGCAATATTTGCAATAGATACGAGCGCGTTTATGTATTGTTTTCTTACCGCGGGCATTTTACTCTTCACCGTCGCTATATTGTTTTTATTTGGTACGGGTAAAATAAAAGGGATTGAAATTAAGGAAAAAGAAATAACGCAACGGGAAATACCCAAACAGAAACCCGATAAAAAAGCAATAATATTATTGTTGTTGCTGGGAGAATTTTCGCTTGCCTGTTACGCAATATCGGGGGGACTGCAACAATGGATACCTGCGATAATAAAAGAAAGTTACGGCATGTCCGACGCTATCTCGATATTTATGTCGATATTTTTGCCGCTTTTTACCTTGTCGGTTGCCTTTATTTCGCCTTACCTATATAAGAAATTAAAGAATTACGTTTTGATTTCGTTAATTGCTTTCGTGACGGGAGCGATATTGATAGCGGGAGTATTGTTGCTTTTAGATGCGAGTTGGATTCCCGTAATAATTTTGTTTACAATGGAAGCGATAACGATGAGCATAGTTTCTAACACCACGACGGTGCAAGTGCCGTTGACGTTTAAGGGGAAATTCGACGCAGGATTTTTGGCGGGGTACTTAAACGGGGCGTGTTACATAGGTATGGCGATAGCGACTTACGTGTTAGGGTATATGGCGGACGCAAGCGGCTGGACGGGCGCGTTCATATTGCTTATATGTATAGCGGCGGTCTCCGCGCTTTTAGCGTTGATTTATCTTATATTCAACAAGAAGAAAAAAGAAGATAAAACAATTCAAAAAGATTTGCCATGCGATAAGACGGTGGAAGATGAATAAAAAGACGAAGATTTTTACGGAAATATTTTTGACGTTATTATCAGCGATTATATCAGCGCTGACTTTACACGTTTTCGTATATAATAATAAATTCGCGCCGAGCGGTGTTGACGGTATTGCTACGATGCTGCAAGAAATCACACAAATAAATGCAGGTATTTATTATTTTGTACTTAATATTCCGTTGCTTATCATCGCTTGGTTTTTTCTTGATAAACGGTTTGTGATATATACTGTTTTATTTACCGTATTATCTTCGGCATTTATTTATTTGCTTGCGGAAATAAATTTTTATCAATATAAGGCGGAAAACGAAAGACTGCTTGCCGCGATATTTTCCGGCATACTGCTCGGGATAAGGACGGGAATAATGATTAGACTTGGTTCTTCGACGGGCGGGGTGGATATAGTAGCAAGTATTTTTCAAAAAAGGAATACGCATATCAATATTGAAAGGATAATAAGCGTAATCTGTTATGCAATATTTCTCGCATCGTTTATAGTATATAAAGACTTGAATAGTATACTGTTGTCATTTGTACAGATGTATATATTCGAGTGGGGCGTAAATTTCGTAATGAAGGACAACAGAGATGCTGTGGAATTTAAAATAATAACGAAATATCCGGAAGAGTTGAAACAAGAGATATTATTTGAGTTGAAACACGGAGCAACCGTGATGGAAAGTAAAGGTATGTTTACGGGCGAAGACTCTAATATGATAATATCCATCGTAAATCAAAGGCAAATACCTGAATTTTTAAAAATCATAAACAAATATCCGAAGACCTTCGTATATTATTCAAAAGTAATGGGAGTAAGGGGGAATTTTCGCTGGTGCAAAAGCGATATACCGAAATAAATGGTTACAAAAATATTATTTAAACGTTTTTTATCGCTTTCGTTAAGATATTTTAACTGTGTATAAACTGTCAACGGTTTTTATAGGATAAATTATAAAAATGAAAAAAGAAAAGAGAAATAGACGTTTTAGAGAAGAACACAAGTCAGGAGACCAGCCATGAATAATTTTTTAAGAATAGGCGAAAAACTGTCGGAAATATCCGTTTGCGGAAACGATATTGCGGAGTACAGTATAGTATTTCACTCTTCTGCAAGTCTCCGTTCGCCCGCTATGGCGCCCGAATATATTGAAAAGGGCGCGGCGGTTATACAAAATTACATATATAAAATTTCAGGTATAAATATTCCTATAATATACGACCGTTATCCTTTAAAAACCGACCGTGAAATTCTTATCGGCGGAACGAATCGTGAATACGATGAGAGCGCAAACGTAACGTATCGCGACGATGATTACGACATAATAGTAGAAAACGGACTTGTCATTATAAACGGCGGTAAACGCGGAATTTTATACGGCATCTATTCGTTTATCGAAAAATGTTTAGGCGTCAGATTTTTTACCAAAGACGTCGAAAAATTATTATACAGAGATAAAATAGAGATTACTGACTTTACCGATAGTCAAAGACCTGTTTTCGAGTATAGGGATATATGCGATTGGTCGATATTCGACGCAGAGTTCTCGGTAAAAAGTAAGGTAAACGGCAGTTTCGTAAGACGACTCCACGCAGCGGACGGCGGAAGCGTCGGTTTTGCTGGCGGATTTAAAGGACTTGTACATACTTTTTTACATCTCGTTCCGCCAAGCGTCTATTATACGGATAAACCTTTCCTTTACGCTTTCGATAACAACGTCAGAAATCCGGGCGGTCTTTGTATGAGTGAAGAAGAAACGCTTAACGTCGTTGTTTCTTCCGCAGTTAAGTGGCTTGACCAAGAAGAATCGCCTACACTTGTTTCTGTTTCAATAAACGACGGAGAAATGGCATATTGTCATTGTGAAAAGTGCGAAAGCAAAAGGAAAAACGGTTGGAACGATACGGATATCCTTTTAGATTTTGTAAACAGAGTTCAAAGGAAAATAAAGGAAAATTATCCTAACGTTTCGGTCGAAACCATTTCTTATCACGGCGTTGGCGCAGTTCCGAATTGCGTGCGTCCCGATAAGGACGTTGTTATAAGGGTTTGTTCTACGGGTACAAGGTCGCTTGCATTTTCCGAAGCGGCTAAAAAATATGAAGAAGACAATGTAAAGGAGTGTAAATCTTCTTACGATTTTGTGTGCAGACTGAAAAATTATTCTGAGTTTACCGATAAGATTTACGTTTGGGATTATCCTTATAATTATAATCAAATAAATTGTGCCTTTCCGGTTTTTAATACGCTTTTACAAAACGCGAGATTTTTTGCCGAAAATAATGTTAAGGGCGTATTTATAAACGGTACAGCGGTTTCCTGCGACTTTTCGGAATTAAAAGTCTATCTTCTTGCGAAGGTTCTTTATAATCCGTTTATGTCGGGACAAGAATACAGTGTATATATGGACGAGTTTTTGGAAGGCTATTACGGTGCAGGATGGAAGAGCGTTAAAGAGTATATTTCGTTTTGTGAAAGTTTAAGCGAAAACTATTACTTTGCCACGTCTGAGCCAACGTCGGTAATATCCGAAAAAAATTCCGAAGAGTACATAAAAACGGGGAAACGTCTTCTTGAAATAGCATATTCGCTTGCCGCCACTGCCGGCGAAAAAAGGAATGTGTCTAAACTTCTTCTTCAAGTCGAGTATTACGATATCTATTGCTTTTTCGATAAGATTATGGAAAGCGGTTCGGAAAAGCAAAAAAAAGATTACGTTTTAAGAAACGAACAACTTTATAACGGTTTAAGAAAACTCGGCATAACGAGAGTTCTTGAAAACGCTTTTTTACCTGTCGTCAATAATTTCAGGCAATCGATAAAAGAGTGTTCTTATTGGGACGCTAAATGCGCTGCCGGGGATAGAAACAACGAAAATTACGCCAGAGAACTTTACGTTATAATTCCGATAGAAGGAGAAATGGGCGAAAGGGCGGATATTTCCTTTACCTACCGCACTAATAACGAAAACGATAACGGTTATCTCGGCGCTTGGAACGGCGAAAAAATCGTCGACAACGACGCAAATCCTACTTGGTGTGATTTTAAGGATTTTAAAAAAATATATTTAAAGGGCGGTATAATAACGAATGTAGACGAGTTTTCCGCTAAAACAGGTATTCCGCTTTCCGATTTAAGATTGAATCTTATCCCGCGCCATTTAAAGGGCGTAATTATGCGCGTTAAAAGCATGAACGCAGGGGCTTATTTGTTCGTCGAATCTCCAAGCAAAATATAAATTATTCAATAAAAAAAGGAAGATAATTTTATGGCAAAAGGCAGAATAACGATACCGACTGACGAAAGTTTTGTGGAAGGTACGAAGAAAATCGCAAAATTATGGGGTGCAGACGCGGTCAGAGACTGCGACGGCGTAAAACTTCCCAAAAATCCGAGAGAAATAGCGGATAAAGTATATAACGTATATTTCGTTGACCGCGGTAATCATGAGTGGGCAAAAAACAATCCCGACGAGTGGCAGCATATGTTCGTTATGACGCCCTTTATCACGGCGACGGAAGAAACTTTAACCGTTCATTTAATGGATACTTTTTATGCGGAACAGGTAAAACCTGACTTTTCAAAAGAAGCATTAAAATATCTCGAAGTTATGGATAGAACGACGGGCGAACTTCATACCGAGTGGACGGCGGACGAAGAAAACGGAAACATAATAATCAATAACGCCAAACCCTTTCATCAATACACTGTGGCGTTTTTAATGATTTCTCTGTGGCATCCTGTTCATATGTATAATTACATAACCAACGGTTGGAACGAGCCGCATCATATAATGTACGACCCCTTTTATCCAAAAACGAACAAATTTATCAGGAAAAACTTACAAAAATGGTGCAAGGATAATCCCGATTGTAATGTCGTCAGGTTCACCACGTTTTTGTATATGTTTACTTTGGTATACAATCAAAAGGGAAAAGAAAGAAATGTGGACTGGTTCGGATATAATATGGCGGTAAGCCCCCGTATGCTTGACGCGTTTAAAGAGCAATACGGATACAAAATGCGAGCGGAATATCTCGTGGATCAGGGGTATTATAATCAGACGCACAGAATACCGACAAAAGAATACAAAGACTATATGGAATTCGTACAGAATTTCGTAGCCGAAACTGTAAAAGATTTAGTAAAAATTACGCACGAAAACGGTAAGGAAGCAATGATGTTTTTAGGCGATTGCTGGATAGGTGCGGAGATATACGGAGAAAGATTTAAGGAACTTAATCTTGACGCAATAGTCGGCAGTGTAGGCGGTGGCGTAACCGTCCGTATGCTTTCGGACGTTGAAGGGGTGAAATATAAAGAAGGCAGATTTTTACCGTATTTCTTTCCTGATACTTTCTTTGAAGGAAACGAAGATAATGCTGTTGCAGAATTAAATCGCAACTGGATAACCGCGCGTAGGGCAATGATGCGAAACCCTTTGGACAGGATAGGTTTTGGGGGCTATTTGAGTTTAGCGGCTAAATTTCCGAAGTTTATAGACAGGGCGGCGGAAATATGTGATGAATTCAGATATATATACGATACTGTAAAAACGCAAAAACCTTATAATTTTGCGAAAGTGGCGGTTTTAAACTGTTGGGGTAAAATACGCAGTTGGATGTGTAATATGACTGCGCACGAACTTTGGTATCAGCAAAGTTATTCCTATCAAGGGATATACGAAGCGTTGTCGGGACTTCCCGTTGACGTGAGTTTCATAAACTTCGACGACGTAAAGGCAGGTACACTCAAAGGCTACGACGTAGTTATAAACGCGGGCGACGCGGGAACGGCTTGGAGCGGCGGAGATAACTGGAAAGATGAGAAAGTATTGACCGAAGTCCGTAAATTCGTCTATAACGGCGGCGGTTTTATCGGAGTAGGCGAACCTACTGCGGTGCAGTATAACGGCAAGTTCTTCCAACTTTCTGATGTGTTGGGCGTGGATAAAGAGTGCGGGATTTCACTTGGTGAAGACAAGCATAACGTAACAGCAAGCCGAGAGCATTTTATTTTAAACAATATAGAGTGTCCTGTCGATTATGGTGAAGACAAGAAAAATATTTTTGCACTTGAAGGCACGAATGTCATTGATATTGTGTATTCCGAACGTTTTAAGAGAAATTATAGCGTTGGTGAAGTAAAAATGGCGGGCAATGCTTATGGAAAAGGCAGAAGTTTTTACATAACAGGACTGCCTTATTCTGCTGAAAATGCGAAACTGTTGTATCGCGCGATACTGTGGACGGCGAATAAAGAGAATATGGACAAAAGGTCTTATTGCACAAACCCATTAACGGAAGCACATTTTTACGGAGACAGATACGCGGTGATAAATAATACGGAGAAAGAACAGACAACGGAGTTTTACGATATAAACGGTAAGTCGCAGACGTTTATATTTAAACCGTATGAAATCAAATGGATTAAAGTAACGGGAAAAAATTAAAAATAAAAAGATTTGAATTGTTTCGTACTTTAATGAGATTAAAAGTAGATAGGTAATTAAGCGAGCGTCGATTGACGCTCGCTTGCATTTTAATTAAATAATAAAAGTATTTGTGAAAAAGCGCAACAAAAAGGCAGTTAATTCGGCTACCTATTGAGAGACTTAAAAAATATTTTAAGAAAATTTAAAAATTTTTTTTAAAAAGTGAAATTTTCAGGTGAGTTTAACGGTTATATATGGGAGCAAAAATATTTTTATTATGAGGGTGATGCCTATGTGCTGACATAAAGACGTGCCGACGGTCTTTAAACGACGGCAAAAAACAAATTAAGGAGAAATCAGATGGAACAAACAAGACAAATCAAACAGTTTCAGTTCTACGACTTTTATGCCGAAATTTCCCCAAAAAGTCGATCGAAATGGGGAAAATCCATAAAACAAAACACAACATATTGTAAGGATTTTACTAATCATTTACAATATGTTGTGTCAGTGGT
This sequence comes from Clostridia bacterium, assembly GCA_017448355.1. Lineage (GTDB taxonomy): Bacteria > Bacillota > Clostridia > Christensenellales > Borkfalkiaceae > UBA1259. Next base: position 35,743 of record JAFSLQ010000046.1, on the reverse strand, counting down.
GACCCCAACGGGATTCGAACCGCAAGCACTATTTTAAAATAATCAATAAAACACTTGCGATTTTAACTTTTTAGTCCCCAAAAAATCCCCAAAATGGCGAAAAAACATCTTTTATTGTCCTAAAAATATGTAAAAAATAGAAAACAAATATCCTTATTTTATGCATAATCGTGTTGACAACAACCCTTTTTTATGCAAGTATATCGATTTTTAGTTGTTCTTAAAAAACATAATGTAATATATCGGCAAATAGATTATGCCGTCTTTTTCATATACCGTTCTTTCGTTTGAAAGCACATATCCTTTTTTAACGTTATAGTCCTTATTAGATAAAAACTTATTGATAGCACTGTGAACTGTATAATCCTTGCCTGATTTAACTTCGATCGGAACGGCAGAAAGATTATCATAATCGTCGATTAAGAAATCGACTTCGCCGTTTGCTTTGTTGTCATAATAGAAAAGGTCAAAGCCGTGCGCTTTTAATTCGCTTGCAACGACCGATTCGTACACAGTCCCGAGATTTATGCTTTTTTCATCATTTAATATTGCCCGAATATTGTTCTTATATAAAATATTAGTTAGTATGCCGACGTCGTTAAGATAAAGTTTCAATAAGTTTTTACCACTCGATTCAATAAGCGGGAAAGTAGGGGTAGATAACGCTTTGACGTCTAACGCTATCCCGCTACTTATCAAATAATCAAACTCGTCTTGATAATTAGACATTGTTTTTCCGTTTATGTTTTCAATTCTTTGGACAACGATTCTCTTCTTTTTATTCTCTAACGCCATCGGAATCATATCGTAAATTCTTTTTATTTTCAACTTATGGTCTTTATCATATTTACTGGCGTCATCACCGTAATATTCGTGAATTTCACTTTGAATATTTCTGACATTGACGATATTATAATCGTTTATAAAAGAATTAACGCTATCGGGAAGTCCGCCGACTAACAAATACTTCTTAAACAAATCTAAAACTTTATTATGAGTGTTTTCGTCTAAACTTTCTTTATTATCGAAGTTCTCTTTTAAAGACGCTATTGCTAATTCATTAAATCCGTTTGCGTATAAAAACTCTTCAAAATCAAGCGGGTACATATGAACTCTTTCAATACTGCCCATCGGAATCGAAGTAGTCTTTTTAAGCGTAACGCCGAGTTCCGAACCGCTTGCAATGTAAGTGAATCTGTCATCTTGTTTTAAGAATTTAAGAAGGGTTAAAAACTGCGGATACTCTTGAATTTCATCTAAAAATACAAGCGTATTTTCTTTCTTTTGCATTTTATCTCCGGCCACCATACTTAACCCTAAATAAAAATCTTTAACCGAATTGATGTTTTGAAATATCTTATCGCCTTTTTCGTCTTCAACAAAATTTAGTTCTATATAATTCTTAAACATCTTGGTGCCAAAATGCCGGATGATATACGATTTGCCTATTTGCCGAGCCCCGTCGATTATAAGTATTTTGTTAGTTTTAGACTTAAAATACTTTTCGATTTTTTCACCTATTTTTCTATATAGCATATACCCTCCATTGACTTATTTCAGATAACGAAACATTATATCATTGACTTTTCTTATATTCTAACTCAATATTTTATTGACTTTTCTTAAAAATTATATCATCTGTAAATAGAGATTGCAAGCATTTATGCTAATTTTTATAATTTTATTTTGTGCGAATAAAATTATTTAGAAAAAATAAGTTTTTAAACTAATGCGACAATTTTATCGCATTAGTTTTGCTAAAATGTATTTAATCAAGGGATATTTTAATTGATTATAACGATAAAGAACAAAAAATATTTTATGATACGTCCGATTGCAAATTCACGCAATCGGACGTTTTTTTTAAAATGCCTTGCGTATTTGCTTGATAGACTGTGACGAAGCGGTGACGGTACAGGAGACTCATTTAAAGTAGTTTTAGAATAATAGCGGTTTGGATATTTTTTAGCGAAACAAGCAAATATGCATAATAAATCAAAATAGAGAACTTTTTCGTCAAAATGGGTTATTGACTATGTCGAAAATACGACTTAAAATATAATTAGAAAAATTTCATTACTCAAAGTGTTGGGTAAAGGAGATAAGGAAAAATGAAGAGAAAGTATTATGGACCGATGGTAGAATGGTATGAAATTCTTCGTCAGGATGTGCTTTTGTCGAGTTTTGACGAAGAAAACGGAGACAATCTGTTTGATTGGGATTTGGAGTAAAGGAGGAGGATGATATGAATACGACGAGAAAAAGTCTTATTTTAAAGGTGTTATCGGTTGTGTTTGTCCTTGCGATAAGTTTCTCCGCCCTGTTATACGCAGGGGTAGGTAAAACCTCAACGGTTCAGGCGCAAAATTACGCCGGGCATACGACCGATAACGTTTTCATGCTTGACGGCGCGTCCGTAAGAGTGGAGAACGGTACGGGCATAAGATTTACGGCTTATTACGATAAATCTTATATAGACGGGCTGGATAACCCGACGATAGGGATGTTTATTGCCAAAGCGTCAAACGTAGACGGTGAACTGACAGCTGCAACCGCTAAAAAACAGGACTGCGTTATGTTGCAATGGTCAAATGAAACCCCTTATCATTATATATACAGTTGCGTGTTGAGAAGTATTCCCGTCGCGAATTACGATACCGACCTTGTTGCAAGGGCGTACGTGTTGGTGGACGAAGATTATACGTATAATTCCGTACAGGTTCAGCGTTCTGTTTCATACGTTGCCGGCAAAGCGCTTTTAAGCGGGGATTTTGACGACAATGCTTCCGCTATTACGGTACTGAATAATTATGTTTCCAACAACACGTTTACTATTGCGAAAAGTTCAGCGAGTGTAGCGATAGGTTATTCTGTGGATTTAGCGAATACCGATTTAGCGGCGAAATGGGTAAGCGACGATACTTCCGTCGCTACGGTTGATGAAAACGGTACGGTTACTGCGGTTGCCGCAGGCAGCGCGACGATAACCGCGACTTATGGTGCTACGTCAAGAACTTGTGCGATAACTGTTTTGGATAAAACGGTCAATTCCGGTCTTCAAATGAAAATTACCGCTACTACTCCGCCTAAATGGGTGGGCTGTAATTATACGGATTTGTTTACGCCAAATGACGGGGTGTCATTGACCACAATAGGTACGGTACTGCATAACGGCGTCGAAACCGCATTTTCGTTTAAAGCGTGCAACCCTAATTCCGGTTGGTCAGGTGATTTGGGGATAGTCTACCCTACCGGATTCAGCGGATTTAATCATGACGACGAACTAATCTTTAAGAAAGGTTTCGGCATAGTATACGGTAATACCGTTTACGTGTTGGATAACGATTATACTCTTCGTTATATGAATAACGGTTCAGGTAGTTATTATTGGATAGGTATGGATTATACCCTGTCTCTCACTACTGCAGACGTTTCCAGAACCGACGGTGATGCTAAATTTTTTGTTTCGGGCAGTACGATTCTTCAGACTGCTTTGGGTGGTACGGCTTTAGCAAAAATTCCGGTATCTGGCGGCGGTATATACAAAAACGGCGTTGCAATAAATTATAATCAAGTTTTATATCATCCGAGTTATGCGTTTATATTGCAAACAAATGCATATTCTACAGCCAGCAACGGGGATGTTTTGACCTTTAAGAAAGGCACAACCTTCTCAAGTTCAAACGGGCGTATACATTATGTGTTGGATAAAGATTACGAGTTTGTTTATAATTCGACTTTTAGACCGCAGTGGGTATGTAAGACTTTAAGCACGACTTTAACTTTTAATACTTCTGTATACGGAAACGGCGGTTATGGAAACGGGGCAAAATATATAGGTTGTAATTTACACACTTTAACAAGCAACGATGAATGGAAAAGTGCAAAAGTTATTGCCGGCAATATCAAACTTAACGGTACGTCAATAAATAGTTGGGCTTGTCAGGTAGCGTCTTGGGACGAAATCTACTATGCTGATTTAAGTCCGTCTGTCGGTGATAAGATTACTATAGATAAAGGTACTGTCATGTCTGCAAACGTTAACAGCGGATATTACGTAACGGATAAGGATTATACGCTTATCTGGAACGGCGCTACGTGGGTATGCGGTTATACTACTGATTTTAAGACCATATCTATACCGAGTTTGGGTACAGCCAACGCCAGCATTATGTATTTGAATATCAGCGGTGCAACGATTACGGGCTATAAGGACTGGAACAAAATGTTTGTATACTGCGCGGACGGCGGCATATTGAAAAACGGTGTGGAAATAAGTTATCTTGACGTTGGGGCGATTGAGGCGGGGACTACTTTCTATATAGATAATCTTTCGGCAACTTCGGGTTGTGTTTTAACTATTAAAAAGGGAACTGCTTTCGCGGGGAAAAAAGACGGCAGCCTTTACGTTGTAGACCAAAACTATTATTTAATCTATGACGGTAGTAGTTGGACAAAATTGAGCGAAGCGGATATTCCGGAAACGACGCAGGCTATTGCTATCGCCGGATATTACAGCGGCTTTAATCAAGCGTGTCGATTTGCTATCAATCGAAGCGTGGGGGACAACAGTTTCTTAACCGCAATAGGCGACGCTTTCTTCTACGATGCGTCGGCGGGTACTACTACGCGCGTAGGTTTAGAATTTTCTTCCAACACTGCACCTACGATAATGTTTAAAGGTTTCGGTACTGCCGATACGGGCGATATCATAACACTTAAACAAGGTTTTAAATTTATTGCTAACAGTACGACCTATTATTTGAATACCGACTATACCTTTACCTGGACGGGTTCTGCTTGGACTATCGCCGGTAGTGCGGTAAATAAAAACATGTCGTTTTCCGCCCCTGTAACGAGTATAACAAGTCGTTCCGCTATCTATTTAAGAGAAGACGTAAACGTTTACGGTACGACGAGTGCGGCAAACTGGTCGTCTTTAAGTGTTTCCGGCGACAGCCCGAAGTTAAACGGAGAGACTTTTACGCCGACCGTTCAGGTTTGTGAATGGGCAAACGACCTTTACTTAACGGGCTTCGGAACTGCAAAAGACGGGGATGAGTTATTCATCCCCGCAGGTTTCACCGTTTCAAAAACAATCGGTTTATCAACCTATAATTTTACCTTGACCGAAGACGCGTCTTTTACCTATTACGGCAGCGTTGGCTGGAAATTGACTGGTGCGATAGATATTCCGGCAACGAAACAGGCTATTTATTTCGGCGGATATTCTAGTGGCTTTAATCAAGCGTGTCGGTTCGTTATAAGTCGCGATATCGGAGATAACAGCACGTTAACCGCAATCGGCGACGCGCAGTTCTACGACGCGTCGGCGGGCACAACAACGTATAAGATATTAGACTTTTCTTCCAACACTGTACCTACGATAATGTTTAAAGGTTTCGGTACTGCCGATACTAACGACGTTGTAATTCTCAAAAAAGGTTTTAAATTTATTGCTAACAGCACAACCTATTATTTAGATACCGAGTGGCAATTCACATATAATGGTTCGGGATGGTCTTGCGCGACCGCTTATGAACAGACTGCCCTTACAGATGTTTTCAAATTAGGCAATTTCGGTGTTCCGAGTACTTCTTTGTATGAAAAATACGCGGAAGCGAATTATAACTACGTTTTATACGACCAGAATAGTCTGTCGTTTACGACGACTAATGCTAGTCAGGCAAGCGTTGAAGCGTTTAAAGCGCAGGAAAGATATTTATACGACACTTACGGTATTTATACCGTTCCTATGGTGTTTGCGGGTGTGGAGGCTTTTTCTAAGTATGATAATGACCTTGCTACCGAAGGTTATGCGGGCAAGTTCTTTAAGGATGAACCGAGTGAAAACGATTTCGCTACTCTTGCCGGATATATAACCGCTTTTGAAGCGCAGAACCCTTACGCGACTTTCTATAACAACCTTTATCCGATTTATAACAGCGATTTCGGTAATAATTATAATACGTATAAGGCGTATATCGAAGCGTACTGCGAAACCGTTCTTAACAATTTAAGCGGTTCGGGGCAAAAAGTCATAATGGTGGATATTTATCCGTTGGTTTCAGCCGGAAACGGTAAAGGCGTTTCTACGACTGACGCCGATAGCGACGGAATTGTCGACAGATACCTTGCCAACCTTGAAATTTTAGCCCAAGCCGCTAAAAAATACGGTGCGCGTGTGGAAGTGTTTTATCAGTTAGGTTCGCTTTATGATGTCGATAAAAACAGTAAAATACACGACGACGTCGATACTTTGGCAAAATTGCGCTTCCAGTTCAATGCCGCGCTTGCTTACGGCGTTAAAGGCTTATGGTCTTACTCCTATATCAATAGTGAGAATAACGGAGTCATCAGAAATTCAGTTGTTGACGGCAGTTCGGCAACGACTATTTCTAACGACACCTTACAGGGCTATATTACTACCGCAAACGCGGACGTTAAGGCTTTTGCCGACGTGTATATGCAGTACACCTATAGGGGTACGGGTGTGTGTGGTTCGTCAAACGGATGCTGGAGTCATTTGCAGAATACGCTTGGTTGGACTAAGATAACAAGTAGTTCCGGAACTAAGTCCACTTTGTGCGGTGAATTCTGTAATACCGACACCGGTAAATATGCCTATATGGTTTCTAACTTTGACTATTCTAATAGTAATACCGTTAGTTTAACCTTTAATACCGGCGTCGCGGGATATTATATGAACGGTGAGTACTACGATTGTGAAGGTGCGACGACTATTAACATCGCTCTTACGGCGGGTGCAGGCGCGTTCGTGGTGCTTAATTAAAAAGTATGTTTTTTATAGAAGGAGAAAAAAATGAAAAACATTAAGAAAATAATGTTTATACTTATGGGAATTTGCGTATTTTTCGCTTTCGGGCTTTCCGCTTGCGGAACGAAAACTTACGAAGTTTCGATTAAAGTTGACGGTGAAATCGTTTCGACGCAAAACGTCGAAAACGCCGAATCGTTGATATTGCCGCAAGCAGATAAAGTCGGGTACACGCTTTCTTGGATGATAGAAGACGGTGCGGAGTTTACCGAAAATTCCGATATTAAAGGCAATATCGTTATTTATGCAAAATATACCGCGAAGAGTTTTTCAATCAATTTTGAAAACGCAGGAGCACAGGTTGATGCAATATCGGTAAAATACGATCAAGAAAATATCGAACTTCCCGAAGTTCCCGCTAAAAAGGGATACAACAACGGGGTGTGGAAATTAAACGGTGAAGCGATAAGTTCTATCGCTAAATGGAATTATCTCGATAATATTACTTTAACTGCGGAATATACTGCTATGACCTATACGCTGTCTTTCAGCGATAGCGAAGGTGAAGTCGCCGCTATTTCTGCAACTTACGATAAGCCGTTAACTAATCTGCCTGAGATAACCGGTAAAACGGGGTACGACGGCGTATGGGAGATAGACGGTGAAATGATTACCGATTCAACGGTTTGGAATTTCGATACGGATAAAACCGCTGCCGCTGTTTATACTGCGAAGAGTTTTTCAATCAATTTTGAAAACGCAGGAGCACAGGTTGATGCCATATCGGTAAAATACGACCAAGAAAATATCGAACTTCCCGAAGTTCCCGCTAAAAAGGGATATAACGGCGTATGGAAATTAAACGGTGAAGTGATAAGGTCTATCGCAAAATGGACTTATCTTAATAATATCACCGTTCGCGCGGAATATACCGCCAAAACCTATACGCTATCTTTCAACGATAGTGAAGGGGAAGTCGCTGCTATTTCCGTCACGTACAAGCAGGCAATCGCTAATTTGCCTGACACAACCGGTAAGGCAGGATATGATAGCGTTTGGAAAATCGACGGCAAAGAAATTTCTTCTTCTACCGTTTGGAATTTCGACATGAATAAAACAGCTATAGCCGTTTATACGTTGCACGTGGAAAAATTCAGTATGTCGTTTTCCGAGCCGGTAACGTCTATAACCGACAGAAATGCTATCTATTTAAGAGAAAACGTAGACATTTACGGAACTACGGAAGCAACGGATTGGGCGACGTTAGAAGTTTCCGGCAACAGTCCGAAGTTTAACGGTGAAACGTTTGCGGTTACCATTCAGGTTTCCGATTGCGCAAACGACCTTTACTTAACCGGCTTTGCGGATGCGAAAGATGAAGACGAATTGTTTATTCCCGCAGGGTTCTCTGTTTCTTTGACTAAGGGGATAACGCCTTATATCTTTACTTCAAGCGAAGACATATCTTTCGTCTATTATGGCGGTATCGGTTGGCAGTTAAAAGATTCCGTCAATATTCCCGAAACAAAACTGTCCGTAGGTTTTACAGGATATTACAGCGGCTTTAATTTGGCGGCTCGTTTCGTTTCAACTCGCAATATTGGCGACAATTCTTCCTTGAATGTTATAGGCGACTCGCTTTTCTATGATGCGTCGGCAGGAACAACAACGTATAAAGTTTTAGAATTTTCTTCTAGCAGTTTACCGTCAATATTGGTTAAAGGTTTTGGAACTGCGGATGCTGGTGATATCGTAATACTCAAAAAAGGTTTTAAATTTATAGTTGGCGATACCACTTATTATTTGGATAGCGGCTGGCAACTTAAATATGATGGCACTAATTGGTCTTGTGCAATGTATTTTGAACAGGAAGACATTCAGGACACCTTGACTTTCGACGGAAGTACGGTTGGCAAGAAGTATATCGCGTCTAACTATGCTCAGTTGTACACGCCTGCCGATTGGGCAGCGCAAACTTCCGTGGGAACTATGCTCTATAACGGCGTAAAATCAAATATGGTTTGGAAATCGGTGAGTATAAGCGAAGGTTGGAATACCGAGTTATATAGTGAAAGTCTTGAGCCCGTGGAAGGTGATACGATAACGTTTGAGGCCGGCTACGGATTTGTAAGGAACGGCATTTTGTATAGAACGGCGGAAGATTTCGTACTCATATTTACAAACGGTAATTGGGTAAAACAGTAATATTTAGTTTAATAAGTTTTAGCAGTATCGGGCAAGGTCTGTTTTTGTCCGATACTGCAAATAAAAGGCAATAATGGAAAAGACTTTTGAAGTAGGTATATGGAGTTCCGCAAAACCTACGCTTAACGACTACAAGATACTTAAAGACTGCGGTATGACTCACGCGTTTATAGATGAAAACTACTCCAAACGTGGTACAAAAGAATATACCGAACTACTTAAATACTGCGAACAGGTCGGACTTAAAGCGTATCTGTTTAATTATAACAGCACGCAGGCGTTTTTAAACGATAAGACCGACTATTCCGTGTTTCCAGCTTTCGACGGTATTATAATTTGGGACGAACCGAGTGCCAAATGTTTCGATGAGATTGCGTCTGTTATTCCGGAATTTGAAAAAAGATTTCCCAATAAAACTTTTATCGTCAATTTGTTGCCGAATTACGGCGTATTGTACGACGAGAAATCGGATAAAAAAGAATATCTGGGCGAAAGTGCTTACGAAAGGTATATAAGTCAGTTTTGCGAAAAGATTTTAAGTAAAATACACGGCAGAAGAATTTTATCGGTCGATTATTATGTTCTTGATATAATTCCCGAAGAAAATAAGGTTTTTTTGCAGGATTCTTTTCTTAAAAATCTTGAAATTATGGCAAAATATGCCAAGATGTATAATGCTGAACCGTTTTTGTACGTTCAGTCTACTTCTTTCGGTAAGTGGAGGAGAGAGCCTTTGCTTGCGGATTTTTATTTTCAATACTATGTTGCATTCGCTTACGGAGTAAGGGGAATCAACCATTTTACTTATACCACTCCTCCTACGGGCGGGGAGTTTGCAGATAAAGACATTGCGCTGATTGATAGAAATAATATTCCTACTGATAAATATTATTTTGTTCAGAAAGTAAATGCGGATTTTAAAAAAATATCAGAAATTCTTTTTGCTTACGATTACGTGGGCACGTTTGTTAAAACAGGTGAAAATATTCCTGAACAACACGAATATGCGGATATAAATTCACTTTCTTATTCGCTTCGAAATTTACAAAAAATTAAAAATGTCGCTTCACAGGAAAGCGTTGTAATAGGAGAATTTTCAAAAGGCGGTAAATTTTGCTATTTGATAGTGAATTATTCCGACCCTTATCGAAAACTTTCTAATAATGTAAGAATTCCTTTCATTACGAAAACCGCTTTTTCTGTTTTGAAGAACAACGTATTATTCGATTATGTCGGAGATGAGTTTACCGCCGAACTAAAAGAAGGCGAAGGTGTCCTTTTAATCGTTTAATTTAATAAATTCGATTTATTTCATTTTTTAGTTAGGAGAAGTTTTATGGCTAGAAAAAAACTTATAAGATCGGTTTGCGCTTTTTTAAGCGTATTATTTCTGTCCGGTATGTTTGCTTGTAAAAACGGCGTTTCCGAATTTCCGACTTTTGAATCTAAAGAGTTCAGATTCGGTGCTTTTTCTTCTCCGCCGCCTACGGCGGAAGCATATCGCGAATATGCCGAAACAGGTATGAATTACGTCTTACTCGGTCAAAACCACGGCGGTATAGGTTCACCTATATATGACAGTATCCTTGATTATTGCGGGGAGAACAACCTAAATGCTGTATTAATGCAACTCATTGAAAAAGATTTCGAGGTAAACGCCGAAAGGGACGCTGCTTTGTGTGCTAAAAAAGCCTATGTCGGCAAAAACTTTAAGGACGAACCTTCTTATAGTGAATTCGAGAGACTTGCGGGATATATCAAAGATTTTGAAAGGGATAACCCCGGCAAACTATATGTTAATAATATTTATCCGTATATTGCTTCTGAAAGTTCTCTAGGCGGAACATATGAGAATTATGTGAAAGGTTATATAGATACAGTTCTCAATAAGGTTAGCGGTAAAAAAATACTTATGTGCGACATATATCCGCTTAAATCAAATGCCAGGGGCAATTATTTGATTCCGGGGTATTTATATAATCTCGAAACAACCGCGCATTATACTATGAATACCGATATAGAAGTCGATTATTATTATCTTACGCACGGTCATATGTCTTATAGAGATATTTCGTCCGTTAAAGATATACTTTTTCAGTTTAATACGCTTATGTCTTATGGTGTAAAAGGTTTTTGGGCATTCACCTATAGGAACCAACCGGGTGTTGATTTTCAATCTGGTCATGCCCTGGTTAAAGTTGAAAACAAAAATGGCGTCTGGACCACGACGAAAAACGATACTTACTATTACGTGAAGGATGCGATTTCACAATTAAAAACAATGCAAGACGCTTACTTGCATTTCGACTACAAAGGAACTAAAGCCATATTGGGCAAATTGAATGACGACGGATATAACGATTGTTTTGATTTACTGAATTATAATCTTTCCGAATTGAATTCCATAAAAAGTGTAGATTGTACGCAAGATACTATTATAGGACAGTTTGAAAAAGACGGGGTAGATGCATATATGGTTTCTAACTTTACAGAGCCTACGCAAGACAAGTCAGATAAAGTGAATATTTATTTCAAAGGCAAAACTAAGGCTCGAATATATCGAAACGGCAATGTGGAAGAGATGGATATATTGCAAGATAAACTTTCGATAATTCTTAATTCCGGAGAGGCTGCGTTTATTATCGCTATTTAATACTTTTTAGGAGAAGAAAATGGAACAAAATACAGAAATACAACAAAAAACGACGTTTAAGCAAAAATTGTCGCGATTGCACCATAAAATTTTTGATGTCAAAAACGATACTATGCCTAAATCACTTTCGAAAGGTAAAAACTTTTTTGTGTTTTGTATGGTGATTATAGGAATTTTACATTTTGCTGTCTTTTATGTTGGCGTAAACTATAAAGCAATTGTGCTTGGTTTTCAGAAAGAAGTCGAAGGTACAACGGTGTTTACTTTTGATTGGTTCATTGCTTTTTTTAAGGAATTTTCATATGAGGATTCCGTGCTTATGACGTGTTTTAAAAATACGCTTAAATATTTCGTCTTGAATTCGTTTTTTCTATTTATAACGGGATATTTAATTTCTTATTTTCTTTATAAAAAAATACTCGGTTATAAAATATTCAGGGTTGTGTTTTATATGTTCGGTATAATTTCCGGCATTGTTGTCGTCGCGCTGTTTAAGTCGATAATTGCCGTAGAAGGTCCTATATATACTATAGTCAAGGAAATTACCGGTACTGAATTGCCCTTTTTACTTAAAGATGATTCTACAGCAACGAACACAATAATGATTTATTGTGTTTGGACGGGGCTTGCTAGCAACTTTATTCTATTGACGGGGGCTATGAACAGAATACCCGAAGAACTTATAGAAGCGGCAAAATTAGAGGGATGCGGCTGGTTCCGCGAAATGACGGGGATAGTTACTCCGCTTATTTGGGATACCGTCGGTACTTTATTTATTTTATCGTTTATCGGCATTTTCCAAGCAAGCGGACCTATACTGTTATTTCAAACGCCGGAAAGCACGTATACGTTTTCTTACTGGATTTATCTACAAGTTACGGCGGGTAGTAATAATTACCCTGCGGCAATAGGTTTGTTTGTAACTGTAATAACATTGCCAATTGTATTTTTAGTCAGACATTTGCTTTCTAAAATTGAGACTGTGGAGTTTTAATTATGAATACTGCAATAAATTTTAAGAAAAACAGAAAACGGAATAAGATTAAAGAGAACAAATCGTTCAAAATAGCCAAGATAATAATGTTCATTATCTTTGTTTTGCATGCGGCGACTATTCTATCGGCGTTTGCATGGATGATATTGTCTACGCTGAAAGAGCAGATGGAATTTTCGTTAAATAAATTCGGTTTGCCGCAAAAATGGCTATTCAGTAATTATGCCAAAGCGTTCGAAACGTTAGTGGATGATGCAACGGATACCAGCGTTTATAAGATGATATTTAATTCGCTATGGTGGGCTTTGGGTGGTACGTTTTTAACAATTTCGTGCTCGGTAATGATGTCGTATGCAATAGCTAAGTTTAAATTCAGAGGCAGAGATTTTCTTTACGGGACTGCTCTGTTTGCGATGATGCTACCGATATATGGTGCAATGCCGGCAAATATGGCACTGTTAAACGACTTAGGTCTCTATAATAATCCGTTAATACTGATAACGTGCTGTAACGGATTAACTAGCCATTTTGTAATGCTATATGCCATTTTTAAAAGCGTATCTTGGTCGTATGCCGAAGCTGCGTATATAGACGGGGCAAATCATTTTACAGTATTTTTCAAAGTTATGTTGCCTATGGCAAGAACGCCTATTCTTGCGCTTTGGATAATGATGATTATGGCAAAGTGGAACGACTATATGACGTGTATCATTTATTTTCCGGATTGGCTTACATTATCTGCAGGGTTATTTACATATCAGCTTATACATGTCAGAGATGCAAATACTCCCGTTTTGTTTGCGGGGTTAGTAATATGTATGATACCGCCGTTATTTTTATTCATTGCGTTGCAGAACAAAGTTTCTTCATTAACTATAGCGGGCGGGTTAAAAGGTTAAAAAATTAAATTCAGATATTTATAAACAGGAGAAAACTATGAGAAAAAACAGAAAATTTTTTGCAGTTGTAATAGCATTATTTATGGCGTTGTCTTGTCTTACTTTTATAGGTTGTGGCGACTCTGTGAGTGAAAACGAAATCTGGGTAAGGGTATTCAACGGCGGATACGGTACAGCGTGGTTTAACGCGATAAAAACCGAATTTGAAAAAGATAATCCCGGTACAACTGTTACTTTAAAGACAACTGTAGACTCAACGTCTCAAGAAGCGCTTGTCCAAGCGAAGAAAAGCAAGGATGACATAGTTATGTTGAATTATAATTTCTGGGGCGATACTTATCTGGGCGTTTTGGCAGATTTGTCTGACGTGTATTCTGCTAAACCCGACGGAGAAGATGGTAAAACCATTGCAGAAAAATGCAATCCTATTCTCTTAAAACATTTTAAATACGATAATAAATATTATCAAATGAGTTGGGCAACTGCAAACGGAAGTATGTGTTATAACAAAACTTCTTTGGATAAAGTGCTTGGTGAGGGCAATTGGGAAGTGCCAATCACTACCGACCAAATGAATTCTGTTGCAAAAGCAATGAAAGATAAAGGTCATTACGGCTATGTGTATGCAGGGGACGGTTCAGAGTGTTATCAAGATACTTATCTTATTCCTGCCTTAATGGCGCAATATATGGGATACGAAAACTATCTTAACCTTTGCCATGGTATGGTTGCTGACGAGCAAGGTAATTACTCGATGGCGACTTCATCGAATATTTATCAAGTATTATCCGACGAAGGTATCAAAAGACCGTATGAAACTCTTCAAGAATTTACGCAATATGAACACAAATACTCTTACGGTATAGGGTTTATGGATGCGCAGCAGATTTTCTATGGCTGGGGGTACGGTTCTGACGATAGACTTGTGGCGTTTATGGCAAACGGGGACTGGTTGGAAAATGAAACAAAATCATTTAGCAATAATCAGGACATAAAAATGATGAAAATGCCCGTCATATCCGCTTTGGTGGAAAAATTGTCTTTCTATAATGAATTTGAAGACGGAAAGGCGAAAGATTATTATAGTTTATCGGCAGAAATGAGAAAAGAGTATGATGATAAACTTGCGGAAATAATTAATTTTGTAGATGGTAATATTGCAGAACGTCCTGCTTTTGCTAACGAAGAAGATATAAGTATAGTATATAACGCGAGAAATACTTATCATTCACTGTCGTTTATGCACTGCGCCGCAATTCCTATAACATCGCACAATATAGACCTTGCAAAAAAATTCCTTATTTATATGTGTTCGGAAAAAGCGCAGAGAATTTATTGTGAAACGTTAAACGGGCTTTCTATGCCGTATGGGTACGATTACTCTTCAGATTCGCAATTCAACGGCAGAGTTTCAAGTTTTATGGATTCAGCCAATAAAGCATTTGACGATAACGGATATTTAGTGAACCAGATTGATTATTCTTCAAAAATAATGTATTACGGCAGTTTTTCTCTATTAAAGAGTTGTTGCGTAAAATTTAACAGGGGCACGGCAACTGCAAATAGTTTGTTTAACGAAATAAGATCTTCTTACACAACTAGGTGGAATAATATTTTGAGACAATCTGGATATTCTATAGGATGATGAACGTTGTACATTAGAGCGTTTAACAATGTTATAAAAATTAGGTAAAAGATATGTTTCAATTGTTAAAAAAATCAGTTATTTCATGTTTGTTTTTATGGTTAATGTGTTTTGCTTTCGCTTGTTCAAGTGAGAATGTAACGAACATTGAATTGCAAAATAACATATCTGTATTTGAATATGGGTTTAATACGTCCGTGCCTGTTGCCGTTGCTGTAGATGAAGAAGGAAAAGGCATTTCTTATGATGCAGTATGCTATGAAATTATAGATCCGGACGGAGACTTTGTTGAGATAAAAAGTGATTCTTTTATACCGTTAAAGGTTGGGAATTTCACATTATCTTATCGTTATAAAAATTTAACTAAAGATTTTGTAATCGAGTGTAGAGATACTATTAAACCTACTATCAAAGCAGATGTCAAAGAAGAATACGACGTTGCTGCTTCTTATGAGAATTATATAAACGGCGAGTATATGGTTCATGAAACGCCTTCATATAAGGCTTCGGATGTTTCAGGTGTATTTGCTGCAAATACTTCGTTAAAAGTTTTCCTTAACGAAGAAGAAGTTCCGATAAATCAGGAAAATTCAACTTTTACACTTAATGCAAGTGGAAAAATACGGTTTGAAATAAGTGCAACAGACAGAAACGGATTGACTGAAACAGTAAATTACGAAGCAGAAGCAACCGTTCCCGAAAATTTTCCACCTTATTGTTTATCGTCTTTTGCCTCTAAAAAATATCAGAAACTTGTAGGTGGCGGATGGCTTGGCTCGTCGTTCAGTTCTTCTATACTTGATTCTTATACCGATAAAGATGGCGACACTTACGACGGAGTTCTTAAAATCAGTTATCCGGCAAGTAACTCCGAAGCAGGTTTAGCAATAACTTTGGGAAGAAGCGTAAAAGTTTCTGAAATAGACTACGTTGCTATAACCGTTTGTGCTGAAAACTTATCTTATGAGAGCAGTGGTTCTCATAATATGATATTTTATAAAAAAGCACCATTTTGGGAGAATGCTAACTTAGGTATCAATCTTGAAGAGAATAAATGGACTACTATTAAATTGCCGGCTTCTTTATTAGCAAAATTTACAGATTTAGATAGCGAGACATTGTCAGGTTTCGCAATTGAAACGCTTGACAATAAAAAAATTGGAAGAACAATATACCTTGCGGATATAAGTTTCGGTTATAACCCTGAAAATTGGAACATACAGTCTTTAAACGGTGATAATAATTCTATTGGTATAGTTTCAAATGCAGATTTAAGCGAAATAGGCGATACTCAAATTGTTGTAACAGGCAAGGTGAAGAAAAATGGAGAAAATACGGCGGTTTTGTTAGACATCGTAGATGGAAATTTTGTGTTGAGCGGATTTGGAACAGCTAATGTTGGAGACGAATTGAGTATAGGAAAGGGATTCGGATTTAAAGTCGGCAGGAAGGCTTATGAAACGGTCGGAGATTATATTTTTAGATTTGATGGAACTAAATGGGATTTCTGTGTGATAATAAACGCCGTTGGCCTTTTGGATAACCCTAAAGGCGTAAGGATGAAAGATTACTGTATATATATAAATTTTGATTATAATCTATATAATGGCAGTAATAAATGGGCAACGCTCACGCAAAACAAATTGTTGGCTATAAATGGCAACAATCTTGCCGCGCCTACCGTTCAGATTTGTGAGTGGAATAGGGATTTGTATTTTAACTTTGGCGGCTATGAGGTACAAGACGGCGATATCTTTACTATTAAAAAAGGTTTTGAAATAACATATAAAGGTGTTTACTATCGTGTTGATAAAGATATATCGTTCAGTTATGCTGTTGTGGCCGGCGGTTGGATAATCGGCACGCCTGTGCATATCGAATTTGAAGATGTGGAGATTAAACGTAATGGTTCTGCAAACAATGTAATTGCAAACGCTATTTATGTGCATGAAAGTGCAAATATATTACGCACTACCAAATCTAGCGCATGGTCTACATTAGGTTATTCTGGTAAAATTTATTTTATACATGAAGGTGATAAACAGGAAAAGGCGTTAACATTACAAATATGTAGCTGGCCGAACGATTTGTATTTTGCAGGTTTCGGAGTTGCGCAAGTCGGTGATAAAATTATATTTGAGAAAGGTTTTGCAATTATCGTAAAGGGAAGCGCGTTTATTACCGATAAAACTTACGAGTATACTTTTACCGAAGAAGGGTGGACTTTAACCGAGTCGTATGTTGAATAGTTTGTATAACGCTAATTAAAATTAACGGCGGGAACAAAAAATCTTTTGTTCCCGCCGTCTTTAAGTGTTGAATTTTTTTATATTATGTTGACGGTGGCATTTACACTCCAACCGTTTATAAAACCGATATTGTCCTTTTCTCCGTTTTTAGAGTAAATGGGCAAAAGGTCTTCTTCAAGTTCAGGGATATCCGATATTTTTCCGTTTATATAATTTTGTAAGCGTCGTTTACAAGCGTCAAGTCTGTAAATAAGTCCGCCTATCCTTATATCCTGTACGTCAAAGCCGTGCGGTTTATTTTCTTTAAACCATTGTTTGCCGAAAGATTTATAAAAATCGTTTATTTTAAGTTTTAAATCGGAAATTCTTTTTATACACAAAGTCAATTGTGTTTTGTCGCCACTTTTATATGCCGCGCGTATGTCTTTGCCCAAAGTATACTTTGCGTATAGCGCAAGACAAAGTTTATATAGGGTTTTAAATAAATAATTAAAGTTTTTGCTTTTTGCGTTCTTTAAAATTTCCGCATTTTTCAAAAAAGTTTTTTCGCCGCCTTCTATATATCCGTCGCTGAACACTTCGTTAAATAAATCGCCGTACAGAATATATTTGCAAGGATTAGAAAGATAATCGCATTTATCAGACAGTTTATCGGGAAGGTCCAAGGCAAAAAAGTCGTCGTAATTTTCACCTGTAAGTTTATAAAAATTACTCTTGACGAGTTGTTCATCCGTTATCCCGTCATATTCGCATTTTATCCTGTATAAAGCGGGTAAAAGACCGAATTTAGAACATTCCGCGCCGTTATCTCCCCAAAGAGTAATAAACACATTGTCAATATTTTTTTCCTTGCAAATCTGCATTGCGGGAAGCATTGTTTTTAGCGAGTATTCATTATGCGGTGCAAAACCTACCCAAGACCATGCGCCGCCGGCAAACCATACGGGATTATCCGTGAGCTGTTTGTGTGCTTCTACCATTGCCGAATAATCCGTTTTTTCGGTATGATAGTAATCCCAGTAAACGAGTTCTACGTCTTTATTGACTAAAGATTTAACGTGGTCGTCGATTTTAAATTTTTCATAATCATAGTATCCCGCGCCTGTTGCCTGGTTGAAAAACATATCCGACCACATTATACATGTAAAGCCGTGTTTTTTTGCAATATTTACGACTTTGTTCAAGTGTTCTGATAAAATTTCAAAACGGGCATGATGACCGTGTTTTTCTAGATATTTTCCTACGCCCAAATGCCAAGCCTCATCCATACCTATATGAACATAGCGTGTTGTAAAACACTCCGATAAAGTAGAAAAAATATTTTCAATCAATGTATACGTTCTTTCATCATCTACCAAAAGTATATCGTCAATATCGTTTATATCAACGTAGTCTTTCCACCTGAAGATTGCGTTAAGGTGCGCAAGAGTCTGAATACAGGGGATAAGTTCCATATCTATGCTATCGCAATATTCGTTTAAGAGTTTTAATTCTTCTTTGGAATATTTGCCGCGTCTGTATCCGAAAAACGGTTCGTTATTCACTTCGTATGTGTCTTCGGTATATAATAAAAGACAGTTGTACCCGAAAGATTTTAAATAATCGGCATATTTTTTAACGGCTTCGACAGTCATTACGGCATTTCTTGACATATCAAGCATTGCGCCGAATCTTTTTTTCATAATTAATTTCCTTTAAGTTGTTTTTTTCTGAACGACGCGGGTGAAATTTTAAATTTTTGTTTAAATTTTTTAATAAAATAAGGCGTGCTTTCGAACCCGCAGTCATAAATTATTTCTTTTATGGTTTTATTCGTTGTGGCGAGTAAAACGGCAGCGTAATCCATTCGTTTATTATTCATGTAATCGGTAAGGGTTTGTCCTGTATACCTTTTGAACGCGCGACACATATGCGCTTGAGAATACGTGAATTGAGACAGAAGTTCTTTTTTGCTTTTACATAAGTTTTCCGGTAGAGAAAGTTTATCTATAAGTGTTATTACCCAAGTAGGGTTGATATTATCCAATTTGATATTGTTAGAATCTGTCAGGTGCTTGATAATTTGGATTACTATCAAATAAGCATAGGGATTTTCTTCTATCGCACCGTAATCCAGATTTTTTTTATTAAACGAATTTATTAAATCTTCAAGTTCTATAATCTGTTCGTTAGTAAGAACTATTTTAGTTGGAAAATATTTTGAGAGTTGCGATAAATGTAAAAAAGCGCAGGTATCGTTCCATAATTTTTTGGATACCATAATGTCCCTGTGCATATATTCGGAGTCGGACTTATAAAAACAATGCACATATCCCGGTGGAATGTAAAACAAATCTCCTGCACGTATAATTTCGGTTTTATTATCGAAATAATGAGAAACCGTACCGCTTATCATATAAAAGATTTCATAGTAGTCGTGATTGTGAAAGTATGACGCTCCGTTTTTTATAATCTGCGTTTTTAATTCTATAGCGTTATTGTCTTGTATAATTTGTTTACTTAACGTATCAATTCTTTTCATGACAGTATTATTGTATAATTTTTTTTCGTTCTTGTCAATACGATTTTGTGCAAATATCAATGGAGAGAACTTTTTAATCAAAAGTGAATATTGTTTTTATAATCATTAAGTGATAAAATATATTATATAAAAACTATAAGGAAAAATTTGCCTATGTATGCGCCTAATCCCATATTCGAAAGAAAGAATTTTAAGTATTTCAACGAAGGGTGGTTGTTTTCTTTCGACGGCATAAAATATCAAAAAATCAACGTTCCTTTTTGTCCGCAAAGCGAATTGTCCGGAATAAATCATAAAGGTTTTATAAGACGTTGTTTTTATAAAAAAGAGTTTGAGTTTTCTTCGATAACTGAAAAGAACAGGAGAACCGTGGTAAATTTCGGGGCGGTAGATTATAGGTGCGACGTGTTTTTAAACGGAAGTTTCGTCGGTAGTCATACGGGTGGGTATACGCCGTTTTCTTTTGACATTTCACCGTATTTGATTAACGGTAAAAATGAAATTATACTATCGGTGTTCGACGATTTTCTTTCTTCTTATCCCACGGGGAAACAAAGCAGAAAAGAAGCATCTTACGGGTGTTTTTACACGAGAACGACGGGTGTTTGGCAATCGGTATGGATAGAGTACGTGCCCGAAAATCATGTAGATAAATTCTATTTTTATCCGAACGTTGATAAATGCACCGTTTCCGTAGATTTGTATGTTTGCGGTAAAGGCAAATTTTCCATAGAAGTTTTTTATGATAATCGGTTGGTCGGGTTTGTCTGTGGGGAAACGGATTTCCGCGTTAAAACAGATATTTCCTTATCAGAAAAAGTATTGTGGGAAATAGGTAAAGGCAATCTATACAACGTAAAACTGACTTTTTGCGAGGATACGGTTTATTCCTATTTTGGATTAAGAAAGGCAGAATATAAAGGTGTTGAATTTATATTGAACGGTCAACCCGTTTATCAGAAGTTGGTTTTGAATCAAGGCTATAACCCGAAAGGGATATATACTTCTCCGTCACCCGAATTTATGCAATGTGATATACAATCAAGTCTTGATTTAGGGTTTAACGGCGCAAGGTTGCACCAAAAAGTATTTGAACCATATTTTTTATATCTTTGCGATAAGGCGGGGTATATGGTATGGGGCGAATTTGCGAGTTGGGGAATAGATTATGCAGACGCATGTAATACGGGTGAATTCATCCGCCAGTGGTCGGAAGTGTTAAATAGAGATTTCAATCATCCTTCGATAATTACCTGGTGTCCGCTAAATGAAGTATGGTACGACATATATGCCCCGCAAAAAGAACCGGATATGCGAATTATTGAATCGATATTCGATTTTACCAAACGTTTTGACAGCACAAGACCTTGCGTGGACGTAAGCGGCGGGTTTCATTGTCAAAACACCGATTTATACGATTTTCACTCTTATAGAAGTGTAGAAGAACTTGATGAGACTTTAAATAAACTGCAAAACGAAAACGAATTGTACGAGCCGGGGCTTTATAACGAAAGAGGAAATAAAGAATTACGGTATAAGGCGGGTTTACCGGTCAATTTAAGCGAGTGCGGCGGAATAATGCTCGGCGATACAATCAATACGGTAATAGCCAACGAAGGCGCGGTTCAAAACACGGAAAGTTGGGGCTACGGCACGGGCGAAACGGACGGAGAGGCTTTTGTGGAGAGATACAAAGCGCTTATTGAAACGGTGATGAAATATCCGATACTTTCGGGATTTTGTTATACGCAACTTTACGACGTGGAACAAGAGAGGAACGGCTTTTATACGTATGACAGAAAAGATAAACTGAATATACGACAGAAAAATGCAATCAAGGAAATAAATACGAGAAAATAATTATGCTTTCAGAAAAATTCATCTGTGCAAAAAAAGAATACTGCACCATTAAAAATCACGTTAACGCACCTGTTTTAAGAAAGAATTTTTGCATAAACTCTTTACCCGAACGGGTAGAAATAACCGTTTGCGGTTTGGGATTTTACAAAATATACGTAAACGGTACGGAAATTACCGCTTCTCAACTTGCGCCGTACATTTCTAATCCCAACGATATCGTCTACTACCAAAAATATGATTTAAAACAATATATAAAAATCGGTAAAAACTGCGTTTCGTTTTTGCTTGGGAACGGTATGTTGAACTGTATAGGCGGGTATATTTGGAAATTTGACGAAGCCGATTATCGTTCAGCGCCCAAACTTGCTTTTGCCCTTGAAATCGACGGGAAAATCATTGAAGCGGACGAGAGTGTTAAAGTACACGGTTCGGCTATAACGTTCGACGATTTAAGGGCTGGTGAAAGATACGACGCAAGGCTTGAATTAAACGGCTGGAATAGTGCCGACTTTGACGATTCTCAATGGGATAATGCAATTATGGCAATTCCGCCGAAAGGTGAAAAAAGAATAGGTATTCATCATCCTATTGCTATCGTAGACGAGATAAAACCTGTAAAAATCGTAAAAGGCAACGGCGGTTATATATACGATTTCGGAATAAATACCGCGGGAATCGTAAGACTTAAAATAAACGGTAAAAGCGGTCAGCAAATAAAACTGATACATAGCGAGATAGTTAACGACGGAAAGGCGGATTTATCTAATATAAGTTTCGAGGGTTTTACCTTAGAAGACTATAATCAATGTATTATATATACTTGTAAAGACGGATATCAGACCTATCAACCGTCTTTTACGTTTATGGGTTTTAGGTATGTATATGTAGTAGGGATTACGGAGAAACAAGCAACTAATGAACTTCTTACTATGCTTGTAATGCATTCCGATATCAAGCGGATTGCGGATTTTAATTGTTCGGACGATACGTTAAATACAATATATAAAAATGCAATGAATTCGCTTACTTCGAATTTTCAGTATTTTCTTATGGATTGCCCGCAGAGAGAAAAGAACGGCTGGATGGGTGATAATTATTTATCCGCCAATCAGGCGCTGCTTAATTACGATTGCGAAAATTCTTTGAGAGAGTGGCTTTATAATGTCAGGAAAGCGCAACTTCCAAGCGGGAAATTACCTGGGGTTATTCCGACTTCCGGTTTCGGGTATAAATGGGGCAACGGCCCTGCTTGGGACGGTGCTTTGGTAGAACTTCCGTTTCAATCGTATAGGTATACGGGAGATAAAGAAATAATAAAAGAAAATGCCGACGCGATACTTAAATATCTTAAATATATGCAAAGTATGCTAAACGAAGACGGAACGGCGAGTTTCGGACTTGGCGACTGGTGTCAGGTAGGGGTTAAAGCGGTAGAAGATTTTTCAACGCCCTTGGTTATTACCGATACTATAATCTGTATGGATATATGTCTTAAATCGGGAATAATGTTTAAAGCGATAAATGATTACGAGAACGAGCGGTATTGTTCCGATTTATATTTCAGACTGAAAAAAGCGTTCAGGGATAACTGTATAACGCCTGATATGTATATAACGGGCAGAACTCAAACGGGGCTTGCCATGGCTTTGTATTACGGACTGTTTGAATCGTATGAAAAACCTTTGGTTATTAAAAACCTTATACAACTGATAAAAGAAAAAAATTATCATTTTGACGTCGGCGTTCTCGGTGCAAGGGTGCTATTCAGAACGCTTGCCGATAACGGATATCCCGACTTGGCGTTAGAACTTATTGAAACGCCAACCTTTCCTAGTTATGCTTATCATTTAAAATTCGGCGCAACGTCTCTGTTTGAAAGTTTCTATGAAATAGATGAAAGGTTTTATCCTATAAGCGGCATACATCCGGATATTTTATCGCAGAACCACCATTTCTGGGGCGATATTTCGGCGTTTTTCATTGAATATTTTGCGGGAATAAAAGTTAATCCATATTATGATGATTGCAATAATATAGTAATTCAGCCCGTCTTTGTCGAAAAGTTGGATTACGCCGCGGCATACCGCGATACGGCTTTCGGCAGAATAAGCGTAAAATGGAAAAAAGTCGGCGAAAGTAAAATTATTATCGAAACGGATATTCCTGCGCAATATACGGCAACACTTATTTTACCTGATGGAAAAGAATATAAAATATCAGGTCAACAAACTAATTGTAATTATTATACAGAAGGTGGTACGGAAAATGGAATTGCGTAGTGAAATGAAATTCGATATTATAATTTTAGCGGGGCAATCGAACGCGGAAGGACATGGAATAAGAACGGAAAGCGAAAAAGAAATAATAAATGAAAGAGTTTATCAATTAGTCGATAAAAATCCGATATTTTTTTGCGGCAACGAAAAAGGTGAAACGGTTTTAAATATTACTATTCCTACAGAAATGATTATTGATATATCTCGGGACAGGAAAACCGGCGATAACGAATATCGGGCGGATTTGACGAAAACGTTTTCCGAAGAATATATAAAAAACGGCAACCTTGCGAAAGACAGGAATTTGCTTATCGTAAAAGCGGCGGTCGGCGGAACGGGATTTATGCTTAAACAGTGGGGCGTTGGCAATACTCTGTCAAACAGACTTTTTGAGATGACCGACTATGCGTTATCGTTAAATAAAGATAACCGTATCGTAGCGTTTCTTTGGCATCAGGGCGAACATGACGTAGTGGAAAGTCCTGAAATGCAATTTGCGGAGAGATATGAGTTCTATTTTAATCATTTCTTTACACAAATGAAAGCGGTAAGGGCAAGATACGCCGATTTTAAATTTCCGATAATAGCGGGTGAGTTTGTAAACGACTGGGCGGATAAACATAAAGAACCATGCGACGCGGTTGAAAAGGCGACGAGAGACGTTTGCTTAAAGATAGGTGATGCGGCGGTGGTAAGCAGTGACGGATTATTATCTAACGACCAGAACATAAAAAACGGAGATGATATACATTTTAGTGTAAATTCTGTTTACGAACTTGGCAAAAGATATTACGCACAATTTGTAAATCTATTAGAAGAAAGGAGAAATAAATGAAACATCTTATAGGTGGCAAAGGTAATTTTTACAAGGCAAATTTGCATACGCATACAACTGTTTCAGATGGACAATTTTCACCCGAAGAAATAAAAACGTTGTATCTTGAAAAAGGCTACTCCATAGTTGCTTATACCGACCATAATGTTATTGTGGCACATAACGATCTTTCCGACGATAAGTTTTTGGCAATAACAGGAGTAGAAATGAATATCGATGCGCCAGATAAGGCAGACGGAGATATTCGACGTATGAAGACATACCACATTAATTTCTATTCGAAAGATAGAAATAAGACCGTTAGTGCTGTATTTAATGATTGTAATATATCTAATTCAGTGCATTATGTGACGGACGAAATGCGGGCAAAGAAATTTGATGCAAAATATTCTATAGAAAGTATAAACGAGATTATACGTTTAATGCACGAAGATGGGTTTTTGGTAATGTATAATCATCCGAGATGGTCGTTGCAGCGATATCACGATTATATCGACTTAAAGAGATTATGGGGTATAGAAGTTTATAATACCGGTTGCGATATAATTACGACAATGAGGGAGACGGATACGCCATTTGAAGACCTTTTATTAGCAGGAAACTTTGTTGTGCCCATAGCGGATGATGATACGCATGGAAGCGCGGATCTTTTTGGTGGATTCAGCATAATTGAAGCAAAGAAACTGGAATATGACGAAATTCTATCCGCGATGGGAAGAGGTGATATATATTCTTCTACCGGACCTCTAATACATGAATTATCAATTGATAATAATTTTTTAACGATAAAATGCGATTCTGTGAAAAGAATATTTATTAACTCTGAACGGAGATGGGGTAGGTCTATGCGTGGGGAAAATATAACTTGTGCAAAATTTGATATATCGGATTTTTTTGAGTACAATAAAAAGTACAATATAAAGAACTCATTTATTAGGATAACAATTGAAGATAATGATGGGTATAAAGCGTGGACGAGAGCGTATAGTCAAAATGAATTAGAATAATTTATTAATATAAATAATAGAAACAGAACTTAAAAGTCGAGCAATTCTGCCGAGTGGAATATTTCATAAAGCGGGGTTTATTATTTGTTCTTAAAAAACTAAGGAGTTTTAAAGATGCAAAATCACATATATAAAATTACTGATAAAGAATTTCAAGATTATGGGCAGGTACTTGAAGGGTACAATTTGAAAGATGTTTTGAACGAACTGGCAAAATTAAACGTTCCTGAAAATGGAATTTATTACAAAGCGTCTGTAGATATTCTTGAAAAAGGTGAAGAATATTTAAAAATGCAGGAACGCGGTTTTGGGGGATTGCCGATTCAGATTGGATATGTTGGTGGAAACAATAAGAAATTAAACTGTCTTGAGTACCATAAGTCGAGTGAATTCAATATCGCCCTTGATGACGTTATTCTTGTTTTAGGGAAACAAACGGATATTAGGGATGGGTTGTTTGATACGACATCGTGCAAAGCGTTTTTAGTGCCCGCAGGACAAGGGGTTGAGCTGTATGCGACAACGCTGCATTACGCTCCTATGAATATAAACGAAAAACCTTATAGGGTGGCTTGCGTGTTACCACGTGGAACTAACGGCAATAAGCCGAAGTTTGATGTGGTTACTAAGGAAGACTTAATGTGCGCGGGGACAAATAAATGGCTTATGGCGCATAGCGAATCAAATGAAGCGAAAAGTGGAGCATATGTTGGATTGATGGGCGAGAATATCGCTTTCAATAAATTAAAATTTTAATAAAGAGGTGAAAAAATGGAAAAGAAGATTTACATCGGTAACGATACGGCAGGTTATTATCTTAAATCAAAATGTATAGAGTATTTAGAAGGTAAGGGCATTCCTTACGTTGACTGTGGATCGGACGACAATCCGGATATTGAGGCGACGCGCTATCCGTTTTTTGCGGCTAAGGTCGCAAAGGCGGTTGCTACGGGTGAAGCAAGATGCGGTCTTTTAATTTGCGGAACGGGTATTGGTATAAGTATGGCAGCAAACAAATTCAAAGGAGTTCGCGCTGCGCTTGTAAATAGTACATATCTTGCAAGAATGACTCGTCGGCACAACGATGCCAATATTTTATGTTTGGGTGGAAGGACTATCGGCGAATGGGAAGCAATAGATATTCTGGAAACATTTCTTAATACGAATTATGACGGATTGTTTCACGATGGTTCTTTGAATCTTATTAAAGAAGCGGAAGACTATATGATGAACGGTAAAATATGGCAGGAAGAACCAAGGAAAATATCAACAGGCCCTCTTGCTGATGCAGAGATATTCGATCGGTCAAAAGGTTGAAATAATAAGATAAGTTGTGATAAATACAACATACCCAAAATTACACTGTCTGCAAATGGAGAATAAATGAAGAATTTGCCAAAAATTTATCTTGCCATAGATAATTGTTTCGCATCAAAGAGATGGACAGAGCCGGAAGAGTGGATGAATGTAATAAAATCCGTGGGGCTAACTTATGTTGAAGCAAGTGCCGATACTGAATGTGATCCGTTATATCTCGGCGAAGATTATATGTTAAAATGGCGGGATAAAGTGCTGAATGCAACGCAAAAGACTGGTGTTACGGTCAAAAATTTATATTCGGGACACGGCACGTATGCTACACTCGGTCTTGCACATACCGATAGCGGAGTAAGGAAGCGTTTTTTAGAAAAATGGTTAAAACCGATGTGTGATACGGCCGCGTCAATCGGTGCGGGTTTTGGATTTTATTGTCACGCTTTTCCGGATTTTGTATTACAAGATCCATCGATTTACAATGATTTCAAGAAAAATCTCTATAATAACCTTGCCGATCTTGCTTCATATGCTTCGGAAGTTGGTTGCAAATATATAGGTTGCGAACAAATGTATTCGCCGCATCAGATTCCGTGGACGATTAAAGGTGTATTGGAATTTCTAATAGAAACAAATCGACGCAAGCCTATGTATATAACCGTTGATTGTGGGCATCAAAGCGGGCAACGAAGATTTTTACGCCCATCGCACGAACAATTAATGCAATACTTAATGGAGAAGAAAAACGGTTTACGAAGTAATGGACTTTGGCTTGGAAGTTTGTCCGCATATAAAATTTTTGAAGATGCAATAAACGGACAAGATATAACAAGTATTGAAAATGAAATGGATAAATATCCGTATTTGTTTGCGGAGTATGACGATGGGGATACTTATCAATGGCTTGAAAAATTCGCTTGTTTTTCTCCGATAATTCATTTGCAACAGACGGATGGTTTAAAATCTGCTCACTTACCTTTTACTTCGGAATATAATAAAATAGGCATAATTAAGGCAGATAAAGTTCTTGCCGCAATAAAAAAATCTTTTCTTCAACCGGATAATAATGATTTGCCGCCGAAAGTCAACGAAATCGTTCTAACTTTGGAAATGTTTACAGGTACTGCAGATATAAATAGGGATGTTTTGAACAGAATAGAGCAATCCGTGAAATATTGGCGTGAATTTATTCCTGAAAATGGCTTATTAATGACTGAATATGGAGAATAATATGGAAAAATACGACGTTATAGTAATTGGTGGAGGGCTTTCAGGTGTGGCTGCTGCAATTGCTGCTGCGAGAGAAGGCTGTCGAGTATTGATAATAGAAAAAGGAAACGCTTTCGGCGGGGCGGCGGTAAATTCGCTTGTAAATCCATTTATGCCTAATTCTACTAAAGTAAACGGTAAAATTATAGAATTTTCACAAGGCATATTTGCTTTTATTTGGGATAAACTGAAAGAAAGACAAGCAATGAATGAATTGAGTTTTCTTGAAGAAGAATTGAAATTTCTCCTTAATGAAATGCTCTGTAAAGCTAATGTGGATATTTTATTTCACGCATATCTTTTTGCTGTGGACAAAGACGGTAGAAAAATAAAATCAATAACGGTTGCCACTAAAAGCGGAGTAATATGTTTTGAGGCTGATTATTTTATAGATGCTACGGGCGATGCGATGGTGGCATATCTTTCCGGATATCCGACATTAACTGGCAGAGAAAAAGATAATTTATGTCAACCGATGACTTTATGTTTTAGATTAGGAAATGTTGATGTGCATAGGTTTTTCGCAAGTAAACCGCGTTTGGATATGGAATATAAAAAAGCGCTTGAACGGGGAGAATTAATCAATCCAAGGGAAAATATTCTTGTATTTCTTACTCCAATTGATAATGTCTTGCATTTCAATACAACGCGTGTGGTAAAGTTGGATCCTACAAATGCGAAAGACATTACTAAAGCGGAGATAATTGCGCGCAGGCAAGTATTTGAAATATATGAATTCATGAAAAAGCACGCGGATGGGTTAGAAAACAGTTTTTTATCGGCAACCGCATCTGAAATCGGTGTTCGTGAAAGTAGAAAAATTATTGGCGAATATGTATTAACACAAGATGATTGTAAAAATTGTGTAAAATTCGCAGATGCGATTGCTGCTTGTAATTACGATATAGATATTCATAATCCCGAAGGTTCAGGAACGAGTCATTATTATTTCCCCGAAGGAGAGTTTTATACGATTCCTTATCGTAGTTTGATACCGAAAGATGCCGATAATTTGCTTGTTGCGGGTAGGTGTATATCTTCCGATCATGAGGCGCAGGCGTCTTATAGAATTATGCCTACCGTTTGCACAATAGGCGAGGCTGCGGGAACGGCAATTAGTTTAGCGGTTAAAAATAAAACAATAGTTAAAAATATCAATGTTAAAGAATTACAGAAACGCCTAAAAGAAAACGGCGCATTTATCGGCCTTTAATATTATTTTCGGAGAAAAGTTTTATGAAAAACATAAAAACATTGGATATTATAGTTCCGATAATTTTTGACGGTGAAGATTTATCAGAAGAACAAATTATACAAAATATTATTTTTCAGAATCAACAATTTGGTTTTACAAAGTTTATTTTCAGAGCACCGGAAGGAAGATGGAGAAGTAAGATGTTTTGTCCGGAAAAAGTATGGATAAAACTTGCAGAATCTTTTGTTCGCATAAAAAACCGAGTTGTGTCTTATGGTGTCGAATGCGGTTGGATTGTCGGGACAACGATAAAATCAGGACGTGATAAACGTTTTCAACCTATAATTATGCTGGACGGTACGGAAGCCCCTTTTTCTAATTGCCCTTACGACGAATCTTTTCGCAATCAATTTGCAAAAAACGTAGCAACCTTTGCAAAAATAGCACAACCTGCGTTTATTATGTTTGAAGATGATTTTTCTGTTAAGGCTTCAAGTCGTTACGGATGTTTTTGTGAAAATCACCTTAAAGAACTTGCAAAACGTTGTGGAAGATATTATTCGCGTGAAGAATTGATGGCTGAATTATCAAAAAACACTGAAAACGCTTATAATTTAAAGATAAAACTTGCAGAGACAATAAAGGATTCTCTAATAGTATTTGCTAAATCTGTCCGAACTGCAGTAGATAAAGAAAACCCTGAAATTCCTATGGGCATATGGAAATCAGGTGCGCTTTATATGGACGGAGATCCTTTTGAGGAAATATCCATTATAATGGCAGGGAAATTGCATTCTCCTATTGCAAGATTAAACGGTGCATTTTACTGTGGGGGAAATTCAAAAGATATTCCAAGTCAATTATATGACGTATTATATACTAATGAGCATATGGTAAAAGATTTTAAGGCTTATCAAGAATCTGACACATATCCGCATACGCGTTTTTATAATTCGGGACTTCAACTCGGAGCAATGTTAGGCGTTGGTATTTCGTGGGGGTGCGCAGGTGCAGTTTATTCATCTCACGGGTTTCTTGACGATTATAAAGAAGAAACGGTTTATGGGGAGATGTTCCATAAAGAATCTATTAGATGGAATATAATTGCCGATTTAGTGAAAAAATGTGATATACAAGGAGTTCAAATCGGTTTTAATCCATTGTTAAATGCGGTGGTCAGTGAACAAAATCCCCAATGGACAAGTTGTATAGGTCGTTTTGGTATACCGTTTACAACTAAAAAAAGTACTGTGCAATGTTGGGATATTACGCAGGCAAAATATGCTAACGATAAAGAAGTTATTGATGCGCTTTCTCAAGGATTATTATTAGATGGAGACGCCGCGAAAGCACTTTGCGAACGCGGATACGGTAAATATTTGGGAGTATCGGTTGGGGATGATATAACGAAAGGATCGAAACTTGCCTATGATTTGCTCGCGCGTGAAATAATTTGCGATAAGTTTGCTTTACCGAATAAAGGGAAAAGGATGCATTCCGCGTTCATGTACTCTCCTGTCGGAAACGGAAAGATGTTAAAATTAACATTAACAGATAAAAAGTGTGAGGTTGTTTCGGAAAATTATAGTGGGTTCGGAGAGTATATATCTCCTGCGATGACGAGATTTCAAAACAATTTAGGCGGTCGGGTTGTCGTTATGGGATTAACGCTTGAGGGGAACAAGTCGCCGGCTCTTTTTAATTACGGCAGGCAGGGTTTATTGCACAGTCTTATTCGTTGGTGCGGTGGGGATTATGTGTTTTCTGAGAATAATCCGGATGTGTTTACTATTGTAAATGTACCGAAAGATAAAAAGAATGCAGATTTTAAGGCTTTAATTACACTGACGCTTCTTGATGAGGATTCATTAAAAAACATCTGCCTACATTTACCTGCCGAAATGCGTAGTTATTGTATTAGAACGCTTACGGAAAACGGCACATGGAAAACTTGTAAGCAAAGTTGTACCGGAGAAGGGGTTTTGATAGAAGAGCGTTTGGATTATTTGAAAACAACTTTTTTAATGATTACAAATAGGAAACAATCCATGGACCGTACTATTCTTACCGGTGCGATACATTAGTTGCCGAAAGGTTAATAAATAAACATGCCGAGACAAAGGGAATAATGAGAGCTGGGTTTAGAAATATTTATGTCGTATATGAACAACTTGAAGGCGCGAATAATCCGTTAAATTGGTAATTTTTATAAAAGGCGATATCGTATATTTTATATAAAGGAAACACCTAGATTTCGATTTCAGATTTACGGCAGAAAACGTAATAGAGGTTGACACTGAAAAGGAGAAAAGATACTCATTGTATTTGGAAATGTAATGAGATTTATGTTGTAAGTTATGTTTTTGTTTTTTGTGCGGCATGGTCGTCTTGGTTACGAGCGGGATTGTTTAACGGAGTAATTATGAAAATAGGTATTTGCGCAAGCACTTTCAGTAAAAAAGGTTTCGGACGTTTCGGCGAAAACACTTATAATAAACTAAAGGAGTTCGGTTTTTCTGCCACCGATTTCGGCATGATGGATACTGATTCGGTTATTTATACAGCAAACCGAAGAGAATCCGACGCACTTTTAATAAGGGAAAGGGAACTCGCCAACAAGGCGAGTATGGAGATATTTCAGGTGCACGGACCATGGCGATATCCGCCACAGGATTTTACCAAAGAAGACAGAGCGGAACGTATTGAGAAAATGAAATTTTCGATATATGCGGCGTCCGTTCTCGGCGCAAAAAACTGGGTTATACACCCTTTGATGCCTTTCGGTATCGACGATATAGAGACTTTTCACGAAAAAGAAACTCGGGAAATAAACGCGGAGTTTTTGACCGACCTGTTAAGAACGGCAAAAAAGTACAGTATAATTATTTGTCTTGAAAATATGCCTTTCCGTAATTTTTCGCTGTCAAGCCCTGAAAAGGTGCTTGATATAGTAAACGCCGTAAACGACGATAATTTGCGTATATGTTTAGATACGGGACACGTCAACGTATTAGGACTTGACCTTGCTGAAGAAGTTTACAGAATAAAAGACAAATTGCAGGTATTGCATGTTCACGATAATTTCGGGAACGATAGTCATTTTTTGCCGTATATCGGCAATATAAACTGGATAAAATTCGGTAAAGCGTTAAAAGACGTAGGTTTTAATGGCGTTTTTTCTTTGGAAACGAGTCCACCGAAATTACTGCCGGATGAACTGTTTGAAAAGGCAAGCAAATTGGTTTGTGATACTGTAAAATATATAATAAAGTAATAAATAAACACCAAATAGAATTTCAGTTCAAGTGCGGAATAAATGTACAAGGAGCCATATAACGGGTAGTTACCGCTAGAAACAAAGAATGTTTCGGCGGTGGCTTTTTAATACAAGTTATGCATAACGACTGGTCAAGAAGAGAGCGTGGCATAAAAAATATAGTTGCGCGTTCTTACTGGTGTTGGAACGTTAGACTCTTGCCGATAGAAACGGTAATTGAGAATGTCGTAATAGATAACGTGATAGATACGTGGGAATACGAAGTGGGCGGCGGAATACTGATAGGTGAAGCAGATGCTTCTTACGGCAGAGTTCTTTCGAATTCCACTAAAAACGTGGTTATATCGAAAGTTATTGCGAATAAAACTCAAGCGGTACTTGTAAAGGGGTATTTGACGAACTCTTTTTTAACTAACGTAATCAACAGAGAAAAAAACGGGCAGATAATAAGAGTAATACGGGCAAACGTGTTAGACAATGTCATTGTGTGTTAGTATAATAATTAAATTTTTTACAAAAAATCAAAAGCACTTACCTTTTTCGGTATCGGTATTTGGAGAAAAACGTTAAATGGATAAGCAGAACCCAAATAACAAGGTAGAATTAACGCATAAGTCGCAAAGAACTCTTATAATAATGTGTTGGGCGGTATATATGTTCGCCTATCTTGGTAGGTACGGATACAATTCTAACGTAGGACCTATAACGGAACATTATGGGATAGGTGAATTGGAATTTGCAATTCCGTCAACGTTTTTCTTTTTCGCTTACGGAGTTGGTCAGATATTACACGGTATTATGTGTAAATGGTATAATTTGAAATTTGTTATACCTATTGTACTTGTAATATCGGCGATATTAAATATATTAATTTATTTTGGCATACCGTTTAGGTGTATAAAGTATTTGTGGCTTATAAACGGAATCTGTCAGTCGGTTTTGTGGCCGTCTTTGCTTTTGCTGTTATCGCAAAATCTTGATGGAAATCATATTAAAACCGCCGTGGTTGCAATGAGTACGACAGTCAGTATAGGAACAGTATTAGCCTACGGTGCAAGCGGATTGTTTGCTATTTTCAGCGGATTCCGATATTCGTTTTTGACTGCTTCCATATGTATGGCGATTGTGTCGGTAATTTGGCTTTTACGTTATAATTATATGGTACAAGGTCAAAAAAACTCGGCAAAAAAGAAAGAATCTGTTGTTGATAAAACAGACATGTCTATTGAAACCGAACGGAAAACAACTAAAAACAAATCTATAACAGGTATTTTGTTCTTGGTCGTTTTGTATGGAGCGTATGCGATAATAACTAATTTTATAAAAGATGGTTTGCATACGTGGGTACCAAAGATTTTGAAAGATAATTATCGACTTCCCAACAGCCTATCTATAATTTTAACGTTAGTATTACCTATATTTGGTGTGTTTGGTGCGACTGTTGCCGTATTAATGAACAGAAAAATAAAAAGTTGTTCCGATATGATAGGCTTGTTCTTTATGGTCGCAGCTTTGTGTATGGTATTAACAGCAGCATTGTTTGAAACGGAGTATTGGTTGCCTATCTTGATATTATTCGGAATCATAACAATGTGTATGCACGGGTCCAATAACGCAATAACGAGCATATTGCCACTTGCTTATGGAAAAAATACAATGCTGGTTTGTTGGGCGGATTATTAAATGGAGCTTGTTATGTGGGCAGCACTCTTTCACAAATAATAGTTGCTGCGGTTGCAGAAGCAAACGGATGGTTTGGCACAATCAAGTTTTTAATGTATCTATGTTTTACTCCGATAATAATATCTGTTTTGATATTCGTATGTTTTAAGTTTGTAAAGACAAAAAACATTAGATAAAATAAGATGAAGAATCGTTGCATGTTTTTCAACGAATACTTATTCTTTATTAATATATGATAAGGTGAAATTTATGAAGAAATTTATCATGTATGGTGCTGGAAATATAGGGCGTGGGTTTATAGGTCAGACGTTTTCTAACGCGGGATACAGCGTCGGATTTATTGACATAAATATGGAAATTATCGACAGGCTTAACGCAGATAAAGAATATCCCGTGAATATAGTGTCTACCGAGAAAAACGAAAAAAAGACAGTTAAAAACGTCTACGGTATAGACGGAAAAGATATTGACAAAGTATCGGACGAGATAGCAAGTTGCGACCTTATGGCAACGGCAATCGGCGTAAACGTGCTTAAATTTATAGCAAAGCCTATCGCGGAAGGTATAAAAAAGCGTGCGGCGGTAAGCGACAAACCGCTTAACATAATAATTTGCGAAAACCTTATAGGCGCGGACGAATACTTGAAAGGGCTTATTCTCGCCGAAATTCCCGAACTTAAAGAATACATAGAAACTAAGGTCGGATTTATAGAAGCAAGTATCGGGCGTATGGTACCCGTAATGACCGAAGAGAAGAAGGCGGGCAATCCGCTACGCGTATACGTAGAACCTTACAATATTTTGCCTGTGGATAAAGCGGCTTTTAAGGGCGAAATACCCGATGATGTAAAGAACTTATATCCGTTTACGCCTTTCAATCTGTTTATACAGAGAAAGTTGTTTATGCACAATATGAGCCACGCATTATGCGCATATTTAGGTAATCTTCGCGGATACGAATACATATATCAGGCGGTAAACGACTTTGATATAAGGTATTGCGCTTTCCGCGCGTTAGTTCGTTCTGCGCTTGCGATAGCGAAAGAAAACGGCGTGGAGATTGACGGGCTTATAGGACATGCG
>JAFSLQ010000045.1 GCA_017448355.1 Clostridia bacterium | reverse complement strand
CGTCAAACTTAATATAGGCTCTATCCGAAGGTTAGAGTTATTGTCAAAAACCGCTTTCCGCCCCCCGCTAATTTGCGGCGGGCGGAAAGGTTTAAATGTCAGGCAAAAATAGTTGACAGACATAGAGATTTTGTGTAAAATATTTAGGTGTAAAGGTGATTTGGTTTACACAAGATAAGGGCGGCGATTATGGATAACGATATTCTTTTCGTACAACTGTTCGATATTTATAAAGGTCTTTTGACGGATTATCAAAGGGAACTTTTTAATATGCGCTACTTTCTTGACCTGTCTTTTGCCGAAATTGCGGTGGAGACGGGGGCAAGCAGGCAGAGTGCTGCGGGCGGCATTAAAAAGATTAAAGACAAACTTTTAGAATATGAAAAGGCGTTAAAACTTAAAGCGCTTTACGACGATTTGGAAGACTTTGCCGAACGGTATCTTTCACCCGCGGGCAAACAGGCTTTAAAAGAGATTTTAGGTAGATAATGGGGTTATTTTCAGGACTTTCGGAAAAACTTAATCATATATTCAGTAAACTGACCAAAAAAGGTAGGCTATCTGAACTCGAAATTAAAACGGCTATGCGTGAAGTGCGCGTCGCACTTTTAGAAGCAGACGTAAACATTTCCGTCGTTAAAGACTTTGTCAACAAAGTTTCGGAACGCGCCGTCGGACAGGAGATTTTAAAAAGTTTAAGCCCCACCGAACAAGTTATAAAAATCGTCAACGAAGAACTTATTTCGCTTATGGGCAGCACCAACGCGAAACTTGCCGTTTCCGATAACCCGCCGACAGTCATTATGATGGCGGGACTTCAAGGCGCGGGCAAGACGACCTTGGTTGGCAAATTAGGATTTTTACTTAAAAAACAAGGCAAAAAACCCTTGCTTACGGCTTGCGACGTGTACCGCCCCGCGGCGATAAACCAACTTAAAGTCGTGGGAGAAAAGGCGGGTTGCACCGTCTTTGAAAAGGGACAGGGAAACCCCGTTAAAATAGCGAAAGACGCCGTATCATATGCAAAATCGTACGGATTTGACACGGTTATAATAGATACTGCGGGCAGATTGCAGATAGACGACGCGCTTATGCGCGAACTTGAAGACATAAAGGCGGAAGTTAAGCCTTCCGAAATACTTTTGGTTATCGACGCAATGACGGGGCAAGTCGCCGTGGAAGTTGCAAGCGAATTTAACCGCCGTTTGGAGTTGACGGGTTTAGTATTAACCAAACTCGACGGCGATACAAGGGGCGGCGCAACGCTTTCTGTTAAAGCGATAACGGGTAAACCCGTTAAATTTTGTTCGGTTGGTGAAAAACTCGGCGATTTAGAACCGTTCTATCCCGACCGTATGGCGAGCCGTATTCTCGGTATGGGCGACGTTTTAACGCTTATCGAAAAGGCGCAGGAAGCGATAACCGAAGAAGACGCCAAAAAAATGGAGAAGAAGTTAAGGGAAAGTTCCTTTACTTTGGAAGACTTTTTGACGCAGTTCGAGACGATGAAAAAAATGGGCGGCATAAAAGACGTTCTTGCGATGATGCCGAATATTAACGGCGGTAAATTAAAATTTAACGCCGACAGCGTAGACGAAGGCAAGATGATGAAGATGAAAGCGGTTATTCAGTCTATGACAAAGAAGGAACGGAATAATCCGAACATCATAAACTCTTCCCGCAAACAGCGTATAGCAAAGGGTAGCGGGACGAGCGTGCAGGAAGTAAACAGGGTGCTTAATCAATTCGAGCAAACTAAACAACTTATGAAACAGATGAAAAATAATAAGGCGTTTAAATTTTAACGCGAAAAGGAGAATATAAAAATGGCAGTAAAAATGAGATTAACAAGAATGGGCGACAAAAAATCCCCCTTCTACCGTATCGTAATCACGGACAGCAGAAACGCGCGCGACGGCGCTTACGTAGACAAAGTCGGACACTATAATCCGATTGCAACCCCCGCGGAAGTCGTTATCGATAAAGATAAGGCGCTTGACTGGTTGAAAAAAGGCGTTCAGCCGACCGCGACCGTTAAAAACATTCTTATCAATCAAGGGATTATCGAAAAGCCCGCTAAACTTTCACCTTCCAAAACGAAAGTCCGTAAGTCCAAGAAATAAGGATTAAGGGGTAAGAGTTTATGTTAGAACTTGTTAAACTCGTCGTCGAAACTTTTGCCGACAATAAAGGCGCTATTAATTACGACGTCAAAGAAGACGGCAAAAACGTAGACATTACGATAACGCTTGACCCTTCCGATATGGGCAAAGTCATCGGCAGGCAGGGCAAGATTGCGAAAGCGCTTCGCACGCTGGTGAGAGCGGGTTCGCTTAAAGAGAACAAAAAGTACAATATAGAAATCAAGGAAAAAGACGCGGAGTAGACGCGCACTTTTAGGCGTATGCTTTTTCCCGATATTTCGGGAGTAATTTCTATGGAGAATACTTTAAAAATCGGTCTTATAACCAAGCCGCACGGAATTAAAGGCGAGATGAGGGTAACCCCGCTTACCGATAATCCCGCGCGGTTTAAAAGGCTTAAAAACGTAATAATCGACGGCAAAATTTACGGCGTAAGCGGCGCGAATGTCGCGGCGGACGCCGTGTATTTGTCTTTATCGGGAATTACAGACAGAAACTCTGCGGAAACGTTTCGCGGCAAGTTTTTGTGCGTCAATCGTGAAGACGCCGAACCGCTTGAAGAGAATACGTATTTTATTGCGGATATTATAGGGTCTTCGGTCGTTACCGAAAACGGCAAACGCCTTTGTACGGTAACGGAAGTAATTTCCGCTAAAACAGACGTGTTTACGGGCGTAACGGACGACGGAATAACCGTAAGATTTCCCTTTCTTCGCGATATGCTGATAAAAGTCGACGTCGAAAATAAGATTATTACCGTTAAAGAAAAACGTTTCGGGGAGATAAGTTTATATGAGAATTGATATACTTACGCTTTTTCCCGAAATGTTTACGCCACTTTTTGAAAGCGTTATAGGTCGCGCGGTAAAAAGCGGTAAGGCGGAAATCGTTATAACGGATATACGCGATTATACTCTCGATAAGCATAAAAAGTGCGACGATACGCCTTTCGGCGGTGGCGCGGGGATGGTTATGATGGCGCAGCCCATCGCTGCGGCAATACAGGCAGTTGACCCCGAACATAAGGCTAAAAGAGTGTATCTTTCGCCGAAAGGCAGGGTGTTTTCGCAATCGGTCGTTAAAGAGTACGCCGCGTGCGACAGACTGCTTTTACTTTGCGGGCATTACGAAGGCGTGGACCAGCGCGCCATCGACCTTTTTATAGACGAAGAACTCTCTATCGGCGACTTTGTCTTAACGGGCGGCGAAATTCCCGCGATGGCGGTAGTCGACGCGGTTATGCGTTACGTTGACGGCGTTATTAACGGCGATTCTTTAATGCAGGAGAGTTTTGCGGAAGGGTATTTGGAATATCCGCACTATACTAAGCCGAGAGAGTTCAGGGGGCTTACCGTTCCCGAAGTTTTAATTTCGGGCAATCACGAAAAAATAGACGAGTGGCGAAAAAAACAGTCGGAAGAAATAACCCGTAAAAATCGCCCCGATTTACTTAAAGGGGATAATCGATGAAACATTTACAATGGTTTCCGGGGCATATGACCGCCGCTATGCGCATGATGGAAGAGAACCTGAAAGCGGTTGACGGCGTCATTATAATTTTGGACGGCAGAGCGCCGTTTTCTTCCGTGAACCGCAAACTCGACGGGCTTTTTAAGGACAAAAAAGTTTTATACGTATTAAACAAATGCGATTTAATCGAGAAAAAAGACGCGAACTTTGCTATTTCGAAGTTCCGCGAAGAAGGAAAAGTCGCGGTAGCGGTTTCCGCACTCGATAAACGCACGGTCGACGCGCTTTACGACGCTATTTTTACGCTGTTAAAGGAAAAAATAGCGCGAAATAAAGAAAAAGGACTGTTCCGCGCTATGCGGATAATGGTCGCGGGGATTCCCAATACCGGTAAATCCACGATAATAAACGCGCTGTCGGGCGGTAAAAAGACGCAGACGGGCAATAAGGCGGGCGTTACGCGCGGCAAACAATGGGTACGGCTTCGCGAACTTGAACTCTTAGACACCCCCGGCACTATGCCGCCCGCGTTTGATAACCAGATATATGCAAAGCATTTAGCGTATATCGGCAGTATGAACGACGCGAATATAGATTTTAACGACCTTGCGTTTGAACTGTTAAAGGAACTTTCCGGAAAATACCCCGAACTTTTAAAAGCACGCTACGGCGTAAGCGGCAATGAAGAACCGCTTGAAATGATGAACGCTATCTGCGTTCGGCGCGGGTTTTTGTTAAAGGGCGGCGAGTTCGATTACGAGCGCTTGTCCGCGGCGGTGATAGACGATTTCAGAAAGGGCAGAATAGGCAAAATTTTTCTCGACT
The DNA here is from genome assembly GCA_017448355.1 of Clostridia bacterium. Classification (GTDB taxonomy): domain Bacteria; phylum Bacillota; class Clostridia; order Christensenellales; family Borkfalkiaceae; genus UBA1259. The sequence goes on along the minus strand of JAFSLQ010000045.1, from coordinate 39,563 downwards.
GATTTATGGATAATTTGGAATACGAAAGAAAATATATAAATAGCGGCGCAAAGTTTATCGCGGGTGTGGACGAAGTGGGCAGAGGTCCTTTGGCTGGCCCTGTCGTGTGCGCGGCGGTAATAATGCCTATGGACGATATAGTTGACGGCGTTACCGACAGCAAAAAACTTTCGGCAAAAAAGCGGGAAGAACTGTCGAAAATTATACGTGAAAAGGCGTTAGCGTGTTCAATATTTGAAGTTTCGGAAAGGGAAATCGATGAAATAAACATTTTGCAAGCGGTAAAAAAGTGTATGACGGGCGCAGTAATGGGGCTTAAAATTAAGCCTGACGTAGTTCTTTGCGACGGGCTGGACATAGGCTTACCGTTTAACACGGAATACATAATTAAAGGTGATTTTAAAAGTTATACAATCGGATGCGCTTCGATAGTTGCCAAAGTGTACAGGGATAATCTTATGATAAAAAAGGCGGAAGAATTTCCCGAATACGGCTTTGACAAGCACAAAGGCTACGGCACGAAAGCGCATATAGATAAAATTCGGGAGATAGGTCCTTGCAGTTTGCACAGAAAAACTTTCATAAAAAACTTCTGGGAAAATTAGGCGAAGAACAAGCCGCAAAGTACCTGAAATCGCAGAATATAAAGATTTTAGAACGAAATTATAAAAATTCGTTCGGCGAAATAGATATAATCGCAAAGGACGGCGATTACACGGTTTTTTGCGAAGTGAAAACCCGTTCAAGCGAGAGTTTCGGTGCGCCTAGCGAAGCGGTAGACTACCGCAAAAGGCAAAAGTATTTTAAAATAGCGACGGCGTATTTAACGTCGAAAAATCTTACGGATACGGCGGTAAGGTTTGACGTAATAGAAGTTGAAAATGGAAAAATAAATCATATAATAGACGCGTTTTCGCTGTAAAACGCTTGCCAAAGGGCAAAAAATATGGTATATTATATAGGCTTGCGGGCGTTCCGCTTGGGAAACTATGATTTTCGCCAATGAACGTCAAGTATTATTAAAGGAGAAATAAGCAATATGAGTAAGATTATCGACGCGATTAATCAGGAAAGCGTAAAAGAATCGTTGCCGCAGTTCGCTGTCGGCGATACCGTTAAAGTAATGGTAAAGGTTATTGAAGGCGACAGAGAAAGATTGCAGGCTTTTGAAGGCGTTGTTATCGCCAAAAAGCACGGCGGAATTTCCGAAACGTTTACGGTAAGACGTTTGTCTTTCGGTATCGGTGTGGAAAAAACTTTCCCGATTCACTCGCCGAAGGTTGCGGATATTCAGGTTGTTCGCCGTGGTAAGGTAAGAAGGGCAAAACTTTATTATCTTCGCGCAAGAACCGGTAAGGCTGCGAAAGTTAAAGAAATTACAAAATAAGTTTTTTACAAGTGAAAAACACCGCGCTATACACGCGGTGTTTTGCTTGTTTTAAAGTTTTTTTATCTATTCTATAAGCGATTTTTAAGTTAAAAGCGTTTACAATTAAAGTAAAATATTATATAATGTTTTTAAATTGCCGAAAATTTCGGGCAAAATTACCATAAAATCGGTACGCAAAAGAGTATGATAGCGAAAATTCAAAGTTTTACACTTCAAGGTCTTACGGGTGTTCCCGTCAGCGTTGAAGTTGACGTAAACAACGGGCTACCCGCTTTCGATATCGTGGGACTTGGCGACGCGGCGGTTAAAGAATCCAAAGAACGCGTCCGTTCCGCAATCAAAAATTCGGGGAGAATTTTGCCCGCTAAAAAAATAACCGCGAATTTTGCGCCCGCTTTTATCAAAAAAAGCGGTTCGGCGTTCGACCTTCCGCTTGCAATCGGCGTGCTTGCCGCGACAGGTCAACTTGTGTTTAACGACCAAAATACGGTATTTTTGGGCGAACTCTCTCTCGACGGAAGTTTAAGAAGCGCCGCGGGCGTGTTGCCTATGCTTATTTCCGCACTTTCAAACGGGTATAAAACCTTTATCGTGCCAAAGGATAACGCAAAAGAAGCGTCTTTTGTTTTGGGCGCAAAAGTTTATGCGGCGGAAAACCTTTCGGAAGTTATCGACCACTTGTCGGGCTTAAAGCCGCTTGAAAAGGTGATGACCACGCGACTTGACTTTATGCATAACGCTAAAACTTATGATTCGGATATGGCGTTCGTTAAAGGACAGGCTGTTGCAAGGCGCGCTTTGGAAGTGGCGGTGTCCGGCGGGCATAATATACTCTTTGTCGGTGCGCCCGGTACGGGCAAAACTATGCTTGCAAAATGTATTCCGTCCATTATGCCCGATATGACCTTCGAAGAAGCGATTGAAACGACGAAAATTTATTCCGTCGCGGGGCTACTCGATAGAGAAGGCATTGTAAATTTAAGACCTTTTCGTTCCCCGCATCACACGGCTTCAAGCGTGGCGCTAACAGGCGGCGGGGCAACTCTTCGCCCCGGCGAAATAAGTTTAGCGCACAACGGCGTGCTGTTTTTGGACGAGATGCCGGAATACAGCCGCGCGACCTTAGAAGCGCTTCGTCAGCCGCTGGAAGACGGGGTTATAACCGTTTCAAGGGCGTCGGGGACAGTTAAATATCCCGCTAACTTTATTCTTTGCGGAAGTATGAATCCCTGTCCTTGCGGTAATTACGGTTCAGCGGATAAGGAGTGTACCTGTACTCCGCACGAAATAGCAAAATACCGCGCGAAAATTTCAGGGCCATTACTTGACAGGATAGATATAAAAATCGACGTCGACGAAGTGAAATATTCGGAACTTACAGATAAAACTAACGGGGAAACGAGCGAAGAAATACGGCGGCGTGTCAATCGCACGCGTAAAATTCAGGCGGAACGCTTTAAAAATGACGACATAAACGTAAACGGCGATATGGGCGAAAAACACCTTTTAAAATATTGCGCGCTGTCGGATGAGTGCGAAAAAATTCTTAAAAACGCTTATGACAATTTGCATCTTTCGCCCCGTGCGCGCAGCAGAATAGTCAAAGTCGCACGCACCATCGCGGATATGGATTTATACGACGAGATACTGCCTAAGCATCTTTTAGAAGCGATAAATTATCGGAACTGCTGAAAATGAAATATAGCGAGAAAGAACTTTTAATCATCTGGCTTGACAGTTTTCACGAAATAGATTATAAAAACAAGCGCGCGCTTTATGAGTTGTTACTCTTTAAGTCCGATTTAAAGCGCACTATTGAGACAAGTAAGGCGGAAATTACGGCGGCACTAGGCGACGCAGGGTATAACGTTTTATATTGTTCGGCAAACGGAAATTATTTAAAGGAAACGCTTTCTAAACTTGAAGCGGCGGGTGAAATCGCAATAACGGCGGAGTCCGAATTATATCCCGAACGGCTTAAAGAGATACCCGAACCGCCGCTTGCGCTGTATGCCAAAGGCAATTCGGAACTTTTGAAAAACGAGATTTTCGGCATAGTCGGTAGCAGAAAAAGTATACCGTTATCGCTATCTGTCGCAAAAGATTTTTCGACGGAACTTATAAACGGCGGGTTTACGCTTGTAACGGGTACAGCCGAAGGTGTTGACAGCGAAGTGCTTAAAGCGGGGTTAAGTAGCGGCAAAGTTATAGCCGTTTCCGCAAGCGGACTAAACAATATTTATCCTGCCTTAAACGCGGGGCTTATAGATAAAATTGCCGAAAAAGGGCTTGTTATATCGGAACAAAGGGAAGACGTTAAGGCGATGCCGTTTATGTTTCCCGTGCGCAACAGGATTATCGCGGGGCTGTCTGTCGGCACGCTTATCGTGAGCGGTAGGCTTAAAAGCGGCACGATGTACACGGCGGGATACGCTATCGACTACGGCAGAGACTTGTTTGCCGTTCCGTACTCAGTCGGCATAGAATCGGGCACGGGAACTAACGAACTTATTAAAAACGGCGCAATATTAGCCGATAGTCCTAAGGATATATTATCTTTTTACGGGATAGAGAGTAAAACGGAAGAAGAAACGCATTTTTCCGACACGGAAAGAGAAATTGTGTCGGCATTAAAGGATTCTCCGCTACATATAGAGAAAGTAGCGGAACGGTTAAATAAACAGGTATACGAAATTACTTCCGCGCTTACGGTGCTGGAAATAAAAGGCGTAGTATATAAAAACGGAACTAACACATACGGACTTGTCCGTAATCGGGAGAACTAAATGCAACTGATTATAGTGGAATCGCCGCACAAGGCGAAAACGATAGAAAAATTCTTAAAAGGCGATTTTAAGGTAGACGCATCGAAAGGGCATATCAGGGATTTGCCCGTAAACCGCATGGGCGTAAATATCAGCGGCAATTTCGAGCCGCATTATGAAATTTCCGCGGAGAAAAAGGCAGACATAAAAAAACTTAAAGCCGACGCGGACAAAGCGGATAAAATCTATCTCGCAACCGACCCCGATAGGGAAGGTGAAGCGATTTCGTGGCATTTAGCCGAAGTGCTTAATTTAAATCCGAACGAAAAAAACCGTATAGAGTTTAACGAAATTTCGGAAAAAGCGGTTTTAAACGCACTCAATAACCCGCGCAAAATCGATATGAATTTAGTCGACGCACAGCAGGCGAGAAGGGTTCTCGATCGCATAGTCGGTTACAGCATTTCGCCCGCCGCAAGCAGCAGGCTTAACGAAACGCTGTCAGCGGGCAGGGTACAGTCGGTCGCGCTTAAAATGGTCGTCGACCGTGAGCGTGAGATAACGGCTTTCGTACCCGTTGAATACTGGAACATAAGAGCGGAAGTGCAAAAAGGCGGCGAAAAAAGTTTCAAAGCCCTTTTAGTCGAAAAAGCGGGCAAAAAATATAAGCCGAAGAACGCCCAGGAAGCGGAAGAGACGGTAAACGCCTTAAAAACTTTGCCGTTTTACGTGTCGGACGTTAAAAAGTCGGTTGTAAAATCGCACGCGCCCGCACCGTTTATCACGAGTACTTTGCAACAGGACGGTTCGATAAAACTTAACATCACCGCGCCGCAGGTTATGCAGATAGCCCAGCGCCTTTACGAAGGCGTTGAAACGGAAAAGGGCAACGTCGCGCTTATAACGTATATGAGAACGGACTCGGTTCGTGTTTCTACCGAAGCGCAAGCCGCCGCACTCGATTATATCAAATCGACTTACGGCGAAAAATATGCGCCCTTAAAGCCTAATATCTACCGTACCAAGAAAGACGCGCAGGACGCGCACGAAGCGATTCGCCCCATAAGCGTAGCGAGAACGCCCGAAAGCGTTAAAAATATTCTCGATAAAAACCAGTACAAACTGTATAAACTTATCTACGACAGGTTTATCGCGTCGCAGATGTCCGAAGCGCTTTACGACAGCGTGGCGGTAGAAGTTAAAGCGGGCGACTATACCTTTAAGACTAGCGGAAAAACGATGACCTTTAAGGGTTATACCGCCGTTTACGACGATACCAAAAAGGAAGAAGACGAAGAAAACGGCAACGCGCTGTTGCCGCCGCTTGAAAGAGACGACGCGCTTACTCTTAAAGATATTTTAAAAGAACAAAAATTTACAAAGCCACCGGTTCGGTTTACCGAAGCGACGCTTATAAAGAATATGGAAGACAAGGGCATCGGCAGACCTTCGACGTACGCGACGATTATGGCAAAGCTAACCGATAAAAAGCGCGAATACGTTAAAAAAGACAAAAAATATCTCGTGCCGAATCCGATAAGTTACGAATTAATCGATTTTCTCGTAAAGTATTTCCCCGATATTATGAACGTGGGCTTTACCGCGAAAATGGAAGACGATTTGGACGCGATAGGTATAAGCGGAAAGGACTGGCATAATCTTATCGCCGAGTTCTACGCGCCGTTTGAAAAACAACTTGAAAATTCGCGTATCACCGACGTCAAGTGCGATAAATGCGGCGCGCCGATGATAATAAAAAGTGGAAGATACGGAAATTATTACGCATGTTCTAATTACCCGAACTGTAAAAACATTAAACCCGTCAATGAAAAGACGGTTATCCCGACGGACAGGATTTGTGAAAAGTGCGGCGGCATTATGGTGGAAAGGGAAGGTAAATTCGGTAAATTCTTGGCGTGTTCCAACTATCCGAAGTGTAAAAATACCATAAGTCTTGCACCGGACAATTTAGAAGGGGTATGTCCCGTTTGCGGGAAACCTACTAAAAAAATGACGTCAAAGTCCGGTAAAATTTTCTACGGCTGTACGGGTTATCCCGACTGTAAGTTTATGAGTTGGGATATTCCGACCGGCGAAAAATGTCCAGAGTGCGGCGAGTATTTAGTAAAAGTCGGTAAAAAAATCAAGTGTTCGTCCAAAACTTGTAAGTACGTTAAAGATGAAGGTTAAAGTAATCGGCGCGGGGCTTAGCGGGGTAGAAGCGGCATATTATCTTGCAAATCGCGGGGTAAAAGTCGTGCTTTACGATATTAAACCCAAAGCCTTTACACCCGCGCATAAAAGCGAAAATTTTGCCGAACTCGTGTGTTCTAACTCGTTAAAGTCCGCCGACGTGTTCGGCAACGCGGCGGGACTACTTAAAGAAGAGATGCGCCTTTTAGGTTCTCTTACGATGGAAGCGGCGGAAGTTTCAAAAGTTCCCGCCGGCGGCGCGCTTGCGGTTAATCGCGAAGAGTTTTCCCGCTATATAACGGATAAAATCAAATCGCATAAGAATATCGAGTGTATTGCGGAAGAAATAACGAAAATTCCTGATGGCGGTTATACCCTTATAGCGACAGGACCTTTGACCACCGCACCGCTTGCGGAAGACATAAAAGCCCTTGCGGGCGCTATGTATTTTTATGACGCTTCCGCGCCTATTATCGCGGCGGACAGTATTGATATGGAGTACGCTTTTAAAGGCGACAGATACGGTAAGGGCGACGGCGACCACATAAACTGTCCGATGAATAAAGACGAGTACCAAGCATTTTATGACGCGCTTATAAGTGCCGAACGGGCTACGCTTCACGAGTTTGAAAAGTCAGACGTATTCGAAGGCTGTATGCCGGTTGAAATAATGGCGGCAAGGGGCAAAGACACTTTGCGTTTCGGACCGTTAAAACCCGTAGGTCTTGACGACCCGAAGACGGGAAGGTGGGCGTATGCCACGTTGCAACTTCGGAGAGAAGACCAGGTCGGCACAATGTACAATATGGTAGGCTTTCAGACGAATTTAAAATTTGCCGAACAAAAGCGTGTGTTTTCGATGATTCCCGCGCTTAAAAACGCCGAGTTTTTACGGTATGGCGTTATGCATAGAAACACGTTTATTAATTCGCCGAAGGCGTTAAACGTCGACTATTCTTTTAAAACCCGCCCAAGCGTTTTTATTGCGGGGCAAATTACGGGGGTAGAAGGCTACGTCGAAAGTGCGGGGTCGGGGCTTCTCGCCGCGATATATTTAGAGAGAAAACTTTCGGGCAAAAACGAGATTTTAATCTCGGAAAACACGGTACTCGGCGCGCTTTCAAGGTATATAACGACGGAAAATAAAGATTTTGAGCCTATGAACGCGAATTTCGGAATTCTTCCGCCGATAAGCGTAAAGGATAAAAAGGAAAGAAAACGCCTTATGGCGGAGCGGAGTTTAGCCGCAGTAAGACAATTTAAATCGGAAATCAGTGAAGGAGAAAATTTATGAACGAATTTATGGGAACGACCATTTGCGCCGTCAAAAAGGACGGGCATACGGCAATAGCGGGCGACGGACAGGTTACTATGTCGCAGTCGATAATTTTTAAGAACAACGCCGTCAAGGTCAGAAGAATATATAACGGTAGCGTGATTTTCGGGTTTGCGGGTTCGGTCGCGGACGCGTTCACCCTTTCGGAGCGGTTTGAAGAAATGCTGAACAAGTATTCGGGCAATTTAATGCGCAGCGCGGTGGAACTTGCCGAACTTTGGCGTTCGGACAAGGTCAGAAAGTTAGAAGCGATGATGATAACCGCGGATAAGGACAGCCTTTTAATCGTTTCGGGCACGGGCGAAGTAATTGAACCCGAAGACGGCGTTTGCGCGATAGGCAGCGGCGGGAATTATGCGCTTGCCGCGGCGCGCGCTCTTTCTCAGGAAACGGATTACAGCGCCGAAGAAATAGCCAAAAAATCGCTTAAAATCGCAAGCGAAATATGCGTCTTTACAAACGGACACATTACTTGCGAAGTGTTATAAGGAGGCACGGTATGGATTTAAGTCCCAAACAAATAGTCGAAGAACTGGATAAATATATCATAGGTCAAAAGGAAGCGAAAAAGGCGGTTGCCATCGCCCTTAGAAACCGTTACCGCCGCAGTAAACTTTCAAAGGCGGAAATGGAAGAAATTACACCCAAAAATATAATAATGAAAGGTCCGACGGGCGTCGGTAAAACGGAGATAGCAAGGCGACTTGCCAAACTCGTAGGCGCACCCTTTATCAAAGTCGAAGCGACGAAATATACCGAAGTTGGATACGTCGGCAGAGACGTTGAGAGTATGATAAGGGATTTAGTCGAGTGTTCCGTTCGCCTTGTTAAGGAAGAGAGATTTAAAAAGGTTATGGAAAAGGCTGGCGCGACCGTTGACGCAAAACTCGTTAAAATTCTTGCCGACAGCCGCAAAATGGACAAGGGCGAAACCCCGACGGACATTTTCGAGCAAAACATAGCCGAAGGACTTAAAAAGGGCTATTACGACAACGAAGTAATAGAATTAGAACTCGTTGACGCGCCGAAACCCATGGAACTTGTTCCCGGCGGTGCTGAAATAAGCATAGGCAGTATTTTCGGCGATATGTTGCCGAAGAAGAAAAAAAGGAGAAAACTGACCGTAAAAGAAGCGCGCCAGTATTTAATTGACGAAGAAGCGGATAAACTTATCGACAAAGATTCCGTGAACGAAGAAGCAATACGCCGCGCAGAACAAGAAGGCATAATTTTCATCGACGAAATAGATAAAATCGCGGCAAAAGGCACGAGTTCGGGCGGGCAGGACGTTTCGCGCGAAGGGGTGCAAAGGGATATACTTCCGATTGTCGAAGGTTCTACCGTCGTTACAAAGTACGGTTCGATTAAGACCGATTATATCCTGTTTATTGCGGCGGGCGCGTTCCACGTGTCAAAGGTGTCCGATTTGATTCCCGAATTACAGGGGAGATTTCCGATACTTGTGGAACTTGACAGTTTAACGAAGAAAGACTTTATAGAGATTTTAACCAACACCACCAACGCCATAACCAAGCAGTACGCGACGCTTTTGGAAGTCGACGGCGTGGAACTTGAATTTACCGACGACGCAATAGAAGAAGTGGCGGGCGTTGCCGAAGATATGAACGCGACTAGCGAAGATATCGGTGCAAGACGGCTTCATACCGTGATGGAAGAACTCCTTGAAGACGTTTCTTATAACGCCGGCGGAGACCAACCTGCATATAAGGTGGTAGTGGATAAAGCGTTCGTAGAGAATAAACTCGGCGCGGAAAAGAAGTCGAAAGACCTTAAAAAATATATATTATAACTTAAACGGAAGAAATTATGATAACATTACCGAAAGGCACGAAGGACGTGCTGCCTGAAAATTCTTACAGATGGCAGTTTGTAGAGCGCGTTGCGCGCGAAACGGCAAAGACTTTCAATGTGAGAGAGATACGCACGCCGATGTTTGAACATACGGAAGTGTTTTCGCGCGGGGTGGGGGAGACTACCGATATCGTCAATAAAGAGATGTATACTTTTCTCGATAAAGGCGGCAGAAGTATTACCCTTAAACCCGAAGGCACGGCGGGGGTTGTGCGCGCGTTCGTGGAAAGCGGACTTTACGCGGCGGCTTTGCCCCTTAAAACCTACTATATAACGCCTTGTTTCCGCTATGAGAGACCGCAGGCGGGAAGACTGAGAGAGTTTCACCAGTTCGGCGTGGAGTTTTTCGGTGCGGAAAGCGCGGGAATTGACGCGGAAGTTATTTTACTTGCGAAAACTTTTCTCGACAACTTAGGCGTAAAAAACGTTACGCTTTATATAAACAGTATCGGGTGCAAAGAGTGCAGAAAGGAATATCATAAGGCGCTTAAAGAGTACTTAAAAGCAAATTATGACGGACTTTGCGACCTTTGTAAAGACAGGTTCGACAAGAACCCGATGCGCATATTAGATTGTAAAAACGATAGTTGCAAGAAGATAACCGAAAACGCGCCGTCGATACTCGACTATCTTTGCGACGACTGTAAAGCGCACTTTGAACAGGTTAAAAAGTTACTTACATTATCGGGTGTAGAATATAAAATTAATCCGAAAATCGTAAGGGGTCTGGATTATTATACCAAAACGGTGTTTGAATTCGTGTCCGAAAATATCGGCGCGCAGGGGACGGTTCTCGGCGGCGGCAGGTACGACGGGTTGGTGGCAGAATTCGGCGGCGGTAAAGTCCCCGGCATCGGTTTTGCCGCGGGGATAGAAAGACTTTTACTATTACTTGAAAGTACGGGCGAAATCAAAAACGAAGACGGACTTACCGTTTACGTTGCGCCGATGGGCGACGACGCGCGGATAAAAGCCTTTGAACTCGTTTCTATGCTTAGAAAAAGCGGTGTTATCGCCGACACCGATTATATGAATCGCGGCATTAAGGCGCAGTTTAAGTACGCGGATAAACTCGGCGCGCGTTTTGTGGCGGTAATAGGTTCTGACGAACTTTCGCGCGGGGCGGTAAAACTTAAAAATATGTTAAGCGGCGAAGAAAAAGAAGTTCCCTTTCAAGAACTTGCGGAGTTCTTAAAATAATGCGGGAAATCGGCATTTTAACCGAAATAAAGGGCGATGTTGCCGTCGTTTCGGTAGATAAAAAGGAAGAGTGCGCCGGTTGCGGGCTGTGTCTTTTTAAGGATAACGCAGGTAAAACGGAGTTTTACGCTAAAAATACGGTCGGCGCAAAAATCGGCGACAACGTTATTGTGGAACGTGCTGAAAGCGGCAAGTTTTTAGGCACGATACTTGCGTTTTTTATTCCGCTTTTGCTGATAGGCGTTGCCGTTTTAATTAACTATCTGTTTATCAAAAGCGAAATATGGATACTTGTTTTAAGCGTTATATTCGTTGCGGCGTGGTACTTTGTACTTTCCTTTATCGATAAAAAACTAAATAAAGTCGGCGCGTTTAATTCGCGGATAGTTGCGATACTTTCGCCCGAAAATTCAGATACTAAGGAGTAATTTTATGCAATACAAATCGAAACTCGGACTTTTAGAAACCGAAAAAGCGATAAAATTCGTTAAAGACGAGTTTGAAAAAGAACTCGCAAAAGCACTTAATTTAACGCGCGTATCCGCGCCGCTTTTCGTCGAACCGTCTACGGGACTTAACGACAACTTAAACGGTGTGGAGCGGGCGGTAAGGTTCGATATTTTAACTCTTAAAAAGGACGTGGAAATAGTGCAGTCTCTTGCTAAATGGAAACGGAACGCGCTTGCAAAGTACGGTTTTCAGCACGGTAGCGGTCTTTACACCGATATGAACGCTATTCGCCGCGACGAAACTTTGGACGCCCTTCACTCCGTCTACGTCGACCAGTGGGACTGGGAAAAGATAATTTCAAGAGACGAGCGCAAGTTTTCATATCTTAAAAAGACGGTAAAAAGCGTTTATAAAGCGATAAAAAAGACTGCGGCAAAAGTCGGCGCGAAGTATCCCGAAGTTTTAACGGAACTTCCCAACGACATCACCTTTATTTCGACGAAAGCGCTTGAAAAAGAGTACCCCGAACTTTCTCGCAAAGAGCGTGAAAACGCCGCCGCTAAAAAGTACGGCGCGATTTTCGTGTACCAGATAGGCTGGGATTTGAAGGATGGCGCGCCGCACGACGGCAGAGCGGCTGACTACGACGACTGGAAGTTGAACGGCGATATAGTGCTTTGGTACGACGTTTTGGGATTAGCGTTCGAAGTATCGTCTATGGGCATACGCGTGGACGAAAATAGTTTAGTCCGTCAACTTAAAAAGCGCAAGGAAAACTTTAAACTTGAAAACCCATATTGCCGCGATATTTTAGCAGGGAAACTACCCTTAACAATCGGCGGCGGCATAGGACAGTCAAGGCTTTGTATGTTCCTTTTGAAAAAGGCGCATATAGGCGAAGTCCAAGCGTCAATTTGGGCTGACGAAGATGTCAAAAAATACGAAGAACAGGGAATAAATTTATTATAAGGTAAATTATGAAATTTTTAATTGCTTCGGATATTCACGGTTCGGCGCATTTTACCGAAAAACTTAAAGAACGGTTTATTGCGGAAAAGGCGGATAAACTTATACTTCTCGGCGATATTTATAATCACGGGCCGAGAAATCCTTTTCCCGAAGAATACGCGCCCCAGAAAGTTGCCGAGACGCTGAACTCTTTAAAAGACAGGCTAATAGTTGTAAAAGGTAACTGCGACAGCGACGTGGACACGCTTATTTCCGAGTTTGATTTTGTAGATAACACGGTGATAGTTTCGGGGGAAAAGACTGTTTTTTGCACGCACGGACACGTCTATAATAAAGACAATTTGCCTTCAACCCGCTTTGACGCTTTGGTGTACGGGCATTATCATACGGGTTTTATCGATAGGGTAAACAATACCGTCGTGGCGAACGCAGGTTCTATATCGCTTCCTAAAAACGATACGCCGAATAGTTATCTTATTCTGGACGGCGAAACTCTTACCTTAAAGACGCTTGACGGCACAACTATTAAAGAAGAAAACATTTAAAAATTTAAAAAGGGTGCGCCGCGACTTTCGCGGCGCACCCTTTTTAATAAAATTTTATTTTATTTCGCGAATACATTTTCTCGGACATTTGAGAGAGCAAGTTAAACAGCCCGTGCATTTAGCGTAATCTATTTTCGGCAGGTTGTCGACCATTTCTATCGCGTTTTTGGGGCAGTTTTTAGCGCACAGCCCGCAACCGATACAGCCGTTTTTACAAGCAGCCATTACGTCCTTACCCTTTAAAAGCGACGAGCAAGCGACAACAACTTTAATATCTTTCGGTAAAAGTTCTATAATGTGCTTAGGACAAGCCTTAACGCACTTGCCGCACGCAACGCATTTTTGCGGATTTACTTGCGCCACGCCGTCCACTACTTTAATTGCGTCGTAATCGCAAACGGACGCGCAAGTTCCTTCGCCCAAGCACCCGAAAGCGCACGCTTTATTTCCGCCCGCAAAAGAGCATTTAGCGTCGCAACCTTCGTTGCCGACGTAAAGGAATTTATCCGCGCAAGCGTTTCCGCCGATGCAATGGACGAACGCGCAAAGTTCACCGCCGACCGAAAAAGATTTGCCTAAAATTGCGGCGATTTTCGCCTTATTCTCGCCTGCGGTAGGTCCGCAAGAAGATATATCCGCCTTGCCTTCGGCAAGCGCTTTTGCAAAATCCGCGCAGCCTGCAAAGCCGCATCCGCCGCAGTTGGCATTAGACAAAAGGTCTTGTATTTGTTCTACTTTTTCGTCGGTTTTGACCGCGGTAAAATGTGAAACAACCATTATAAGTACGGCAAAAAGTATCGCTATCGCCGCAACTATTCCGACAACCGTGAAAAGAGTATTTAAATTAACCTGTGCAAGTAAATTATGCATTTTTCTCTCCTTAAATCAGCGTAAATACGTAAAACGCCATAGCGATAAAAGTCGCGGTAAGCATAGCGATAGGGAAACCTTTAAGTCGTTTAGAGACGTTAAGACGCGCTGTCTTTTCGCGAAGCCCACTCATTAAAACAATCGCAAGCGTAAACCCAAGTCCCGCGAACAATCCGTAAAGCACCGCGTAGCCCATATTCATCTGGTCGGCGGCAATACCTAAAAGCGACGCCATCTGCCCGCCGTCGATAACGAGTTCCGCCGCGCCCAAAACCGCGCAGTTAGTCGTGATTAAAGGAAGATAAATTCCCATCGCGTTATAAAGTGTTGGCGAAAAGCGTTTTAATACCATTTCTATCATTTGCACGATAGACGCGATTATGAAAATAAATACGATTATTTCCATAAATTCTAAGCCAAGCGGTACGAGTAAAAAGGTGTAAATAGGGTAAGTGATAAGGCAGGTCAATGTCATAACGAAGGTAACCGCTATCCCCATACCGAGCGCCGACTTAAAGTCTTTGCTTACGCCGAGAAAGGGGCATATGCCTAAAAACTGAACGACTACGAAGTTATTAATAAAAACTGCGGAAACGATAATCATTAAAAACTGTCCCATCTTATTTCGCCTCCTTGGTTTGGGTAAAATCGCCGATTTTCGCGGATTTTTTAATTCTTGATTTTTCCGCCGCTTTATCGGTTATTAACGCAAACAGTAAGATAAACATAGCGTAGGTGAAGAATGCGCCCGCGCTGGACGAGAAAAATCCTATGGAAAAACCCCACAGTTTATAACCGAATATCGCGCCCGAACCTAAAATTTCGCGTACAGCACCCATCGTAGTTAAGGCAAGGGTAAAACCGATGCCCATAAACAGTCCGTCCGTGGCAGACGCCAAAACGCCGTTTTTGCTTGCAAAACTTTCCGCCCGCGCAAGGATAATGCAGTTTACGACTATAAGGGGAAGATATAACCCAAGACTTTCGTAGATATCGGGCAAAAAGTAATCGAGTGCAAGCCTTACAATCGTTACGAAAGTAGCGATAACAAGTATAAACGCGGGAATACGCACTTCTTTTGGGATTGCCCTTTTAAGTAAAGATATAATAACGTTACTGCAAATTAAAACGAATGTTACCGCCAAGCCCATACCTATACCGTTCATAGCGGCGGTCGTTAATGCTAAGGTCGGGCAAGTGCCGAGTACGAGTTTTAAGGTCGGGTTAGAAGTTATAAGCCCGTCTTTTGCTATCTTTTTAAAATTCGTCTTCATTATTTTTCGCCCCCCAAATAACGTATCACGCAGTTAACGGCGTTACACGCCGCAGTCGCGGAATATGTCGCGCCCGAAACGGGATTATAGTTTTCGGCGGTTTTATCCTTCGCGCTGAAAAAAGTCTCGTTTGCATAGGTTTCGGTAATGTCCGCAATCTTAAATCTGTCGTAAAAATCGCCGCTGAGTTTTCCCATAAGCGTCTGCTTTTCGTAAGTTTCAAGCAAAACTTTGTCAACGGCATAACCGTTGCCGTACTTTACCGCTTTTATCCAAAGCGTGATTGTTCCGTCTTTATATCCGTGATAGCCCGTTGATTGAAAGAGCATATCGCCCGATACGTCGTAAATTTTATTAATTTTGCCTACGCCGTCGTATTCAATAGCGTTTTCGCTTTCGGTGTCGAGAATAACGGTATACTCTTTTTCTTCGCCGTAAATCTTTTTGATTGCCCGCGCCGTACGCATTTCGGGCGAAACAAACAAAAGGTCTGCAAGTATAGTTATCGAAGAACCTGAAAACAGCATAAGAATTAAAAGACAGGCGATACACTTGAACCAGATTGTTTTAAAAAACATTATAGTTTCGCCCCCTTCGTCTTTTGCGATTTTTTATAGCCGAAAGGCTTGTTCAGTATAAATTTATCGATAAGCGGCACAACCAAATTCATTAAAAGTATCGCAAACGATACCGTTTCCATCTTCGTCGCATACCGTAGTACCGCCAACAATATTCCGAGAAAAGCAAAGTAAATAATATTTCCCGCTTTGGTGTTGGGTGTCGTCGTATAGTCTGTTGCCATAAATATCGCGCCGAGAATAAGTCCGCCGGACAGAATACTAGGTAAAAACATTGAAAAATCGAATCCGCATATTACTACGGTCGCAAATCCCGTAAGGGCAATAAATATTAACGGGTAAACGAGATTTATAACGCGCCGACAAGCAAGATAAATTCCGCCGATAAGAAGCGCTACCTTGCAAGTTTCGCCGATACAGCCTTGCATCCCCGTACCGAGCAACATATCGAGTAGGGAAATGTTCGGCACGACGCCTTTTGATACGTCTACAACCGCCGTTGCGGAAGTAGCGACCGTTTCACCGTAAATACTTCCGATACTTGGCACAAGCCACACTGCGCCGACCGCCCATTGAAAGGAAATGAACATAAATATCCTGCCGGCAATCGCGGGGTTGACGATGTTTTTGCCCGTTCCGCCGAACAGCATTTTTACGGCGATAATCGCAAAAAGGCTTCCGAAAATCGGTGCGTAAAAGGGGTAATTAGTGCCGATTGTAAGACCGATTAAAAGCCCCGTTATGACCGACGAAAAATCAAAGTTTTCAGTAATTTCTTTAAAAGATTTACCCGCCGCCAACAGATAAACGTATTCGCCTACGACTGCCGAAATAACCGAAAGCGCGACGAGTAGTAGGGCGTAAAGCCCGAAATAAATTATTCCAATTATCGTTGCGGGAAGAAGCGCGACGCACACGTCGAGCATAATTTTTCGCGTCGTGCGTGGCGATTTTATGTGCGGAGAAGAAGAGTAAATAAGTTTATTTTCCATTTTTCATCTCCTTTATTTTGGATTTTGCAAAAGAAATACTCTGTACAAGCGCACGTTTAGCGGGGCAGTTATAAGCGCAAAGACCGCACTCGATACAGTTCATTGCACCGTACCTTTCCGCTTCTTTGAAGTTTCCTGATAAGGCAAAACTTTCAATATACATAGGCATAATGCGCATAGGGCATTTCCGCGCGCACAGCCCGCAGTTTATACAGTTTGACGGGCTTTGCGTTGAAGTTTCGGTGTTTTTTAAGCACAATAGCCCTGAGTCCGTTTTCCGTACGTAGTGATTTAAGTTGACTAGCGCTTTTCCCATCATCGGCCCGCCGGCAACGATTTTAACCGCGTCTTCCGTGCCGCCGCAAAATTTAATCAGTTCCGAAAACGGAGTGCCTATTAAAACCTGTACGTTTTTTGGTTCTTTGATACCGTGTCCGCTGACCGTTAAAACCGACTCCGTCAGCGGTTTTCCGTATTCTATGGCGTAATACGCCGCGAGTACGGTTTTAATGTTTTGCACACAGCATTTTACGTCGAATGGCATTTTGCCGGGTGGCACTTTTCTGCCCGTCGTAACGTAAATAAGATGTTTTTCCGAACCCATAGGATACTGTTTTTTCAGCGATACGACGTCTAAATCGCTATAAGTTGCAAAGGCTTCTATCGCGCGGGGCTTGTTCCTTTCAATGCCGATTATAATCTTTTTCACGTTAAGCGCGCGCGCCACGTATTTTATGCCCTTATAAATTTCTTCCGTCTTTTCTATCATAAGCCGATAATCGCAGGTAAGATAAGGTTCGCACTCCGCACCGTTAATTATAAGCGTATCGAGCGGGTTTTTAGGCGTAAGTTTCGCGGCGGTAGGAAATCCCGCGCCGCCGAGTCCGACTATGCCCGCAAGGCGAATTCTGTTCACCAAGGTTTCCGGTTCAAAATCGTTAAAATTTGAAAAAGTTTCTTCTTCGTCCGTAAAGTCGTTGTCTATAACGATATGTTTTTGCTTTTGGTTAAGCCCGTTGACAATGTCGCATATATCGGACACCGTCCCCGACACAGAAGAATACACGTTTGCGGAAATCGCGCCCGACGCTTCCGCTATTAAAGTGCCTTTTTTTACTTTGTCGCCGATACTGACGACGGGAATAGCGGGCGCACCGATATGCTGGCTTACGGAAATGTAAACGCGTTCGGGCGCGGGCGCTTTAACGATAGGGCACTTGTTCGACAGTTTCGTGCCGTGAATTTTACTGCCGAAAGGAAAGTGCCGTGGTTTACGTATACTCAATGGTTTCTCCTTATAAATTTGAATTGAAAAATTTAAGCGGAACGAGTTTTAACGTAATCAAAACCGCCGTTCCGACGATAAACCCGCCTAGCGCACCTACGAGCGCAAGATAGGGTATATAAACTATATATTCGGGCGTTTTAGCGATAAGACAAAACACGAAATTTTGAATACTTGCGTTTATAACTCCGCCCGTAACGCTTGCCGCAATAACGCTTATTTTCGGTAAATACAAAATTAACAGCATCTGCACGGTGTAAGCGATAGCGCCGGCAGGCAAGGAATATAAAATCGCCGTCGCGTTTCCGGTTATCAGACTTCCTAAAACCGCCTTGACGGTAAGCACGGCAAATCCGTACCAAAATCCCGCAACAATTCCCGCAAGCAACACGAAAAAGTTCGCAATTCCTATTCTGCCGCCCGCGATAAACAGCGGCGGAAACAGGTTTTCAAGCATAAACGCGACTAAGGCGAACGCGGCGAAAATACCGCTTAAAATAAGTTTTTTCGGTGTATTCATCGCGCCCCCTTAGCCCGATACGGGATTAGTAAATCCCATAGGCACGATTTTAAGTTTATGCGGAGCGCAATAAATAAATCCGCCCGTTTCGGACAATTCCTGAAAAACACAGTCTTTGCCTGCGCAGGTTGCGTCGAGTATTCTGACGGTTTTTTTGTTCTTATCGACAGCGATTAAATTGTATTCGCCGTAATCGTCGGTGTTAGGGTAGAAGAAGATTTTATCGCCTTCTTCCGAAAAATGCGCACCGTATCCGTCTTTTATTTTAAAGTTTCCGTCGCGATAGAAGTATTCTGCCGCAATTTCATTGTCGTATAAAACGTAAAACCCTTGCGAAACGCCTTTATTTTCGTTTGCAAAAACGATTAGAAAAGCTGCGGCGATAAACGCGATAAGCAAAAGGTATAAAATCAAATCAAAAAGGTAAAACGGTTTGGAATTTTTCAGTTCCGATAAATTTTTTTTCATAAAACCGCCCCCTTAGCGCGTTTATAGCGTTAAAGTAATCGTCATACTTTTGCCGAATACCGAGTTTGCTTCTATAATCCAGTTGTTGTTCGCGGCTAAACTTTTCGCTATCGAAAGTCCTAAGCCGTTGCCGCCCGAATCGCGCGCACGGGAAGCGTCTCCGCGGTAAAAACGTTCAAATATTTTTTCGGAATCGCTTTCGGGTATTAAACTGCCGTCGTTGTAGACGGAAAGCACGATTTTTGCGCCCTGTTTTTTTAAGGAAACTTTTATCTCTCCGCCCGCCGCCGAATATTTTACGGCGTTGTCTAAAAGTATGTTTATAATTTGTTTTACGGCGTCTTTCGCGCCGTTATAATAAATGTTGTCTTCTATATCGCAGTTAAGCGTTTTGTCTTTTTCAAAGGCGACCGCGTCGAAAGGAAGAACGGCTTGCGTTACTTCGTGGGAAAGATTAAAATTTTCCTTCAAAGTTTTTGTGTTGCCTTCGTCAAGCCGCGCTAAATGCAGCAGGTCATTGACAAGGAAATTAAGCCTTTCCACCTGTTTTTTAATACTTGCGGTATAGGCTTTGTTTTCTTCCGTTTCTATAACGTCGGTGTTTGCGGCAATTATCGACACGGGAGTTTTAAGTTCGTGGCTGGCATCAGAAATGAACTGTTTTTGTTTATCGAATATTCTCTTTATCGGTTCAAAAATTTTTGCCGAAAGTCCCCAAACTACGGCGCAAAGTGCCAAAAACGAAATGCCGATAATTAAAAGAGTTTGTAAAACCGAAGAGTTTAATCTTGCGACTTCTTCCGTCATATCCACGACGTAAACCATACGCCAAGCGCCTTGGCGCTTTGCAAAAAAGTAGGCGTTTTCCGCGTTGCCTATAAAATCGCCTTGCCTTGAATTTACCGCGTCTAAGACGGCGTTTATCGTTTCCTGCGTAAAAGCGTCTTCGCCGCAAACAACGTTTCTATTGCCGCCAGCCGAAATTTCGATGACTGCCGCCGCCTTGAAAAACCGTATTTCGCCGTTTTCAGTATATTCGCGTTCAACTGCGGATAAAGAAATATGTACTTCGCGCGAAAAAGAGTTTCGGTTTATCCCGAAGATAACGCCGAAAATTACCGTAAACACCGCGAAAAGAATTGCGGAAGTTATTAAAATAAATCTTCTCTGTGCGGTTTTAATCATTTTTAACGCCTAAGGTATATCCGATGCCGCGGATAGAACGTATTTCCGCGTCGGACTTTACCGCCGAAAGTTTTTTGCGAAGGAAAGATACGTATACTTCTACCGTATTATATTCCGCGTCGGAGTCATACCCCCAAATTTTTTCGATAAGCCGTTCCTTTTCCACGCACTTATTAGCGTTAAGCATCAATATTTCAAGTATTTGAAATTCTTTTTTGCCAAGCGGTATCTTGTCGTTGCCGACGATAAGTTCAAAGGTGTCGCGGTCTAAAAGAGTGTTT
Source organism: Clostridia bacterium (assembly GCA_017448355.1). GTDB lineage: Bacteria > Bacillota > Clostridia > Christensenellales > Borkfalkiaceae > UBA1259. The sequence continues at coordinate 19,390 of JAFSLQ010000045.1, read as the reverse complement.
CCGATTTTCAAAGTGTTGTCGGCAATCTTCGCCCCGCGGCGCAGAAGCGCTTTAATTCGCGCTAACAGTTCCTGCGTGTCGAAAGGTTTGGTGATATAATCGTCCGCGCCGCCGTTTAACGCGTTTATTTTGTCAGGCACATCCGACTTTGCCGTAAGCATTATAACGGGTGCGGAAACGTTTTTCGCACGCAGGCGGCGTAACACTTCGAACCCGTCGATTTTCGGCATCATAACGTCTAAAATTATCACGTCGTAAATGCCCGACAGGGCGAATTCCAAGCCGTCTTCGCCGTTATACGCGCAGTCTACGGCATAGTTATGCTGTTTTAATATGGCGGAAAGGGCGTTCGTTAAATCCTTTTCGTCATCTACTATTAAAACGTTCATATTTCTCCTTAACGCTTAAAAATCAAAGCAGGGGAATAGCCGCAAGGTACTCGATGTCTTTGCGGTCTTTTGCCGCGCCTTCCGCAAGCACGAAAAGTTTTTTGTAAATAATTCCGCCCGCTTTTAATACCAGTTCTTCAAGTCCTTTAAGACTTTCGCCGGTAGAAACGACGTCGTCCACTATCGCAACTTTCTTGCCGCGAATAACGTCTTCGTCGTGCTTGGATAAATAAAGTTCCTGTTCTTTGCCCGTAGTAATCGAAGAACCGTAATGAACTTCGATACCGTCCTGCATATATAACTTTTTGGATTTTCTCGCAACCGCGTAGTATTCGTGTCCGAGTTCCCGCGCAACGACGTGCGCAAGTTGAAGCCCTTTGGATTCCGCGGTGATAATCGCTTCCGCGCCCTTGGCAAGGCATGCGATTTCTTTACCGCAATGTTCAGTCATAGCGGGTGCGCCGTGAAGATTGAAGAACGCGATTTTTACGCCCGACGGCAGAGTGAGAACGGGAAGTTCCGCATTAAAACCTTTTATGTCTACCTTAAAAATTTCATCCATAGAAAGAATAAACTCCCTTTAAAAAATATTACTATAAAATTTTACCACAATTTAACCGTTTTGTCCATTTATAAAATCATATATTCGGCTTAGCCAGCATAATTTTTACCGAAAGGGGGTAATCGTTTTAATGAATTATCACGCGGAAAGCGCAAGCGGTGTTTTACGGGCGCTCGGTTCGTCCGAAAAAGGGCTTTCGTACACGGAAATCAATTTACGATTAAACAAATTCGGAAAGAACGAACTGACAAAACGCGCGGGAAAAGGTTTTTTCGCACGCGTTTTTGCCGCGGTGAAAGAACCTATGCTGATGATACTCCTTATAGGTTTTTTAATCACCTTCGGCGCGAACGTCGGAAAGTTTATAAAGACGGGCGACGGGGATTTTACAGAGTGCTTCGGCATCCTTGCCGCCGTAATTTTGTCGGTCTCTATAACGCTTATTATGGAAGGCAGTTCCCAAAAAGCCTTTAACGCCCTTAAAAACGTGTCGGGCGGGCTTGCGGTTAAAGTAATAAGAAACGGCAAGACGGAATTCGTGCCGAGTAAGGATATAGTCGTAGGCGATATTGCACTTATAGAAAGCGGCGATAAAATCGTCGCGGACGGACGGCTTATCGATAGCGAATCGTTATCCGTCGACGAGTCGGCGCTTACGGGCGAAAGTCACTCGGTAAAAAAAGACGCTTCGGCGATTTTACCTGTAAACGCGCATCTGGCGGAACGCTTTAACTCTGTGTATTCCGGAACTTTTGCGGTCGGCGGGCGCGGTGCTTTTATAGTTACGGCGACGGGAGACGATACCGAAATAGGAAAAATCGCGGGCGAACTTTCGACGGATATTCCCGAAGATTCACCGTTAAACAAAAAACTTGCTAAACTCGGTAAAGCGATAACCGCTATCGGGGCAATTTGCGCCGTCATAGTGTTTATAACTTCGCTTATCAGGCTGATTTTTGCAAACAACGTAAATTTTGACAGCGTGTCGGAACTTTTTATATCATGTATCGTGCTTATAATCGCCGCCGTTCCCGAAGGCTTGCCGACGATAGTTGCCGTGTCGCTTGCTTTAAATATGATACGGCTTTCAAAGGAAAAAGCGCTTATTAAAAAGATGATAGCGACTGAAACCACGGGGGCTGTCAGCGTAATATGTTCGGATAAAACAGGCACGCTAACCGAAAACAAAATGACGGTGGAGTGCGTTTGCGGCAGCGATTTCTGTGTAGAACAAAACAAGGCGTATAAGCGCGTAATTTTAGAGAATTTCGTACTTAATTCCACGGCGGAAAGCACTTCTAAAAAGGGCGAATTTCGCGGCAGCGGAACGGAGTGCGCGTTGCTTAAATCGGCGTACCGCCGCGGCGAAACCACCGATATGCGCAAGCGTTTCCCCGTGCTGTTTTGCGAACATTTTTCGTCGGATAAAAAGTATATGATAACGGCGGTAAGAACGGACGGCGGAACGCGCGTTTACCTTAAAGGCGCGCCGGAAAAGGTGATTGCGCTTTGCGATTTGACCGAAGGGCAAAAATCGCGGCTATTTTCGATGATAAAAACCCATCAGCAGAACGCGCGGCGGGTTTTGTGTTTCGCCCACGCGGACTGTAAGGAAACTGATATAAACACGCTAAAAAAATGCGCCGATTTACCTTTTGTATACGACGGTTACGCGGCACTTACCGACCCCGTGAGAAAAGACGTAAAAGCGGCTGTGGAAGACTGCAAAAGGGCGGGAATAAAAGTTAAGATGCTTACGGGCGACAACCTTACGACCGCGCTTTCCGTCGCGCGGGAGTTAGGACTTGCGGAAGACGAACAAAGCGCGGTGCTTAGTTCCGATATCGAGAAGATGAGCGAAGAAGAACTTATTAAAGCCTTAAAAAAGATAACGGTAGTTGCGCGAAGCACTCCCATTGTAAAACTTAAAATCGTAAAAGCGCTTAAAAAAAGCGGGGAAGTCGTGGCGGTTACCGGCGACGGGATAAACGACGCGCCCGCAATCCGCCACGCCGACGTGGGTATAGCGATGGGGAAAAGCGGCAGCGAAATAACCAAAGAAGCGGCGGACGTGGTGCTACTTGACGACGGGTTTTTAAGCGTCGTAAAAGCGGTGGCGTTCGGCAGGAACGTGTATAAAAACCTGCAAAGGTTTATACTTTTTCAACTGTCGGTAAATATCGCAGCGCTGACTTTTATAACCTTTTCGGCGATTTTGGGACTGCCGCTTCCGTTTAACACCTTGCAACTTTTGTGGATAAACGTAATTATGGACGGCCCGCCCGCCTTAACGCTTGGCTTAGAACCCCCGCCCGAAAACCTTATGCGGCTTAAACCCGTCGAAAGAAACAGCAAAATAGTCGGCAAAAAGGCGTTTATACGGATTTTATTGAACGGACTGTTTGTGGGCGGCGTTATGCTATGTCAAACGCTGTATAATTTTCTCGGCGCAAGCGCAAGCGAAAAGCCCGCCGCAACGTTTACGCTGTTTATATTTTTCCAACTTTTTAACGCCTTTAACTGCCGTGAACTCGGTGCGGAAAGCGTGCTTAAAAACATAGGCAAAAACAAGATAATGCTTGCGACTTTTTCGGGAGTATTTTTGGTGCATTTATTTATCGTACAGGTGGCGTATAAGCCGTTCGGGATAGCGCCGATGAGTTTTTCGCTGTGGCTTAAATGTCTTGCGGTGTCAATGAGTATGATAGTGTTTTCGGAAGCGGGCAAGTGGGTGTATAGAACGTTAAAAGGCGAAAACAGAAAAAGTTTCGCACTTTCTGTAAATAAAAATCAAGGCAAGGCATAAACTATAAGAGTATGGCTATAATTTGCATAACCGATGATTTAACAAACTTAAACGGTATGGAATATATCAAAAATTCCGTATCTGAAATTGCGGCAAAAACCGAGACCCGCGTGATTCTTGCTACAAAGGGCGTAAGGTGCGAACTCAGTTTCGATTGCCCCGACTATTATGCGGATATTTTAAACGCCGAAGTGGCTGATAGGATAGCGGAAGTTATCGCTGTCGGATATAAGTACAGATATTTTACTTCTGCGATAAAGGTGGCGGGGCTTACCAGTACCGAACGCGAAATACTGCTTGCAAGTCTTATCGCGGCGGATTTGACCGAAGATAAAAAGTACGCGTTCGACAGGGTAAAAACGTTAAAGGACGCGGCGATAGACGGGATATTTAACTTTCGGCTCAAACCCTTAAAAAAGAAATGGCAGGATATTGCGGAATATATGCCCGCTTTGTTTATCGGTTCTCAACTTAAAGACTTCGTTTCGTATTTACTCGAAAACAAGAAAAAGCGGACATATATAGATGACTGCAAGGTGTACGACAACTATTACCGCAGATTAAAGCGTTGTTCGCTACTCGGCGGCGAAGACGGCGAAATAGTCCGCGAAGTATTGCTTTCTAACTGCGGTGAAGTGGAAATTCGCGGCACGCTGCCGCCGACGGACGAAAAGTATCTTAAAGAATTTTACGGCGACAGAGTGTATTTTGCGGAAAAAAACGCGTCTTTTTAAAAGTTTATCAAAAAAGTTGACAAAAGGTTTAAAAAGGTATATCATATATTCACAATTAAACAGCCCGTAGGGGCGGACAAGTAGCGTTTTATCTGTTTTTCAGAGAGCGGGCGGCGGTTGAAAGCCCGTAAACGGTAAAAATGGCGAAACCACCGCAGAGTTGTGGGCAAGCGCGCCGAACGCTTTATTTCGGAAAGAGTGGCAATAGTCTTTAAGTGATTGTTGCAATTAAGGTGGAAACGCGGAAAATATTTCGTCCTTACGGTACTTGCCGTAAGGACTTTTTTATAAGGAGAAACGATTATGAAAATATCTTTACCCGACGGAAGCGTGATTGAAGCGGCGGTAAATTCTACGGTTGCGGACGTTGCCGCGTCTATATCCGAAGGACTTTTAAGAAACGCCGTTTGCGGCAAAGTTAACGGCGAACTCGTGGATTTATCCCACGTTTTAACGGAAGACTGCGAAGTTAAGATTTTGACTTTAAAGGATAAAGAAGGCTTAAACGTCTACCGCCACACGACGGCGCACGTTCTCGCGCAGGCGGTGAAAAACATATTCCCGACAAGCAAACTCGCGATAGGTCCGACGGTGGATAACGGGTTCTATTACGATATAGAGTTCAAAACCCCGATAACCCGCGACGACCTTCCGAAAATCGAAAACGAAATGAAAGAAATCATTAAGAGCGATTTACCGATTGAAAGGCTTGTTTACAGTCGTCAGGACGCGCTTAAAATCTTCCGCGATTTTTCCGAGCCGTATAAAACGGAACTAATAAACGATTTGCCGAAAGATAGCGTAATATCCTTTTATAAACAGGGCGATTTTATGGACTTGTGCCGCGGACCGCACCTTCCTTCGACGGGAAAAATCAAGGCGTTTAAGTTGACGTCGATAACGGGTGCGTACTGGCGCGGCAACGAAAAGAACAAGATGCTGACCAGAATTTACGGCACGGCGTTCGAGAAAAAATCGGAACTTGAAGAATATCTTACTGCGTTAGAAGAAGCAAAAAAGCGCGACCACAATAAACTCGGAAGAGATTTGGGGATTTTTATGACCGAAGAAGTTATCGGTCAAGGGCTACCGATATTAATGCCGAAAGGCGCGAAGATTTTGCAGATACTTTCGCGCTTTGTCGAAGACGAAGAAGAAAAACGCGGGTTTATGATAACCAAAACCCCGAATATGGCAAAGAACGACCTTTACAGAATTTCAGGGCATTGGGACCACTACCGCGATAAAATGTTCATAATCGGCGACGAAAATTCGCCCGAAGCGATGGCGCTTAGACCTATGACTTGCCCCTTCCAGTACCAGATTTATAAGAACGGGCTTAAAAGTTATAGAGAACTTCCTTGCAGATACAGCGAAACTGCGACGGAGTTCAGAAACGAAGCAAGCGGCGAAATGCACGGCTTAATAAGGGTAAGACAGTTCACTCTTTCGGACGGTCATATCGTCTGTACGCCGGAGCAGGTCGAAGGCGAGTTTAAGCGTTGTTTGGATTTATCCTATTATTTCTTGGAGTGTTTGGGGATGAGAAACGACGTAAGTTTCCGTTTCAGCAAGCGCGGCAAGAATAAAGCAAAGTATATCGACAACGATAAAGCGTGGAACGAGACCGAAGCGCTTATGAAGAAAATTTTGGACGATATAGGCTTAAACTACGTTGAAGCGGACGATGAAGCGGCGTTCTACGGACCTAAACTCGACGTTCAGATAAAGAACGTTTACGGTAAAGAAGACACGCTTATAACCATACAACTTGACTTTGCGGCGGCACACTCTTTCGATATGACCTATGTTGACGAAAACGGCGATAAACAGTATCCGTTCGTAATACACCGTTCGTCAATCGGGTGTTACGAAAGAACGCTTGCGTTACTTATCGAAAAATATGCTGGTGCGTTCCCGCTGTGGATGTGCCCCGAACAAGTCAGGATAATGAGTTTGACCGACAGAACGATAGACTACGCCGAAGAAATAGCGGCAAGTTTAAGACAGGCGGGTATTCGCGCTAACACCGATATAAGAAGCGAAAAGATAGGTTATAAAATCCGCGAAGCGCAGATGGAAAAGATACCGTATATGATAATCGTCGGCGACAAGGAAAAGGAAGAAAAAACCCTTTCCGTGCGCCATAGAAAGGACGGCGACATAGGTTCGTTCAGCCTTAAAGATTTTACGGCGAAAGTCGTGGAAGAAGACAGAACGAAAAAGATATTTTAACGATTGATAAAATGAAACAGCCGCCCGCGCTAATATAGCGCGGGCGGAAAAATTTTTACATTATTTTACAGATAAAACACGCAAACACACAGGAACAGAAGGACGCAATAAGCGAAATGACTATCGGCTTAAATAAATTTTTCGTTTTTGCACCCGCAAAGTACACGCTTGCTACGTAAAAAACCGTTTCGCTTGAACCGTATATCACGCAGGCGCACCGCGCGAGATAACTTTCCGCACCGTACTTTGTAAAAATGTCGGAAAGCGTTGCGAGAGAACCGCTGCCAGAAAAGGGCTTTATCAAAACGAGTTTAGTCAGTTCGTCGGGTATTCCCAAAAATCCGAAAACGGGCGACAAAAAGTCCGAAATTAAACTTGAAAGCCCGCTTTGCTCGAATAATTCCGTCAATACGAAAATGCTTACTAGGTAAGGGAAGATACTAACCGCAAAGGGGACTGCGGATTTTACGCCGCCTACGAAGGTGTCGTACGGCTTGACCTTTTTTATAAACGCAAAGACGAATATCAGTATAAAAAACAGGGGTATAAGGTACTGCATCAGACTTTCTTTTTAATAAACAGTTTAACGAGAATTACGCCGATTATACTCGATAAAAGTGTAGCAAGTATCGTCGGCAAAATTATGTCGGAAGCGGCTGCTGCACCGAACTTTATGCGTAGCGCTAAAACCGACGACGGAATAAGTTGTACACTCGTTGCGTTTATCACGAAAAACATCGCGATAGCGTATTCCGTACCCTTATATTTTTCCATTTCCCTTACGGCTTTAATGCCCATAGGCGTGGTCGCGCCGCTCATACCCAAAATGTTTGCCGAAATGTTAAGCGACACGTAGTCGTTTGCTTTTTCGGGAAGAGTGCCGAATAAGAATTTATTCGCGGGCTTTAACATTTTCGCGCATTTAACCGATAGCCCCGTCTTTTCAAACACGTTGAGAACACCCAGCCACACGGCGTAAACTACCGTCATCTGCACGGCAAGGGCGAGTGCCTTTTCGCCCCCCGCGATAAATGCGGAAAGTACGCCTTCGGGGCTTACAAAAAGCATCATCGTCATAGTGATAATGAGAATAATACCGAAAATTATATTCATAGTACGATTTTATGATAAATTATCCTTGAATATGAAAATAAAATGTGATAAAATATGATAATAAACGATTAACGGGAACATTTGATTTATGGACAAATTTTATTTGACTACGGCTATTGCCTATACTTCGGCAAAACCGCACATCGGTAACACTTACGAAGCGATTCTCGCCGACAGCATCGCGAGATTTAAAAGAAAACAGGGCTACGACGTGTTTTTTCAGACGGGTACGGACGAACACGGGCAAAAAATAGAAGAAAAAGCAAAGGCCGCGGGTAAAACCCCCAAAGAATACGTGGATGAAGTCGCGGCGGAGATAAAAAGACTTTGGGATTTAGTCGGCGTTTCATACGATAAATTTATCCGTACGACTGACCTTGAACACGAAAAGCAAGTCGCTAAGATTTTTGAAAAACTTTATAAGCAGGGCGATATTTATAAAGGTTCGTACGAAGGCTGGTATTGTACGCCTTGCGAGTCTTTCTGGACGGAAAGTCAACTTGTTGACGGCAAATGCCCCGACTGCGGGCGTCCCGTTAAAAAGGCGCAGGAAGAAGCATACTTTTTTAAGATGAGTAAGTATGCCGACAGGCTGCTGAAATATTACGAAGAACACCCTGAATTTATTCTTCCCGTGGCGCGCAAAAACGAGATGGTGAATAACTTTTTAAAACCGGGGCTACAAGACCTTTGCGTTTCGAGAAGTTCATTTAAATGGGGTATTCCCGTAGGGTTTGACGCTAAGCACGTCGTCTACGTGTGGCTTGACGCGCTTACTAATTATATTACGGGTATCGGCTACGATGCCGACGGTAACAGTACGGAACAGTTCGATAAACTGTGGCCTGCGGATTTACACGTTATCGGTAAGGATATAATAAGATTTCACGTTATTTACTGGCCTATCTTTTTAATGGCGCTGGGGCTCCCGCTTCCTAAACAAGTTTACGGGCACGGCTGGCTTTTGCAGGACGGCGGCAAAATGAGTAAGTCCAAGGGCAACGTTATTTACGCTGACGATTTGGTGGAGTTTTTCGGGCGCGATGCGGTAAGGTATTACGTTTTAACCGCTATGCCGCAGTCGAGCGACGGGCTTATTTCCTGGGAAAGTATTATTGAAAAAGTCAACGCTGACCTTGCTAACGTTTTAGGTAACCTTGTAAACCGCACGGTTGCGATGAGTAATAAATATTTCGGCGGCAAAGTGGAAGATAAAGGGGCGGCGGAAGATATTGATAACGACTTAAAATCGGTCGTTAGTTCCGCATACAAAAAGGTGTGCGACTGTATGAAAGATTACAGCGTTTCGGACGCGTTAGAAGAAATTTTCACGGTGTTCCGCCGCGCTAATAAGTATATAGACGAGACCGCGCCGTGGGTGCTTGCAAAGGACGAAAAGAATTCTTCGCGCCTTGCTACGGTACTTTATAACCTTACCGAAAGCATAATTATAGGGCTGTCGCTTCTTTATCCGTTTATGCCCGAAACCGCCGAAAAAGGCGCGGCAAATTTCGGACTGCCGCTAAGGGATTTCAGTGATTTGGATAAATTCGGCGGTTTTACCGAAACTCAGGTTAAAGAAACGCCTGAAATTCTGTTTGCCCGTCTTGACCAAAAAGTCGTTATGGAAAAGGTCGATAAAATGCACGCGGAAAGAGTAGCAAAAGAAACGCCTAAAACCGAAGAGAAAAAGGATAAACCCATGATTGATATAGAAGATTTTGAAAAAGTTCAGTTAAAAGTGGCGAAAGTCGTTGCTTGCGAAAAGGTTGAAAAGAGTAAAAAACTTCTTAAACTCACCGTAAAACTCGGAAACGAGACGAGAACTGTTGTCAGCGGCATAGCGCAACACTACGCGCCCGAAGATTTAATAGGCAAAAAACTCGTGCTGGTTGCTAACCTTAAACCGGCGAAGTTATGCGGCATAGAAAGTCAGGGTATGATAGTCTGCGCCGAAAACGAACAGGGTAAAATCGCCTATCTTACCCCCGAACAGGACATTGAAGACGGGAGCGAGATTTTTTAATGTTCGTTGACAGTCATTGCCATCTTGACGACGAAAAACTTAAAGGCGATTTAGATAACGTCGTCGCGGAATTTAAGGCGGCGGGCGTAGGGATAGTAATAGATATCGGTTGCGACGCAAACACGTCCGAAATAGTGAAAACCCAAGCGGAAAATTATGACGGCGTGTATTTTGCGGCGGGTATTCACCCGATGGACGTTAAAGACGCAGCGAACTCTGACCTTGATAGAATAAAAGAACTTGCAAAGCATCCTAAGTGCGTCGCGGTGGGCGAAATAGGGCTTGATTATTACTGGGATACAACTTTCAAAGAAAAACAGAAAGAGTTTTTCGTCAAGCAGATAGACCTTGCTTATAATCTTAATTTACCTATCAATATTCATATAAGAGACGCTATGGGCGACGCTGTGGAAATTTTAAAAGCGAACGCCGATAAACTTAAATTCGGCGGCGTTATGCACTGCTATTCCGGAAGTGCGGAAACGGCAAAAGAACTTATAAAACTTGGGCTATATATCTCTTTCGGCGGCACACTTACCTTTAAGAACGCCAGAAAAACTCAGGAAGTAGCAAAACTTGTGCCGATAGACAGGATTTTAACTGAGACCGACAGTCCGTATTTAGCGCCCGAACCTAAAAGGGGCACGGTAAACTCGCCGAAAAATATTCCGCTTGTAGTCAAAAAACTTTCTGAACTCCGCGGCGAAAGTCCGCAGGAAATCGAAACCGCTGTGTATAATAACACGCTTAAACTATTTAAAAAAATAAATGTATAAAAATCAAAAACACAAGGGTAAAAACCCTTGCGTTTCTTTATCTTAGGTAATATTAAGGCGTTCGCCTTACGTTATTAGGGTGCGTAGAAATCAAAAAATTATTCGGGTTACACTATGGAAAATTCTTTAAAAACTCTGCTTGCGAAAAACAACGTCGCGCTTAAAAAGGCGTACGGACAGAACTTTCTGACCGACGAAAATCTTCTCGCAAAAATTGTCGAAAAAGCGGGTATAGGTAGCGGCGACACCGTTCTGGAAATCGGTTGCGGCGCGGGTGCGCTGACCAAAGAACTTGCCAAAAAAGCCAAAACGGTTATAGGATATGAGATTGATAAACGCCTTGAACCCGTTTTAAGCGAAACGCTTGCGGAATTTTCTAACGTCCGCATTATATATAAGGATATTATGCGCGAAAAAATCGCCGACGTAGAAAAAATGCTCGGCGGCGAATATAAACTCGTTGCAAACCTTCCGTACTACATAACTACGCCTATCGTTATGAATTTTATCGAAAACTCTTCGCTTTTAACGTCTATGTCGATAATGGTTCAGGAAGAAGTCGCGGACAGATTTGCGGCAAATCCCGCAAGTTCCGACTACGGCGCGATAACCGTCGCAATTAATCTTCGCGGCACGGCAAAGACCGTTTTTAAAGTCCCGCGCGAAAAGTTTACGCCCGTGCCGAACGTTGATTCCGCGGTGGTTAAAATCGATATGGAAAAGGATAAATTCCGCGGCGCGGATTTAAATGCTGTGCGCGATTGTGTTCGCGCAGGGTTTAGTAGCCGCAGAAAAATGCTTGTTAATAATCTTATTAACGGCTTAAAACTGACAAGGGGTCAGGCGGAAACCGCGCTGACGGCGGCGGGCATATCGTTAACCGCGCGGGGCGAAACGCTTTCCGCCGAAGATTATATAAGACTTTCAGACAGCGTAAAGCAGGTGAAAAATGGATAAAAAAAAGATAGTCGTGGCGTCGGGTAACGCGCACAAGATAAAAGAAATCGCGGCTATGTTGCCCGATTACGAAATAGTGGGTTATAAACAGTTTGCCGACTTCGAGATTGAAGAAACGGGCAAAACTTTTTACGACAACGCGCTTATTAAAGCCAAATCAGTAGCGGAAAGGCTTAATCTTCCCGCACTTGCCGACGATAGCGGATTATGCGTCAATGCTTTGAACGGCGCGCCGGGTATTTACAGCGCGCGCTATGCGGGCGATGGGATTGACGAACATAACAACGAACTTTTATTAAAGAATATGAAGGGAGTAACCGACAGACGCGCAAAATTCGTATGCTGTATGGTGTACTATGACGTAAACGGTGAAATTCTTTCCGCAACGGGCGAAGTTAAAGGTGAAATTTTAACCGAACGGCAGGGGAAAAACGGCTTCGGCTATGACCCGATATTTTATTCGTATGAACTTGCTAAGCCGATGGGCAAAGCAAGCGCGGAAGAAAAAAATTCGGTATCGCACCGACATCGCGCACTTACCGAAATTATTAAAAAGATAGAAGAATACAAAAAGAAGTAATAATTTAAAATAATAGCGCCGCCGATTTCATCGGCGGCGCTTGCTTTACGATAAAATTATAGTTTACGCTCTTTCTACTTTTCCGCTTTTAATGCATCTTGCGCAAACGTATTCTTTTTTAGCCGTTCCGTTTGCCTGTTTTACGCTTATCTTCTGAAGATTTGCTTCGTAAGATTTGGGTGCTTTACGGTTGGAGTGGCTGACTGTGTTACCGGATAATTTACCTTTTCCGCAAACGCTGCATACTTTACTCATATTTATATCCTCCGATTAGTGGTATTCCGAATTTTTTTAACGAATAATACTTTAACATATTACATAATAAAATGCAAGTTTTTTTCATCGGTTTTTATAAATTTTTAAATTAATCTTGTTTTAGCGTGTAAAATTTTTCTATAAAATTTTTATTATTCCTTAGAAATCGTTGCAAAATCGTCTTAAATAATGTAAAATAAATGTAATGCGTGTAAAAGGAGAAGTTATGGCTGTTAAAACCAACAACATTTACGGTAAAATCCTTGTCTCGGATAATACCATAGAACGTTTCGTATCGCACGTTGCGGGCGACTGCTACGGCATAGTTGCGTTTGTCCCGTCTTCGTTTTGGGACAGAATTGTTGGATTTTTCCGTTTCCGTACTTACGTCGCGGGCGTTAAGGTTCGCACCGAAGGCGACAGGATTTTTATCAGCGTCGCGGTGACGGTCAAATACGGCGTTTCCATTAAAGCCGTAGTTGACGCGTTGAAAACGTCCATTAAGTACAGGGTGGAAAAATTTACGGGCATGATTGTCGACACCATGAACGTTAAGGTCATGGGCGTCGAACGTTAACGCGCTGAAAACAGTCTTTTACCATTTGGGGTTTATTATATTATGAGAAAAACGATTAACGGACAGTTGCTTAAAAATATGGTGTTGTCCGCCGCAAAATACTTAGACGTAAACAGAGCAAGTATTGACGCACTCAACGTATTCCCTGTTCCCGACGGCGACACGGGTACGAATATGTCCTTGACCTTGCAGTCTGCCGCAAAAGAACTCAGCGTGGTTCGTTCCAACAAGACGGTGGACGTAACCGAAGCGGTGTCGAAAGGTGCGCTCCGCGGCGCAAGGGGAAACTCCGGCGTTATTCTTTCCCAGATTTTAAGGGGGCTTTGCCAGACCTTAAAGCAGGCGGAAGAAATCGACGTTAAATTGTTTGCTCAGGCACTTAAAACGGGTGCGGAAGTTGCTTACGGCGCGGTAAGTCAGCCGAAAGAAGGTACGATACTTACCGTTATACGTATGATTGCCGACAGCGCGCAGTCGGTTCGCAGAAAATGCACCGAGTTCGAAGACTTTTTCAAAGAGATTATCGATGCGGGTAACTCTGCGGTAGAAATAACTCCGACCCTTCTTCCCGTGCTTAAAAAGGCGGGCGTCGTGGACGCGGGCGGCAAAGGGCTTATGTGCGTTTTGGTCGGTATGCAAAAAGCGCTTCTCGGCGAAACGATAAGCGGCGAAAGTTCGTTCGTTATTCCCGAATCCGCAACAAACGACGGCGGGTTCGAGCATATGGATATTTTAAGTCTCGGGAAAATCGAATTCGCGTACTGTACGGAGTTTTTCGTAATAAACATCAATAAAAAGACCACGATGGCGGACATCGAAAGGTTTAAAGAATTTCTTTTGACCATCGGCGACAGCGTAATAGTTATCGGCGATTTGGAATTCGTTAAAGTCCACGTTCATACCAACCAGCCTGGGCTTGCGCTTACCAAGGCGCTTGAAATAGGCGAACTCGATAAACTTAAAATCGAGAATATGTTGGAACAAAACCGCGCACTCATCAAAAAGTACGAAGAAGAAAAGAAAGAAATGGGTATGATGAGTGTTTCTGCGGGCGAAGGAATTACGAGTATATTCAAAGATTTGACTGTCGACGCAGTTATTGAAGGCGGGCAGAGTATGAATCCTTCCGCAAGCGATATAGCGGACGCGGTACAAAGGATTAATGCGGAAAACGTGTTCGTTTTCCCCAACAATAAGAACATAATTTTAGCGGCGGAACAGGCGAAATCGCTTGTTGAAAACAAGACGATTCACGTTATTCCCACCAAGAATATACCGCAAGGCTTTGCGGCGGCGCTTGCCTTTAACCCCGACCTTCCCGTGGACGAAAACAAGGCTAATATGATACACGCTTTGGACTCGGTAACCGTAGGACAGGTAACGTACGCGGTCAGAAACACCAAACTTTACGGGTTCGATTTAAAAATCGGCGATATAATGGGACTCGATAATAAAAAGATACTTGCGACGGGCAAAGACGTAAGTACGGTTACCTTGGATTTAATCGAAAAACTTCGCAGCGACGAAGAAATAATTACGCTTTATTACGGACAGGAAGTGTCGGAAGCGGACGCCGAAGCGCTTCAAGCGGAAATTCAGGGAAAATACCCCGACTGCGACGTGGAATTGCATTACGGCGGTCAACCCATCTACTACTACTACATCGCTTTGGAATAAAACCTTTCGGGAAGGCGCGGCCTTCCCGTTTTAATTATTATGGAACTTACTAAAATTCGCGGAATAAGTTCGGCAAGGTGCGCGGACTTTAATAAACTCGGCATTTTTGACACGGAAGATTTAGTGCGTTTTTTTCCGCGCGCGTATATAGACTTGCGCGAAAAGCAACTTCTGCGCTACGCCTATCATAACGACTTTGCGCTTACCGCGGGCAAAATCGTTTCCGCGCCGCAGATAAGATATTTCCGTCGCGGCAAGGGGGCGATGGTTAAAGCCTATTGCGAACAGGAAGGCTTTGCCTTTTCCGTCGTTTGGTACAATATGCCGTACGTCGCGGCAAAACTTCACGTTGGCGAAGAGTATCTTTTTTACGGCAGAGTGCGTATCGGCGGGCTTGAAACTTCGCTTACTAACCCGTCGTTTGAACCGATAGATAAAGTTTTCAGGCTGCAAGGCATTGTTCCGCAGTATAAATTAAAGGGTTCGCTTACCCAAAAGTGTGTGCGCGACAGCGTGAAAGTTGCCGTCAATTTAGAAAAACCGCAAAGTATAATTCCCTTTTATTTGCAGAAAAAATACGCGCTGTCCGACCTGTATAACGCTTACCGCGAAATTCATAATCCCACCGATATTGCCAAGAAAAATCTTGCGGCGGACAGAATTGCCGTCGAAGAATATTTCGCGCTTATATCCGCGTTTAAGTTTATCAAAGGCAGCAGCGAACAGGTACGCATTAATAAGTATTCGTGTACGAGTGCAGAACTCGTAAAATTTATTGTCGAACGTTTTCCGTTTGACTTTACCGAAGGGCAGAAAAAGGCAGTAAACGAAATTTTCGCCGATATGACGGGCGAGTCGGTAATGAACAGGCTTATGCAAGGCGACGTGGGTAGCGGCAAAACAGCCGTTTCCGCTTGCGCGATTTTCGTGGCGGTAACAAGCGGTTATCAGGCGGCGATGCTTGCCCCGACCGAAGTTCTGGCAACGCAAAACTATAACGTGCTTAAAAGCATTTTTAAAGATTTTAACGTTGCGCTGCTTACGGGTTCTATGACCGTGAAAGAGAAAAAACAGGTAAAATCCGACCTTAAAGCGGGTCAAATAGATATTCTTTGCGGTACGCACGCTATTTTGACGGACGACGTGGAATTTTTGCGCTTATCACTATGCGTGTGCGACGAACAGCAGCGTTTCGGCGTAGCGCAAAGGAGTGCGCTACTTAATAAGGGCGTAACACCGGACGTTTTGGTAATGAGTGCGACGCCGATACCGCGTACTTTGTCGCTTATATTTTACGGCGACCTTGATATAACTACTATTTCAGATAAGCCTAAAAATCGCTTGCCTGTGCAGACAAACATTGTGCCGCAAGAAAAGTATGACGATATGCTTAAATTTATCGCGGACGAAACGTTAAAAGGCAGGCAGGTTTACTTCGTTTGCCCTAAAATAGAAGGCGACTTGGACGGGGAGATAATGAGCGTAAACGAACTTTACGAAGACTTAAAAACCCGCCTTCCGGATATCCCGATAGGGCTTTTGCACGGCAAGATGAAAGACAGCGAAAAGTCCGCCGTTATGCTGGATTTTAAAGAGAAAAAAACTAAAATACTCGTTTCCACAACGGTAATAGAAGTAGGGATAGACGTGCCGGACGCGTCGGTTATGGTCATAATGGACGCGGAACGTTTCGGGCTTTCGGCGCTTCACCAACTTCGCGGAAGGGTAGGCAGGTCGGACATAAAAAGTTATTGCTTTTTGCTTACGAAAAAGACCGCAGGCGACAGTCTTGCCCGTCTAAAAATTATGCAGGAAAATACTGACGGTTTTAAGATTTCCGAATACGACTATAAATTAAGGGGTTCGGGCGACTTTATGGGAGAAAGACAAAGCGGCAAATTTATGGATGATTTGGGTGCTTTGGACTATTCGACGGAGTCCATTTTCCTTGCAAAAAAAATAAGCGACGAATCGTTTGAAAACGGCGGCGACATAACCGAGATAAAGCGCGTTGCTATTAAAAAATACGAAAAACTTAAAAATATATCAATGAATTAACCACTAAACACGCGTGTTTTTGAAAAAATTGAAAAAACCCGCGTTTTTAGTATGTTAAAAAATTGCATTATTTTAAAAAAAGTTGTAAAATATAATCAACATAAAAACAAAAAAGGGTGATTTTTATGAAATACGGCTTTATTAAGGTTGCGGTAATTACGCCTGAAATCCGCGTTGCGGATACGGAATTTAACTGTGAACGCATAAAAGAAAATATTGAAAAAGCGGATAAAGCGGGGGCGGAACTCGTTGTTTTTCCCGAACTTTCTATAACGGGCTACACTTGCGGCGACCTGTTTTATTCGGAAACGCTGCTTAGCGGCGCGCTGAAAGGACTTAAAGAGATTGCGGAGATAACGCGCGGCAGAAAGATGCTTGTTTTTGTAGGACTACCCGTTAAAACCAACGGGCTTATATATAACGTGGCGGCGGCGGTAAATAATGGCGAAGTGCTGTGTTTAATACCGAAAACCCACCTGCCTAATTATAACGAATTTTACGAAAAACGCCAGTTTTCCGCGTGGAATTTAAGCGTGGAAAATTCCGTTATCGAAAACGCGCCTTACTTTGGTGGTACGCCTTTAACCGTTTGCAGAAACGTTGTTCTCGCCGATAAAACCGATAACCGCTTTACCGTTTCCGCGGAAATTTGCGAAGATTTGTGGGGGGTAGACGTTCCGTCTTCTTTTCACGCCAAAAACGGCGCGAATATTATAGTAAATCTTTCGTGTAGCGACGAAACGGTCGGTAAAGCCGAGTATCGCAAAAGCCTTATATCCGTGCAGTCGGCACGGCTTTCCTGCGCCTACCTTTACGCCGACGCGGGGGAAGGCGAATCAACTACCGATTTGGCGTTTGCGGGGCATAATCTTATTGCCGAAAACGGCAATATTCTTGCTGAGAGTAAACTTTTTGAAAACGGTATGATAATATCGGACGTAGACGTGGGATTTATAGACTACGAGCGCGCTAAACTTTTTAACGGTTATACGGACGGTTTTAAATTGCCCTACCGTAAAATTTATTTTGACGGATTTAAAGACGGCGAAAATATAGAACGCGTGTTTGATAAAACGCCGTTCGTGCCGACGGAGGCGGGCGAAAGAAATTCGCGAGCGGAACTTATTCTCGATATTCAGTCGGAAGGGCTTAAAAAGCGCCTTAAACACACCCGCGCAAAGACGGCGGTAATAGGGCTTTCGGGTGGGCTTGACTCTACACTTGCGATTTTGGTTGCGACCCGCGCGATGAAAAAACTCGGCAGAAATCTGAAAGACATTATAGCCGTTACGATGCCGTGTTTCGGCACGACAAGTAGAACTTACGAAAATACTGTAAAACTTGCAAAAGCGCTTGGCGTTTCCTTGAAAAAAGTGGATATCACGAAGTCGGTTTTAAGACACTTAAAGGACATAAAACACGGCGGAAATACCGACACGACTTACGAAAACGCACAGGCGCGGGAAAGGACGCAGGTTTTAATGGATATAGCGAATATGACCGACGGGCTTGTCGTGGGGACGGGGGATTTATCCGAACTCGCGCTCGGCTGGGCGACCTATAACGGCGACCATATGAGTATGTACGGGGTTAATTCTTCCGTACCGAAAACGCTTGTGAGATACATTGTGCAATATGTTGCGGACGGTTCGCGCGGAAAACTTAAATCGGTGCTGTTTGATATACTCGATACGCCCGTAAGTCCCGAACTCTTGCCGCCCGACAAAGGCGAAATCGCGCAGAAGACCGAAGATATCGTAGGACCTTATATTTTGCACGACTTTTTCCTGTTCAATATGTTAAGGCGCGGTTATTCGCCGAAAAAATTGTATTTTGTCGCTAAACAAACCTTTAATGGCGAATATGACGACGCGACGATTTTAAAGTGGCTGAAAATCTTTATAAGACGCTTTTTCGCGCAGCAGTTCAAGCGTTCTTGCGTGCCTGACGGGGTGAAGGTCGGGTCTGTCGCGCTGTCGCCGCGCGGCGACCTTCGTATGCCGTCGGACGCTTGTTCTTTGCTTTGGCTTAAAGAATTAGCGGATTTGTAAATTTCGCTTGACACTTTTAAGGGTACTCGTGTACAATAAAATAAAAAGTGCAAAGCACAAAATTATAAGGAGATTAAATTATGAAAAAATACGTATGCGCTATCTGCGGTTATGTTCACGAAGGCGATAATCCCCCCGAATTTTGCCCGCAGTGCAAAGCGCCCGCAAGTAAGTTTTCCGAGCAGAAAGAAGGGCTTTCTTGGGCGGCGGAGCACGTTGTAGGGATTGCAAAGGG
The DNA here is from genome assembly GCA_017448355.1 of Clostridia bacterium. Taxonomy (GTDB): domain Bacteria; phylum Bacillota; class Clostridia; order Christensenellales; family Borkfalkiaceae; genus UBA1259. The sequence continues at coordinate 359 of JAFSLQ010000045.1, read as the reverse complement.
CATCGACCCCGAAATTTTAGAAGGTTTAAGACAAAACTTTAATGCGGAGTGCAGCGAGGTCGGTATGTATCTTGCTATGGCGCGCGTGGCGTATAGAGAAGGCTATCCCGAAGTCGGTTCGTATTACGAAAAGGCGGCTTGGGAAGAAGCGGAGCACGCGGCAAAGTTTGCCGAACTCTTGGGCGAAGTGGTAACCGATTCCACCAAGAAAAACTTAGAACTTCGCGTTGCGGCGGAAAACGGCGCTACCGCGGGTAAGACCGATATAGCGAAAAAGGCGAAAGCCTTAAATCTTGACGCAATCCACGACACGGTGCACGAAATGGCGCGCGACGAAGCCCGCCACGGCAAAGCCTTCG
>JAFSLQ010000044.1 GCA_017448355.1 Clostridia bacterium | reverse complement strand
TTACACAATTTTTTTTGTTCACCTTTGACTTACCTTCCGTTTCCTGATGGGTGGTAAGTAGAAAAGTCTTTCGACTTTTCGGTTAAATTATTTTTATTAAAGGAGTTTTATATGAAAACAGCAGTTATTTATGCAAGGTACAGTAGTGCGGGACAGTCCGAGCAATCAATCGAAGGACAACTCCACGTTTGTTACGACTACGCTAAAAGAAACGATTTATTTATCGTCGGAGAATACATAGACAGGGCTATGACGGGAACTAACGATAACCGTACGTATTTTCAAAAACTTATTAAAGACAGTAATAAAAAAGCTTGGGATTACGTTTTAGTTTACAAGTTAGATAGGTTTAGCCGTAATAAATACGAAACGGCTATGCATAAAAAAACTTTAAGAGATAACGGGGTTAAATTATTATCCGCTACTGAAAACATACCCGATACGCCCGAGGGTATTATTCTCGAAAGCCTATTAGAAGGTATGGCTGAATATTTCTCTGCCGAACTGTCGCAAAAAGTAAAACGCGGTATGAACGAAAGCCGATTAAAAGGAAACTTCACAGGAGGATATTTAATGTTCGGATATTCCGCTACCGGAGACAAGTCGACGGGTAGAAAAATAGTTGTTAAAGAAGACGACGCCGAAACAGTTAGGTTTATCTTTGATGAATACGCAAGCGGTAAATTCGTAGAAGATATTATCTCGGAACTAAAAGAAAAAGGCTTGACCTATAAAGGTAAGCCCTTTGCGAGAAGTACGGTTTTCAGAATGCTTAAATGCGAAAAATATATAGGGATATATAAATATAAAGACCAAATATTTACTAATATTTATCCGCGCATCATATCCGACGAAATATTCAACGTGGTAAGAAAAAGAACCAAAGAAAACCATACGGGTAAAATGAGTATTCAGACGGTATATTATCTGCGGCATAAACTTTATTGCGGATACTGCGGTTCTCTTATGGGAGCGGAGACGGGAACGGCTAAAAACGGCGAAGTAAAACGGTATTATAAATGCTATAATAAAAAGGCGGGCGGCAATTGCAATAAAAGTCAGATACGGAAAGACGCTATTGAAAATTTCGTTATTGAAAGAACAGTTCAATTATTAAATAACGAGAAAAACGTAAGCGATATTGCAGATATGGTACTACAAAACATAGAACAACGGGAAACGGACAAAACTGTAATAAAAGCACTGCTAAAAGAACAAACAAAAACGCAAAACCAAATAGACAATTTTATGAAAGCGATAGGCGAAGGAATTATTACTAACTCTACCAAGTCGCAATTAGAAAAACTCGAACAGTATCTGGAAGAAATAAATATGAAGATAACGTTTGAAAACGCAAAAGAAAAATTTATAATCCGAAAAGAAGATATTATACGACACTTAAAACGAAGTATAGAACTTGATCCGTATAATATGATACAGCGGCTAATAAATAAAGTCATTCTATATGACGACAAAGTGGAAATACATTACAACTACATAAATACGAAAAGTCCTGACGAGAACGGTCGGGACTTTTTATTTACGACAAAAACCTTTTACCTTAAAAGTATTGTTAAAGGCACGAATAAAAACAGGCATTTAAGAATTTTAGTCGAGTATTACTTTTAAAAAGAAAAAGAGAACGGTTTTGCCCGCACAGGGGTTCAACTCGTTCTCTATTGGTGTGAAGGATGGGACTTGAAGCCGAAAAGTAAAATAAAAAAACGCTAAAAACGTCAGCGTTTTTCTTGTTTTTTACTTTGATATTATCCCACAAAATCCCACGAAATTTTCTTACACGCAACCGAAAACAACGTTGTATTTTAAAAATTATGAGTCTGAAAAATCGACTCATAATTTTTTTTTGCATTTTTTATTGACAAATAGAATATTATATTGTAGAATATAGTTGCAAGGACGAACCGATGCAGCGGTTGGTCATTGTATTAAAGTTATTAAAAGAATAACCGCAACTTTACCAGAGGGCGGTTATTTCTTTTTTGTATCTGAAATAATTATGTAAATTATCAGTAACGTCAGAAATTGAAATAAATATTCCATAGGCATCACCTCCGTTTAGAAGTGTACCAAACCGCCACAGTCGTCCTGCAACCATATTTATTATAGCATAAAAGAACATTTTAGACAATAAGAAAAGTCCACTTTTATTGGACTTTTTTAATTGCAATTTTTTGAAAAACCTACACGACGGATTTTATATATATCACTCGTAATTTAATACGAGTTTATCTATAATATACCCTTTTTCGTAAACTCAAAAGGGATACCATACTGCGTATGGTTATTTTTCTCTCAAAAGACTTTTTTATACCAGCCGAACGGCTGGTTACCAAAACTTTTAAGAAAAAAATTCAACGCTAAAATAAACCTATACATAGTAGGAATTTTCAAAAAAAATATAAACGTTTTTTATTGCAAATCAAAACGTTTTTTTATAATAGATTTCGGAAAGACTTTATAGCACAGTGCGACCACCTGACATCTCAAAAGAGAAACATAAGTGCCTTTTTTATTGTCGCTAAACCGATTTTATTATTTATATTTAATTTACCATTATTGCTATAATAATAGCCGTAATGAGAGAAATTGAAGACATTATCAATAAAAACATATAAAACCCCTTCCGACCTTATTGCTTATCTTCTATCTTAATTTCGTCGTATTCAACCCGAAAAAATATTTTCGTTTGTCCGGAACAACGTAGAGTCAACGTGCTGTCGCCAAAACTGATTGATTCAATATCTTCACTATAAAAAACGGTATTACCTTTCTTTCTTATTTTAACAACCATATTTTAAATTTAATCCAAATACTTTATTTATTGTTTTAATGTCTGCAACCATTTGCATCGCACCTTCAAAACTGTTCGGATACTTCTGCGTTGCTTTATTCTGAATGGCTTCCGATAATTCTTCGACGTCGATTTTAAAAGATTTCAGAAGAAGACGTTTTTTGTCTTTGTCAAGATTAAAAAGGGTTGCCGATAACTGTTTATAGCGGTTTTCTTCTTCTTCTTTTGCTTTAATATCCGCTTCTTCTCGCATTCTGATTAAATTCTGGCGACGTTTTTCTTCTGCCTTCTGACGTTCTATGTCTCTTAAATACTCGTCAAAACTGGTTTGCATCTCCGCTTCTGATAGACTCTTGTCCGGATAAAGACGTGTTCTACATTTTGCATATAAATATGAAAAACGTGTAGCCGTCATAGTTGTCAGCCAGTTCGCTGTTTTATACTTTCCCGTTACCGTTCTGCCTGCAAATAGAAAACGCCCATTATCTAATTTGTTAATCAGAACATAGGCATTGAACGTCCTTCCGTCAGGTTGTAAGAACGTATATTCGGTATTTTCTTTTGGTAAAACCGTTTTGTATTTTGTCATTTTGTACACCAGCCTTTTATTTTTTTAACTTACAAGGTCGCTTTTCGTTGCTTCCCATAGTTTTTTTGCTTTTTCGTAGCCTTCCGACGTTCCTTTATAGTAATAGAACGGATTCAGATACGTCGTACCGTTCGTTTTGTATTTAATCGCACCGTTATCTATCAAAACTTTAATCCAGTTGTTGATTGTCCGACGTGGACGGTTTAATAACTGCTCTAATTCCGTTTTGGTAAAACGCACGACGTTGTTTTCGTCTGGATATTGCGTGTAAAACGACAACAACGTCATAGCACGGTGAATTTTATTCAGTTTTTCGTCAAAAACGCTTAAATCGTTAATAATTACTTCTATCATACTTTTGAAAAAATACCTGTCAGATTTTTGCCTTCGTTTCACTACGGCAAAAATCCGCATAAATCGGTTCAAATTATCGTACTTTTTTCTGCGGTTTACATTATTTAATAACGTCGTACGGCAGAAAAATTAAAGTAAAAATCGCCTACAACAATAAAATAAATCGCCTACACCGATTGAAAATTTTTCATACGCTTACAGCGTATTGAAAAATTTTTTCAAATCGTTGTTTCGTCAATTTATTTTATTTGTTGTTTAACGTCAATTTTTTTTACTTTAATTTTTGAATTGCTTCTAACTGAATTTTCCTTTTTTCTTCAAGTAAATCAGTACTGTTAACAAAATCGTAACTCTTTTTATCCGTCGCATCAATCTGCATACACTCGAACAATTCTCCTTCGATTTTGTTGTCGAAATACGACGGGTATAATTGTTTATAGGCTTCGTGATCGTAATCGCAGATTCCGTGTACCGGTTGCCACCGTTTCCGCTTCGCCGAAACGTGGATAATATTGCCGTCTGAATCCTTTTCGACTATATCGTTATCCGTCTGCGTATTCGACCTGTACGACCTTGTCGTTACGGCAAAACCTATTGAATTAACGAAATTGCCTAAACGTTTTAAAAACCTTGCCCGGCGTGGTTCAGCCTTAATTTTATCTTCCAACGTATCGCTTTTCAACCAGTATAAAAACTTATATAAACGGTAAAGTAATACCGGCTTACATTTCCATTCACGTCCGGAAATTAAAATATTTTCGCCAACTACACGGCGAACGTCTATAAATATATGATTATAGTCCTGTTCAGAACAATAAACCGACCAACTTAACCACTGCCCGCCCAAACGGAACATATCTGAAATATCTAACGGCTTTGACGTATTCGACGTTAAACCGCTGTCAGCACGTATCGACGCCCCTATTTCGTCAAAGAATACTACCGAATAAACCGGCAATCTTTTTAAGCCTTTTATATGGTCGAGAGTTACTTTATGGCACGGTCGACCGTGCTTATCGAATATACCTATATTCGACCATAAACACGGAACACACTTTGACTTTGAATAAAAATTATAAGCAAGTTCGAGTTCCTTAAACTTTAATTTGTCCATTTTCGTACCGTGCTTTTTTATATACGACTCATTACTTTTTGCAAAGTAAAATTCCGTCTTTAATCTTTCCCATTTTAATTTTGCATCAACGAACGCATCTTCAACGCCGGAAGACGTCTTCCCTACACGTGGCGGACCTGAATATATCGTTACTACGTTGCCGTTATCAACCTTTAATTCGTCGGCATACGCCTTAATAAAGCCGGCATAATATCCGCCGAAATAGTAAATACAACTTGCTATTAAAAAAAGTTTTATCGTATACGGCAAGTAGATTTTCTCGTAAAAGTTCGGAATATACTGCCCTGCGTATATTAAAAGTATATCAGCGATAATGATTAACGTTATTACACCAAGAGTTGCAAAAAAACTCTGAAATTCTTTTAACGTTTTTTGAATTAAAAGAATATTGAATAGAACGAAAACCGACACCGATATATTTGCAAAAAAATTGAATTTTGCAAAATTAAATATTAAAAAAACTATATTTATGATAAACGGAATTGAATAATAAAGAAAACCGTTTCGGCAAGCACGGAACAGTGCCATAAAGACGTAACGTTCTACACCTTGATTATTGTTGTTACGTACAACCTTTTCCGTCTTTTCTTCAAGGTCCTTTTGCGTGAAAACAAGCCTTTTATATGCCCGCTCTCTATCAGATAAGGCGTTTTCTTTATCGATAATCTCACGGGCTTTTTTAATATATTCTGGCTCAGCCTGTTTTAAAGCCAAAAAATTATTGCATTTCGGCTTTTGTTGATAATGCTGGCGATAACCTTTACCCGTTTCAAACGGGTATTGCTTATCCTTTTGCTTATCGACCGCCGAAAGTTCGTTCCCGGAAAGATTTACAACGTCGCCACCGGAAAGACGAATAACCCTTTTCCCTTCTGAATCGATACACGTACCGTCTTCGTTCTCTTTTATGATTGACTCCGCTTTTTTCGTTTCCGGCTGACTACTTTCAGCATTGTTATTGAATTTTTTATGATTGTAGTCAGCCAACGCCCCCATATATTACCCCATAGCCGAAATTACACCGTATAGCCAGTATCCGCAATATACGATTCCGGCTAAAACGACGAGAGTTATCAGAATAAATAGTATTTTTATAAATGTATTTTTAATGTTAGAAATATTTTTGACGAATAAGTTATACCAGATATATATAAAGAACACGCCGAAAACTACGCCTAAAACGATTACCGCCACTTTTCCGAGTTTATTCAGAACGCTTGATAATTTATTGCCTATTTTATCAAATACCGAATCAACCGACGATTTTAAACTCTGTACAAGAGATTTATCGGTTTTAGTAACTAACGGGGCATCAGAAGGAAAGACAATATCCATAGGATTAGAAACGACCGGCACGACGTAGTAATTGTTATTACTCTTAAACGTTATATCAATAATATCAAAGCCTATATCAATTTCTTGCTGGAAAGCATACGCATTGCTATCTACTTTCCTTAAATTTTCTATCTTTTCGCCTTCAAGCAAGGTCAGACCTTTGGAATAATATTCACTTGCCTTATATCTGAAAATATATATCGTATTTGCTGATTTGTTATCGTCATAATATCTTTGAAAATCAGTATAGCAACTTTCGTCAATAAAATATTTCTCACAGTCCCTACTTGCGTTATACGTTAATTCGTCAACGGCTTGAATACATCTGATTCCTTCAAAAGTTTCTGTCGCTTTTTCAGAATAAGTTCCCCAGAATTTTTGCCAGTTATTTTGCGTAATTTTGGTTGACGTTAAAGAATACTCTTTATATTCGCCGTTCACGTATTCCTTATCGTTAGTAAAGTTTACTTCGGTAAACGCAGAATCCACGCTTTCGAATAAATCGCTTGAAAAAGTAGAATTTACGTCTTTAAGTCGATTATGTGAAAAATTTTGCATAGCCGTAAGAAGTTCATTTTGAGAAACCTTATACGTATCAGCACTATCTTGACTGTCGCCGGAATTAAACATTAAACATAATTTATCAATACTTTGTTCTTCCGGAACTGTTACTGGCTGATTCAATACTTCTGTTGGCAAAGGGAAATTATAATAAGGTCCGCTTGATAATATAGCATAATCACCCGTAATAAGTGTAATTGCCGCATTATTCAAGTTAAATGGCCATATAAGTTTCGTATAAGAACCGGCGTATCTATAATTTAATTTATCATAAAGTTTTATTTCTTCGCCGGATTCATTTGTTCCTGTCCGGTAAATCGTTTCGCCTAAAAACGGAAGAATAGCGTTATACGCTTCCTGATTGCCCGTTACAAGCATAGGTCTTAATACTGCGTTAAGCCACGTTGCGTGGACAGCCACCATTTCGCCGTATTTCCTTATATAATCGTTCGGAACGGCAAAGTATACGAAATGTAGTTGGTCTCTCGTCGTTACGTCGGTTGAATATCCTTTCGGGCGATAGAACCCCGATTTGACGTTCAGACTGATTGTTTCAAATGTTTCGCAATAACCCGTCAACGTGCTGTCCGCCGATTCGTCAGCACCGTATCCGGAAGCGTAACCGCTGAAATAATACGTGTTCGCTACGGCAAACTCTTTATCTTCGTTTTTTGTAGAAAGAGTTATCCCCGAAATATCGTATCTACGTTCGTTCGTATATACCCTGTCGGCTAACACCTTTTTTCCGAAGGAATCCGTTTTATCTATAACACGGAACTTATAAAAAAGCCCTTCATAATTAGCACGTTCTGATTTATTTATAAAGAGTAAATTAAACTGTTCGTAACTTGTTGCTTCACTTGTCTTATTGATTATTTCAGTATTGAATTTCGTTGCAATCTGAATTTTGTTTTTCGCACTTTCTTCGTTAATTAAAAAGGCTTGCGGATTATAAAAATACACGTACAACGCAAAATCGCTTTTATCTCGAACGCCGTACGCCCATTCGACAACGTTTATAACAGTGCATTTTTTAACGTTCCCGGTCGAATCGAAAGGAAAGTCGTCTATCTTAAATTCTTCCGACGACTCTAAATCGTCTAAAACGTTCGTTTCGTCAAAATCGTTATAATCGTCATAGGCACGGACGTCAATTTTGTTAATATTGATTATCGACGTTAAAAGAATCAAGAACGTTAAAAAAATAACCGATAGTCTTATAAAAAAGTTCTTTGTAATTTTCTTATTCATATTGCTCCTTGCCCAGCCTTTTTTGTTTTTTTAATAATACAGTGTCCAAACGGTATCGTCTTCCATTTCATTGCCGTTAAAGAATAAATCTCTATCGGCAATCAGATTAACTCTATCGTCTATCTCTTTTATTCCGTCGGGGAAATACCCTTTTAAAACTGCTTCGTATTCGCCTTCTTCGATATAACCATAGAATAAATATTGATTAAAAGTCAGAATATAACAGTCGTTTTTTTCGGTTAAGGTATCAATCTCTATAATTTTCTCTTTACCATTGCACGTAACAGTGATTTTATCCGGAAGCGTATCGCACTGGATAGTCCCGGAAACAGTCGGATAAAAATATCCGCTATCTTCGTCCGTTTCGATAATCTTAAAATCCCAGTCGGCAGTAAATAAACCGTTATAATTGATTCTATGTGTTTTTTCTTGCTGTGTTATTTCTTCGGAAGGGCTTATCCCCTGTTCCGTTTCTTTCGCCGGGAAGATATTGCACGCACCTAAAAAAAACGAACATAATAATAAAACCGATAAAAAAATATATAGCCTTTTCATTTTACGCTTTAACTGCCAACTTAAAAATATAAGGTTCTTTGGTTAATTCCAGACGTTTATTAGTCGTGTCTTCGTATCCGAAAAAACTTATCGTATACCAACCGTCCTTTAATTCCCCCGTTTCAATCTCTATGATACGGGTGTCGGCGTAATATTTTCTTTTACTTTTATTCTCTTTAAGTTCGGTTGTTTCACCGAATTTTGCATTGCTTATCGTCTTTTCGTCGCCGTTGTTTAACGTATATGTAAGCGATTTTAATTTAACGTCGGAATATATCCGATAGTCAAAATAAATCTTTTCCCCCACCTTGTATTCTTCTTGTAAAATACTCATATCGGCTTCGAATAACTCTTTTTTCTGATTGCAAGACTTTACGCCGAAAAACACACCGACGCCGATTCCGGCAATAATTATAATTGCTAAAATAATTATTAGTTTTTTCATATCGTTTCCCCTAAAAAATAATCTCTGTCGGCAAAATATTTATTTCCGACACGCCTTCCGCTATTCCAAAATTTATGATATAATAACCTTCTACCCCGTCAACAGTGATAATGATACGGTAGAACGACATAGTCGAATTTCTATATGTCGAACTGATTTTAACGTTCTCGGACGGATAGTATTTTGATAAAACCGTCTTTAAGTTTTCGTTTTCTTCAAGCGTTAAAACGAAATAATCAGCGTGTTTATCTATTTCAAAGCATTTCGTCAGGTCGCTGTCTTCGTCTAAAATCTTCGCCGTTCCGTTGACCGTAAAACCGACACGTAGATTCGGAATAACTTTTATTGAATAATCTTTTTTTTCTTCGGCGAATTCAATAGTAAAACGGTGGCTGTCGTTTCGGCAGAAAGTATAGTTCTTTTTATTGTCTATTTTTTCTCCTTCATAGACAACGCTAAATGCAGAAGGACTATTTGCTTCTGCATCTGCACTGATTTCTATTTGTTCTTCCGAATAGGTAGTTCGATATATAAAATATACCGATAACCCTACAACGCCGAGAAAAACGATTATTAAAATAAAAGAAATTATATTTTTCATATTTTAGAAAGTTATCGAATTTAGACTTACCGAAGATACGCCTTCGACGATCCAGAACTTAATCGTTTCTGAAAGATTACTTATGCTATCCGTTACCGTTACGTACATATATGAAGCGTTAAGTAACGGCGTGTTGTCCGGACATTTATAAGAATAAAAACTGTAATTTTTACCACCAGCACTGAAATTATGCGACAATCTGATACTTGCATCGCCATATCTCTGTTCACCGCTTATATACGTCGCATAGTTATCGTCTGAAAGATTGATAAACGTCGTATTAACAGGAATATAATCGTTTATTTTTGTCATTGTTCCCCACTGGTCGGGCTTTCCGCTCGTTCCACCAAGGTAGGCTAATTTCGCTTGAAGACATTTGTCTCCGTCCCAGTTATCGCCCGGGGTTTCTAAATTTAGTGTTCCGTTGTTGATATAAGAATTTTCAACTGTACGAGTTGCTGAAATTGTTATTAGTTTATCGTTTGCATTAAAGTATTCATTAAAAAAGCGAGTCCGATATAAATTTAAATTTCTTTGTGTTAAAATCATTTGATTATAAACCTGTTCACCGGTTGCCATTTGTTTCCGGGATTGGTCCGCATCGACGTTAGAATTGTTATAATTAAAATTTTCTTGTCTTATGCAGATTTCTCCATTGCCGGACATAAACGTTCCCGTTGCACCGTAGTCGTTTGAAACAGCATAATTTGGTGTCATATACGCCGAACCTACAATACCGCTTGTTCTGGATAAATTACTGCTGATACTTTCTTCGCCGAGTGCGTTTGACAAGTTCACTTGAAATTTATATTCAGAGTTAGAATTTAAAACGTAATAATCGCCCCTATCGGCACTGCTTGTCAGCGTTGCAATATTGCCGTTATTATCAATAGGCACGATTTCGATATTCGTTGCCAGACCGACGTATGTGCAGGAACACGTTGCCGTCTTTCCGCCCTGACGTGTTGTACAGGTAATATTTATCGTATCGCTATCGAATTTCTTAAAACAACGTACGTAGGCATCTGTCGAACCGTCAAAAAAAGGCGTTACCGTTACATATTCCGATACGTCTTCAATAGAATGCGTTGCACCGTCGCCCCACGCAACGGTATAATCAACGGCTTTATTGCTGGCACTTTCCGGCAAGACGGTAGCGTGTATTTCCTTTTCAATATACGCCGGCGATTCTTCCGTAAGTGAAAAAGACTTTACGGAAGATAAAGAAACCTTAACGGATTGTACCTTCGTAGTTTTTGGACTGCTGATTGATTCTGATATTTCGTCAATACTATTTTCTAAATCAATATTAGTATTAGTCGTTTTGCACCCTACGGCAAAAACGCTTGTAATAATCAGCATTGTTGCCATTAAAAAAGTCAATAATTTTTTCATTTTTATATCTCCTAACATTTTCTTTTATTTATAATCTTAAACTTAAAGGCAATATAATTTTCGAAGCGAGAATCTTTCGTTATATCGCTTAAATTAAAAATATTTTCGATTCGCCCGATTATTTCCCTGCCCGAATACTTATCTTCGTCATAAGCCGTACAGTATTCTCTTTTAAAAATACAATTTTTAATCTCGCCCTGATACGGGTCGTCTTCAAAACATTGATTATGATTTATATACGGGCATTTGTAATAATGCCTTACGCCGCAAAATTCTTTTAAAGTGAATCTATCTCCGACTTTATAGTCTCGGTCGTTCAATCTGATTTCAAAGTCCTTACCGTTTAACGCTTCTTCAAAATGAATAGGATTAGTCTTTAAAAAATGCATTTTCTTCTCCAAAATATCCTATTTAGATTTACATATTTTCTCGTATATGCTATTTTGAAACTGAATATCTGCATATCTGATTTCAAGTTCATATACTTTCTTTTTTAACTGTATAATTTTAACCTTAAAGTCTTGAATCTCTGCTTCTGACTTACTACAATACGTTGTCGGCTCGAACCCCATTTCGTCGAACCGAATAAGTAAATCGTTAAATAACGTTTGTATCTCGCTGTTAGAAGATTTTTCTTGATAAGTATTTGGACTTTCCGGCGTGTATTCTTTTATTTCTAAATCCGGCGTAAAAAACAACTGCCCTTGCGGAATATCGTACGTTTCATTTTTTTTCATAACGCACCGCCTTCGTCTTTATGTTTGACGTTCATTTTCGGAACGTGATAATCACGTTTTTTCGATAAAAAATTAAAGTTTCTATTTTCAACTTTATTTAATACGTAATCCTGATAAAACTTACAATGTCCGCACAGAACGGTTTTTGTACAACGTTGTAAGCAATTTAAAATAAACTTTTCGTCGTCGATAAAAATCGTTTTTTTAATGGTTTTTTTATTTGCACGACGTTTATAGGATACTTTTATCGCCTTTCCGCATTTCTTCAACGTGATTTTTGATCCGTCCATAGAATAATCATTTTCAGTTACGTTGATAATATTCAACGATTCACTTGCCTTCTCTTTTTGAAAAAAACTTTTCAAAACAAAATTAGTAATTTTGTCAACTACTTTCATAATAACCAGCCTTTATTTTTATTTTAATCGGATAAAATCCGTTTAATTTCATAGAAAACCGGTGCAAATAATTACCAAAGGCTGGTTACCTTACAAAAATAATCTATCTGCACCGGTTATTCACTTTGAAAGAGAAATTTTTTCTTTATGGAAAAACCTTTAACGAATATTGAAAGTTATATTGCCAGCCTTTATTGATTTCCCCCTTATATGCCACATTTTGGACTTTAACAGGGGTAAGTAGAAATATTCTACTTTTTGTAACATTATACATAGATTTTTTCTACTTGTCAAGTAGAAAATAGAAAAATTCTATATAATATTAAAAAATATTTTGTTAAGGACTTAAAAAATGGTTAAAATTAAGGAATTAAGAACTGAATTATCTTTAACTCAAAAGCAGTTCGCAGAAAAACTTAATCTTGACGCTCATAATATCGGCGACTGGGAACGTGGAAAAGGCGAACCAAATAGTGATATGTTAATCAAAATATCAAATGTATTTAATGTCTCTACCGACTATCTTTTAGGACTGGAAGACGATTTCGGTGTAAAGCAGTTCGACGGTAGCCCTTCCCCGGTAAGTCAAGACGAATTATTGCTTATAAAAAAACTACGTGCTTTAAATTTAAGCACGCAGGAAGCCTTCCGTATTCAGATTAACGCTATGTACGAAAAAGAAGCAAAAGGGGAAAAAGTATGAAATGTATTAAATGCGGAAGCGAAAAATTACAAATTGTAAGTGATTATGTAGAACTTAATAAAAAATTTAGGTCGGCAGGCTTTGTTTTTGCTTTATTGTTCGGAATAGTGATGCTTATATTTGGTTTTATTTTAAATTCGAAAGTTATTTTAGGCTCTTTTAACGCTCAATCTGATACAATAAAAGTTTTAGTATATTTATTCGAATATTTAACCGCAAAAGGCGTAGGTATTATTTTAATTATCTCATCTATAAATTTCCTACTTATTCTCTTCCTGCTTTCCGCTTTAAGACCACGTATTCATAGAACAAGAATCGTTGCCGTATGTCAGGATTGCGGAGAAATAATGATATTATCTGAATATACGCCTGAATAAAAAAATAAAAACTTATCTTTCAGAAGATAAGTTTTTAAAAATACATTAAGTTTTTTCTTGTTTTTTCAAATATAATCTATTCTATCGCTATTAAAAAGGATAAAAAAAGATTATGTTTGAAAAAGAAATAACGAACGCACTTATAAGCCTTGCGGAAGTTAGTGCGTTTTTATCTAAAATGAAAACGACAATCGACGAACTGACACCGAACGACACGGAAGATACGTCGTTTTTTTTGTCGCAACTATCGGAAAAGTTTAAAAAATCAACGACCGTCGCCGTTGCCAAAGAAGATTTAAAACCGAATAATATTCAAAGTGAAAAACATTTTTTTAATAAATTGAAGGAGAAAGATAAAAAAATGTTTACCATTAAAGACTGTTCTATAAGACGTAGAAACAACCTATATGAAGTCAGATTTCACCGTTTCGGCATTGAAAAATCTAAAAGTGCTAAATCCAGAACGTCCGCTATTCAAAAAATGCAGGAATATTTAAAAATTCTTAATAGAGAATTAAAACTAATCGAACCCGAAGAAGAAAAAAACACGCCGAAAAAGTTCATTGAAATTGCCGATTACTTTATGTATAAAATTAAAAAGCCGAACGTTAAGGCGGATACCTTCCGAAGTTACGAGTCGAAATATATAAATTACATAAAGGCGAAATATCAGAACGATTTTTTCTTCGACTTAACGCCTATGAGATTACAGGAAGATTTATCACGGCTACGTGCCGTTAAAGGAAAAACCTTTGAAGACGTCAGAATGCTTCTTTTCGGAATTTTTAAGTATGCGAAAGCAAACGGCTATATTCAGACTAATCCGATTGAATCCGTTTACTTGCCACCGTACGAGAGAGTCAACGGAACGGCGTTGACGTTCGCCGAAGAAAACGAACTATTAAAAGCGATTCAGGGCAAGCCGTATGAAAAGTATTTTTTAATTATGCTTTTCGCCGGGGCAAGACCTTCGGAAGCAACGGCAACCGTTATCGACTGGCAAAAAGAAACGATTACGATTAAAAATGCTAAACTGAAACGCTGGCAAAAAGAAAAATACAGGGAACTGCCCCTGTTCCCTATGTTGAAACCATACGAAACGGCGTTAAAACAGGCTGATTCTGAATACACGAAAAACTATTTAAACGACGTTATGCAGAAGACTTTGCCTAATCACACGTTAAAGGACCTTCGGCATACGTTTTCAAGCCGTGCAAAAGAGTGCGGAATCAATCCGGAACTCGTAAATATATGGCAAGGACATTCCCCGGGAACGGATATGACCGCCAAAATTTACACGCATTTTTCAATGGAATATCAAAAAAAGCAAGCAAAACGCTTGCGATATAAATCCTGAAAAATCCCACAAAATCCCACAGAATTTAATTTTTTCGTTTTAAAAACTATCAAAAAACGACAAAAAACAGCCGAAAAACGGCTGTTTTTATGCTTTTTGGTGTGAAGGATGGGACTTGAACCCACACGGATAACCATACGCCCCTCAAACGTACGCGTCTGCCAATTCCGCCACCCTCACGTGTTAAGCCTTTATATATTAACTAAATTATCACTTTTTGTCAACAATATTTCTATATATTTTTCTATAATTTTGCAAACTTCGTTTAATTTTTTTTAGGTATTCCCTACTTTCTTTATACGGAATAATTAAAAGCGTCTTACTATCTTTGGAATATTCTTCGTTTTTTAGCCACGTTGAGACCGTGCCTTCGCCCGCGTTGTAGGCAACGATTGCCGTATCTTCACGTTGGTATTTATCTATTAAATACTTTAAATAATAACAGCCGAAATCGACGTTTGTTTCGGCGTTATACAGGTCGTAATTGGAGACGTTTTTTAATTCGGCGATATATTTCCCCGTATCTTCCGTTATCTGCATAAGCCCGTATGCGCCCTTACTGCTTTTTGCCTTCTCGTTAAAGTTGCTTTCTTCTTTGCAAACGGCAAAAACAAGGTATCTGTCTAAACCATATTCTTCCGCACTTTTTATTATTGTTTCTTTATACTTTAACGGGTAAACGCATTTTGCTATTACACCGAATAAAAAAGAATACATAAAAAGCACGCCGAGAAGAAAAAAGGCGAGTATTTCCGATATTTTAAGTATTATTTTATCTTTTTTTAACATAAAAATACCACGTATATTAGTATACGTGGTTAAATATTTATTATGAATTAAGCCCCGAAGTAATAAATGATTTTAGTTGCAGTTGCGACATATTAACAACCCTTACTTTGCCGATTTTTTCTATAATCGGTATATAAAAGTTATCGCCTTCCTTTTTCTTATCGTTAATAAGGTACGGCATAATATCGTTTACCGAATACGGGCAGGAATAGTTTAACCCTAAATCGTTAAATAACCCTAATATTTCGTCCATCACAGCCTTTGTGCAGAACCCGTTTTTATAAGACGCGATAGCGTTGATTGCTATACCCGTAATAACGCCCTGACCGTGTGAAACGGCATATTCGCTTTTACTTTCAACGGCGTGGGATACGGTGTGCCCCAAGTCCAGACACCTTCTTTCCCCGAACGAGAACTCGTCCTTTTCAACGTACTTTTTCTTTACGAGTAAAGACGCTTTAACGTCTTCTTTAATTTTAGAAAACTTATTTAATTTAACGTTGTTAAAAAGTGCCTTGTCGCCGATTATTGCGTGTTTGATAATTTCGGCATAACCGTTTGTTATCAGTTTTTTCGGCATATCTGCAAGATACTCTAAATTAACGTAAACAAGGTCCGGCTGATAGACCGTGCCGACGATGTTCTTAAAATTGCCGTAATTAAGCCCGTTTTTACCGCCGATACAGGAATCCGCCATAGCAAGCAGATTAGTCGGCACGAAGATATATTTTATTCCGCGCTTATAGACGGACGCGATATACCCCGCCACGTCCCCCGTTACGCCGCCGCCGAACGCCATTATGTAATCGTTTTTATCTATGCTGTTCTCGGTAAGTTTCGATATACAGTAAGCGAACGTGGTGTAATTTTTGTTCTTATCTTCGCTGCTTATCGTAAGAACGGAATACGGAATACCTTTGTTTTTTAATTTGGTTATTATATTTTTTCCGTAAAGATTCCAAGGCACGATATCGGCGATAATAAAAACCTTCGCCCTTTCTTCTTCCAAAATATCGAAAAGGGAAGAAACGGCGTTTTCACCGATCGTAATATCTGTCGTTTTCGACGCTTTACATAAAAAATTAAACATAATAATTACCTTACTCCGTATTATAACATAAAAAACAAGATATTTCAAGAAAAAAAAGTTTTTTATGTCAAAAGGGCGTTATTCTTTATTATTAAACTTATCTACAAACTGCCTTGCAACGGCGCATAAGCGTTTTAATCCGCCGAGTAAATCGTTCCCTTTTAAATCCGCCGCGTATCCTATCGTTTCGAAATCGAAATCGCCCTTATAGTCGATTTTTTGCAAAGCCTTAATAATCGGTTCGAACTGAATATCCATCGAGAAAGGTATCTGATGCCTGTCGTGAATTTTATCGTTGTCGTGGATATGAAGTGCTTGCAGGCGGTGGTTAAGCGCCAGAATCAAATCGACCGCGTTCGTTCCGTCTTTCATCATTTCGGCGTGCCCTATGTCGAGACAAGCGACCAAATTATCATCGTTCACCGCGTCTATATGGTCAACGAAAGAACGTGCCGTCGAACAGGCGGCTGGCAACGCACGTTCGTTTTCCCAGTCCCAGTTCCACATATTTTCCGCCGCTATCTTAACACCGCACTCTTTCGCGAAAGGCAAAAGTTCGAGATACATATCCCTGTTCTGTTCCACGCTTGCGTCGTTATTCGGGTGAATAACTATTAGTTTGCCGCCGACTTCCGCCGTGATTTCGATAGATTTAAAAAGAAGCGTTCTGAACAGTTCGTCCGCAACGGGAAAGGGTGCGTGCGACTGGATACAGCATATACCGTTATCTTCGGCGATACGCCTTAATTTATGACAATGTTTAACGTAGTCGGGCGAGTTCAAGGGGTGATTTTCCCTTAAATATCCTTTGCCGTTCTTCCAGTCGAATTGCGTCATCTTAAAAAGAGAATAATCGAAACCGTCGAACCCCGCTTTTGCTATGAGTTCGACAGCCTTTTCGTCCCCTACGTATTCGTATAACCACTCCATTTCCGTTGCTATTCTATGCATATTGACCCCGTCTAACATTTTATATCGGTTGAACCTATTCCGCCAACCCTTTCGGTTAAACTATCGTCGTCAACCGTGATACCGTACTGTAAGAAAATGCCCTGCGCAAACGCCTTGCCCTTTTCTATTACGAGTTCTTTATCGCCCGCATTAGTCATTTTTATAAATATATGTCCTTCGTTTTCGGCGTTATAGTAATCGCTGTCTATAATACCCACGGTATTGTCGAGTTTAAGACGGTACTTAAAACCGAGTGAAGACCTTGGAAACACCGCGAGAAACCAACCGTTATCGATTTTTACCCTTATTCCCGTCGGCACTTTTATCGTATCGTTCGGTTTAAGACAAATATCAAACGGTGCGAAAAAATCGTACCCCGCGCTACCTTTCGTAGCACGCTTTGGCAGTTTTACCGACTTATAGTCTTCCGCTTTTCCGTCAACCGTATATTGCTGTTCGCTGACTAAATAAAACTTTGCAACCTGTTTCATAACTTTCCTTTTACTATATCTTTTTATAAAACGCAACGCCCTGACGCTTATGTTCGGTTTTTCTGTGCATAGCGTCCACTTTGTCTTTTACCGCTTTATCGGCGTTTCCCGTTAAAATATACCCGTCTATATCGCTGTATTTCATACCGATTTCCTGTTCGTCGGTCTGCCCGCTGTATAAAGCCGCCGACGGGGCTTTTTCTATAATACGTTTAGGGCAATCTAAATACTCTAAAAACTCGTACACTTCTTTTACCGTCAGGTCTGATATAGGGTTAAAATCGCAAGCGCCGTCCCCCCACTTGGTAAAATAGCCGATATAGGTTTCCGTTCTGTTGCCCGTGCCGGCAACAAGCATATTGTTGCTACCCGCGTATGCGTATAACGTCGTCATACGCAGTCTCGGCGCGATATTTGCAGACGCAAGGTCGCCTATTTTTGTTATCGCGGAAACGTTCTTTTCGACAATTTCCTTCATAGGCGCAATTTCCACGTTAAAAGTCTTTATACCGTACTTTTCGGCAACTTCAAGCCCGTCCTTTATATCTTCGCCGTAATTCCGTTTTGAGCAAGGCATAGTTATCCCCACCGTATTAGAACACGCCTTTTTGCAGATTATTCCGACAAGTGCGGAATCTTTACCGCCACTGTTCCCGTAAACGATACCTGTTGCACCGCTTTTTGCTAATAAATCTTGAATAAACTCTACCCTTTTTTCTAACTCTTTTTTATAGTCTCTCATAATTACTCCACGGTAACACTCTTCGCAAGGTTTCTCGGCCTATCAGGGTTTATACCCTTACTTACGGAAGTATAGTAAGCGATAAACTGCCAAGGGACGATGTTCGTTATCGCCTGAAGACCGCAATTTACGTCTTTAACTTTCACGATAAACGAACATTTATCCATAAACGCCTTATCCATATCGTCAAGTGACGTAAAGAGTATTATCTTTGCGCCCCTGCTGTACGCTTCTTCGGCGTTCGATAGGGTCTTTGCAACCACTTCCTTTTGCGTTGCGAACACGACGACGTAAGTCATTTCGTCGATAAGCGCCAAAAATCCGTGCTTTAATTCGCCCGCGAAGTAGGTGTCCGAATTGATATAACAGGTTTCTTTTATTTTTAGGCTTGCTTCGTACGCCGTACAACAGTCAAGACCCCTGCCTATCATAAATATTTTATTCTGATAACGAAGTGTGTCCGCTATTTCCTGATATTTTTCGAGTTTGCCGAAAGAAAAGTTATCGCAAAACGCACTTACTTCCTTTAAGTCGGCTTTCGTTTTATTTAGCGTCGCTTTTAAAACAAGAGACGCGATATACATCGTTATTATCTGGCAACTGTACGCCTTTGTCGACGCGACGGCGACTTCTACCCCCGCTTTAATCGGCAAGGTTATATCGACGTTTTTAGCAATCGTGCTGTATTCTACGTTTACTACGCCGATAGTCGTCGATTTATTTTCCTTTGCAAGTTCTAACGCGGCAAGCGTGTCGGCAGTTTCACCGCTTTGACTGACTAATATTACGAGAGTTTTATCGTCTAATTTCGGGTGGCTGTACCTGAACTCGCTTGCAACGTCGGTAAAGCAGTCTATATCTAACTGTTCCCTGAAAAACTTTGCGCCGACAAGACAGGCGTTATACGCCGTTCCGCAACCTATAAACACTACTTTATCGTAGTTTTTGATATTTAATGCTGAAAGTTTTTTAAGGTTATCTTCAACCGAATAATACTCTAAATTAGATTTCAACGCCTTTTCGGTGTCGAATATCTCTTTAATCATAAAGTGGTCGTATACGTTTTCGACGTTTTCCACGCTGCAATCGAAAGCGCAAGGCGATTTCCCGACTATCCCTAAACGGTTTTTTACAATGAGTTTTTTCCCGTCGGTAAACCCGTATTCGCCGTCTTCTATTACGTAATATTCCGTTGCGAACCCGTTAAAGCATATTATATCGCTGGCTAAAAGCGCCTTTCCGTTATTTAACGCAACGAAAAGCGGACTTTTATTTTTTGCAAAAAATATGCCGTTAATATCTTCGTTTAATATTGCAAGCGCATAACTGCCTTTTAAGTTATTTAACGTCTTCTCGATTGTGGTAAGTTTATCTTTACCGTCGTAATATTGCAACAGTTTGGCAATCGTTTCGCTATCGGTCTGACTGTAAAAGTTCATACCGCTTGCCATTAGTTTATCTTTTAATTCAAGGTAGTTTTCGATAATACCGTTATGCACCAAAGCCCACCTGTTGTCTTCCGAAACGTGCGGATGCGCGTTCTCTTCGGTAGGTTTGCCGTGCGTTGCCCAGCGCGTATGCCCGATGCCTATTTTAGAATCTTTACTTACTTCAACAACCTTTTCAAGGTTTTTTATTTCGCCTTTTGATTTAAATACCCTGTACCCCGTTTTGTTCATAACGGCAATGCCTGCCGAATCGTAGCCACGGTATTCCAACTTTTTCAGTTTGTCGATTATCGTCTGTTCGGTATTATTACCGATGTATCCGACTATTCCACACATACTACACCCCTTTTAATTATTAAATTTTATACCCGTTTTACACAATGCTATACTAACCTATATTAGTATACTATTATATTATCAATGTCTTTAATAAAAATGTCAATAGTTTTACTCGTTTTTTTTAATATATCTTTATTAGTGGCAATAAAAAACGACCTTGGTAAATACCAAAGCCGTTTTGATTTTTAAAGGTTTTATTTACTTTTTCTCGTTGCGTCGTAGATATTGTCTATCGCGATACAGATTGCAACCATTAAATATTCGTAATTCTCTTCCGCGTCGACGGAAAAAGTATCTTTAATAAAATCGAAATTATCGTGTATTACGCCGAGTTTAACGTCGTCCTTTTTTACAGTTATATCTCTCGGATGAAGCGGACCTTCGATAGACCAAATCGAATCGGAAGTATAATCGACTACTTTAAACTTTCTGAACTGAAAATATTTTTGCGTGATTTTCAAAAGTTTTGCGCCTTCCTTGTCGTAGATATACGCCGAACGGTTAAATAAGTGCCAGTATTTATTTCTTACCAAAAACACCTTTTTGCCGGAATTATCGGCGATAATCTTCTTGTTGGTTATCGAACTTAAAACGCCCTTAACTTTTAACAGTTCGTTGCCGTTTTCGTCGGTAACTTTAGAACCGCCTTTAAGCGTTACTAAATTGTTTTTTACATTTAAAATCATAGTCTTTCTCCTTCTTTTATTTAACAGTAAGCCCGTTTATCGAAATTATAAGCACGATAAGTGTAATAAGCATAGCGAGTACCAAAAATACCGTGCGTTTTACTCTGTTGCGCTTACATAACGCTTTATATGACACGAATAAAAGTATCATAGATATAATTTCCATTATAAGTCCGCCTGCCGAACAAACGACGCCGAAAATCCCCGAAAAACCCGAAACCGTGTTAAAGACGTCTGAGGCAAAATTAGCGGGCGCTAACGCTACCGCAAAATAGTTTTCTATCGAGTTTCCACCTGCAAGATAAATGGGAACGATAATAAGAAACCCTACTAAAAACAATAGAAAAAGAAAGACTGTTATCAATCCGCAAGCCAAAAACAGCAACATAGCGCCGAAAAAAAGAATAACCGGTATAATGCTGATTATAAACCCGACGATACCGAGTGTTAAAGACGTTTTTTTAACGCCCAAAAACCCCGCTTCCCTTTCAAACTTTCTTTCGGCAATCCTTTTTAACTCTCTGTCGCGTTTCTTCTTTTTTCTTAACTCGCGCCGTGAAGGAATAGAAGACACAACGGCTTGCTTATTGTCGGTAGTATTTGCCACCGTTTCTTTTTTATCGGCAGTTTTATTTTCACCGCTTTTAAAATCGACCTTAAAGGGGTCTTTCTTTTCCATAATAATCTCCGTATCTATAAATAAGTATGCGTAACAATTATTTTTTCATAGCGTCTTCAAACATTTTGATAAGTTCTTTAATCGAGTATTCTATATCGTATTTCTTACCGAGTTCAACGTATTTTTGCGCTTCTTCGTTTCTTCTCTTGTCGTCTGATAGCCAATAGTCTATTTTGTCCGCTAAATCTTTAGAATCTTTTTCGTTGAACACGCTTTTATCCGACAAAGCAAACTGGCTTGTCGCGGTGTATTTTCCTTTCGCGATAACGGGAACTATGCCCATTTGTATCGCTTCCATACACGATAGTCCTTCCACTTCGATAAACGCGCAATGCACGTAAAGATCGGCGCCTGCGGTTATTCGTTGAAGTTTATCGAGCGGATAAAAAGAAAATATAGGGCGGTACTTAAAGTAACCTTTTTTATCAAGTTTATCCGCCATTTTTTGAAGCCGTTTTCCGTACGGCCCGCGCCCCGCAAATATTAATTGAATATCTTTAGCGTACTTGGAATATTTCATTGCGTAAAGTAGCGTTTTTGCGTTCTTTTCTACTGAAAATCTTCCTATTGAAATAATCGTATATTTAGCGTCTGAAAGTTTTTCGGCAACGACTTCGCTTTTACGCGCTAAATCTTCTAAAATCATACCGTTAGATATAACGCGTATTTCGGACTTAAACTTGTTTTTAATAAGCCTTTCTTTTGCGTTCTGGGTCGGAACTTGCAGTATTTTACAGTTATTATACACCTTTCTTTTCCACACCCACATCGTCGTGTCGTTTAATAAATGGCTTTTATCCATTTTTATCGACGCGTAAAGATTTTCGGGGTGCATATGGTAAGTACCCGTAACGGGTTTTCCGAGTTCTTTTGCGATTTTGCAAGTTTTCATTTGAAGACCAAACGGTTCTTCAAGATGAACTACGTCCGCCCATTTTACCGCTTCTTCTATAACGTCTTTATCAGCCGACGAAAAACTGTATCCCTGTTTTTTTACTATTTTATCAAAAATCGGAACTACGTAATCTTTAAGTATAAATTCCGGTTCTGGGCCGTTTTTGTCGGGATTAGCGCCGGATAAAATCTTTATCTCTACCCCCGCTTCTTTGAGTTTCTTTACCGTTCTCTGTGCCGAAAAAGAAAGCCCGTTGCCTTGTGCGTAAAAATTATTAACTACAAATAAGATCTTCATATGTTCCTTACTTTGAATAAAAAAAGTATTAGTTATATGTATTATAACATCATATAACCGATTATTCAAGCATAAAATAAATATACTTTAAGTAATATTCCCTTTTTTTAAAAAATAAAAACCCATGCCTTTTTAAGCATGGGTCTGATTTTTTATTCCGTTTAAGAACGCACCGTTCCAAAAAGCGACGGATTAAGGTTGTTTACGTCGGTAAAGTTCCCTTTATCGGCAGGATTATGCGTAAGTTTTACCGTCGCCGTCATATCTACGATTGAAACCGAAATAGGTATTTCAACGTTAAGCGAAGTGAGTTGTTTATTAGTTATACCTATAACCGCCGTCATATTCGACAACTCGCTACTGCCCGTCAACGCCTGTCCGTCAAGCACAATCGTATGCGAATTAGCGGACGCGGAATAACTCTTTAAGCATTTAGCGACGTTCGTGTTGCTACCCGAATTGAATTTGTTTAGTATTTCGTTGCCTAAGCCCATAAAGAACCCTATCTGCGACATAATATTCTTTCCGAAATAACTTCTCGTCATCGCGCGCCTTGAAGTCGAAGTCGTTTGCCAAGAACTCGTAGGGATAAATAATACTTTTTCTCTCTGTTTATCTATTCTCGTTATGTAGAACCTTTCGTTTTTATAAACGAGCGTACCTTCACCGCATTTTAAGTATGAACGGGCAAGTGAAATATCCACAGTCGTATCGTAGCAGGAAACGTGTGCAACGGCTTCTATTTTCTTTCCGCCGTTTCCGTCGGATACCAGCCTTACAGAAGCGTCCATACTGATATTAACGTCTATATTGATACCGAGTATAGGAATAACCACTCTTACCGAACCCGAAAGATAATACTGTTCGCTTTCTTTAAGAATTGCGTTAACAGCGGCTTCCGCAAGCCCCGTGATACCGGAAAGGTCTATAAACGATCCGGACGGTACGGCAGGTTTATCAAACGGCGTGTTATCGAGTAAAATATTTCCGTTCTTGTCGCCGATAGTTACGTTAAGCGCAAGGTTTTCCCCGTTTAAGTAAGCGTTCAAAACAGCGTTGTCGGTAAAGCCGAACTCTTCCGCTTTAAGGTCGATACTTATTCCCCCATTATCCACGGCTATCGCTTGCAATATATCCACAACAGAACCTATCGTAAACTCATAGTTCTGGAATTGCGATAAAATATCGTCCGCCGATAATATTTCACTGTAATTAAAGCGTTGTATGATTGCCTTGTAGTTATCTTTAATCAATTCTACGATATAGTCAAGAGACGCACGCGAAAGTTTAACTTTCATATCGTTGTTGTATACGACGTACAACGTCGAGTTTACGTATTGAACGTAGAGTTTATGCGTTTTCCCGCTTGCCGTTACGTATACCGTACCCGAAAGAGTTAAGTCGCCGTTATCAAACGCTTCCGTCGGGTCTTTAAGATTGCCTTCGTTGATTATCTTGATATTTTCAAACCTTACGTTTGTATCTCCGAACGCGATTGAACCGTTCGCCGTAAAGTGTCTCGTATTTAATTGCGCATTGATTTTTTCAAGTAATGCTTTAAGCCCTTCGAGTTTAATATAATTGCCTTTCGGCGCAATTACTTCCGCCCCGCCTTGTAATTCGGAAACGGTAAGAGATATCTTTTCACCGTAGTTTACGGTAGCGCTTCCGTGCGATAACGATACGAACAAGTCTTCATAATTAAACGAAAGATTATTCTTGTCATAACAAATCGTTGTCGCTATATCTTTTACTATGTCCCAGATATTGTCGCTATCAAGCGACAAGTCTATTTCTTTACCCGTAAATATCGCCACGTAATCTAAAATATCGTCTACGTCGGCAGATACGGAAATTTTACCGCAGTTTAACAACACTTCCCCGTCGCAGTAGTAAATATTGATTTTTGCGCCGTCTATCTCTACGTCCGCTAAAACTTTTACCGACTTAATATCGTTAAAGTCGATTGCTACCGAACCCGTTAGCAGATAACTCGAAAGATTAGCGTCCACGTTAAACGATACCGTTTTACTGTCGATAATTCCCTGTATTAAATCGAAAGAAAACTCTTTTTCGGTTACGTAATTTATTATCGAGCCTAAAAGGCTTTCGCTGATACCGGAAAGGTCTATAAACGATCCGGACGGTACGGCAGGTTTATCAAACGGCGTGTTATCGAGTAAAATATTTCCGTTCTTATTGCCGATAGTTACGTTAAGCGCAAGGTTTTCCCCGTTTAAGTAAGCGTTCAAAACAGCGTTGTCCGTAAAGCCGAACTCTTCCGCTTTAAGGTCGATACTTATTCCACCGTTATCCACGGCTATCGCTTGCAATATATCCACAACAGAGCCTATCGTAAATTCATAATTTTGGAACTGCGATAAAATATCGTCCGCCGATAATATTTCACTGTAATTAAAGCGTTGTATGATTGCCTTGTAGTTATCTTTAATCAATTCTACGATATAGTCAAGAGACGCACGCGAAAGTTTAACTTTCATA
>JAFSLQ010000043.1 GCA_017448355.1 Clostridia bacterium | reverse complement strand
TTTTAAAAAATGGCACTTATAAACCGAATTGTACTTTTACGCAATGGAGTTATAAAAGCCGAATAAACGAAAATATATTACAAGAGCAACTGTACGCGACTAAAAATCAAAGCGTCCATATCGGGTTTTTAAATAAGTTAAAAAGGTTCTTTATTAAAAAATATTTTTCGATTAAATTGAACAGTGTTGACAAGATTTTTTCGGGAGAATCGCTATTATTGTCAAGAGTTTCGGGGGGGGGGAGAGTTATAGATTATTCTTCCGAACAGATTTTAGCGTTTTATCATAACGCAAAAGAAATGCATGATATTCTTGAAAAACGTAAGTTATTTCCCGAAACAATCTTTAATACGTCGCCTATATTTAAAGTTAACGATGAGCATGCTTTTTATGTTGAGAAATATATCTTTAAAAAGAGTTATTCTCTGGACGATGCGTTTAAATATGTATGCGATACGACTCTTGCTTATCAGGAGAGCAAATATTGTAAAAGTTACGTTTATAATATAAATATGCAAAATGATGATTTAATGCCGATTATAGGAGATAAAAAGTTTTGTTTAAACATTATCTCTTTTATCCGATCAAATAATTATTATAGGTGTTTATGTCACGGAGATTTGTATCGTAACAATATCATTTTTGATGGTAGCAAATATTATTATATCGATTTTGAACTTGCGGGCGATTGCATTTTTTTCTTTGACGTGTTATATTTTGCTATGATGGAATATTATAGGTTTAATAACAGTTTAATTATCGATGGGTATTTTAGAGGTGAAATCGATGAGTATTTTTGTAAGTTGTTTAATGTGCATGGGGCAACATATAAGCCTGAATTAAAAAAAACATATTTTTTCATAATGCTTTACGAGTATTTTTGCATTAAATATAACATGAAAATACCTGATATGTTATTAAGTCTTATTAAATAAATTTGATATGAAATATTCAACCGCTTTATGAGTAAATAAATAATAGAAGAAAATTACATACTGGTGAGTTTTTAATATTATGAGTATATTGATCGGTGAAAAGACAATTTTAGTTACGGGTGCGGCGGGGTTTATAGGTAGTAATCTCGTTCTGAAACTCTTAAAATTAAATAAAAATATTTCTGTCGTGGGGCTGGACAACCTTAACGATTATTATGATGTGTCATTAAAAGAGTGGCGGCTTAAACAGATACAAACAGAAGCGGACAAGCATACGTATTGTAAATTTACTTTCGTAAAGGGTGATCTTGCTGATAAATCGTTAATAGATAGACTGTTTAACGAATACAAATTCGATATTGTCGTCAATTTGGCGGCACAGGCCGGGGTAAGATATTCTATAACTAATCCCGATGCTTATATTCAAAGTAATATTATAGGGTTTTACAATATTTTGGAAGCCTGCCGGCACTCTTACGACAACGGCGAAAAAGGCGTCGAACATTTGGTTTACGCTTCGAGTTCGTCGGTTTACGGTGGGAATAAAAAAGTGCCGTTTTCAACGGACGATAAAGTGGATACCCCTGTCTCTTTATATGCGGCAACAAAAAAAAGTAACGAACTTTTAGCCCACGCTTATTCAAAATTGTACAATATTCCGTCGACAGGACTACGGTTTTTTACAGTATATGGACCTGCGGGCAGACCGGATATGGCGTATTTCGGCTTTACAAGCAAACTTGTAAATGGTGAAAAGATAAAAATTTTCAATTACGGTAATTGCAAACGTGATTTTACATACGTCGACGACATAGTTGAAGGTGTTTACCGAGTTATGCAAAAGCCACCGAAAGAGAAAAACGGTGAAGACGGCTTGCCTTTACCCCCTTATGCAGTGTATAATATAGGGAACAGTAATCCTGAAAACCTGTTGGATTTTGTGAATGTTTTGCAGCAAGAACTGATAAAAGCGGGCGTTCTTCCAAAAGAATATGATTTTGGAGCACATCGGGAACTTGTTTCTATGCAGGCTGGTGATGTGCAGATAACGTATGCAGACACTTCCGCTCTAGAACGGGATTTCGGATTCAGACCGAATACGCCGTTAAGGGAAGGATTAAGAAAATTTGCCGAGTGGTATAAGGAGTTTTATAATATATGAAAATAGCGGTTGCGGGAACAGGATACGTAGGGCTTTCGCTTGCGGTGCTTTTGGCGCAACATAACGAAGTTAAAGCCGTCGATATTATTCCCGAAAAAGTCAATTTAATAAACGATAGAAAGTCGCCTATTCAGGACGAATATATCGAGAAATATCTTGCCGAAAAGCCGCTTAATTTAAAAGCGACGCTTGACGAAAAAGAAGCGTATAAAGATGCGGAATTCGTTATTATTGCTGCGCCGACAAATTATGACAGCAAGAAAAATTTTTTTGACACGTCGGCTGTGGAAAGCGTTATAACTGCGGTTATGGGAATCAATCCCGACGCGATAATGGTTATTAAATCCACAATTCCCGTTGGGTTTACCGAATTTATAAGACAGAAAACGGGCAGTAAAAATATAATTTTTAGTCCGGAATTTTTACGGGAAAGCAAAGCGCTTTATGATAACCTTTATCCTTCGAGAATTATCGTCGGTACGGATTTAAACGACGACAGACTTATAGAAGCCGCGCACGCTTTTGCGGAATTATTACAACAAGGCGCGATAAAAGAAAACATAGATACACTTTATATGGGCTTTACGGAAGCGGAAGCGGTAAAACTGTTTGCAAACACATATCTCGCACTTCGTGTTTCATATTTTAACGAACTCGACACCTATGCGGAGATGAAAGGACTTGATACCCAAGCGATAATAAACGGTGTATGTCTTGATCCGCGTATAGGCACGCACTATAACAATCCGTCTTTCGGTTATGGCGGATATTGTTTGCCGAAAGATACCAAGCAACTGCTTGCGAATTTTGAAGACGTGCCAGAAAACCTTGTCCGTGCAATCGTTGAAAGCAACAGAACGAGAAAAGATTTTATCGCCGACAGGGTATTGACGAAAGCGGGATATTATAATTTATCGGACGATAATACGTTCAGTAAAAACGAAGAAAAAACCTGTGTGATAGGCGTTTATAGGCTTACGATGAAAGCAGGTTCGGATAACTTTCGTCAAAGTTCTATTCAAGGCGTTATGAAGCGCATAAAGGCGAAAGGTGCGACTGTAATAGTTTACGAACCGACGCTTGAAAACGGAACTACTTTCTTCGGAAGCGAAATAGTAAACGATTTAGCGGAGTTTAAAACAAAGAGCGATGCAATTATCGCAAACCGCTACGACAGTTTGCTTGACGACGTAAAAAGTAAAGTATATACGAGAGATTTATTCAGGAGAGATTAAAATGTCGTTATTTACAGGTAAAACGTTGATGATTACAGGGGGAACGGGGAGTTTCGGGAACGCCGTTCTTAATAGGTTTTTAAAAACCGATATAGGCGAAATACGTGTTTTTTCCCGCGATGAGAAAAAACAGGACGATATGCGTCACGAATTTCAGGCTAAAATGCCCGATGTTGCCGAAAAAATAAAATTTTATATAGGCGACGTCCGTGATATTGCAAGCGTTAAAAACGCGATGCATGGGGTCGACTACATTTTCCACGCGGCGGCACTAAAACAAGTTCCTTCCTGCGAGTTTTTCCCGATAGAAGCGGTAAAAACAAACGTTTTGGGTACTGAAAACGTGCTTACCGCCGCCATAGACGAAGGGGTTAAGACGGTTATTTGTTTATCAACGGATAAGGCGGCATACCCCGTAAATGCTATGGGGACGAGTAAGGCGATGATGGAAAAGGTTATCGTCGCTAAGTCCCGCACGGTCAACCCTGAAAAAACCAAAATCTGTTGCACCCGCTACGGCAACGTTATGTGTAGTAGGGGTTCGGTTATTCCGCTTTGGATAGACCAGATTAAAAACGGACAACCTATAACTCTTACAGAACCTACGATGACTAGATTTATAATGTCTTTGGATGAAGCGGTAGACCTTGTTTTATTTGCATTTGAACACGGCACAAGTGGCGATATTTTAGTTCAAAAAGCACCCGCTTGTACTATAAAGACGCAGGCGGAAGCGGTTTGCGAACTTTTCGGCGGAAACAAAAAGGATATAAAAGTCATCGGTATCCGTCACGGCGAAAAAATGTACGAAACGCTACTCACAAACGAAGAGTGCGCACACGCCATCGATATGGGTAATTTTTACCGAGTGCCTTCGGATAAGCGTGGACTTAACTACGATAAATATTTCAGCGAAGGCAACAAAGAAAGAAATACTTTGACGGAATTTAATTCCAGCAACACAGACCTTTTAAATGTCGAACAGGTAAAAGAAAAATTATTAACTTTACAATACATCAGGGACGAACTTAAAAAATAATTTGAAATGAAATTTAAGGATTTATTCTTCTGTTTGTTGCGCAATGAAATTTGCGGCACAAAAATCGAATTTAATAGCGATATTAACTATGACGCCGAAATGTTATATAAACTTTCTAAGGCGCATGATTTAGCGCACCTTATAGGCGACGCGCTATTGCGGAATAATATCTTGCCAAAAGACGATAAATGGGCTGAAAAATTCAAGGAAGAACAAAGGCTTGCGGTTTATCGCGAGATGCAGATGAGTAGCGTTATAGAGATAATACGCGGACTTTTTCAGGAAAATCGTATTAAATTTATGCTGCTTAAAGGCGCGGTGATGCGAAATTTTTACCCTGAAACGTGGCAGCGAACAAGTTGCGATATCGACGTGCTGGTAAAAGAAGAAGATTTATCAAAAGCGGTATCCGTTTTAGTCGACGCGGGATTTACGACCGACGGCTTAAAGGAGTATCACGACGTCTCGCTTTATTACGGCAACGTACATTTAGAACTCCATTATAACGTGATGGAAAGCATTCCTACAATGGACAGGCTGCTTACTAAAATTTGGGATTATACCATAGGAGTAGGCGGTTTTGAATTTAAAGAAACGCCGCAATATTTTGTTTTTCATCATATTGCGCATATGTCATATCATTGTATGACAGGAGGGTGCGGGGTACGACCTTTTATTGATTTGTTTATATTAAGAAACAAATGTTTTTATGATGAGCAAAAACTAATACAGCTTTTAAAAACTTGCGGACTGTTGCGTTTTTATAACGGGATTTTGGAATTAATCGGGGTTTGGTTTAACGATAACAAACACAGTGAAATGTCTGCTGTGGTTGAAAAATATATTTTATCAGGCGGTGCGTACGGTTGTCCCAAGAATTCGCACAAATTAAAAATCGCACACAATAAAAGCAAAATACTGTATATTTTGAGATTAATATTTTTGCCGTACAAAAACATGTGCGCCGCTTATCCGATTTTATATAAACATAAACTTTTACTGCCGTTTTGTTATATTCACAGACTTTTCAGTAAACTGTTCGGTAGAAAAAGTAAACGTGCAAAAAAGAATTTACATAATATTTTATCTAACGATAAAACGACGATTGATGCTGCGGATAAAATATTAACTTATCTCGGTCTGCCGACGGAAAAAATTTAAAATCAATAAAGGTAAATAAATGAAAATTTTAATTACGGGGGCGAAAGGGTTTGTAGGTAAGAACCTTACCGAAGCGCTTAAAACTTTGCGCGACGGAAAGGACAGAACCCGCCCGAACTTAAAAATAGACAATATTTTCGAGTACGATATTGATTCTACAGAAACGGAACTTGACGAATACTGTAAAAACGCAGATTTCGTATTCAATCTTGCGGGGGTAAACCGCCCAAAAACTCAGGAAGAGTTTATGCAGGGCAATTTCGGTTTTGCGAGTAAACTTTTGGATACTTTGAAAAAGCATAAAAACACTTGCCCCGTAATGCTGTCGTCTTCTATTCAGGCAACGCTTGTCGGGAGATATGATGGGGAGTATGGCAGAAGCAAAAAGGCGGGCGAAGACCTTTTCTTTGATTATGCAAAAGCAACGGGCGCAAAGGTGCTTGTTTACCGTTTCCCGAACCTTTTCGGTAAGTGGGCGAGGCCTAATTATAATAGCGCGGTCGCGACTTTTTGTAACAATATCGCAAACGATTTGCCGATAACCGTAAACGATAGAAACGCAAGCCTTGAACTTTTATATATCGACGATTTAGTTGCTGAAATGCTTGATGCGCTTGAAAATAAAGAACACCGCGCCGAATTTGACGGCATAAATACCGTTATAACCGAAAAGGGTAAATTTTGCGCCGTGCCGACAACTCATAAAACAACTCTTGGCGAAATCGTAGACTTGTTATATAAATTTCACGATCAGCCGACTACTCTTATTATTCCCGAAATACCGAAAGGCAGTTTTGCGAAAAAACTTTATTCGACGTATTTAAGTTATTTGCCGAAAGAAAAGGCGGCTTTCCCCTTAAAAATGAACGTTGACGAAAGGGGCAGTTTTACCGAATTAATTAAAACCGAAAACTGCGGACAAGTCTCCGTCAATATAAGTAAGCCGGGCATCACCAAAGGTCAACATTGGCATAATTCTAAGTGGGAATTTTTTATCGTCGTTAAGGGGCACGCGCTTATTCAGGAAAGGAAAATCGGCACGAACGAGATAATAGAGTTCGAAGTATCGGGCGAAAATATTCAGGCAGTACATATGCTTCCGGGGTACACGCACAACATAATAAATTTAAGTAAAACGGAAGATTTAATTACGATAATGTGGGCGAACGAGCAGTTTGATAAAGATAAACCAGACACGTTCGCCGAAAAGGTGTAAAGATGTTTAAAAACAACGGAAAACTGAAACTTTTGATAATCGTGGGGACGCGCCCCGAGATAATTCGCCTTGCCGCGGTAATCAATAAATGCCGTAAATATTTCGACTGTGTACTCGCGCATACGGGGCAAAATTACGACTACAATTTAAACGGCGTATTCTTTAAAGATTTGAATATCGCAGAACCCGACGTGTACTTAAATGCCGTAGGCAAAAACTTAGGCGAAACGATGGGCAATATTATCGCTAAATCTTACGAATTGATGACCGAAATTAAGCCCGACGCGGTGCTGGTTCTCGGCGATACTAACTCTTGTTTATCCGTTATCGGGGCAAAAAGGTTGCATATTCCTATTTTCCATATGGAAGCGGGCAACCGTTGCAAAGACGAGTGTTTGCCCGAAGAAACCAACAGAAGAATCGTCGATATAATTTCCGACGTCAATCTTGCGTATAGCGAACATGCAAGGCGTTATCTTGCCGACTGCGGGCTTCCGAAAGAAAGGACTTACGTAACAGGCAGCCCTATGGCAGAAGTTTTAACGAACAATATAAAACAAATCGAAAACAGCGATATATTAAAGAGATTAAACCTTGAAAAAGGCAAATACATTTTGCTTTCGGCGCATAGAGAAGAAAATATCGATACCGAAAAGAATTTTATATCGCTTTTCACCGCAATAAATAAAATGGCGGAAAAATACGATATGCCGATATTGTATAGTTGCCATCCGCGTTCTAAAAAAATGTTGGAAGCGCGCGGATTTAAACTTGATAAACGCGTTATAATGCACGAGCCGCTTGGATTCCACGATTACAATAATCTGCAAATGAACGCTTTTTGCGTAGTTTCGGATAGCGGCACTCTTCCCGAAGAGAGCAGTTTTTACGCAGGACTCAATAAGCCGATTGCCGCGGTGTGCATAAGAACGTCCACCGAACGCCCCGAAGCCCTTGACAACGCTTGTTTCGTGCTTGCGGGGATTGACGAAAAGAACCTTTTGCAAGCGGTAGAAGTTGCCTTAGACAATAAAGAAGGCTGTAAACCCGTAGACGTTTATACCGACATCAACGTTTCGGATAAAGTCGTTAAACTCATACAGTCCTATACGGGCGTTGTTAATAAAATGGTTTGGAGAAAAGAGTAATTAATTTTTGCGTAGTTTATGATTAAAAGTATTGAAAACGAATTCTTGATTGTCGAAATTAACGAAACAGGTGCTGAACTTTTTTCTTTAAAGAGTAAAAAGACGGGTATCGAATATCTGTGGCAGGCAAACCCCGAATACTGGAACGGACATGCGCCCGTGCTTTTCCCGATTTGCGGAAGATTGTTTCAGGGTAAATACGTTTATCAGGGCAAAGAGTATGAAATGCCTATACACGGCATAGCAAAGCATGCGGAATTTTATTCCGATAAGATATCGGATGATGAAATAATTTTTACGTTAAAATCGGACGAAGATACAAAAAAGCAGTATCCGTTTGATTTTGAGTTTCAATTAAAGTATAAATTAAACGGCAACGCGCTGGAAACAACTTACAGAGTAAAGAATAACGGCGATAAAATAATGCCGTTCTCGTTCGGTGCGCACCCCGCGTTTAACGTTCCGTTTAGAAGCAACGAAAGATTTGAAGATTATTACATAGAATTTGCCAAGGGCGTTTTTGATAAGATACTGTTTTCAAAAAACGGACTTTATGCCGGTGCGACGAAAAAATGTTATCTTAGCGATAATAAACTCGAATTAAAGCACAATATTTTCGATGAAGACATATTTTTTGTGACTGAAAACAATGCGGTAAGATTAAAATCCAAAGTCAGCGATAATTTTTTAGAAATCGCGTTTAACGATATGACTTGTTTAGGGGTTTGGCAAGTACCGCAAACAGACGCGCCGTTTGTCTGTATAGAACCGTGGCACGGTATTCCCGCAGACGAAGGTAAAATCGACGACCTTTCAACAAAAAGGCAAACGATAAAATTACAACCGAATAAGACATACGACAACACGTACGTAATCAAAATATCGGAGAATTAAATTATCCAGTCGCCGTTCCGAAACAGCGGAACGGCGGTTTTGTCTTTTTTAATGCCGTCGATTTTTAAGTCCGCCGTACCTATCATAAAATCCACATGTTCGATTGAATCGTTAAGTCCCTTTTTCGTAAGTGCTTTTTTAGAGAGAGTTTCGCTGTTTTTAACGGTAGTGGGGTATCCTTTTCCGAGTGCTATGTGGCAACTTGCGTTTTCGTCGAAAAGAGTGTTAAAAAACAACACTTTCGATTTTGCGATAGGTGAGTTTTTGCCGATTAAAGCCACTTCGCCGAGTCGTCTTGTGCCGCTGTCCGTTTCAATCAGATGTTTTAAGGTGTCATAGCCTTTTTCGGCAGAAAAATCAACGATTTTTCCATTTTTAAATGTTAGAGAGAAGCCGTCGATAATTTGCCCTTCGTAGCAAAGCGGCATAGCGGACTTTACCGTTCCTTTTGCTTTTAATCTGTGCGGCGCGGTGAAAACTTCTTCCGTCGGCATATTAGCGACAAAAGGCAGTCCGTCTTTTGCCTTTTCTTCCGCCGAAATCCAAGTATGGTCTTCGCAAAGTCCCACCGTGAAATCCGTGCCTATGGAATTTGTAAAATGCAAATATTCAAAGTTATGGCTATTTAAAAACTCCGCGCGTTTATTTAGCGTTTTTATGTGTTTTTCCCACGCAAGTACGGGGTTTTCGGCGTCTAATCTCATCGTTTTTTCGATTAATCCTAACAGTTCATTTTCAGGGTCAACGGAATTCGGGAAAACCTTTTTCGCCCAGTTTTTCGTGGGGACTGATACTACGCACCAACGTATACCGTTAGACATAACGCTTTCGTAGAAATTTTTAAGCGCCTTGCCGCGCGCTTTTGCCGCCGCCGCAAGTTTTTCGGGCGGAACGCCGAGAAATGCCGACGGGTCTTCCGCCGCTATCGCACAATAGCAAAATCCTTTTTTTACAAGATAATTCTTACTGTCTATAAACCATTTCGGGACATCGGTTAAAGTCTCGGTATCGGCGTTAAGATAGTTAAGCCTGTCGACGCTTTCGCACTCCCAACGCACGTTTACAATCTTTGCGTTAAGCCTGTAAGCCGCTTCGGTAAGCGCGACTGCAACGTCGCTTTTTTCTACGGGGCAAATGATTTCAAGCCCCTGATTTTCCTGTAAATTCACGCCTATTTTAAGCACGGTCTCAGCAAATTTTTTGAGAAAATTTTCTTCCATAATATCGCCCTTTATTATTCTTTAATGGTATGATATCATTGTTAAAGCAAAAAAGTCAAGCGGGAAAGAAAATCGCCCGCGCGTTTTTTGATTAATAACGGATTTTTGTACAAGATAATGTTGTTTTGTCGCGGTTTTTTACAAAACGTAGTGTTGACAAATCGGCATATGTATAGTAAAATAAATTAGATATAGTGTAATACTTGGAAACTTATAACTTTTTATAGGCAAGAAATATAACTTACAGATTACGATTTTATGATTTTAGAAAAACTGAACGCGCCTTCTGACGTTAAAAAACTTAATAAAGCAGAACTCTCCGCGCTTGCGGAAGAAATGAGACAGGAAATAGTGTCCGTAGCGTCGAATAACGGCGGGCATTTATCGTCTAATCTCGGTGTTTTAGAGACTACCGTCGCGCTTTATAAAACCTTTGATTTTCCAACCGATAAATTGATTTTCGACGTAGGGCATCAATGCTATGCGCATAAAATACTTTCCGGCAGGCGCGAAGGTTTTAAGACGATAAGAACAGCCGGCGGGCTTTCGGGGTTTCCGGATAAAGATGAAAGCGAGTTCGACGTTTTTACTACGGGACACGCGGGAAATTCCATTGCGCTTGGGCTTGGTCTATGCGCGGCGCGCGACCGAAATAAAGAAGATTATTACGTAATAACCGTCGTCGGCGACGGGGCGCTTGTTAACGGGCTTAATTTAGAAGCGATTAACGCGTCGGCTGAAAAACCCAAAAAGTTTATCGTGGTGTTAAACGATAACGGTATGTCAATTTCGAGAAACAGCAATGGGTTTTATAATTTTATTTCAAAAGCGACGATAAAAAAAGGTTACGTAAAAAACAAGAACGCCGTTAAAAAGATTTTCGGCAATTCGTTTATAGTGGTATTTTTCCGTAAAATTCGCGACTTTTTTAAACGCCTTATAAATAAGGGCGCGTATTTTGAAAGGTTCGGTTTTAAATACGTCGGTGTGGTCGACGGTAACGACCTTAAAGAAACTACGAAGGTTTTAGAACGCGTCAAAAGCGTGGCGGATTATAAGGCGGTATTTTTGCATCTTAAAACGACCAAGGGCAAGGGACTTCAAAAAGCGGAAGAACGCGCCGACCTTTACCACAGCGTAGGTAAAAACCTTAAACTTGCCTGTTCTGACGATTATTCTTTGGGCAGGGTTCTTTCAGAACTTATAGATAAGGACAATAGAATAATGGCTATAACCGCGGGTATGAAAGACGGTACGGGGCTTAACTATTTAGATAAAACGCACCCCGACCACCTTATAGACGTTGGAATTGCCGAAGAATACGCCGCGACTTTTGCAGCGGGTATGGCAAAGGGCGGGCTTAAACCCGTAGTCGCCATATATTCCACCTTTTTACAGCGCGCTTACGACGAAATTATGCAGGACGTGTGCTTGCAAAATCTTCCCGTTATTTTCTGTGTGGATAGGGCGGGCTTTACGGGCGAAGACGGTAAAACTCACCAAGGACTTTTCGATTTGTCGTACACTCTTCATATTCCAAATATGACGGTTATCGCAATCACTTCGAAACAGGAATTAAAAGCGGCGATAGAGTACGCCGTATCGCTTAACTCTCCCGTTTGTATACGGTACTCGAAGTCGTGTGCCGATTCTCTGTATTTTGCGGACTATAAGGATAACCGTTGGCAGGTTGTAAAAGACGGTACGGATTTGACAGTTATAGCGGTCGGCAAGAACGCGCTTAATCTTGCGCTTTCGTTTAGTGAAAATTACGCGAAAAGCGTTAAAGTCGTGTCGGCGCGCGTTATAAAGCCTTTGGACGAAGAAACGCTGCGCGCGATTAGTACCCCCGTCATCACAATAGAAGAAAACGTTGTTTCGGGCGGATTCGGCACGGCGGTTGCGGCTTTTTACGCTGAGAACAGCCCGAGAAGAGTTTATACTCTCGGCGTTAAAGACAAATTTATCAAGCACGGAAGTATAGACGGACAACTGATTGAAAACGGCTTTACAACGGAAAATCTTACCGATATAGCCGATAAATTGTTGAAGTAAAATATCTGCTTTAAGGACAAAATGTATTATGAGAACGATAATTAAAAAACTTATTCTTGCCGCGGCGGACATTATTATTGTAATTGTAGCGAGTATTCTCGCCATAGCGCTTACAGGCAGCGAATTTGATCTATGCATAAGGGAGTGGTGGTATTTACTTGTTTCGGTGGTTAGCGCCGTTGTAATAAACTACGTTTTCGGATTATACAGAAGAATTTGGAGATACGCCGGCGCAACCGACGTTATGCGTCTTTTCGGCGCAAGTATAGCGCAGATGACGGTATTCGGACTTATTACCATTATATCTGAAAATTACAGAATTAACTGGTTTACCGTTTGTTCGCTTATCTACGTTTTCGCACTTGCGGGAAGCAGGTTCTCAATTAAAATGCTTGAATTTGTTGAAACTTCAAGCAAAGCGCTTTCACAGAAAAAAACTTTGCCGAGAGTAATGGTAATAGGTGCGGGCAGCGCGGGAAGTCTTATTATAAACGAAATGAGAAACTCGAACAAAGTCGCACTACTTCCCGTGTGCGCGCTTGACGACGACAATAAAAAAATCGGGCGCGAAATTAACGGCGTTAAAGTCGTCGGTAAAATCAAAGACGTGGAAAAATATGCCAAAGAATACAAAGTCGACCAGATACTTATCGCCCTTCCTTCGGTGGACAGGAAAACGGTAAGGGACATTATTGTCGAGTGTCAAAAGACCAAATGTAAAATTCAGGCGCTTCCGGGACTTTATCAGATGATGACCGGGAAAGTATCCGTATCGGACATAAAGGACGTGGAAGTTTCCGACCTTTTGGGGCGCGAACAGGTCGAAGTCAATCTTGACGACATAATGGGATACATAGAAGACCGCGTGATTTTGGTTACGGGCGGCGGCGGTTCTATCGGCAGCGAACTTTGCCGCCAGATAGCGTCGCATAATCCTAAAAAACTTATTATCGTAGATATTTACGAAAACAACGAATACGAAATTCAGCAAGAACTTATAAGAACGTATCCGGAACTTAATCTTATTACCCGCATAGCGTCGGTAAGGGATAAAGTAAAGATGGACGCGCTTTTTAACGAGTTTAAGCCCGAAATCGTGTTCCACGCGGCGGCACATAAGCACGTGCCTTTAATGGAAGAATCGCCAAACGAAGCGGTTAAAAACAATATAGGCGGCACGTTTAACGTCGCCGACGCGGCGGGAAGATTCGGCGCGGAGAAGTTTATACTTATAAGCACCGACAAGGCGGTTAATCCCACGAACATTATGGGGGCAACCAAGCGCGTTTGCGAAATGATAGTGCAAACGATGGATAAAACTTACGCAACGAACTTCGTTGCGGTGCGGTTCGGAAACGTTTTAGGATCTAACGGTTCGGTTATACCGCTGTTTTCAAAACAGATTGCGGCAGGCGGACCTGTAACGCTTACGCATAAGGATATCGTCAGATATTTTATGACGATACCTGAGGCGGTAAGCCTTGTTTTGCAAGCGGGCGCGTACGCTAAGGGCGGGGAAATTTTTGTACTCGATATGGGAGAACCCGTTAAAATTTACGACTTAGCGGTAAATATGATAAGACTTTC
The DNA here is from genome assembly GCA_017448355.1 of Clostridia bacterium. Taxonomy (GTDB): domain Bacteria; phylum Bacillota; class Clostridia; order Christensenellales; family Borkfalkiaceae; genus UBA1259. Next base: position 53,303 of record JAFSLQ010000043.1, on the reverse strand, counting down.
GGGGCTTGAACCTTACGAAGATATAGATATAAAAATTACGGGATTAAGACCGGGCGAAAAGTTGTACGAAGAACGGCTTATGGCGGAAGAAGGTTTGCAAACGACGGAAAATAAAATGATATCCATAGGTAAGCCGATAAAGTTCGACGACGCAGACTTCTTTAACAAAATTAGCCGCTTGGTGGACAGCGCAAAGGACGAAACGAGCGATATTAAGGCGTTAGTGCACGAACTTGTGCCGACGTATAAACCGCAAACGACAGAAAAGTAAGACTTTATGAAAAAATTTGCTTGCGAAGATTTTCCCGATAAATTTAAAATTTCCGTATCTTGCGCGTCGGGAACGGAAAGCGTTTTAAAAAAAGAAATCAACAGGCTTATCGGTGTAGACGTCCCCGCAATAAACGGAAGGATAGAATTTGACGGCAATCCCGCCTTGATTTGTAAATGCAATATTAATTTAAGGACAGCCGACAGAATATATATAAAGACAGGCGAATTTACCGCCGAAACTTTCGACGAATTGTATGACGCAGTAAAATCGGTGCGCTGGGAAGACTATATACCTATGGACGCTAACGTGTACGTGGACGGTAAGTGCGTAAAAAGCACGCTTTTTGCAACTTCCGACTGTCAAAGGATTGTAAAAAAAGCCATAGCGGATAGACTTTGCACAAAATTTAAGTTACTCCGATTGCCTGAGAGCGGGAGTACTTATAAAATAAACTTTTATCTTTTTAAGAACGTAGTTTCATTTTACGTTGATACAAGCGGAACGGGACTTCATAAAAGGGGATACAGAGATAAAGTCGGCATTGCGCCCATTAAAGAAACGCTTTGTGCCGCGATGCTTTTAATGAGCGATTTTTATAAAACACGCCCGTTTGCCGACCCTTTTTGCGGTTCGGGTACGTTTTTAATTGAAAGCGCGTTTATAGCGCGGAACATAGCGCCGAACATCGCGCGCAAGTTTGCTTTTAACGACTGGAAGAATTTTGACGAACGGTTTTATAAGTCGGCGGTAGAAGAAGCGAAAGATAGAGAAAACTTTACGATAAAGCCCGATATACGCGGGTTTGATATAGATAAAAAGGCGGTGGAACTATCTCTTCATCACGCACGCCGCGCGGGAGTAGCCGATATAATAAAGGTAGAAAATTCGCCTATAAAGAAGTTTAAGCCGTGGTCTGAGTGCGGAACTATCGTAACTAATCCGCCGTACGGCGAACGGGTTTACGGAAATGAAGATGCAAAACGGTGCTATATTGAACTTGGCGACGCGCTTAAAAATTCGCCTTTGTGGTCGTGTTTTGTAATCACCCCGCATAATGGTTTTGAAAAATATTTCGGCAGAAAATGTGACAGAGAGAAAAAACTTTATAACGCCGAAAAAGAGTGTAGATATTATTTTTATTATCCGAAAAAGGAGACGAGATAAATGATTGACGGAAAACTTTTGGTCGAAAAACTTTTGCGCTACGCAAAGACTTTTCTTCACTTAAAACCGCGCGATGAGATATATTTCAGAAATATTCTTCTCCGCGAACTGCACCTTACCGAACCAACGGAAGACGCGGGAGACTTATCTTATATCGACGCGCTTGACGTCCCCGATGAGATAACGGCGGAACTCGAAGGTTATGCGGTAGAAAACGGCATAACACGTGAAGAAGAAAAAGAACTTTTCAGCGGATATATAATGGGCATACTTTCGCCCCTGCCTTCCGTGACGAACGAAGAGTTTTACAGGCTTAAAGAGACGAAAGGCATAAAAGCGGCTTGCGACTATCTTTACTCGCTTTCGGTTAAAAACGACTACGTCAAAAAAACTGCGATAGCGAAAAATTTAAAGTGGGAGTACGATGACGGCGGCAGAATGCTGGAAATAACCGTCAATTTAAGTAAGCCCGAAAAGGATAATAAAGAGATTGCAAAACTTTTAACGCAAAAAGTGTCTACGAACTATCCAAAGTGCAGACTTTGCAAGGAAAACGAAGGTTTTGTGGGCAACGTTTCTTACCCCGCGCGCGAAAATATCCGCACAATCTCTCTTACACTCGGCGGCGAAAGGTGGTTCGTGCAGTATTCGCCGTACGCATATTATAACGAGCATTTAATCGCTATATCCGAGCGGCACGCACCTATGCATATTAAATCCGATACCATAGAAAAAGTTTTGGATTTTGTGGACTTTTTCCCGAACTATATGATAGGTTCTAACGCCGCGCTACCGATAATCGGCGGTTCTATATTAAACCACGAACATTTTCAGGGCGGCGGACATCTGATGCCTATGCACAAGGCGGGTATAAAAGATGAGTACGTTTGCAAGCATTTTCCGAGCGTTAAAGTCGGTATAACCGACTGGTACAACAGCGCGATAAGGCTAATAAGCCGAAACCGCGAAGAGATTGCCGCACTTTCAAAACTCATCGTCGAAAAGTGGGAAACTTTTTCTTTTGCCCCTTGCGGAATTTATGCTGAAACCGACGGTGTAAGACATAATTCTTGTTCTCCGATAGCGCGTAAAAACGGCGACGAATATATTGTCGACTTTATTTTGCGTAACAATATCACGACCGAAGAATATCCCGATGGCGTTTTCCACGCGCATCCCGAGTATCACAATATCAAAAAAGAAGGCATAGGGTTAATAGAGGCGATGGGACTTTTCGTACTCCCCGGAAGATTAAAAAAGCAACTTGCTATGATAGCGGATATACTTTCCGGCAAAACGCCTTACGACGAAAATGCACTTTCAGACAAAGACAACTATCTTTACGTTCACCGCAATATGATAAAGGAACTTGTCAGCGAATATTCTTGCGGAAAATTAAACGAGAAACAGGCGGAAGACGCTGTTAAAAACAGGGTAAACGTCGTTTGCGCGCATATTCTCGAAAACACGGCTGTGTTTAAAAACGATAAAGCAGGCATTGATGGATTTGCAAAATTTATGAGCGCTATCGGCGCAGAGAAAATATAATTGTAAAAAGGAGTAATAAGTATGAACGTTTTAGTAACAGGCGGTGCGGGATACATAGGTTCGCACACGTTGATAGAACTGTTAAACGCGGGACACGACGCAGTAGTTATCGATAATCTTGTAAACAGTAAGACCGAATCACTTAAAAGAGTAGAGAAAATAACGGGCAAAAAAGTTAAATTTTATAAAGGCGATATTCGCGACAAAATAATTCTCGATAAAATATTCGAAGAGAATAAAATCGACGCAGTCATAAATTTTGCAGGGCTTAAAGCGGTGGGAGAATCCTGCGCGAAGCCATTAGAATATTACGAAAACAACATAGAAGGCATGTTGCAACTTGCATTTTCTATGCGCGAACACAACGTAAAAAATCTTGTCTTCTCGTCGTCGGCGACGGTTTACGGCAATCCGAAATCCGTGCCGATAAAAGAAGATTTTCCGCTTTCTACGTCTAACCCTTACGGTAGTACCAAACTGTTTATAGAATACATTTTAAAAGACTTGTATAAAGCCGACCCGACGTTTAATATCGTTATTTTAAGATATTTTAACCCCATCGGTGCGCACGAATCGGGACTTATCGGCGAAGACCCGAAAGGTATTCCAAACAATTTGTGTCCGTATATAACGCAGGTTGCCGTTGGCAAGAGAAAAGAACTAGGAGTTTTCGGTAACGACTACAAAACGCACGACGGAACGGGCGTCAGGGACTATATTCACGTTGTTGACCTTGCAAAAGGACATGTTTTAGCGGTAAATAAACTTGCTAAAAATCCCGGGCTTCTTATCGTAAATCTCGGTACGGGGCACGGGTATTCCGTTCTCGATATGGTAAAGGCGTTTGAACGTGTGTTAGGCAGACCGCTGCCGTATAAAATTTTGCCGCGTCGCCCCGGCGATATCGACGAGTGTTATGCAGACCCTTCCTACGCTTACGAAGTGTTAGGTTTTAAAGCGGAAAAAACTCTCGACGATATGTGTAGGGACGCTATGCGCTGGCAGACCTTGAATCCCGACGGTTACGGCGATTAAGCGAATAAAAACGGACAATAAGTGCGGCAAGTAAGATTAAAAATATGAATAATGGAGAGATTATTATGAAAAAAGTTTTAACCGTCTTATTAGTATTACTTGCAACGGCAATATGTTCGGTCTTTTTAACTGCTTGCGACGAAGACAACGGCTATTATAAATTTACTCTTTTAGACGACGGTACTTACGAAATAGCAGTAAAAGATATAGGCAATTTACCCGAAGAAATTATTTTGCCGTCTGAATATAACGGCAAATCGGTTACGGGTATCGGAGACCACGCGTTCCGTTATTGTGTTCATTTGAAATTTGTAACTATACCCGATAGCGTAACAAGAATAGGGCAAGACGCGTTTTTCGATTGCGCCGAATTAAAACAAATAGTTATCCCCGACAGCGTTACGAGTATCGGCAGTCAGGCATTTGCTCTGTGCGGAAATTTATCGACTGCACATTTGAGTAATAATATTACGGAAATCGCATACGGAACGTTTGCCGACAGCGGTTTAACGCAGATAAGGATTCCCGACGGCGTTACGAAGATTGAGAATCGGGCGTTTAGCGAGTGCGTCTTATTACGGAATCATGTATATTTGCCGGACAGTATTACAAGCATAGGCGATTATGCGTTTCACCGTTGCGTAAGTTTAACGGGAATAACGATTCCCCGTAGTGTTACGAGTATCGGAGAACACGCGTTTGGATGGTGTGCCGCTTTAAGCGAAATAGTTATTCCCGACAGCGTAACCGATATAGGGAATAGCGCGTTCTATTGTACGGGGTTGTCGAGAGTTGCGCTGGACGGCGGTATTACGAAAATATCCGACTTAATGTTTTGCGGTTGCAGCGGTTTAACAGAATTTATTATTCCCGAAAGTGTAACTGAAATAGGTTTCGGCGTATTCAGCGATTGTTACGCTTTAAATAATGTATATATACCCGATAGCGTAACGCTTATAGGCGATGATGCATTTTATATGTGCCACGGTTTAACGAATATAATTATTCCGAAAAGCGTAACGAGTATCGGGCGGGAAACATTTGCTTATTGCGAAAACTTGAAATTTATCAAGTTTAGCGGTACGAGTGAAGAGTGGGAAGGTGTTGAAAAAGGCGATCTTTGGGATTACGGAATACATTGTTCCGATACGCACGCTTACGGCGGTTTCACGGTTGCACCTACCTGTACCCAAGACGGATATACGGTATATAAATGTTCCTGCGGGGAAGAATACGTTGCTGAAATAACACGCAAAACGGGGCATATTTTTGCGGACGGTAAATGTACGGGGTGCGGTTTGCCCGAACAGGTTTCCGACGGATACTTTACCTATACGCTTTTTAGAGACGATAATTACGGCATAGCGGCAAACGACAAGGAAAGTTTGCCGGAAACTTTGGTTTTACCTTCCGAATATAACGGAAAAACCGTAAGTTGGATTTTACACTACGGTTTTTCTGGGTGTAGCGGATTGACTGCCGTCGTAATTCCAGACAGTATAAGTTATATTTATGATTATGCGTTTAAAGACTGTGTCAGTCTTGCGGCAATCGAAATACCGAAAACGGTCGTATCTTTGGGGACGGGCGTGTTTAAGGGTTGTAGCGGATTGAACGAAATAACCGTGCCGTTTGCCGGCGGTTACAATGCCCCCGAAAGTTGTGTTGCAACGCTGTTCGGAATAGTGTTCGGCTTTGACGTGTACGACGGCGGTGAAAAAGTGGTACAATATTGCACCGCTGAAGAAAACTTTACTTTTTATATCCCGCTTTCGTTGAAGAACGTAACGGTAACGGGCGGGGAAATATTTTACGGGGCGTTTTACGGTTGTACTATGATAGAAAGCGTTACTCTTTCTAACGAAATAAGTGTTATAGGCGAAAACGCCTTTTACGGGTGTAGTAATTTATCGTTTATAACCTTTAACGGTACAAGCGAAGAGTGGAACTGTATGGAAAAAGGCGATTTGTGGAATTATAACGTTGCCGCAACGGTAGTACGTTGTACCGACTGCGACGTCGGAATTTAAAAACAATTTACCGTTTTAAGATTTGCGGGGCGGTCGCTTTTCAGCGACCGCCCCGCAATTTATAGTCGGAATCAAAATCATTTTACTTTTTTGTAAAGATACCAAAACACTACGACGCCTTGCGCAGGAATTCCTATTAAAAATATTTCCCAAAGCATTACGGGCGGTACGGGCAAGGAGAAAAGAAGAGTAAGGTATACGGTCAGTATAGTGGACCATATAAGTATTGAAATAATGATAAGATTGCCAAGCGATTTTCCCCACACGGCGGTAAATACCAAAAGCACGATAGCGCTGACGGGAATAGCGTAAATAAACGATAGCCACGTCATTTTAATAGACGGAAATATGATGTGTATAAACGCGTAAAACACTATAGCCACAAGCCATACGATAGCGGTTGCGGCAAAGCAAAGAATTGTCCGCTTTTTGCCGAGATTATAGTTTACTTTCGGACGTTCGTTTTTAGGTTCGGATATCAGCACATCTACCTTCGTACCGAAAAAGTCCGCAATACTTTTTATGGTATAAATATCGGGTATGCTTTCGGCACGTTCCCACTTCGATACAGCCTTATCGGAATAATTCAACTTTTCGGCAAGTTCCGCTTGCGTGAGATTTAAATGCTTGCGATACTGTATAAGATTTTGTGCAAAACAATCTTTTATATCTAAATTTTCAGTTGTTTTTTTGTCTTTCATATATATATTTTAACATAAAACGCTCCAAAAATCAACAATTCTACCCGCAGTAGAATAAAAAATAAACGCTCTACAACGCTAAACACTCAGTATAGAATTATTTCCCAACAGAGTAGGTTGATATATCTATACTAAAATGTAAAAATAATAGTGCAAAAAAAATAGGGGGCGGTTAGCGATGAAAATTGCGGTTTCTGCTGAGTCCACGATAGATTTACCAAAAGAACTTTTAGATAAATATTCCATTTCCACCGTGCCGTTTACGATAACGCTCGGAGATATTACCGAAAAAGACGGCGAAATAACAAACGACAGGATTATTTCTTACGTAAACGAAAAAAAGGTGTTGCCGAAGACCAGCGCCGTTAACGAAGAACAGTTTAACTCGCATTTTAGTAGCCTTTTGAAAACTCACGACGGCGTAATACATTTTTCGCTGTCCAAGGAGATGTCGAGTGCGTATAATAACGCTGTAAGCGCGTCGAAAAACTTTAAAAACGTGTACGTTGTAGACACTCGTTCCCTATCCACGGGAATTGCGCTTTTGGCTATATACGCAAGTAAACTTGCCGAAGAAGGCGCGTCTATAAATGATATTTACGAAAAATGTCTTGCGCGCGTTCCCTTCGTGCAAGCGAGTTTTGAACTTAAACGTATAGACTATCTTTATAAGGGCGGAAGATGCGGCGCGCTGGCGTTTTTCGGCGCTAACCTGCTTAAAATACGTCCGCAAATACTCGTTAAAAACGGCAAGATGGTTTCCGGTAAAAAATATAGGGGAAACTACGAACATATCGTAAAGAGTTATTGCCGTGACGTGTTGGAAGAATTTGATAATCCCGATTTGTCCGTTGGGTTTGTAACTTACACGACGGCTGCGGACGAGATTGTGGAGTATGCGATAAAGACGCTTAAAGACGCGGGGTTTCGTGAAGTTTACGCTACCCGTGCGGGTGGTACTATTACCAGCCATTGCGGGGAAGACTGCTTGGGTATTCTGTATATCAACGACGGCAGTCATTGATTTTTGCTTGTACTATTATTTTTATATTTTACCCCTATGTTTCGGGCGGCGAAAAAGTGATTTTGCCGCCCGAACTATTAGAATAAAAATAATATTATTCACAATAAAATTCATTTTAATAAAAAATTTGCATAAAAATATGAAAATTTTTCAATAAAAGCATAAAACCGTTGACAGGGAAAACTAAAAAGGTTATAATCAATTCGAATAAAACGTTAAAGGACGTGTAAAATGGAAAAACAGATTAAAAAAGTGGTGCTTGCGTATTCGGGCGGTCTTGATACGTCTATAATAATTCCGTGGCTTAAAGAAAATTACGAAGGTTGCGAAGTTATCGCGGTTGCAGGCAACGTTGGACAGGCGAGTGAACTTGACGGCTTAGAAGAAAAGGCGATAAAGACCGGCGCTTCTAAAATTTATATTCTTGATTTAACTGACGATTACGTCGACAACTATATTATTCCCACGATGAAAGCGGGCGCGAAGTACGAAGAGTATCTTTTAGGTACTAGCCACGCGCGTCCGTGTATAGCAAAAGCGCTTGTAGATATAGCGAAGAAGGAAAACGCCGACGCAATCGTGCACGGCTGTACGGGTAAGGGTAACGATCAGGTTCGTTTTGAACTTACGATAAAGCGGTTTGCGCCTGAAATGAAAATAATCGCGCCGTGGCGTATATGGGACATTAAATCGCGTGAAGAAGAGATTGAGTATGCCGAAAAACATAACGTTCCTTTAAAAATCAACAGAGAAACGAATTACAGCAAGGATAAAAATCTTTGGCATTTATCGCACGAAGGCTTGGATTTAGAGGACACGGGCAACGAACCGCAGTATGAAAAGGACGGCTTTTTAGAACTCGGCGTTTCGCCTATAAAAGCGCCCGATAAACCCACTTACGTAGAGATAGAGTTTGAAAAGGGCGTACCCGTCGCAATAGACGGCGAAAAGATGTCCGCAAAGAACATTATATACAAACTCAATAAACTCGGCGGCGAAAACGGAATCGGTATTTTAGATATAGTCGAAAACCGTTTAGTCGGTATGAAATGCCGCGGTGTGTACGAAACACCCGGCGGTGCGATACTTTATAAAGCGCACAGCGTGTTAGAGAGTATTTGTCTTGATAAATACACGATGCACGAAAAGGAAAAACTTGCGGTTTTATTCGGCGAACTTGTGTACAACGGACAATGGTTCACGACCCTTCGCGAAGCGCTTTCGGCATTCGTGGATAAAACGCAGGAAAAGGTCAGCGGAAAAGTGAGGCTTAAACTTTATAAAGGCAATATGATAAATGCGGGCGTTTGGAGTAGATATTCGCTGTACAGCGAGAAAATAGCGACGTTCGGCGAAAGCGACTACAACCAGAAAGATGCCGAAGGGTTTATCAATCTTTTCGGGCTTCCGATGACTGTTCAGGCTTTGGTGGACGCTGAAAACGGCGAAAACAAATAAAAAATACAACTATACTTAAAATCGTCCCGCCGTGCGTGCGAGACGATTTTAAGTATAAAGGGGATTACAATGGGAAAACTTTGGCAAGGGAGAACTAGTGGCAAGGTCAGCGAAATAGCCGATGATTTCAATTCGTCGATAAAATTCGATAAACGGTTGTATAAAGAAGATATTACGGGCAGTATCGCGCACGCGAAAATGTTATCTAAATGCGGCATTATTACCGAAGAAGACGAGAAAACTCTTACGGCAGGGCTTATCGCTATTTTGGACGATATAAATTCAGGCGCACTTAAAATCGACGACAGCGCCGAAGATATACATACCTTTATAGAAGAAACTTTGACGGCGCGCGTGGGTGCGGTTGGCAAAAAACTTCACACCGCGCGTAGCCGTAACGACCAGGTCGCGCTTGACCTTCGTATGCACTTAAAGGCGGAAAGTACGGTTATCACAGATAAAATTATCGCGCTTATAAACGCTATTACGGATAAAGCCGCAGAGTATAAAGACGCCGTGTGCCCCGGCTACACGCATTTGCAGCGCGCCCAGCCTATAACTTTCGGACATCATCTTCTTGCATACGCCTTTATGCTTATAAGGGATTTGGATAGATTTAACGATTGCGTAAAGCGTATGGACGTATCGCCGATAGGAAGTTGCGCTTTGGCGGGTACGACTTATAATACCGACAGGCAGTTTGAGGCGAAAGAACTAGGGTTTAACGCGGTTTCGCAAAACAGCATAGACGGGGTAAGCGACCGCGATTTCGTTGCCGAATTTATTTTTTGCTGTTCGCTTTTGCAAACGCACCTTTCAAGGCTAGCGGAAGAAATTATCCTTTGGACGTCTTGGGAGTTTGGGTTCGTCAAATTGTCCGACGATTTTACGACGGGTTCTTCTATAATGCCGCAAAAGAAAAATTCGGATATGGCGGAACTCGTGCGCGGAAAAACGGGAAGGGTATACGGCGACCTTATGGGAATTATAACAGTCTTAAAAGGCTTACCGCTTGCTTACAATAAGGATATGCAGGAAGATAAAGAACTCGTCTTCGACGCGGCTGACACAGTTAAAATGTGCTTATCGGTCTTTGCGCCTATGATATCTACCATGACCGCGAATAGAGACAATATGAAGGCGGCGGCAAGCAAGGGCTTTATAAACGCCACCGACCTTGCCGATTATCTCGTTAAAAAGGGCGAAACTTTCCGAACAGCGTACAAAATCTGCGGCGAAATAGTCGGTTACTGTATAAATAGCGGCAAAACATTAGAAACGCTTGACTTAAAAGAATATAAAACTTTCAGCGAACTGTTTGAAAACGACCTTTATAGCGCTATCGATATAGTAAACTGCGTAAATAAACGTATAAGCGAAGGTGGGACTTCGGTGGCGTCGGTTGAAAAACAAATCGCAGAGATTAGAGAATTATTGCATAAAAATTAAAATAATACATAATTTTATTCAAAAAACAATAAATTATTCAAAAAAAATGAAAAAATTTTAAAAAATATACAAAAATTGTTTGACAAACGGAAATAAAAAGAGTAAACTCAAAAGCGTAAAACAAATTCAGCCCGAGAGACGGGCAAAAAGGAGAAAAGAAAAATGAAGAAAATTATGGCACTTGTTTTGACGGCTTTAACCGCAGTGGCGTGCTGCTTTGCGTTCACCGCTTGTAACGATAAAAAATACGTTGCGAAAGAAATTACGAGCGCGGAAATTGAAGAATACGGATATTGCATAAGCAAAACGGCAAGCAATCACGACGCTATTATGAACGCAATCAATACTGTTATCGACGAGACGGATATTGATAAGGCGGTTACTTATTATACTCAATATTCCAGCGGCGAAACTTTAACGGTTACGCTTGATTTCCCGAATTTAGAAGATAATACGGCAGGTATGCTTGATATCTATACCAATTCTGGTTTTGAACCTTACGAATTTATAGATAAAGACGGTTCTACAATTGTCGGCGTCGATATGTACCTGATGAGTTTGGTTGCCGAAAAACTGAATATGAAAATGACCGTTCACGACATAGATTTCGATACGATTGTAGGCGTAATTAAGACTAAGGATAACGCTATCGGTGCTGCGGGTATGACTATAAACGAAGAACGTGCCGAATCCGTTGATTTCTCTAAACCTTATTTCTCGTCTGTTCAATGCATTATAAGTGAAGACGGTCAGGCATATACGAAGATAAGCGACCTTGCAGGCAAGAAAATAGGCGTTCAGAAAGGAACGACCGGCTGGTTGATGGTCGATAACGCTATTAAAACCGGTGAACTTAAAGATAGCGGTGCAACTCTTATAGAATATGAAAACGGCGGCTTAGCGTTTACCGCTATGAAACAAGGTAAGTGCGACGTTGTTGTTATCGATAAGTTACCTGCACAGAAATTAGTAAAATAATCTTAAAAAAACTTAGTAAGTAAAAGCAGAGCGAATAGCCCTGCTTTTACTCGTACAAGGAGAACGGTGAATATGTGGGATAGTTTTTACAAGGCACTTGTGTTTCAAGATAGGTGGACTTGGTATCTTGAAGGCCTGGGGAAAACTTTACTTATTTCGATAGGGGCTATCGCGATAGGCGTTTTACTCGGTATAATAGTGGCATTGATTAAATACATAAACAAGAAATTCGGAAATTTTAAAGTCGGCGCAAAAATTTGTGACGTGTATCTGACCATTTTTCGCGGAACGCCTGTCTACGTGCAGTTACTTATAATGTACTTGATAGTTTTGGTTTTCTTGCCAACTGTGTGGGTTGCTATCATCACGTTCGGTATAAATTCGGGCGCATATGTAGCGGAAATTATCCGTGGCGGGCTTGAAAGCGTGGACGACGGTCAGATTGAAGCGGGTAGGGCGCTTGGGCTTAATAAATTGCAAGTTATGATAAAAATCGTTCTGCCGCAAGGCTTTAAAGTTGCGCTTCCGCCACTTTTCAACGAATTTATCGCACTTGTTAAAGAAACGTCAATCGTCGGAACTATCGGTGAAGTGGATTTAACAAAAGTCGCCGCGCGTATAGTCGCAAGGACTTACGAACCGTTCGTTCCTTACATAATGATTGCGCTGATGTATCTTATTGTGGTTATAATACTTACTAAACTTTTACGACTAATGGAAAGGAGGCTTGCGAAAAATGAAAGGCATAGAGATAAACGATAACAATCGGCAAGATAGTCTTATCCAAATAAAAGGACTTTACAAGTATTTCGGCAAGTTGCAGGTCTTAAAAGGCGTTTCGACCGAGATTAAAAAGGGTGAAAAGGTCGTTATTATAGGGCCGTCGGGCAGCGGTAAGTCCACAATGCTTCGCTGTATGAATTTACTCGAAGTTCCGACCTACGGCGAAATATGGTTCGAAGGCAAGTTGTTAACGCCCATTGACCCCTATTTGCACCCTGAAATTATACGGCTTTCAAAGACATATAAAAAGATGCTTGCGGAAAATACGGGTAAAAATGAAGAAGAAATCGACGCCGAAATAATCGCCGACATAAAAAAGAACGACTTGTTGAAAAAACACGAAGGCGCGGAATACAAAGACGCTATAAAAGCGCTTTACAAAGCAAATTTTTCTAACATAGATAAAACGCGTCAAAAAATAGGCATGGTTTTCCAGCACTTTAATCTTTTCAATAACCTTACGGTTATGCAAAACCTTACGCTTGCCCCCGTAGAACTTAAATTAAAGACAAAGGAACAGGCGGAAGCAAAGGGAATTGAACTTCTTAAAAGGATAGGCTTGGAAGACAAGGCTAACGTGTATCCGTCGACGCTTTCGGGCGGGCAGAAACAGCGTATCGCGATAGTCCGCGCGCTTGCTATGGAACCGGACGTAATGCTTTTCGACGAACCGACTTCGGCACTTGACCCCGAAATGGTCGGTGAAGTTTTGGAACTTATGAAGGAACTTGCCGAAGAAGGGATGACGATGGTTGTAGTTACCCACGAAATGGGTTTTGCACGCGAAGTCGCGTCGAGAATACTTTTTATGGACGATGGCGTGATAAAAGAAGAAAATTCGCCCAAAGAATTTTTTGCAAACCCCAAAGACGACAGGCTTAAAGAGTTTTTGTCGAAAGTGCTGTAAAACGGTTTAATATTGACAATTTTTGTGTACCGAAGATGTTTTGCCTTCGGTACACGCGCATTTTTAGGGATAAAAAACACTTAATTTGCAAAAATAACTTAAAGTAAATTGACAAAGGTTCTTTTTTCGTGTAAAATACAATAGATACAATCTGAAAGTATAAGGAGTAATGGGCTAAAATGAAAAAGGCTTTATCCTGTAAATTAATATTATTGCTTATCGCTTTTGCGCTGTCGTTAGCACTCGCGTTTTCTTTTTTCGGCGCGCAATCGGTACACGCTGCGGATGTAACTGCCGATAACGTTTCGGCATATTTTAGCGGGGCGGAAAGTTTTAACTTGGACGGCGGAAATTTGAAAGCCACCGTTAAGGGCGACAAAAACTCCGTTAATATTACGAACAAACTTGTCGTTGACGATTTGGCGATTGAATTTAACGTTCCTGACGCGGTGTCTTCGATTAAGGTAACGCTTAATTACGATTCGTACTTTGTTAACGGCGCTGAAAAAGACGGGGATTTCCGTAAACTCATCGAAAACGAATTTACTTTCGACGTGAACGGCAATTTGACGGTGTACGTTTCAACCGAAGATAACATTGTTACGGTTAAAGTTGCCGGTGAAACTCAAACTAAAAACGATATTTATTACAAAATAAAGGGCGCGGATAAATGCGTTGCTAAGGTCGGTTTTGATTTTACGCTTGCGGAAAACGCCGAAAGCGCGGATATAATTATCAAATCCATAGATCAGAAGGCTTCTGATAATAGCGGCGCGTATAAACAAACTTTTAATCTTGAAGAAGATAAAATCGCGGCGTTCGCGCTTCCGCGCGTTGCGATAAACAATTTGCCGATGAAAGGAAACGGCGATTCGCTTAAAGCAATCGTTGGGACGAAATACAGCTTTTCTTTTACCGCGTACTCGGTTTTTGCTAACGTTTCCGCAAGCAACTTGTATATTGAAAGCAAAAACGATAACGTATGGGCAGACCCTTCGACAACCACTCCGAAAAGCATAATTTTTGAACAGGGAAACGGCGAATACGAGTTTACCGTTCGTACCGATGAAACCGAGTTTATAGAAAGATATGTAGTAGAAACGGTTGACCGCGATAGCGACTATAATACCGCGCCGGAGTATATCGATTTTGAAGAGAACGAAACCGTTTACGAGTGGTATAAAACTCTTGTTGAAAAAGCGGCTAAAAAAGAGTACACCGTTGACGATAAAACCATAACCCGTAGCATCCGTCTCGGGGATTCGTATGAAATTCCGACCCTTGAAGATTTAGTTTTTGACGATTACGATTTGTATTCTTCTTTGACTTATACGGTTTATTATAAAACTCCGTCTAACGCCGGCGGGCAAACGAGTTCTATGAAATTTACCGTTTCGGAAGCGGGCGATTACGAGTTTTACGTGGTATTTAAAGATCTCGCCGGCGAGACTATGGAAAAGGATGATTTCTATACCGAAGGCGACGACGGTATTCCCACGTACGGCAAATACGGCAGCGCGGTGTTTACCTTTACGGTAGAAGACGACGCACCCATTTCGGTCGAAGCGCCTGAAACTCAGGGTAAAGGGTATCTTAACACCACTTACGTCGCTACGGAATTCAAAATTTTGTCCGGCGATAACGAAACGTTTACGCTTTACTATAATTCCGATAAGAACGCAACGGCGACGGATAGCGGCTGGATAGAGTTGCCTAAACTTGCCGATATTAAAGAAGATTATAATCAAGACGGATTTACTTATTCCGATATAAAAACTTTGGCGTACGACGGGAAATACACCTTTACGCCTGTAAAAGTCAGCGCGTATATGATAAAGTGCTATGTTTCTTCTTATAACGCGGTCAGGTCTGCGGAAGCGGAAACGGTCGTTTCTATTTCCGAAAAGCCCAGCGAAGTCAAAGTGCCGAGCACTTGGCTAAAAGATAACGTTTGGTCGGTAGTATTCCTTTCGATAGGCACGCTTGCACTTATCGGCGTAATAGTTCTTCTCTTCATTAAACCGAAGGAAGAAACCGAAACGGACGAAACGGGCGACGCTTTAAAAGAGAAAGCGCAAAAATAAGCCTTAAAACAGCATAAAACACAGGGCTTCGGGGTTTCCGAAGTCTTGTTTTTTAGGAGTGAAAAATGATAACGTTTATTGCGGATAAAAATTCTAAACTTGTAAAACTCGCGCTTAACGTAAGCGCAGACTTGTCCTATTCCGCATTAAATAAATTACTCCGCAATAAAGACGTGAAAGTGAACGGCAAACGCGTTAAAGAAGACGTTCCGCTGAAAGTTGGCGATATGGTGGAGATATATTACACCGCGCCAAAGTCGGAAAAATACAAGATTATTTATCAAGATGAAAATATAACCGTCGTCGATAAAAAGGCGGGGTATCTTTCCGAAACGGTGTTTGAAGTATTAAACGGTATACAAGAAACGTATTTTATCCATAGGCTTGACAGGAACACCGCCGGTATTATGATTTTTGCTAATAACCGTCGCGCCGAAAAGGAACTTATCGAAGGGTTTAAAAACCGTACCTTTATTAAATATTATATGGCGGAAGTTGTGGGTAGACCACCTAAAAATGAAGACATAGCCGAAGGCTACCTTGTAAAAAACGCGTCGAAGGCAACGGTTAAAATTTTCGATAAACGGGTAGACGGCGCGGTTAAAATCAAAACGGGATATCAAATTATAAACAGCGGAAAAGAGACTTCAACGTTAAAAGTAAGACTTTATACAGGCAAAACACATCAGATACGCGCGCATATGGCGTATTTGGGCTGCCCCATAGTCGGCGACGGAAAGTACGGCGACAATGATTTTAATAAGTCTCACGGTGCGAAAAACTTACAATTATTTTCAGATAGTTTAACGCTAAATTTTAAAGAGAACGATTTTTTATATTACTTAAACGGCAAAACTTTTTGCCGAAAGGAAGGATAATGCCGCAGGACGCTTTTACCCTTCGCTACTTGTGCGAAGAACTTAACGAAATATTAAAGGGCGGCAGGATTAACCGCATAGCGCAGCCGACGGCGGATATTACGCTTTTTACCGTCTATACCGAAAGCGGACTAAAAAAATTTATTTTAGACGTTAATCCCGCGTGTCCACGAATAGGGTTTACCGACAGCGAACCTTTTTCAGATAATACACCGTCTAATTTTTGTATGCTTTTAAAAAAACACCTTTTATCCGCAACGGTAAAGGGAATATCGCTTGTCGGTTTTGACAGAATAGTTAAAATAGACCTTGAACCGTCGAAAGAATTTTTCGATTCGCCTGAAAAGACAATTTTTGTAGAACTTATGGGCAGGTACAGCAACGTTATTTTGACCGAAAACGGTAAGGTTTTAGGCGGCAATCGCGGAATAAATTTTTTGGACAACAACGTTCGTCCGCTTATTTGCGGACTTCCGTATAAACTTCCGCCCGTCGGCGATAAAAAAGAACCTAATGATTTAGCGATAAAAGAGATTTTTGACAGCATTGAAAAAATAACCGCGGAAAATCTTTGTAAGTTCGTTCAAGGGCTTGCTTTGTCTACCGCACAGGAGATAGCGGACGGGTTTAAGGGAAATACTTCCGCTAAGGATTTTTACGACTATTTAAACAATTATATATATCACACCGCTAAGCGCCCTTGCGTTTTAGTGGAAGGGGGCGAATTAAAAGACGTTTTCGTCTACCCGTATAAAGGCGTTAAAGGCGAGTTTAAAAATTTTAAATTACTTTCCGACGCTGAAAATGCGTTTTTTTCCGACAAATCGGAAAAAAAGCGTTTTAAAGACTTGTTTTCCCGTTTAAGCGGCGTGGTGAACGCAGGACTTAAAAAGAGTAAAAAGCGACTTTTAGCCGTAACGTCGCGCGTAAAAGACGCCGAAAACGCCGAAGATAACAGATTAAAGGGCGAACTTATACTTTCTAACATTTATAGACTAAAAGGCGGCGAAACGGAGATAGAAGTCGATAACTATTACGACGGCACAAAAATCATCGTCGCACTCGATAAAAAACTCTCGCCATCAAAAAATGCCGAAAACTATTATAAAAAATATAACAAGCAAAAGCGCGCGCTGGCACTGTTAGCCCCGCAAAAAGAAAGAGCGGAAGAAGAGTTAAAATATTTAGAAAGTGTTGAAACGGAACTGACGCTTGCCGATAATATTTCTGACTTAAAGGCGGTAGAAAGTGAACTTTTACTGTCTGGTTTTATTAAAAAACCGCCCGCAAAAAAGGGCGCGAAGTCGGAAGTCGAAAAGCCGCGTATTTACGACGTTTACGGCTTTACCGTCAAGGCGGGCAGAAACAATGCGGAAAACGATAAAATCACCTTTACCGCAAAGCCGTATGATTTATGGCTGCACGCTAAAAGTTATCACTCTTCGCACGTTATTATCGAAACTTTGGGTAAAAAAACGCCCGAAAGAGTTTTAACCGCCGCGGCGGAGATTTGCGCGTATTATTCTAAGGGGAGAGACGGGGGAAAAACGGAGATAGTTTACTGCGAGAAAAAATTCGTCAAAAAGCCAAAAAAATCCCCGCTCGGCTTTTGCACGTATACTGATTTCAAGTCGGTAACGGTAATGCCGAATATTCATACGGAACTTTTAAAATAGTGCGGTGCGTTAAAAATAAAAAATCGCGTTAAAAAAGCACGCTAGACGCGGTTAAAACCTTGCGTTTTTTTATCCTTTGTGATAAAATGTTTAAGAATTTCAATTTATTCGGAGAATTTTATGAAATACACTTTTGAAAAAGCGGAAAAAAGCACAGTAAAAATCAAAATTACACTCTCGGCGACCGAGTGGAAAGACGCTATATGCGCGGCTTACGAAAAGACAAAAGGTAAATATTCTTTGCCGGGATTTCGTAAGGGCAAAGTGCCGAAACATCTTTTAGAGGCAACTTACGGCGAAGGTATTTTCTATGAAGACGCGATAAACGACGCGTTCCCGAAATACTACGGCGAAGTTTTAGATAAAGAACCGTCGATAGAGGCGGTTGCACATCCCGAAGTCGACATTAAAAAGATAGACGATAAGGGGCTTGTAATCGAAGCGGTCGTCGCGGTGAAACCCGAAGTGCAACTCGGCGAATACAAAGGTATAAAATTCAAAAAACCCGTGTATAATGTAGAAGATAAGGATATAGACGACGACCTTTCTCGTTTGCAGGAACGTAATTCCCGTATGGTAGACGTCGACGGTCGTGCGGTAGAAAACGGCGACACCGTTATTATTGACTATTCGGGTTCGGTTGACGGCGTTAAATTCGACGGCGGTACTGCCGAAAAACAAACGCTTGTTATCGGAAGTAAATCTTTTATCCCCGGTTTTGAAGACCAGATTATCGGTATGAATAAGGGCGACGAAAAGGATATAAACGTTAAATTCCCCGACGATTATCACGCTGAAAATTTGAAGGGAAAAGATTCGGTTTTTGCGATTAAACTTCACGAAATAAAGAAAAAGGAACTTCCTGAAATTACCGACGAATTTATTAAAGACGCGGTAGGCGCGGAAAGCGTTGACGCGTATAAGAAAGAAGTTAAAGAACGTCTTGAAAAGCAGAATAGCGACAGGGCGGAAAGGGAACTCGAAGATGAGATAGTTAAGAAAATTTCCGAAAACGCTACCGTTGAAATTCCCGACGCGCTTATTAAAAATCAGGTAGACCGTATGATTCAGGAAATGGAATACCGTATGTCTTATCAGGGGCTTAAACTCGAAGATTACTTAAAGTATATCGGCAAGACGATGGACGATTACAGAAAGGAATACGAACCGCAGGCGAAAGAAATCGTTAAGTCTCAACTCGTTATCGAAAAGGTAATTTCGGAAGAAAAAATCGACGCTACGGATAAAGACGTTGAAGAAAGAATTGCCGAAATGGCGAAAGCGCAAGGAAAGCCCGCACCCGACGTTAAGAAGAATATGCAGGCAAGACAACTCGATTATATTAAAAACGACATAATAATCAAAAAATTGTTTGACATGTTAAAGAAAGAAAACGTTATAGAATAATAAATCGTGTAAGGGGAAGAATATAATGGAAATAAAGAACACCGTAGTTCCGTACGTAATAGAAAACACCGGCAAGGGCGAAAGAAGTTACGATATATATTCCAGACTTTTAGAAGACAGAATTATATTTTTAACGGGCGAAATAAACGACGCCGTTGCCGATTCGGTTGTTGCGCAACTTATCTTTTTGGAAGGCAAAGACCCGAACAAAGACATTTGTCTTTACATCAACAGTCCGGGCGGAAGCGTTTCGGCAGGGCTTGCAATCTACGATACGATGAACTATATTAAATGCGACGTAAGTACTATTTGTATAGGTCTTGCGGCGTCTATGGGTGCATTTTTATTATCCAGCGGTGCTAAGGGAAAGCGTTACGCCCTTCCCAACAGCGAAATTATGATTCACCAGCCGTTAGGCGGCGCGCAGGGACAGGCAAGCGATATAAAAATTCAGGCTGACCACATTATAAAGACAAAGCATCGCTTAAACAGTATTCTTGCCGCGAACTGTAATAAACCTTACGAAATTATCGAAAAAGATACGGACAGGGATAATTATCTGTCCGCAGAAGACGCAAAAGAATACGGGCTTATAGACGAAATTTTCGTAAAACGCCCGTAAAGAGCGGAGAAATATGAAAAACGAAAACGATCAATTTTGTTCTTTCTGCGGTAAGCCGAGAGAACTCGTAAAACGCCTTGTGGCAGGGCCGAGCGGTATGTACATTTGTAACGAGTGTATAGAAGTTTGCCGCGAAGTCTTAAAAGCAAGCGAAGCAAGCGACGATAAGGAATCTCCCGCGCCGCTTTTAAAACCTGCCGAAATTAAGGCTAAACTTGACGAATATATAATCGGTCAGGAAGAAGCGAAAAAAGTGCTTTCGGTTGCGGTTTATAACCATTATAAGCGCATAGGGGCGGAGAAGAACGATACGGAAGCGGAACTCGATAAAAGCAATATTTTGTTATTAGGTCCGACAGGTAGCGGAAAAACGTTACTTGCAAAAACGCTTGCTAAGATTCTCGACGTGCCGTTTGCGGTTGCGGACGCTACAACTCTTACCGAAGCGGGCTACGTGGGCGAAGACGTTGAAAATATTCTGTTAAAACTTATCCAGAACGCCGATTACGATATAGACAAGGCGCAGAAAGGTATAATTTATATCGACGAAATAGATAAAATCGCCAGAAAGGGCGAAAACGTTTCTATAACCCGCGACGTTTCCGGCGAAGGCGTTCAGCAGGCGCTTTTAAAGATTATCGAAAGCACGGTTGCAAACGTGCCGCCGCAGGGCGGAAGAAAGCATCCGCAACAGGAGTGCTTGCGCATCGACACCACGAATATCTTGTTTATTTGCGGCGGGGCGTTCGTAGGACTTTCGGATATTATTGCTAAGAGAAAGGAAAGCGCGTCTTTGGGATTTGGCGGCAGCGTCGATAAAACCGGCGAAAAGACAGTCGATATAACCCGCGACGTAAGTCCGCAGGATTTAATTAAGTACGGACTTATTCCCGAATTTGTTGGGCGCGTTCCGATAACCGTAGGACTTCACGCGCTGGACGAAGAAGCACTCGTCAATATTATGACAAAGCCGAAAAACGCGCTGGTAAAGCAGTATAAACGCTTAATCGGGCTTGACAACGTAGAACTCGAAATCACCGACGGCGCAATAAGGGCGGTTGCTCGCCGCGCGATAGCCTTAAAGACAGGGGCAAGGGGACTTCGTACCATATTTGAAAATCTTATGATAGACACTATGTACGACTTGCCGTCCGAGACCGATATCGAAAAAATCATAGTTGACGAAAACGTGGTGGAAAAGGGCGAAAAACCCCGAATCATAAAAAAACAAATAGCGTAAACGCTTAAAATTTATTAAAAAAATATTTGAAAAGTCAACTAATTTTTGAAAGGTTTTTAAAATTTTTTCAAAAAAGTGATATAATTAACATAAAAACAAGCCTGTGAGAGAGTAAAAAACTCTTTCACAGGCTTGTTTGTTATAAAAATTCAAAAAATTTGCTAATTTAAAACAACACAAAACGGCAGGTTAAATAAAACCTGCTTTTAATTATTTACAAACTCTAATTACGCAACGTATACAGAAAGTTTTTCGAGTTCACGTCGGAACAATTCTTCCGAACAGTCGTAATTTAATACTTCACGGGGGTAATTATTTACCCAACGTTCAACGCGTTGCACGTCCTTAACGCTAATTCCGTTCAGGTCCGTACCCTTCGGGATAAGACGTCGGATTTCACGGTTCAACCGTTCGTTAGTTCCACGCTCCGAAGAACAATACGGGTGGCAATAATATATCTTTGTCCGCTTTGCGCTTTTACTAAATACCGAACGTTCCAACCCCTTAAAATCCGAAAACTCAACGCCGTTATCTACCGTTATACTCTTAAACACTTGCTTAAAAGATTTACCGTATTTGCGTTCAAGTCCGTTAAGACAGCGAACAACGCTATCCGCACGTTGGTTTTTCATCTTAATAATTATCTCTTTTCGCGTTTGTCTTTCGGATAACACAAGCAACGTCGGCAGCGTAGGGCCGCAAACGCAATCCATTTCCCAATGCCCGAAAGTGTTTCGTAAAGCAATTTCCGGCGGGCGTTGTTCAATGGACGTACCGCGCGGCGCACGCTTTGCTTGTTGCTGCCTATACGCTTTCTTGCGTTTATGCGATAACCGGATATTATCGAATATCCCTATATCAATATACCGGTACAATGTCGTTTTACTTATTGTCGTATCAAACTTCATCTGCTTACGTTTTATCTCGCCGAGAACAGCGCAAGCAGATATTTTTTCGGTTTTAACACGATTGTTTATGTAGTTCACGAACTCAAAATCTTTGCCGATTTTTAACGGTCGTCCTTTTGCTGTTGAATTTTCTATATATTTTCTTTGCGCAATTTCGGCGCTGTATCTTTTTTCTGTCGGATAAGTTATTTCACCCGTATAACGATCCGTTTTAGTAATCTTGTGGTTGTAAAGCCCACGTCTAATCTCACGATATACCGTCACATAAGAAACGTCTAAATATTTTGCAATCTCAATATACGACATTTTCGTTTTCAAAAGCATTTCCAACTGTAAACGTTTTGTATAAGACAAATTCCGAGTTCCTTTCTTTTTCATAAAATAACCCCTTTGACACTTTAAAATGACGGTGCGCGGGGTGGCGGCGCTAAACCGCTCGCGCACCCCCGCGCAGTTGATTCCGTTATTTTATAGTTGCCCCTACCTTGACAAACGGCTACGCCGTGATATTCGCCAAGAAGAAAAAGGAGGTTACCGAAGTTATGAAATTACTGGAACTAATTTTTATAACACTACAAATCATTTATTTAATGATTGAAATTCGTGATAAACTTCGCTAACCGTCCTTTTGCGGTTAGTATATCACGGCATAACCTATTTGTCAAGTCCTTTTCTTTTCCCGCAACTACGTTCCACCCCCTAACCCATAAAGGGGATTATTTTATATCTTTTCTGTGGTTATAGATTGATTGTTTTATTCTGCGGTTTAAATTTTAGATAGCACACGCGCCGAAAACCGCAACAGTACCGCAAAGCCGTAGTTTTGCACTGTCGGTTGCAATTTTCGTCTTGACCGTGTGCTTTTTTGCCCATTAAGAAGTTGCAAGGCGCACCTTGCAACTTTTATCTATTATTTGATATTTTTACCGACCGTCGGCGGTTATTCTGACGGAAAGGGGTTTACATTATGCAATACAGATTTTTTGACAACGTTCAGACAATCGAAGACTTGAAAGCACAGTATAAAAAACTTGCTTTCAAACACCATCCAGACGTAGGCGGCAGGCTCGAAGATATGCAAGCAATAAATACCGAATACGACGAACTGTTAAAGCGCGTCAGGTATACGCACAAAACGGCAGAAGGGAAAACTTACACCAAAAAGCCGACAGGCGCGGAAGTTCCCGACAAGTTCAAAGACATTATTCAGAAGATAATAAACTTCAACTGCCGTATAGAACTCTGCGGGGCGTGGTTATGGGTATTCAACGCTTACAACTACCGCAAACAGTTAAAAGATTTAGAGTTCTTTTACTGTTCAGGGAAAAAGGCTTGGGCGTGGACAGACCAACCGACAAACAATAAACACCGTTTGACGCTCGACGAGATACGACGCTTGCACGGTTCGGAAGTTATCAAAGAAGAACAAGAGCAAGAAGAAAATAAAAAACTCGGGGTTGCGGTATAGCAACCCCAAAAGGAGAAAATTATGAAACAAATAAAAATACAAGGCAAAATTGAATTTTGCAAAGAAGAAAACAAACAATACAACCGTAAGTTTAAGGCAAGGCTTACGGAAAGCCCAGCATTTGCTTACGGTAATCGTACAGCAGTTGTAATAGAATTCGGAAAAATGGCGAACGGTAGAACACCAGACAATAAATTACTCGATACAAGATACGACACCACAATAAAAAAGAACGAAAAAGATTTTAAGTTATGGATAACAAAATGGTTCAAAGATAACTACCAAGAACATATCCTTACGATAGATTAAATGATACACCGACCGCGGGCGGTATATCCCGCGGAAAGGAGAAAACTATGATACAAGTAATTTACGTAAACGTTGACAAGGGAACAAAGCCCAAAATAAAACATATCGAAGACAATATCGATACGTTTTACAAATTGATAAACTGCAACAGCGTGGAAATGCCGCAACGACAGATAAACGGCAAATATTTTACAATAATCTGCGACGAAGAAGGCACACTTAAAAGCAATCCGATAGTTTCCGCTTGCTCCCATAAAGGCGACGCTATGCTTGTGGGCAATCTGATTATAACGGGTTTACCCGATATAAAAGGCAATCTGACAGGACTATCCGATAGCGACATTCTTTTGATTATGGAAAAATTCAAAAAGACGCTTTTATATCACCCGTTAAAATCCGAACTAAAAGACGGATATATACTATTCTGCGAATATTAAAGCCACCGCGCCCCCGACGGGTTTTCCGTCGGGGAAACACGGGCTGCCACTACCCACAGCCACACCCTAATTTAAGGAGTTTTTTATGAAAGCAATTTTAATAAGTATACAACCACAGCACATTAAAAACATATGCACTATAATAGGATATGAAAACAAAAAACCTATTTATAAAAAGACGGCAGAGATTAGAAAAACCTGTCCGAAGATAAAACCACCGTTTAAGTGTTTTATCTATTGCACACGAGGACAATACTTTTTTTTCAAAGAACAAATCAATTTAGGTGATTTTACAGGATATGAGAACGTTCCGAATACACTTACAATGTGGAATCAAAAAGTAATCGGTGAATTTACCTGCGATAGGATATACAAAACAATAATGTTTGACGAGAAAGCAAAAATGTATTTATGGGGAAACGATTTTGTAAATAAAGAAACTTGCCTATCTTCAAAAGAAATGAACGATTACGGCAAAGGCAAGCCCCTTTACGGCTTACACATATCCAACCTTAAAATCTACGACAAGCCGAAAGAGATAAGCGAGTTTAAGAAAGCGGGATTTATGACGGAAGAAGAATGGCTTTTCAACCTTTATCCGAATACTCATTGTCATTATGAAGCGTGGGTTAAAAAGTTTAATATTGACCGTCCGCCGCAATCGTGGTGCTATGTGGAGATATAGAAAAAACGTTCCCCGACGGGTTCTCCGTCGGGGTAAAGATAAAGGAGTTATTATGATAGGTTCTTACAACGTACACATTTTTGTTTGTCAATGCGACAGGTGCGGAGAAATCAGAGAAGTACAAGAAAGTTTAACGGCATACAACGCCGCACAAGCAGCCCGTTCTATCGGTTGGAGTTATGGAAAAGATAAAAAGACTTTTTGCCGAAATTGCCGCAAACAAAACTTAAAAGACAAATATAAATAAGCAGACGTCCAGGGAAAGTAGAAATTCGAATTTCTACTTTACACTTGACAAAAGACTTTTCAGATTATAAAATAATATCGTTCACGCAATTTAATATTTATTTTTTAGGGAATACTATACGTAAACGGTGTTTCTCTTTTTTACAAAAGATAAATTTTTGCGTGAACAACAAAAGGTATTCTGAAAGGGGAAATTCGTTTGATGCGTTCTCTTTTCGGGAGCGCATTTTTATTTTAAGGAGAAATACTCATTATGTCAGAAGATTTGAAATGTCCGATTTGCGGCAAACCAACGTTTTTAGTTTATGGGAAACACCCAAGAAAAGACGGCTTATGTAAAGAATGTAGCCAAAAATTATTTAATAAAGAAATAATACAATGTCCTGATTGTGGGAAATGGCACAAAACTGATGAGCCTTGCACTTGCAAAAACGATACGAAAGAAATAAAAACAAATAAATCAGAACACAAGTGCGAAATATGTGGGCAAACAACCACCAACAAGTATATATGCAACGATTGCTATAAACGGGTTGATAAATCTTTTGAAGAAATTGACAAAAACACCACGCCTACAAAAATTAGAGATTACTATTACAACTTAAAAAACTACATATATAGAACCGAATACACCGATGCCGAACTTTTATACAATAAACTATCAAAACTTTATGCTTTGGCTGACTTATCTAAAAAACTTTTTGGACGAGAAGATTTATTTAATAAAGTGCTTTATGATATAAAAGACATAAAAGAAGGTAAAGAAAACAATAAAGCAAAAACCGTATCAGAAGAAGAAAAAATCGAAAGAGATTTAAATACAGCAGGTATAAATAGGACGAAAGACGGACACTTTGTAAAAAGCGAATACGAAGTTACGGTTGATGATATATTATTCGATTTGTCCGAAGTGCATATTTACGAAAAGATTGTTGCAAAAATTACAGAAAGAACTGTTGTATGTGATTGGTATATTCCTGTATATAAAAATAACGGAATTTATATTGAATTATGGGGCATAGACAAAAACTACAAATACAACATTAATAAAGAAGAAAAAAGAGAACTCTATAAAAAACACAATCTTCCTTTGATAGAAATAGAGAAAGACGAATTAAAGGGGGACACATTAGGATTACACGATAGGATAGAAAGTGAGATAATCAAATACAAAAACAAAATAAAAGAAGATATATAAAAAAACAGCCGAAAGGCTGTTTTTTTATGCTTACGAATTTTTCGGGTGAGATTGTTTATACTTGTAAACTTCTGCACTGTCTTTTCTCGCTGCAAGATACCCCATACGATACCCTGCTTGCACATCAGTTAAAGGTTTACCGTTTTTGGATTTCTGCTTTAACTGTGTTGCAAATTTCTTTGCTTGTTTTCTCGGGCTTAAAAATTTCCCTTCTCTGTTTACTGCCATAATATAACTCCTTTGCGTTTTAAGTCCGCCGACTGTTAATTTTTATTTTCAGTTGACAAACGCAACCGAATTGCATATAATAAGATTGTAGCCGATAGGCTAAATAAAAAATGCGTGAGTTCATACGAACAAAATGCGAAAGTTTTACTTTTGCGGTCGCAACTTTTAGGGCAACGTTATCGTTGCTTTTTTTATTTGCCTTTCGGATATTTCCAAGAATATTTCCACTTCGAGAAATTATCCTTTTTATCGTGCCGAACACGCTTGCCTATATACATAGGCTTTTTATCTTTCGGATTCGGGTTCGGGTACACCTTTTCATTTAAGTGTCTGCCGTCCTTTTCCGAATGCATAACTTTACGATAGTTATATTCCGCATCAGTCCGTTCACCCGTTATTAAAGCGGGGTGATTAGATTTTTTATATTTTCTAAAATGCGGATATGTATCTTTATTCTTTTTCATAGACCACCTGTATATATCGCCTTATGGTATTTACCAAAACACTTTACTTATTCGCCCTTTACGGGTATAATAATTTTGCTACAATACCAAACCCAAAGGGGTATATAAATATTGCGTTTTGGTAAATACACTACAAGGGGGTGAACACTGTGAAACGTATTAAGAAACAGTCTGCCAAAGCGCTTAACATTACCACAATCGTTTTGGAAATTCTGTTCGAGATTATTTTGTTGCCATTATATATTTGTAAAGCAATAGTAAATATCTCTAACGAATTACGCAGATAATTCACCCAAATAGCCGTCCGCAAGGGCGGTTATTTTCTCTTTTTCTTCTTAAACGACGGTATCATAAAGAATACACCAACAAGACCGAAGAGCAGTACACCCGCAATTATCTTACCGAGAACGTCCGTATCATCAGTTAAACCGTCAAACGAAAAGCCGTCGAGTCCTACACTGCTTAAAAAACTTTCCGAACTGCCACCGCCTGCGCCTGAGCCTGTGCCGGAACTGCCGCTATTTGAATTGCCGGAAGAACCATTACCCGACGAATTTAACGTGCTTTTAGGAACTATTCTGTCCGCATAAGCGGACCACCCCGCCTTATACGTTGCTACGCTTGCATCAGGTACGTAGATAGGCGCGTCGCACCCGTCGAACGTATCGGTTTCTATTTCACACGGAGTAGCAGAATCGAAAACGATTTTTTCCAAATTTTCGCACCCGTCAAACACGTTCCTGCCTATACTTGTTACAATATCGGGAATAGTTATGCTTGTCAGATATACATTATCCGCAAGCATTTCATCAGGAATTTCAGTTAAACCGTAAATAGAACACAAATAACCAACAGTATAAAAACCATCATAAATATGAGAATTACTACTAGTTATATGACCATCACCCCAATCAATCGAGCCAAAACCACTTACCAAATTATTCAAAGTAATTTCAACAGTACCACTCCCCTTAAAAAGACAAGCCACTTTTGAAATTTCAGAAAGTAGGGGGAAAGCACTTTCCCAATTTCCTACTGGATTTTCAGACTTATAAAAATCCGTACAAATATTTTTCCCACAATCAGAACAATGTTCAACGGTAAATCCTGAAACAATCACAGGATTACCATCAAAATTATGTTCACCTGACAAAGCAATAGCCGGAGTATGTTCGCACTCAAAACAAGTAAAAAAAGCAAAATTATTACTAGAACAAGAAGATGGTTCACTTCCACTCCAATTCAAAACATTATTATTTATAAAATAATCAAAGACATCACAATACTCATAAATTTGTTCAGAGCCAATATCATACGCTACCAAATCAACCGCATAGCCTTCATATATGCCTATCGTATGATAATGCGGTGCATAATCTTTCGTAAGATTTTCTTTTATTACAGGACGGTTATAAATCGGCTCACCGTTTATAGTCCACTCTTTTTCATCGATTATAATTTCATCTTTCTGTTTTTCTTCTACTTTTTCTTTTACAGTGCCGCCCTTCTTCTCGCTGTCAGAGTCGGGAACGTAGCCCGTTTCGGTTTCGTCCTTCTCTTCGAGTTCCATTTCTACGGCTTGTTTAGTTTCTTCGTCAGCACGCGCGGGGCGGGACGGGAACAAAATAAACCAAATGCCCGCCATTACCGCAACGCAGAGTATCATCGTCAGAATAATTACAATGCTTTTTCTTTTTTCCATATTTTCACCTTTACGTTTCAAGTCCGCCGACTATTATTTTTTATCTTCTTCAATAAACCCGCGAATAAGGTCATTGACGAAATAACTGTTTTGGGCTTTTAATTCGTTAATACTTGCCTTTTCCGTTTCGTATTCGGGTATATCGTCAAGACCTAACATTGACCGCAAAGCCTTAACGTCGTAAAATCCCGAAAAACAATCGGTAGCGAAACGGTCAGAATATATCTTCATAAACGAGATATAAAAGATATGTTCGTATATTTCGCCGTCCTGCGTTCCGCTCTCTACTTGCACCGTCAAACCGCAGTAGCCGAAACGGTTATATATCCCCGTATAATACCGTTGCACTTTTGACGTTATCTTCTTTAAAAGATACATAAAAAGCGTGTTATCCCCGCGGGAATATCGGTAGCGGTAATACAAATCGGTAAACTTACCGAAAACAAAACCGTACAAGAGTTCCGCAAGCGAGAAGAAGGGCATTGTAAGCCGAGTTTCGCCGCTTTCTTTTATGCTCACTATTTCGCATAATTCGCGCGCGTCTAAACCCCAACTTGCGGGCCGCTGTTCGTCCGTTATAACACGAACAAAGGGGAAATTATCTACCGTGCCGCTATGGCGTATCATTTTAAGCCAAGAGTTAAATAAATCGTTCTTTTGGTTAGCCGTGTCGGCTTTTTTTATCTTATCCGCAAGTTCGATAACGTTCCCGCGTTCTTTGCCTATTTCGGTTATAAGGATTACGCCGAACTCGAATACGTCTTTATTCGGATTATCTTCTAAAACTTTACGTCCGAGCCTTAAACTATCAAAGTCCAAAATGTGCGAGTGGCGGGAAAAACTCTCTCTGAACCTGCTATCACGCTTAAAAAAGTCGCTATCCCACATAGGGAAATTGCCTATATCAGATAAAACATTATCCGTCCGTACGGAATAGTTAGAGATAATAAGCGAAGATTGCAACACAAAAATAAAATACAACTGCGCGTAAGTTTCCAAAACTTTCCATATATCTACGACCTTTAATTTATCGTCGTAGGTGAGACCGTAGCGGTTAAAATCATAATCGAATATGTTTTTACGCGTTTTCTTTTTACGCCACTTTTCCGCGCATTTTTTAACGAATTTACGACACGTCGCAAGATTGTAAACTTCGTGTTTTTTCATAGCACGCTTTATCTCGTTTTCAAAGTTAATCCACGGGAAGAACGGGAACTTTAAGTCGTTTTCGAGTATCTTTTCAAACGCTTTATCGCGAAACATTACTTCCTGCGAAAGCGCCATATCCGTTATAGTCGTTGTTTTCTTTTTGCCCATTGTGCCGCACACCATAAAAACAATAGGACGGGCGTTTATAAAGCCCCGATTTTTCATCTCGTTATGGTTTAACTTAGCATATCCTATTTTCTTTCTTATCCTATCGAATACGATATACCCGATAATAGCCCATACAAAAAGCGGAATAAACGTCGCCGGTGCGGCTAAATCGCAAAGCAATTTGTAAAACTGTATATACAGACTTTTAAAATCGAAAGCGATTATAAAATACAAGTAATACGCCACGAACTCGATTACAACCGTATAAAAGTTAAAGTACAATAACCATGTTAAAAGCCACGTTATGTAGTACCATTTATGATTTTTAACAAACCCGAAAAACGCTTTAAGCCACGCTTTAACAGGGCGGTAAATATGCGCGGATAACCACTTAAAGGCTTTTAACGGCTTACTGTCCTTGTTATAGTCGTTATTCTCTTTCTTAAAAGACCGGATAAAGACGATATACAGCGCGATTACAAACGGAAAGACCATTATAAGGAACTTGGATATATCCGCAAGCATATAGCCCAAAAATTTAAGGTATTCGAGTATATTTTGTTTAGTCGCGAACGTTTGCCAATATAATTGCCATTTTTCGGCAAACTCTTCTAACGAGAAGGGTAAAAACACTTGCACGGGGTAAGCCGACTTTTCCATAACGGTGGGCGCGATACCGTGCGGCACTTCGAACATTTCGCAAAAATAATATGCCGCCGACAAGCCGAAATCTCGAACGCTCTCTATAATTCTGCCGAACGAAGGCAAAAATAGCAGCGCAAAGGCAAAAAAGCCGAGAGTTATTCCGACACATATAAAATGGCGGTAGTCTATACGTCTTTTCATATCTGAAACCCCGTAAAGACAAAATAGCCTAATATTACCGCTATAACAAGCCCTAAAAGCACTTTTAACAATCTCTTAACCGTTTTCATCTTAACACCTTAATTTCCGTTGACTTTTACCGTCCGATATATTACAATATAGGCAGTTAAACGATTTTATCGTTTATTCCCGCCGATATATGATTGCGGCATTGCCCCGAGTGGATTAATCTCGGGGATTTTTATTACCGCTATAACAAGCCCTAAAAGCACTTTTAACAATCTCTTAACCGTTTTCATCTTAACACCTTAATTTTCGTTGACTTTTACCGTCCGATAATATATAATACTTACATAAACAGTTGCAGTTAGTAATTTGAGGGACTCGCTTGCGAGTTATTCTTGAAGTGGCAACTGTTTTTTATTTTGGATATTTCCAAGGGTACTTCTTACCAAAAAATTTCTTTTTATCCTTTTGTCGCTGTTTTACTATGTACATAGGCGTTTTCTTCCGCTTATCCGGATTCGGATATACTTTCTCGTTGCGGTGATGACCGCTATACTCAGAAGACGTCACACGTCGAAAATTATAATCCTGCTTTTCTTCCGACAATATAAGAGCAGGGTGTCCGGACTTTTTATAACGTCTAAAATGCGGAAAAGTATCTTTCTTTTTTCTCATAATTATTTACCGAAAAGAAACCCGAAATCTGCCTTAAAAGCCTGTCCTATCGCTACCGCCGCGTATATAAACGCCGCAAGCGCCGCAACACCGACTAAAATCCACAAAAGCCGAAAGAAAATACTTGTTATCCTACTTGCCTTTTTTACGCCGTTATGTATCTTTTCTAAATCTACCTTTTTTTGCTTTTTCTTCATAGTTATTTACCCTTAACATTTCTCGAAATTTTTGTTATAACGTACCAGAACAAAACCGCAAGCCCGCAGAGCATTAGCCAACGGAACATTGATTCGTACTTACAGTTTTCGGGGAAATCGTTTGCGGAGCGGGTTAAATCACTAAAAACGTTTTCGGGGCTATGATTGACGGGAACAGTCGTTTTCGTTATAGTACCGTTTTTTAAATAATCCTGTTCAAACTTAAACGACAAAATATCCCAATCCAGATACACAGGTTCTTGACATACTAAACCGTCATAAACATTATTTGAAATATTTTTATCGAGAACTTTTGCTTTCGCACCGTAATACTCGGAACAATCATAACGGAACAGCCACACTTCCTGACTTGTGCCCGCCGACAATAACTTATTTTTAAGTCCTTGCACCTGATGTTTTGCAACAAGGTACTTTTCGGAAAAAGCGTCTTCGGATAAACTCATATCCGCATATTCTACCCGCACAAGCGGAGCGATACCGGAAACCGACTGTATAGCCTGATAACCAAAAATACCGTCAAAGAAGTTCGCCCAAAAATCGTTGTTATGATAAATTAATTCATAACCTAAAACTGCACCTTCTTCGGGATTTTTACTTATGCTATACGTATGATTATTATGTTCGTAATTAAATCCACAACGGGAAATATTATTGTTTCTAAAATACTGTTCGCTTTCAAACATATTCAAGCCGCAAAACGACTTGTAAGTATCATAAAAACTTTCTAATCTTTCAGCAGGGAAATAATAATCTTCGTCATCAAAGTCAGCATTTACATCGCAGAACAACCAATACAAAGCGTCGATATTATTTTCAACCAAAAAGCCATTACACTCAACATATTGACTACCAAAGAAAGAGCGATAATTAGAATAATTGATATTATATCCAAAAGGATATACAGCAAGATTAGCCCCGACTGCACCAAGAATGCCAAACGCTAAATTATTACAATTAATAAACTGATTGTTTTGGAATTCGGCAGAAGAAGTGGAAAGGGCATAAGCAAGACCGAAATCGTAATACACGTTTTCATTGTTTAACAATAAAATCGGTTTTGTATAATACAAATCAAACTCCGCTTTAATCTCAGATAACGTGCCGTAAGGATTGTTTCCGAAAGAATACTCTTTCGGAAGAGAGAAATAACACGCGGAAAGTTGATTCGACCAGCCGTCGCCTTTTTCGCTATCGTCAGTCCTGTAATAAACGTGCGTACAGTCCACTTGAACCGTATTTAACGTCTCGCGATAAATATTCGTTTGTCCGTCGCGCGTACTACAATGGTACACGCTGCCTATGGGATATTCCGTCGCGTTTGCGTTGCCGTTAATATGTAATTCTATTCCGCTTACAGCGTAATAACGTTCGGAAGATTGAAGAGATAAAAAGCCGTCAACCTTAAACTTCATATACTTATTGTTTTCCGTCTTATCCAAAAGAACGACGTTATATTTCACATAGTCAGACGAGAAAACGGCAGTTTCGGAATTACACGCGGCAAACTGAACTTTATTTTTACTTGAATCTGTTAAAATATCCAGATTATTCGGATTATACACGTAAAGATATATGCCGAATTTGTCCGTGCCGTACCCGTTTTCAATGAACGATATAACCCAAATATCCTGTAAGAAATTAAAGTTGCCTTGAAGAATATCGCTTATACTGTCCTTAAAGATATTCCTTAAATATCTTTCGGGGAAAAACTCGTTTTCGGGCTTTTCTTCACCACCGTTTAAGTCCGCTATAACGCTTGACGTGTCATAGTCGTAAGACGTTTCTTCCGCATAGGCAAAAGACTGCGTATATACGGACATAAAAAGCGTTATAGCAATAATCGCAAAGAGTGATATTTTTCTTAAAATTTTCATATTATCGCTCCGTAAAAAAATAAGCCGTGCCGAATTATCGACACGGCTTGCCGCCTTAAAATTATTTGTTGTACGTTACCGTCAAAAGTTTTGCATACTTAGAAACTTCGTTAGAAGAAACTATGCCGTCGGGCTCAGCCGTCGGGATAATCTCAATAAGAGCAAAAACCGCGCCTTCGGGATTTTCATCACCGGCATAATCCGTTGTTTTCTTCGATACCGAGATAAAATGATAATCTTCATCGAAGAAGTTTATTTCATAACGAATTTTCGCTTTTTCCGCGATTTCGCAAGTCAGACCGTCCGCATTTATATAATCCTTCATATGGATACCGGAATAGTCTATATCTTCGCTATCTCTCGGAAGTTTGCCCGTTGTATCGTCCAAAAGTCCACGCGTATATGCCGAAGAACTTACCGTCTTTGTCGGTTCTAACTTGTCCACCCGCTTAAAAAGCGAATAGAAACCGAACCCGCCGAGAACGACGACCGCAATCAACACAATGGTCAAAAGTAAATTTGACCTTTTTCTAAAAACTGCCATAATAACTCCTTTACGTTTAAAGTCCGCCGACTATTATTTTTTATTTTTCTTTTTCTTACTAAACGGAATAAAACACATTAA
Organism: Clostridia bacterium; assembly: GCA_017448355.1. GTDB lineage: Bacteria > Bacillota > Clostridia > Christensenellales > Borkfalkiaceae > UBA1259. Next base: position 18,860 of record JAFSLQ010000043.1, on the reverse strand, counting down.
GCCAAGGCAAAACAACCCCGCAATAGCACCAAATTTTATAAAAGCATTACCCGAATCTACATCGTCATAGGGTGTACTACGCGAATGACTACCCGACGTCGGATTATCCGGCGTAGGATTGTCGGGTTCAGGTTCTTTATCGGAAAGTTCATACCAATAAATGCCTGCACTTTCGCACTCGTTAACACTTATATTAAATTCCGTTGTCGCATAGTTAACAGGTAAAGAGTCAAGCGCTGTTACATCGCTTTCAGGAAATCTATACGCAACATAATTACTACCTGTCAAATCTCCGAACGGTCCGTATTCACAATCGTTATAAAAAAAATAAATCACAACAGGGTCGACCATCTCGTAGGCATCAATAAAATTGTCTAAAATCCTTATGTAAATATATATACAATCAACAGTTATATGAACCTCAAAAATATTACCGTCGCTTAAACCAAAGGTATAAACTTGATTATTAGATGAGTGGTCACCACCGCCGAAAATATCTCTACCGTCAATAACTACAACCTTATCATATAAGGTAGTAATCGTACCTTCCGTTATTCTGCGATAAGAAGAATAATCTCCAATCTCTGCCGAACGGTGTTTAGACAACACTTTAGACTGTTCTTCTTTGTCCAGTTTTTCCCAAATTTCGAGATACTTTCTAAATTCTTCTTGGGTCTTTTCAATGTTAGTAATCGTTTTATCTTCCGGTTCGTCCGCGCGCGCATATGAAAAAACCGACAACGAAAACGCTGCCGAAAGTATCGCAAGAATAAATGCTAAAAACGTTAATAATAAATTCCTTTTCGTTCTTTCCATATAACACCTTTTACGTTTAAGTCCACCGACTGTTATTTATATTTTCATTACCGTTTGTTTCGGAACAACTTTATAAAAACCTACCTTTAATCTTCAAGTATAAATTTTTTAATACTGCCCGAAGTTATATAATTCCACTTGCCACTTTTAATATTATCAACAAGTATATCTGCCTGCTCATATACTCTTACAGGATTTTCGACAAGCCGCAACTGTGCCTTATATTCCTGTATGGCAACGTCTAATTCCACAGCGGAAAAATCGTTCGTCTCAAATTCATAATTTAAAAAATTACCATAACCTTGAATTATGCGTAAATTTAAAAGACTTTCGCGATACAACTTAAACTGCTCGAAACCTAAACAAACGTCTTTGTCAAAATCTGCTTTTAACGCATACTTAAAAACTTCGTGCATATCGGTTTCTTTTGCTTCATCACACGCAACAGAATATCCTAAATCAACGTTGTCGATATTTATGTGGTTTACTTTTTCACCGATATTAAGCAAGTACCAAATCTTTTGGAATAAAATCTCTTCCTGTGAAAAATATCGTACTTCATCGCTATACTTTGAATAAGAAAATTTATTAAGGAACTTCTTATCCAAATTAAGATTTTTAGAAAAAGCCAAAAGACAATGAAAATGCGGGTGATAAGTATCGTCTTCTTTGTTATAAGTCAATTCGAGACTTCGTACACCGCCTTTAAAGCCTAAATAATCGAATTTTAATCCGCGTATCTTTGCACGACCGTTTAAGTATCTGACAAAATATCCGAAAGACTTATACATTTTCTTAATAACGTTTTTCAATACAAAACCTTTACAGTTTTCTACCGTAAAGACACAATGAAAAATTTTATTCGTCTTCCAAACGTCTTTTATAATCGGTTCAAATTTATGTAATCTTGCGTTCGCTAAAACCGACTGACAATTTACGCAAAACTTATCTCTACATAAATTTACTTTTTCTAACGACTTTACGCGTTGCAACCGATAATAATCTACTTCCCAATATTTAGAACAATTTTCAACAAGGTCAGCATTTTTATAAAGCCTTTCAAAATAATCCCGCGAAAAATTATCGTGTTTAAGTTCATCAGCGTAAGTTCGGTAATAATCGGCTACAAGACCGTTATACCTTAACCGCGCAGGTAATTTATCGAAAGAACTTTCATTAAGTTTAATTGCCGAGTAATCAACCATACCTAATAAGTCCTTTAATTTTTGTGTCGAGATGTTTCTAATATATCAAGGTTTCGCCCTTACGGGCGAAACAACCCGCAAAGGCGACCTTAATATAAAGAAAAACTAAACCTTCTCGTAAGGAGATTTTGAAAGAACTTTCAAATCAGCAAGACGTTCCTTGCCGCCGAAATATTCGGCAGGTTTTCCAACAGGTTCAACCTGCGCACCAAACGTCAAATTTTTTGCAGAAATTTTGTCAAACGATTCTTTATCAACAAAATAATCTCTGTCAAAAACAAATTGCTTACCGTCTTTCTCTACGAGTTCATTAAGTTTGACAATATACAAATCCGATTTGTCAACCTTCTTCTGAAAATGCCTTGCTTCCTTAAAAATAAACATACTCATTTTAAAACTCCTTGCCGGTGAGTAAATCCGGACTTAATTTATTACTGTCCTTTATAAGGATTACAGCCAAGAGAACACCAAAGGAAACTCAGTTTCTTTTACGTCTTTATACCATTTACGAGCCTTTGGGTGATAAAAATATTTACACGTCTTACCGGACGATAGAGTTGAAAATATAACAAACACTTCATTGTTTTTCACCAAATTCGGCACAACATACTTTGGAACAGATATATCAGAACCTGTGATTCTACGAACAGGGAAAAACTCATACTTCAAGAATACTTTTTGAAGACGCATAACGTAATAAGTTTGAACATTAATTTTAGTTCGATAAACAATTTTAATTTTACGCATTAAAGTATTCCAAAAATTTGGCTTTTTGTCTTACGGCGGTTATCCACCGTAAGACAAAAGCGTTTCAACGTATGTGCTACTCGGAAACACAAACAACGTTTTCAATTTAACAAAATCTAACAAGTAGCATTATATAAAAGGGATTACGGGGAGCGGGGAAAGAATACTCGCTCCCCAAAGCGATAAACTTTTAAAAAATTCACGAAAAAACGCAAAAATTCAAAAAGGTTTACCCTTAATAAAAGAATAAACCTATACATATTAAAAAAATATTTGAAAATCTCTTAAAAACGTTTGACAAAAGGTTGCATCGGCTGTTATAATAACTAGGCTGTGTAATTTGGGTTGAGACGGGAAGTTACTTAATTCAGTTTCTGAAAGATAATTTCCGTTGACAATTGTGGGGACTTAGATTCCCGCGACTAACTTAAAACGAAGAGAGTCCGAAGTCATTCGCAGCGACTTAAAACTAAGTATCGGCGAATGATTTTTTTATTTCGGAAAACTCGACACACACGGAAAAGTTTACAGCAAATGCACGGTAAAAGTTAGTATAAAAAGGAGTTAAAAAATGGCAGGTCAGAAAATCAGAATCAAACTTATGTCTTACGACGTAGAAATGCTTGACAGCGCGGCTAAAAATATAGTCGAAACCATGCAAAAGTCAGGCGCGAAAATCAGCGGACCTATTCCGCTTCCCACCGAAAAAGAGGTGGTAACAATTCTCCGTTCTCCGCACAAATATAAGGATTCGAGAGAACAGTTCGAAATCAGAACGCATAAGAGACTTATCGACATCTATTCGCCCAACATTAAGTTGTTAGACAGCATACACTTACCTGCTGGCGTAGATATCAAAATCAAACTGTAAAGGTTAAAACATTATATATATACGGAGGTGAACTTTATCTATGAATAAAGCAATCATTGGCAGAAAATTGGGTATGACTCAATTGTTCTCGAAAGACGGCAAGGTTATTCCCGTAACGGTCGTAGAGGCAGGTCCGTGCCCCGTCGTTCAGGTGAAAACTTTGGAAAGAGACGGCTATTCCGCAATCAAGTTGGGATTCAGCCAGGTAGACGAAAAGAAACTCAATAAACCTCAAGCGGGTTTATTCAAGAAGACGGGCATCGCTCCCTGCAAGGTTTTGAAAGAATTCAGAATCGACGGTGCGGAAAGCGTTGCTGTCGGTACGGTAATAGAGTGCGATGCTTTTGCGGCAGGCGATAAGATTGACGTTTCGGGAATCACGAAAGGACACGGATTTACGGGCGTTATCAAGAGATGGAACAATCACAGACTTAAAGAAACTCACGGTGTGGGGCCTGTACACAGGGAAGTCGGTTCTATGGGCGCTAACAGCTCGCCTTCGAGAGTCTTTAAAGGCAAGCATATGCCGGGGCAATACGGACACGAAAACGTTACGGTTTTAAATCTTGAAATCGTGCGCGTGGACAAGGAAAGAAACGCTATTTTGGTTAAAGGTGCGATTCCCGGACCTGTAAACGGAATAGTTACGATACGCAACAGCGTTAAAGCGTAAGGAGAAAGATTATGCCAAGTGTTAAATTATACGATATGAAAGCAAACGAAGTCGGCACGCTTAATCTTAACGACGCTTTGTTCAATGCCGAATATAACGAATCGGTTATTCATCAGGCGATAGTTACGAGACTTGCCAACGAAAGACAGGGAACAAAAAGCACTCTTACCCGCAGCGAAGTAAGGGGCGGCGGTGCGAAACCCTGGCGTCAGAAAGGTACGGGCAGAGCGAGACAAGGTTCGATAAGAAGTCCTCAATGGGTAAAAGGCGGCGTTGTTTTTGCTCCGAAGTCGAGAGACTTTTCCAAGAAAATGAACTATAAAGCGAAAGAAGTTGCGCTTTTTGCGGCACTTTCGCAGAAAATCAGAAATGACGAAGTGTTGTTCATCGACGAAATAAAGGTCGATGCTCCCAAAACCAAAGAAATGGTCGCTTTCCTTAAAGCGTTTGACTTAAAAGACAGCGTACTTATGGTTTTGGACAGCGCGGACGAAAATATTCTCCGTGCGAGCGCGAACCTTAATAAAGTCAGCACGATTGCCGCAAGACAGATAAACACTTACGACGTCGTCAAAAACGAAAAACTCGTTATTTCCAAAAAGGCTGTTGAATATATTCAGGAGGTCTACGGAGAATAATGGCTGCTCACGATATAATAATCAAACCCTTGCTCTCTGAAAAGAGTTATGCGGGGATAAAGGATAAAAAATATTCCTTTATAGTAGCGAAAGACGCTAACAAAACGCAAATCAAACTTGCCGTCGAAGAGATTTTCGACGTTAAGGTGGAAAAAGTCAACACCGCGAACGTTCACGGTAAGTTGAAAAGACAGGGCAAGTATGAAGGCTATACGCCCGATTACAAAAAGGCAATAGTAAAACTTAAAGCGGACAGCAAGTCCATTGCCTTCTTCGATTCGTTGTCCTAATACTCGGAGGTAAAAAATGGCTATTAAAAGATATAAACCGACTTCGTCTGCACGCCGCTTTATGACGGTAAGCGCATACGACGAAATTACGGCGACTAAACCCGAAAAATCTCTTCTCGAAGACCAGAGAAAATCGGGCGGCAGAAACGCTCAGGGTAAAATAACCGTTCGTCACATCGGCGGCGGCAACAGAAGAAAATACCGCATCATCGATTTCAAGAGAAACAAAGACGGAATTCCGGCAGTTGTTAAGTCGATTGAATATGATCCCAACCGTAGCGCGAACATCGCTCTTTTGTATTACGCGGACGGCGCGAAGACTTATATTCTCGCACCCGTAGGCTTGAAAGTAGGCGATACCGTTCTTTCGGGCGAAACCGCGGATATCAAGGCGGGCAACGCGCTTGCGCTTAAAGATATTCCCGTAGGTACGATGGTTCACAATATCGAAATGCAACCCGGCAAAGGCGGTCAGATTGCGAGAGCGGCGGGTATGAGTGCGCAGATTATGGCGCGTGACGAAAAATACGTTACGATTAAAATGCCGAGCGGCGAAATGAGATATATCCTTGCGGCTTGCAAAGCGACGATTGGTCAGGTGGGTAACTTAGAACACGAGATTATCAGAGTCGGTAAAGCGGGTAAAACGAGATACTTGGGTATCCGTCCTACCGTCCGCGGTGTGGTTATGAACCCTTGCGACCACCCTCACGGCGGTGGCGAAGGCAAATCTCCCGTTGGTATGCCCGGTCCTGTTACTCCTTGGGGTAAACCTGCTCTCGGTTATAAGACGAGAAAACATAAGAAATCGTCCAACAAACTTATCATTACAAGGATAAATTAAGGAGAAGGATATGTCGAGAAGCGTTAAAAAAGGTCCTTATGTAGAACCTAAACTCTTAAAGAGAGTAGAAGAATTAAACGAAAAGAACGAAAAGAAAGTATTAAAGACTTGGTCGAGAGCGTCGACGATATTCCCGCAGATGGTAGGACATACGATAGCGGTGTACGACGGAAGAAAACACGTTCCCGTATATATAACCGAAGATATGGTAGGTTGCAAACTCGGTGAGTTTGCTCCGACCAGAACCTTTAAGGGACACGCGGGTACGGAAAAGAAGACCGGTGCCAAATAGGAGGCTTTGAGATGGCAAAGAATTTAAGAGAAAAAACCGCGAAGATAGCGGAAAATAAAGACAGACGCCCCAAAGCGGTGGCAAGATACGTAAGAATTTCTCCTTATAAAGTAAGAATCGTTTTAGATATCATAAGAGGCAAAGGGTATAGGGAAGCGGTTGCGATTTTGGAAAACACACCGAAATCTGCTTCCGAACCCATCAAGAAAGTTCTTATGTCGGCAGCGGCGAACGCGGAAAACAATCTGGGTTTAAGTAAAGACAATCTTTACGTAGCGGCTTGTTTTGCAGACCAAGGCCCGACGCTTAAAAGGGTTATGCCCAGAGCGCAGGGAAGAGCGTTCAGAATTTTGAAGCGTACCAGCCATATTACGGTTGTGCTGGACGCAAAGGCATAGGAGGAGCGTTATGGGACAGAAAGTTAATCCGCACGGATTAAGAGTCGGAATTATAAAGGATTGGGATTCGCATTGGTTCGTTGACAAAAAGGATTTTGCGGCGAACATCAAAGAAGATAACGAAATAAGAAACGCGCTTAAAAAGAAATATTATCAGGCTGCGATTTCCAAAATAGTTATCGAAAAGGCTGCGACCAAACTCACGATAAACATATACACGGCACGCCCCGGCGTTCTTATCGGTAAACAGGGTGCTGAAATTGAAACGATAAAGAAGACCGTTGCGAAGATTTGCGGCGACAAGCAGATTTCCATCAATATTTCGGAAGTTAAAAAGCCCGACGCTGACGCGCAACTCGTTGCGGAAGGTATTGCGACGCAACTTGAAAAACGTGTATCGTTCAGACGTGCTATGAAACAGGCGATAGGCCGCAGTATGAGAAGCGGAATTAAGGGTATCAAAGTTTCCGTCGCGGGAAGACTCGACGGTGCGGAAATCGCGAGAACCGAACATTATCACGAAGGTTCTATACCGCTTCAAACTTTAAGAGCGAACATAGAGTACGGCTTTGCGGAAGCGCATACGACGTTCGGCGTAATCGGTATTAAATGCTGGATTTACAAAGGCGAAATTATCGGCGCTCCCAAAAAGAAAGTTGAAGGAGGCGAGTAAGTATTATGTTAATGCCTAAACGTGTTAAAAGAAGAAGAGTGCATCGCGGCAGAATGACCGGAAAATGCACCAAAGGCAATAAAATCGCTTACGGCGAGTACGGGCTCGTTGCGTTAGAACCCGCTTGGATTAAATCTAATCAGATAGAAGCAGCGCGTGTTGCTATGACGAGATTCGTTAAGCGTGGCGGTAAAGTGTGGATAGATATATTCCCCCACAAGCCTGTTACCAAGAAACCTGCGGACAGCCGTATGGGTAGCGGTAAAGGTTCGGTAGAATACTGGGTAGCGGTTGTTAAACCGGGCAGAGTATTGTTCGAAATGGCGGGCATCACAGAAGAACAGGCGAAAGAAGCAATGCGCCTTGCGGGACACAAACTTCCCATCAAAACGAAGTTTGTCAAAAAGTCGGATTTAAGCTCGCAGGAAATTAAACAAGAAGGCGGTGAAGGTTAATGAAAACGAAAGAAATCCGCGAATTAACGGTAGAAGAATTAAATACCAAGTTAAAGGAATTAAAGGAAGAACTTTTTAACCTTCGTTTCCGTCATGCGATAGGGCAACTCGAAAATCCCGCGTCGCTTAACTCTTGCAAGAAAGATATCGCGAAAGTTAAGACGATTTTAAGGGAAAAAGAACTTGCGGCGAAGTAGGAGTAGGGAATTATGGAAAGAAATTTAAGAAAAGAAAGGGTTGGCATTGTTGTTTCCGACAAAATGGATAAGACGGTAGTCGTTGCCATCGAAGAAAGATTCAAACACCCCCTTTACAAAAAGACGGTTAAAAAGACTCATAAATTCAAAGCGCACGACGAAACCAACGCTTGCGGTATAGGCGATAAGGTTTTAATCGTGGAAACGAGAAAACTTTCCAAAGACAAGAATTGGAGAGTTGCCGAAATTATCGAAAAGGCTAAGTAAGGAGACGCACTATGATACAACCATTTACAAGATTGAAAGCGGCGGACAATTCCGGTGCGAAAGAGTTAATGTGTATTAAAGTTTTGGGCGGCTCATTCAGAAGAACGGGCAATATCGGTGACGTTATCGTTGCGTCCGTGAAAACGGCAACGCCCGGCGGCGCGGTTAAAAAAGGCGAAGTTGTTAAGGCGGTTATCGTCAGAAGCACCAACGGCGTCAGACGTAAAGACGGAACTTTCGTCCGTTTTGACGACAACGCTGCGGTTATCATCGACGCGCAGAAACAGCCGAGAGGAACTCGTATCTTTGGGCCGATTGCGAGAGAACTTCGTGACAAAGATTATATGCGTATAATTTCTCTTGCGCCCGAAGTGTTATAAGGAGTAATACAATGAAAGTCAAAAAGAACGATACGGTTTTGGTATTAACCGGTAAGGACGCGGGCAAAACTGCGAAAGTTTTGGTTGCGCTCCCCAAAGATAACAAAGTAGTCGTTGACGGAATAAACGTTCAGAAAAAGCATAAAAAGGCGCGCAGCGCACAGGAAGTCAGTTCCATTGTGAACCAGTCCGGTCCTATTGATGCGTCGAACGTTTTGGTAGTTTGCCCCGTTTGTAACAAAGCGACGAGAGTTGCTTATAGAATGGAAGGCGATAAAAAAGTTCGCGTTTGCAAAAAATGCGGTGCGGTTTTAGACGCAGGCAAAGAAGCCAAAGAAGTCAAAAAGACGACTAAAAGAAAGACGAAAAAAGACGCCGAAAGCGTAGAAGCGAAATAAGGACGGAGGAAAATTCAAATGGCAACAAAGAAAACTCAGGTTGCTAAGGAAACTGCAACCGAGACGAATAGGGTAAAAGAACTTTATGTCAAGACGGTAGTACCCGCTCTTATCAAAAAGTTCAATTACAAGAACGTTAATCAAGTTCCCAAACTCGTCAAAATCACCATCAACTCCGGACTCGGCGATGTAAAGGACAACAGCAAGAGCGTTCAACTCGCACAGGAAGAGTTGAAACTCATATCGGGACAAAAACCCATACTTACGAACGCGAAAAAATCGGTTGCTAACTTCAAAGTAAGAGAAGGTCAGAGCGTCGGAATGAAAGTAACTCTTCGCGGGACGAGAATGTATGAATTTTTTGATAAATTCATATCTATCGCTCTTCCCAGAGTTCGCGATTTCAGAGGCGTTCCCACCAAGTCTTTCGACGGAAGGGGCAACTACGCGATGGGCGTGAAAGAACAACTTATCTTCCCGGAAATTTCCTACGACCAAGTAGAAAAAATCAGGGGCTTCGATATCTGCATCACCACCACCGCTAACACCGATGAAGAGGCAAGAGAATTGCTTGCAATGCTCGGAATGCCTTTTGCTAATAAGTAAGGTATTAAAGGAGTTAAAAAATGGCTAAAAAAGCAATGATAAATAAGCAGCAAAAACCTGCTAAATTTTCTACCAGAGCCTATACGAGATGCAGCATTTGCGGTCGTCCTCACGCCGTACTCAAAAAATACGGTATTTGCCGTATTTGTTTCAGAAATCTGGCTTATAAAGGTCAGATTCCGGGCGTTAAAAAGGCCAGTTGGTAAAGGAGGATACTGAAATGACAGACGTTATTGCGGATATGCTTACCAGGATAAGAAACGCTCTTTCCGCTAAGCACGAAACGGTTGAAATTCCCGCGTCGAACACCAAAAAAGCGATAGCCGATATTCTTTATAAAGAAGGCTACGTTTCCGGTGTAGAAATCGTTGACGGGGTACAAGGTACTATAAAGATAACCCTTAAATATGACGGAAAAAACAAAGTTATTTCCGGGCTTAAAAGGGTAAGTAAGCCGGGACTTAGGGTTTACGTCGGAACGGACGAAATCCCGCAGGTTCTCGGGGGCTTAGGAATTGCGATTCTTTCCACGTCCAAAGGTATTATGACTGGTAAAGACGCTAAAATAGCGCATCAGGGCGGCGAAGTCCTCGCTTACGTTTGGTAGGAGGTTTATTATGTCAAGAATAGGTAATGCACATATAGTAATTCCCGCCGGCGTATCGGTTGACTTTAAGGATAACGTAATTACCGTTAAAGGCGCGAAAGGCACTTTGACGCAGAGTTACGACCCCATTATCACGCCGACGATTGACGGCAACGTTATCGTTTTCAAGCGTGCTAACGATTTAGGACCTACAAAAGCAAAGCACGGCTTATACCGCGCGCTTACCGCTAATATGATAAAAGGTGTAACCGAAGGATATGCTAAATCCCTTCAGGTTAACGGTGTAGGTTGGAAGGTCGCAAAACAGGGCAACAAAATCGTACTTAACGTAGGATTTTCTCACCCCGTAGAAGTTGCGGAAATCGACGGCGTTAAACTCGATTGTCCTTCTCAGACCGAAATTACCGTAAGCGGCATCGATAAAGAAAAGGTAGGACAGTTTGCGGCTATGATTAGAAGTATTCGCGAACCCGAACCCTATCACGGCTACGGAATCAAGTATTCCGACGAAGTTATCGAACGTAAGGTCGGTAAAGCGGCGGGCGGCAAAGGCTAATAGATTTAAAGGGCTTTTAGTGGCCGCGTGATATGCGGCTGCCGAGTGCGCTGAATAAAGCGCGAAAAGTTATTAAATAGGAGTAATGAAATGATTGGCAAAATCAATAAAAATCAGGAAAGATTAAAAAGACATAAGAGAGTCAGAGCGAAAATTAAGGGTACTGAAACCGCTCCCAGACTTTCGGTTTACAGAAGTCTTAACCATATTTACGCTCAACTTATCGATGACGTAAAGGGTAACACGTTAGTAACCGCGTCCACGCTTGACAAGGCTATTAAGGACACCCTTAACGATAAGGATAAGAAGGCGCAGGCTTATGCGGTTGGCGAACTTCTTGCTAAAAAGGCACAAGAAAAGGGTATCACAGCGGCTGTGTTCGACAGGGGCGGATATCTTTACACCGGCAGGGTTGCAAGTCTTGCCGACGGCGCGAGAGAAGGCGGCCTTAAATTCTAATAAGGAGATTTAAAGATGGCAAGAGATAATAACAGACCGCAGAGAAGAGCGGAAGAAAACGACGGATTAATCAAAAAGACCATTTCTATCAACCGTGTAACCAAGGTTGTTAAGGGTGGTAAAAATATGAGATTTGCGGCGTTCGTAGTAGTTGGCGATGGTGCGGGTAAAATCGGCTGTGCGCTCGGTAAGTCCACCGAAGTTCCGGAGGCTATCGACAAGGCTACGGCGAGAGCGAAAAAGAATATGAAACCTGTTTCGCTGCTCGAAACAAGTATCCCGCACGAAGTTATCGGTAAGTTCGGCAGCGCTTCGGTTTTGATGAAACCGGCTGCAGAAGGTACCGGCGTTATCGCCGGCGGCCCCGTTCGTTCGGTAATGGAAGCGGTAGGTATCACTAACATAAGAACCAAATCCCACGGCACTAACAATCCCATAAACGTAGTAAAGGCTGCTATTGCGGGGCTTAACGCTTTAAGAACGGCGGAAGAAATCGCGGTTATCCGTGGCAAATCCGTACAGGAAATCAACGGTTAAGGAGGCGCGTCATGGCTAAAAAGAGCAATCAGATTAAAGTAACGCTTGTAAAAAGCACGATAGCAATTCTTCCCGCGCATAAAAAAGTCGTAAAGGCTTTGGGACTTACGAAAATCAATTCGTTTAAGATTCACGAAGCAAACGACGCTATACTCGGCATGATTGCCAAAGTAAATTATCTTTTAAAAGTCGAAAACGTTTAATTTTAGAAGATAGTCTAAGTTTTAAGGAGTATTAAAATGAGAATAGGAAAATTAAGTCCCGCTTTAGGTTCGAACACTCCCGCTAAAAGGCTCGGCAGAGGTATCGGTTCAGGGCTCGGCAAAACCAGCGGTAAAGGACATAAAGGACAGTGGGCAAGAAGCGGCGGCGGCGTTCGTCCGGGATTCGAAGGCGGTCAGATGCCTTTAATCAGACGTATTCCGAAGCGTGGCTTTAACAATTATTTCAAAAAATCGTACAGCATTGTAAATCTTTCCGTGCTTGACACCTTTGAAGCAGGGTCGGTTATCGACATCGCGGTTCTCGTCGAAAAAGGACTTATCAAGTTGGTAAAAGACGGCGTAGGATTAAAGGTTCTCGGAAACGGCGAACTCACAAAGGCTGTAACGGTAAAAGCAAACGCTTTTTCAGCTTCCGCAAAAGAAGCGATTGAAAAAGCGGGCGGCACGGCGGAACAAATTTAACCCGCTTTTAGGAGGGCGAAATGTGGCAGACGATTGTTAATTCGTTCAAGATAAAGGAAGTAAGAAAGAAAATTCTCATAACCATCGCGCTTTTATTCGTATATAGGCTCGGTTGTTATATTCCCGTTCCCGGAATCAGCAGTTTCGACGGGCTTGAGAATTACACCTTCTTACAAATTATGAGCGGCGTATCGGGCGGCGCGCTTCAATACGGCACGCTGTTCGCTATGGGTATCGGACCGTACATCAACGCGTCGATTATTATCCAACTTTTAACGGTTGGAATCCCTGCGCTCGAACAATTAAGTAAGCAAGGCGAAGAAGGGAGACGTAAAATCAACACGTATACCAGAATTTTAACTCTCGTTCTTGCCGTCGCGCAGGCTATTGGTATCCTGGTGGCTTTCCAGTCTTCAATTAAGTTCGAATATCTATTCGGAACGGAAGGCTTTATGAAAGCGCTCAGTTATATTTTCTTGGTATTCGTTTACACCGCAGGTGCGGCATTTACCATGTGGCTTGGCGAAAGAATCACCGATTACGGCGTATCGAACGGTATTTCGATGCTCATCTTTGCAGGTATCTTATCTACGGCAGGCACGGCGATTTTGAATCAGTTCTCGTTACTCGGCAGCGGCGACGCCGCGACGAGTGCAACTGCTGCTTGGTCGCTTATCGGCTTTGTTGTAGCGGCGATACTCATTTTCGCGGCAATCGTAACCGTTGAAAGCGCGGAACGTAAAATTCCCGTTCAGTATGCAAAGCAAGTTAAGGGCAGAAAAATGTACGGCGGACAATCGACGCATATTCCGATTAAAGTAAACTCTTCGGGTGTTATGCCGCTTATCTTCGCGTTTGCGATTTTAAGTTTCCCCGACCTTATTATGAACCTTTTCGGTTTGTCGACTGAAAACAGTTCGTTCTATTCGTGGTGGCATACCTATATGGGAACGGGAAGTATCGTTTATTCGGTAGTGTTGTGCTTGTTTATACTGTTCTTCTCTTATTTCTATAATCAGATACAGTTTAATCCTGACGATATAAGTAAGAGTATTCAGAGTAACGGCGGATTTATCCCCGGCACACGTCCCGGAAAACCGACGGCGGATTATCTCAAAAAGATTTCTAACCGTATCACGCTTTTCGGTGCAATATATCTTGCGATTGTGGCGTTAGTACCGTCCATTTTATTCAGAATTATCGCACCTAACGGTTCGCTGGTAAACGTATTCAGCGCGACGGGACTTTTAATCGTCGTATCGGTAGCACTCGAATTTGACCAGGCGTTGACTTCGCAGATTATGATGAAGAACTACAAAGGGTTCTTAAAATAAATGAAAATTGTTTTACTCGGCGCGCCGGGTAGCGGTAAGGGCACTCAGGCGGCGCTTTTATCGAAACAACTGAAACTTGCGCATATATCAACGGGCGAAATTTTCAGAGACAATATAAGGCGCAAAACGGAAATAGGCTTAAAAATTAAAGAGATAATCGATGGCGGAGACCTTTGTCCCGACGAACTTACCATAGAAATCGTAAGACAAAGGTTATTAGAGTCGGATTGTGAAAACGGCTATCTGCTTGACGGGTTTCCAAGAAACATCGCGCAGGCTAAGGCACTTGATGATAGCAACGCTCCCGATAAGGTTATAGAACTTTACATCCCGCTCCAAAAGATTGAAAAGCGCATAACGGGCAGAAGACTTTGTTCAAAGTGCGAATCTTCGTTTAATACGAGCGTGATAGGTGACGTAAAAGTTTGTCCCAAGTGCGGCGGCGAACTCTATATCAGGGGCGACGATAATGCGGAGTCCGTTCACGAAAGACTTGCGGTTTACGAATCGCAGACCGCGCCGCTTATAGATTATTATAAAAAACAAGGTAAACTTTTTACCGTTGACGCCGACCTTCCTATCGAAGAAGTGTTTGAAAGCGTTTTACAGGTTATTAAATGATAAAGATAAAAACCGATGCGGAAATTGAGTGTATGCGCAAAAGCGGCAGATTGACGGGCGACCTTCTCTTATATCTTGAAAAAGAGATTAAACCCGGAATGTCTACGAAAATGCTCGATAGACTTGCGTACGAATATATAACGTCTTTCGGGGCAACCCCTTCGTTCTTAAATTATGCGGGCTATCCCGCGTCGACTTGTATTTCTATCGACGACACGGTTGTACACGGTATACCTTCTGACGATATAATTATCAGAGAAGGACAAATAGTAAGCGTTGACGTCGGGGTTATCTTAGACGGTTGGCAGGGCGACGCCGCAAGAAGTTTTCTTATAGGCGATTGTTCGGAAGATAAGGTTAAACTTGTAAACGTTACACGTGAGTGCTTTTTCAAGGCGATTGAACATCTCTCTGACGGAACGCCGCTCGGCGATATAGGGTATTACGTACAGACACACGCGGAGGCGAACGGTTTTTCGGTTGTAAGGGCGTTGACAGGACACGGTATAGGCAGAGAAATGCACGAAGACCCTTCTATTCCGAACTACGGCAGAAAGGGCACGGGCATAAGACTTAAAACGGGGATGTGTCTTGCGATAGAACCGATGATAAACGCGGGGACTTATAAGGTCGATTTTATGAGAGACGGCTGGACAGTCAAAACGCAAGACAGAAAACCATCGGCGCACTACGAAAATACAGTAGTTATAACGAACAAGGGTGCAGAGATATTAACTCTGTAAACATATAATTAAAATCAATAGGAGGATAAAGTTTGTGTCAAAAGACGACGTGATAGAAACGGAAGGCGTAGTTGTAGACGTATTGCCTAACGCAATGTTCAAGGTGAAACTGTCGAACGGTCATATCATAACGGCGCATATATCTGGTAAACTTCGCCAGCATTACATAAAAATAATACTCGGCGACAGCGTAAAACTTGAAATGAGTCCGTACGACCTTACGAAAGGCAGAATAACTTGGCGAAGCAAATCTTAAAGATATAAACTAAATTCCAAAGGAGTAAAGAAAATGAAAGTCAGACCATCGGTTAAACCTATGTGCGATAAGTGCAAAGTAATCAAGAGAAACGGAAAAGTTATGGTAATCTGTTCTAAGAACAAGAGCCATAAGCAAAGACAAGGCTAAGTCCGACAGGGCAGAAAATATTCCGAAAGCGAAACGTTCCGCTCACATTCCAAGCGTGAACAAGTTTTCGGTATCTATACAAAAATATTAAAAAAGGAAAGAAATACGGAGGTATTTGACAAGAATGGCACGTATAGCCGGCGTTGATTTGCCGAACAACAAGAGAGTCGAAATCGGTCTTACCTATATATACGGCATAGGACTTTCGACATCTAAAAAGATTATAAGTGCAACCGGTATCAATCCCGATACCAGAGTAAAGGATTTGAGTGAAGCGGACGTCGCTAAACTCAGAGAGTATATCGAACACAATATTCACGTGGAAGGCGATTTAAGAAGCGAAGTTAACCTTTCTATAAAAAGACTTATAGAAATCGGTTGTTATCGCGGCGTCCGCCACAGAAAGAATCTCCCCGTAAGAGGGCAGAGTTCAAAGAGAAACGCGAGAACGAGAAAAGGTCCTCGCCGCACCGTCGCCAAGAAAAAGACGGCAGGTAAATAAAGGAGGACAGTAATATGGCAGTAGCAAAAAAAGCGACTAAAAAGCGTAAAGACGCCAGAAAAGTCGATAAAGGACAAGTTCATATTCAAGCGTCTTTCAATAACACGCTTGTAACTATTACAGATATGCAGGGTAACACCGTATCCTGGTCGAGTGCGGGCAAACTTAATTTTAAGGGTTCGCGTAAAAGCACACCTTTTGCTGCGCAGATGGCTGCCGAAGACGCTGGCAAGGCTGCGAGAGAACAGGGTATGCGTTCGGTCGAAGTGTACGTAAAAGGGCCCGGTGCAGGCAGGGAATCCGCAATCCGCGCACTTGCGAATTGCGATTTAGAAGTAAGTCTTATTCAGGACGTTTCGCCGATTCCGCACAACGGTTGCAGACCGCCCAAAAAACGCAGAGTATAACGGAGGATAGATAAATGGCTAAATATACAGATTCTAAGTGTCGTTTATGCAGACGCGAAGGTGCAAAACTTTTCCTTAAAGGCGAAAGATGCTTTAAGCCCACTTGCGCTTTTGAAAGAAGACCCGTTGCTCCCGGTCAGCACGGTATGGCGAGAAAGAAAATCAGCGAGTACGGACTTCAACTTCGCGAAAAACAGAAATGCAAGAGAATTTACGGCGTTTTGGAAGGTCAGTTCAGAACTTACTTTGAAAAAGCCGATAGAATGAAAGGCATCACGGGCGAAAATATGCTTTCGCTCTTAGAAAGAAGACTTGATAACGTCATTTATAGAATGGGTATCGGTTCTTCGCGTTCGCAGGCTCGTCAACTCGTAACTCACGGTCATTTCACCGTAAACGGCAAGAAGGTAAACATCGCTTCTTACTGCGTAAAGGTTGGAGACGTTATCGCCGTAAAAGAAAACAAAAAGGACAACAAATATTTTGCCGAAATCAAGACGATGAAGGTCGGTTCTATGCCCAAGTGGCTTGAATTCAATCCCGAAACGCTCACGGGTAAAATACTTGCAAATCCGACAAGGGAAGACATCGCCGACGTAACCATAAAAGAAAATATGATTGTCGAGTTGTATTCTAAATAATAATTGAAATCTAAAATCCGAGAGGTTTAGCGGGGGGACGCATAGGTTTTTCCACGCCGAAAGCAAGAATTCCCGTTAAACCTTTTAATCGGAACTATTTTTTAAGGAGGATAATTTCTTATGATGGAAATTGAAATGCCGAAAATAGCAGTGGAAGAAAACGAAGAAAAAAGTTATGCGAAGATTGTCGTCGAACCTTTGGAAAAGGGCTTCGGCTTGACGCTCGGAAACGCTTTAAGAAGAATATTGCTTTCCGCGCTTCCCGGCGTCGCTATTCAGAACATCAAGTTTTCGGAAGAGTTGGGAATTAAACACGAATTTTCTTCTATTCCCAAAATCAAGGAAGACGTAACCGAAATAATCTTGAATTTAAAGTGCGTTGCGATTAAGTCGAGTTGTCTTGATAAAGACTATAAAAAGACCGTAAAACTCGCGAAAGAAGGACCTTGCATCGTAAAAGCGGGCGACATAGCGAGCGACGCCGAAATAGAGATATTGAACCCCGACCAGTACATTTGTACTATCGACGAAGGCGGTAAGATTGACGTAGAACTTACCATCGGCAGGGGCAGAGGTTATCAACCCGCTTACGAACATAAAGTCGACGTTATTGACAATATCGCGATAGACAGTATCTATACGCCCGTTAAAAAGGTTAGTTACGACGTCTCCGCGACGCGTGTAGGACAAAGCGTTGACTTTGATAAACTTACTTTGGAAGTTTGGACGAACGGTGCTTTTTCAGGGCGTGATATAGTAAGCCTTGCAGCGAAGATTATGGAAGAACATATCAAAATGTTCGTTTCGTTATCGGAAGTCGGCAATATCGGAATACTCGTACCGCCGGAAGAAGACAAAAAGACCAAGATTCTCGAAATGACGATTGAAGAGATGGATTTATCCGTACGTTCGTATAACTGCTTGAAGAGAGCAAATATTCACACGGTTGAAGATTTAACCAAAAAAACCGAAGACGATATGCTTAAAGTCCGTAATCTCGGCAAGAAATCGCTTGACGAAGTGATTTTGAAACTTGAAAGTTATGGTTTGAAATTACAGGACACGGAGGACTAAACAATGGCAAGAAAATTAGGCTTAAACGCTACACAGAGAATGGCGCTTATTAAAAATCAGGCTTCTGCACTTTTATGGTACGGAAAAATCGAAACTACCGAAGCGAGAGCGAAGGAAGTTTCCGCTTACGTAGAAAAAGTTTTGACGCTTGCGATAAACAACTATACCGATACGGTGGAAACCGAAGTTAAAGTTGCAGACGATAAGGGCAAAGAAACAACTAAAACCCTTATTAAAGACGGCGTTAAAAAACTTAATGCGAGAAGGAAAATAATGACGATGATAGTTGACCTTCAAGAAGTAAAAGGCTATAAAGAAACCAAAGCCGACTTCAAGAAGAGAACGAAAGCGGTAAAGAGTCCGCTCATCGAAAAGATTTTCGACGAATACGCGCCGAAATACGCTGCCAGAAAGGAAGAAAAAGGTCAGGGCGGCGGCTACACGAGAATTTATAAGTTAGGGCCTCGTAAGGGCGACGCGGCAGAAGTCGCGATTATAGAACTCGTTGACTAATTGAATTATAAAGCGCGGGCGTAG
>JAFSLQ010000042.1 GCA_017448355.1 Clostridia bacterium | reverse complement strand
TTTTTCCTTTATCGTCGGGTGGCGTTTGATATCTTCCGAAAGCGCGCAGATTAGTTTGATAATTTGTTTAGCAAAGTAATAACCGGGCGCAGCCTTTGCGCCGAATATAAACGTCGTCGGTTCTATCTGTGCGTTCGGGTTTTCTTTCAATTCGTTATAAAGCGAAATAATATGGAGTGCATTTAAAAGTTGACGTTTATACTCATGCATACGCTTTGCCTGAACGTCGAAAAGTGAATTCGGATTGATTATAACGCCTTGTTTCTTCTTTGCAAATTCGCAAAATTGCGCTTTTTTAATCTGCTTTATTTTATTTAATTCGTTTAGTACCGACGAATCGTTTTCAAACTTTTTAAATTCCGAAAGACAACTTGCCTCCATAACGAATTTATCCCCTATACAGTCGGTAATCAACGAAGAAAGTTCGGGGTTCGCCTGGCATAGCCAACGTCTGTGTGCTATACCGTTGGTTACGTTAGTAAATTTATCGGGATAAATGTCGTAAAAATCCTTAAAAATACTCTGTTTTATAATGTCGCTATGGAGTGCCGAAACGCCGTTGACCGTGTGCGACGCGATGACCGACAAGTTTGCCATCTTTATCTGACCGTGTGAAAAAATACTCATTCTGTCGATTTTATCCCAGTCGCCGGGGAATCTGTTCCACACGTCGGCACAGAAACGCTCGTTAATTTCTTTTAAAATCGAATAAATTCTCGGAAGTCTGCGTTCAATAAGGTCTTCGTTCCATTTTTCAAGCGCTTCACTCATAACGGTGTGGTTAGTGTATGCAACGGTTTTACATACGATATCCCACGCATTATCCCACGAATAGCCGTTTTCATCAATCAAAATACGCATAAGTTCAGGGATACAAAGCGCGGGGTGAGTGTCGTTGATATGAATAGCCGCCTTATCGGGAAGGCTGTCAAGCGAGCCGTAACGTCTTTTATGAGACGAAATAATATCTTGAAGCGCTGCGGATACCAGCAAATATTGTTGTTTTAATCTTAAAGATTTACCTTCAAAGTGATTATCCGAAGGATATAAAACTTTAGACAAAAGTTCCGCTTCGTTATCTTCCTGCATAGAGCGCATATAATCGCCTTGCGAGAAGGTCTTCATGTCGAACTTATGGATATTCTGGGTTTTCCAAAGTCTTAAAACGGAAACCGCTTCGCTGTCTTTACCCGAAATCATCATATCGTATGCGACCGCTTCGACTTCGTGCGCGTCCACGTGTTCCACCTTCAACCCGTTTTCCGTCCAAGTTTCTTTGATATATCCGTCAAATTTAACTTTATACGACCTATCAGGTCTTTGCGTAAGCCAAACTTCGCCGCCGGGAAGCCAAATGTCCGGAAGTTCCATCTGCCAACCGTCAACGATTTTTTGCTTAAACAGTCCGTATTCGTATCTTATGGAATATCCCATTGCAGGATAGTTACCTGTCGCAAGCGCGTCCATAAAACACGCGGCAAGCCTACCTAAGCCCCCGTTTCCAAGCCCCGCGTCCGGTTCTTCATCGTAAAGGTCGTCAAGAGAAAGATTAAATTCTTTCTTTAAGGCTTTATCGAAAGTTTTTTGTATGCCTAAATTATATGTGTTATTTTTGAGTGATTGCCCAAGCAGAAACTCCATACACAGATAGTAAACGCGTTTACCGTTCTGCTCAACGTATTTTTTGTTAAAAGCGCTACGTTTTTCGAGAAGTATATCGCGAATACACATAACGACCGCTTTATAAACCTGTTGTTTTGTGGCTTCCTGCGAGGAAACCGCATAATACTTTGATAATTTGGTTTTAATTAGTGTTATTGCCTCGTTTTCAGTCATGTTAAGTCATGCTCCCGTATGTTTTGATGAATTTATTTGTTATACATTTCTTCGTATTTTTCCGCTGATTTTTTCCAGGAAAAATCTGTTTTCATTACGCGCTCGACAAGTTTTTTCCACGCCGCGGCGTCTTTATACATTTCAATCGCCTGCTTTATAACGTATAGCATATCTCCTGAATTATAATCGTGGAAAGTAAATCCGTTGCCCGTGTCGCCAACGACCGCCTTGATACTGTCGTTAAGCCCGCCAGTTTCCCTTACGATAGGAACAGTTCCGTAGCGAGACGCAATCATCTGCGAAAGTCCGCAAGGTTCGGATTTCGACGGCATTAAAAACATATCCGCGCCGGAGTAAATTTTTCTCGATAAATCCTGATTATACGCGATAACCGCCGCACACTTGCCATTATAAGATTCGGCGATATATCTGAAATAGTTTTCATACCCTATCTCGCCTTTACCGAGAATAATGAGTTGCACATCTTCCGTTAAAAGTCTTTCCGCGATATCTTTAATTAAATCAAGCCCCTTATGCGAAACAAGTCTAGAAATAACCGCGATAATCGGAACGTCCTTGCGTTCGGGAAGATTAAGCATTTTTTGCAGTTCGGCTTTGCATACCGATTTGCCCGTTAAGTCAGATACGGTATAATTAGCGAAAACGCTCTTGTCGGTTTTAGGATTATAGTAATCCGTATCGATACCGTTTAATATGCCGACTAATTTATGTTCGTTGCGGCGCATAACCGAGTCAAGCCCGTGCGCGAAAAACGGATACTTAATCTCGCCCGCATAGGTAGGACTTACCGTTGATACGATATCCGTCATTTCGATAGCGCCTTTCATAAGATTAACAAGCCCGTCGCATTCTACAAACGATAAAATGGAATCCGGAAATCCAAACAGGTCGGCATAAGTTTCCATGCCGAATTTGCCTTGATATTCTATATTATGAATTGTAAAGACTGTCTTGATTCTTCTGAAATTTTCGTCGCCGTAATACATACCTTTAAGATATATAATTGACGCCGCCGTTTGCCAGTCATTACAGTTCAAGACGTCGGGATAGATGTTTAATCTTGCGATTGTATCAAGTGCCGCACGCGAGAAAAACGCAAATCTTTCCCCATCGTCATAAAAGCCGTAGATATTGCCTTCACGCTTAAAATAGTATTCGTTATCTATAAAGTAAAATTTTACTTTTTTATATTCGTACAAAAATACGCCCGCGTACTGCGACCGCCAACCGACGGAAACGTAAAAGTTGGTTAAAAACTTAAACTCTTTTCTAAACTCGTCGGATATATTGCCGTATAAAGGCAAAATAACGCTTATATCAAGATTATCTTTTTTTGCAAGTTCTTTAGGAAGCGAACCAAGTACGTCGGCAAGTCCGCCCGTTGCAATAAAAGGTGCGGCTTCCGAACCTAAAAATACAATCTTTTTGTATTCCTTTACGCTGATTTTGGGTAATTTTGCTTTCGCTTTTGTTGGTTTTACCGATTTTGCGTGTGTCATACCTACCTCCTTATATCATAATTCCCTTTCCGATATAGAACGGGTGATTTTCACTTCCGGACAAAATTTTTCTGCCCGCAACAGATACGTTTTTATCGGCGATAATACAGTTAAGCATACAGTTTTCGCCAAGTATTGTGTTTTGCATAACAATACTGTTTTTTATGACCGCGCCCCTACCCACTTTGACGTTTCTGAATAGTATACTGTTTTCTACTTCGCCTAAAATTTCGCAACCGTCGGCAATAAGTGAGTTTTTAACGACCGCAGAATTACCGTATTTTGTAGGCGCGGAGTCCTTAATTTTTGTAAACACACTTCTATCGCCGAATATTTCGTGTCTTATATCCTCGTTAAGCATAAGCATATTGCTGTTATAATACGCTTGAAGCGAAGTTATGCCCGCATAAAAGCCTTTGTGTTCATAACCCATAATCTTCATACTTTCAAGGTTAGGCGCAATAACGTCCTTGGTAAAATGCACTTTGTTGTGCGTAATGCTATCCATAACGATGTTCTGCAAAAACGACAATTTCATAACGAAAACGTTTGCAAACACATTAGATTTTTCAGGAACGACTTCGTTCTTGTAATATACGCCCGTAATTCTGCCGCTACCATCAAGAACAAAGTGCGTAGATTTTTCCATATTTTCAAGTTTGGTATAAACGAGCGTAATATCCGCACGATTTAATATGTGCTGTTCTATAACGTCGTTATAATTTATTCGGCAAATAGTGTCGCAATCGGTCATTACCACAAAATCTTCATCCGCGCGGAACAAAAAACTCGTTATGCCTTTAAGCGCTTCAAGTCGCGAATTATAAAGTGTACTGCTGTTTGCGTCGCCGTAAGGCGGTAAAAGCACCAAGCCGCCGTCTTTACGCGCTAAATCCCAGTCTTTACCGCTGCCTACGTGGTCCATAAGCGATTGATAATTGCTTTTAGTTATTATACCGACTGTGTCTATTCCGGAGTTCACCATATTAGAAAGCGGAAAATCGATTAAACGGTATCTTCCGCCGAACGGTATAGAACCGAGCGTTCTTATTCTCGACAATTCCGAAACGCTGTTATCGTGTATATTTGAAAAAATAATTCCTACTGCACGCATTGTCTTTTCCCCCTATATTTTATCGACAATTTGTCCGCCGTCAATTTTGCTGTTATCCTGAACGCAAAGGTCTCTGCCTAGAACGGTTATGCCCTTAGCGTTTTCTTTGCTTTCACCGATACGGCAATCTTTGCCTATAACGGTGTTTTCGTCTATTATCGAATAATCCACGACGCTGTTTTCACCGATTACCGTTTCCGCCATAATTATACTGTTTTTAACGGTTGCACCCTTTTTGACTATAACGCCGCTTGCCAGAACCGAATTTTCTACAGAACCAAAGATTTCACAACCTGACATAATAATGCTGTTTACCGTCTTTGCGTTTTCTCCGATATAGTGCGGCGGAGCGAGCGGACTTCTTGACTGAATTTTCCAAGACGAATCGTTTATATCGAAGTTAGGCTTATCGCCAAGCAAGTCCATATTCGCTTCGTAAAGAGAGTCGATAGTTCCAACGTCCTTCCAGTAGCCTTCAAACTCGTAAGCCAGCATACGTTCACCGTTGTTCAGCATTTTCGGCAGAATATCTTTACCGAAATCGTTGGAAGAATTAAGGTCAGCATTATCTTCTTCCAGATATTTATAAAGTTTTTTTGCGGAAAAAATATAAATACCCATCGACGCAAGAGTGGATTTCGGATTTTTAGGCTTTTCTTCAAACTCGTAAATAACGCCGTCTTCTTTGGTGTTGAGTATACCGAAACGCGACGCTTCGGATTTCGGCACATTGATTGCCGCTATCGTACAGTCTGCGTTTTTAAGAATATGGTAGTTAAGCATTATCGAATAATTCATTTTGTAAATATGGTCGCCGGATAGTATGAGAACGTAATCGGGGTCAAACTGTTTTATAAAATTAAGATTCTGGTAAATAGCGTTAGCAGTACCCTTATACCAGTCGGAAGACGTCTTTGCCTGATAGGGCGATAAAATATGCACCCCGCCGAAAGTTCTGTCTAAATCCCACGGTTGACCGTTCCCTATATAGTCGTTAAGTTTAAGCGGTTGGTATTGAGTCAGAACACCTACCGTATCGATACCCGAATTAACGCAATTCGAAAGCGGAAAGTCGATAATTCTATATTTCCCGCCGAACGAAACGGCAGGTTTTGCCAAAGCGCTTGTGAGAGCATACAGCCTGCTTCCCTGCCCGCCGGCGAGTAGCATTGCAACACATTTCTTTTTCCTTATCATATAAAATCTCCCTATGGATTTTTTCTTAAATATAAGCCGGTAAAACGCGGCAAAGTCAAAATAATAGAATTTTCTCTGCCGTGAGCCGTCTTTTTAACCGATTTAAATGTCTTTTTACTTATCGTACCGTTACCGCCGAATTTTTTGGCGTCGGAATTAAGTATTAAATCATATTCACCTTCGGGAACGCCAAGCCTGTATTTTTTATAATCGTTGCCCGAAAAATTCATAACGCACGCGACTTCGTTTCCGTTTTTGTCGCGCCTTAAAAATGAAATAACGTTATTACTGCTTTCGTCGGCGGATATCCACTCGAATCCTTCCCAGCCGTCTTCTATCTCGAAAAAAGCGGGCGTCATAGCATAAATACCGTTGAGAGTTCGGTTAAATTCGTGAAGTTTTTTGTGAAGCGGGAAGTCAAGCATAAAAAACTCCAATCCTTCTTTATAATTCCACTCCTTAAATTGTCCGAATTCGTTGCCCATAAAGTTAAGTTTTTTACCCGGATGCGCGAACATATAGGTGTTAAAAGCGCGAAGGTTTGCGAATTTTTCTTCGATACTACCTGGCATTTTATCCAATAAAGATTTTTTACCGTGTACCACTTCGTCGTGCGATATAGGCAGAATAAAGTTTTCGCTGAACGCGTAAAACATAGAAAACGTCAGTTTATTGTGGCAACCGTTTCTGAAATATGGGTCGCAGGACATATACGACAAAACGTCGTTCATCCAACCCATATTCCATTTATAATTAAACCCAAGCCCCCCGATATCCACAGGCTTTGTGATAAGCGGGAAAGCCGTAGACTCTTCCGCAATCATCAAAGCGTTTGGAAATCTTTCAAAAACGGTCGTATTCAGTTTTCTTAAAAAAGCAATCGCCTCTAAATTCTGATTGCCGCCGTTTACGTTAGGTATCCACTCGCCAGGTTTTCTGTCGTAATCAAGGTACAGCATCGACGCGACTGCGTCAACCCTTATTCCGTCAATATGGAACTTATCGAACAAGAATACAGCATTAGAAACCAAAAAACTTTGGACTTCGTTTCTACCCCAATCGAAAATCCGAGTGCCCCAATTCTTATGTTCCTGACGGTCAAGCCCCTGATTTTCATAGCACGGAGTACCGTCAAATTCAAAAAGCCCGTGTTCGTCCTTCGGGAAATGCGCGGGAACCCAGTCGATTATTACAGAGATTCCGTTTTTATGGCACTCGTCAACGAAAAACATAAAGTCTTTCGGCGTGCCGAAACGCGAACTTATCGCATAATACCCGGTAGGCTGATACCCCCACGAACCGTCGAAAGGATATTCGGATACGGGCATAAGTTCGATATGTGTGTAATGCATGTCACGCGCGTATTTAACAAGTTCCTTTGCGTATTCACGATAGGTATAATAACTGTCGTCCGCGTGTCTCTTCCATGACGCAAAATTAACTTCGTAGATATTTATCGGTTTATCATAGGGCTGTTTTCTGTTTGAAACGAACTCTCCGTCTCCCCATATATAGCCGTCAAGCGAATATATTTTAGAAGCGGTAGCGGGCGACGTTTCAGCGTGAAAAGCATACGGGTCTGCTTTAAGTACGGTTTTCCCGCCATGCGATACCGCATACTTATACGAGTCGAATTCTTTAAGTCCCGATACGAAAATCTCGTACACGCCGCCGTCGCTTATACGCGTCATAGGAGTTTTATTTATGTCCCAGCCGTTAAAATCCCCGACAAGCGATACCCTATCTGCGCGCGGCGCCCAAACGCGAAAAATTACGCCGTCCTTACCGTCAACGTGCGAAAAATGCGCGCCCATATAATCGTAGGCGGCATAATTCGTGCCTTGATGAAATAGATAAAGCGGTAATTCACAGTTTTTATCGTTTATCATAGTATTCCTAATTTTAACAAATATAATCAGCTTTTTTCTTAGGTGCGTTTTCCATTTCTTCTCTGGTCTTTTCGTAACCCTTTCTTCCGAAAAGCGCGTAAGTAGCGTTTTTGCCGCCTTCTACGCCAGGTTGATTGAAAGTGTCGATATTAAGCATCGCGCCCGCATAAGCGGTTTCGAGTTCAAAGTAGTATAAGAGTTCGCCTATGGTAAACGCGTTAACTTCGGGCAAAGTTACCGTATAGTTTAATCTTTTTGCAGTGGTTAAAGCGTATTCCGTTGCCTTTCTTTCGGAATTGATAAGTTCAGATAACGTATGTCCGCAAAGGAAATTAACGTCGGGGAAATCTTTGCAACCGTTACTTATAGGCGTTTCCTTGCGGAAATTATCGACCGCAATAAGAGTTATAACTTTATCGAAAGGTCCTTCTCTGTAAAGTTGAATCTGAGAGTGCTGGTCGGTAACGCCGAGCGCCTTAACGGGCGTCTGTCCGGCGTAAACCTTGTTGCCGTCTTTATCGTCCGCTTTTCCTAAACTTTCGCCCCATAACTGGCAATACCAGTCGGCGATATATTTAAGGCTGTCGGCATACGGCATCATAACCGAAATGTTCTTACCTTTTTTCATCGAAAGGTACTGTAAAAGCGCGGAAATAAGCGCAGGATTTTTTCTTAAATCTTTGGTTTTGCAAAGTTTGTCCATAAAAGCCGCGCCTTTAAGCATCGCCTTTATATCGATACCCAAAACAGCGGCGGCAAGCAAGCCGACGGGCGACAATTCGGAAAACCTTCCGCCTACGCCGTCGGGAATATAAAAGGTTTTAAAACCTTCGGCTTTTGCAATCTTAATAAGGTTGCCTTTATTGGCGGAAGTGGTCGCAATCATATGTTCTTTTGCTTTATCGCCGAACTTCGCTTTAAGTTTGTCCATTATTATAAGATACTGCGACATTGTTTCGCTGGTCGCGCCACTCTTTGTAATAACGTTAAACATAGTTTTATCTAAATCAAGAACGTCAAAAAGCGCAGCCATCCTTTCGGGGTCTATATTGTCTTCAACATAGAATTTCGGTGCTTTACGAACCTTTTTGGGAAGTTCGTTATGTCTTAAATGACAAAGTGCCTGAAAAACAGCAGTCGGGCCTAACGCCGAACCACCTATTCCAAGCACAACGAAATTATCGAATTTTCTTCTTATATTTTTTGCGGTTTCAATAATATCTTTTACGATTTCGTTTTGGTTATACGGAAGTTCCGTCCAACCCATCATACCGTTGCCCCTATTATCGGCAACGTCTTTATATGCCGCTTCCGCAATTTTTTTACCGGCAGAAAGTTCCTTATCCGTAAAGCCTTGTTCTTCACCGATATAGTCCGCCATCATATTGTTGTAGTCTACTTTAATCTGCATTGATTTTTGCCATTCGCTTTTAATTGCCATTTTATGTCTCCTTTTAAACTATAATATACAATTCAATATATAAAATATCATAAAAAATATTTAAAGTCAATCTTAAAGTAAAATTCCGCCTGTTAAATCATAAAAAATCCCGACAAATTGTCGAGATTTTTACGGTTTTTGAATTTAGGTTAAATCTTTCAACTGCTTATTTAATTTTTCACGCATATCGATAAATTTATCGTACTTTAAACGTTCCTGTTCGACAAGCGCTTTCGGTGCTTTGTCCAAAAAGCCTTTGTTTGCAAGTTTACCGCTTGCCCGCGCGATTTCGTTTTCAACGTTTTCGAGTTCTTTTTTGATACGTTCTATCTCTTTATCAAAATCAACGAGTTCGCCGAGCGGAATATAAAGTTCGGCTTTATCGATAACCTGCGAAATAATTTTTTCAGTGAGTTCCGATTTGTCTTTGATAAATTTCACTTCCGAAACGCCCGCAAGTTTCTTTATATAAGAGATACCTGCTTTTATCGCCGACTGCTTTTCGGTAGAAACGTAAAGCGTAATTTTCTTTGAAGGCGCAGCGCCGGTTTTTGCCTTTACGTTCCTTACGGTTTTAATTATTTCTTTGACGGTTTCAATCTCGCTTACAGCCACAGAATAGTTCTGTTTCGTTTCGTATTTCGGAAATTCTGAAAGCATCAAAAACCCGTTGGTTTCCGGCATATTTTTATAAATCTGTTCGGTTATAAACGGTAAGAACGGATGCAACAGTTTGATAATTTTATCAAGTACGTAGATAAGAACGCTGACGGTTTCCGTGGTTTTAACTTCGTCTTCGCCGTATAAAACGGGCTTAGTAAACTCAATATACCAGTCGCAGAAATCACTCCAAACAAAATCGTAAAGATTTGCAAGCGCAACGCCCATTTCGTATTTTTCCATATTAATGGTAACGTCTTTAACGGTTTTATTAAGCCGTGTTATTATCCACTTGTCCGCGACCGTAAGTTTTACATCTTTTATAGGAAGAATTTTCTTTCCTTCGGCATTTAAAAGCACGAACCGCGACGCATTCCAGATTTTATTCATAAAGTTGCGCGCGCCTTCCAACTTTTCGTCGGAAAATCTCATATCGCTACCCGCCGCAACCCCGTTTATAAGCGAAAATCTTAACGTATCCGCACCGTATTTTGCGATAATTTCCGTCGGGTCAATACCGTTTCCGAGCGATTTACTCATTTTTCTTCCCTGCGAATCGCGCACAAGCCCGTGAATAAGCACGTTTTTAAACGGTATTCTTTGCATATGTTCTATGCCGGAGAATATCATACGGGCAACCCAGAAGAAAATTATATCGTAGCCGGTAACCAAAACGTCTGTCGGGTAAAAATATTTAAGGTCTTCGGTGATTTCGGGATATCCCAAAGTCGAAAACGGCCAAAGCGCCGAAGAAAACCAGGTGTCGAGAACGTCTTCGTCCTGCTTTATATGCGTCCCGCCGCACTTAGGACATACCTTAACGTCTTCTTTGGAAATGGTCATTTCGCCGCAATCTTCGCAGTAATAAGCGGGAATTCTATGCCCCCACCAGAGTTGACGGGAAATGCACCAGTCTTTGACGTTTTCCATCCAGTTAAAGTAGATTTTGGAAAATCTTTCGGGCGTAAACTTAACGCTTTTTTTCCTTACGGCGTCGATAGCGGGTTTTGCAAGCGGTTCCATCTTGACAAACCATTGTTTTGAAACAATCGGTTCGACGGTATGATGGCACCTGTAACAATGCCCGACGTTATGATGAAGCGGTTCGATTTTAACAAACGCACCGATTTCTTTTAATTCTTCAACGACCTTTTCGCGGCACTCTAACGCCTTCATACCGCTATAATGCCCCGCGTTATCGTTCATCGTACCGTCGTCGTTTAAAACCTTTACGACGGGCAAGTTATGTCTAAGCCCCACTTCAAAGTCGTTCGGGTCGTGCGCAGGCGTAATTTTGACCGCGCCCGTACCGAATTCAAGTTCAACGTAGTCGTCGTAAACTATCGGAATTTCCTTGTTCACAATCGGCAAAATCAAAGTTTTGCCTTCTAAGCCCTTATAACGCTTATCCTTTGGATTAACCGCGACCGCAGTATCGCCGAACATTGTTTCGGGACGCGAAGTCGCAACCGTTATGTAATCGTCCGTATCTTTTATCTGATAGCGGATATACCATAAATGACTGTCTTCTTCTACGTATTCGACTTCCGCGTCGGAAAGTGCGGTCTTACAGTCGGGACACCAGTTTATAATCCTGTCTCCCCTATATATAAGTCCCTTATCGTAAAGATTGACAAATACTTCCTTGACCGCGCGCGAACACCTTTCGTCCATAGTAAACGAAAGTCTCGACCAGTCGCAGGAAGAACCTAAAAGTTTTAACTGTTCGATAATTCTGCCGCCGTATTTTTCCTTCCACGCCCAAGCGCGTTCTAAAAACCCGTCTCTTCCGACGTCTTTTTTGGTAAGCCCTTCTTTTGCCATCTGTTCGACAATTTTGACTTCTGTGGCGATAGACGCGTGGTCAGTACCCGGTAACCATAACGCGCTGTAACCTTGCATACGCTTAAATCTTATAAGCGTATCCTGAAGCGTTTCGTCCAAGGCGTGTCCCATATGAAGTTGCCCCGTGATGTTGGGCGGCGGTATAACGATAGTAAAAGGCAGTTTTTCGGCGTCAACTTTCGCTTTAAAACAGCCCTGTTTTTCCCAATCCTCGTAAATTTCTTTTTCAAATTCCGAAGGATTGTAAGTTTTTGCCATTTCCATGACATTTTCTCCTTTTTATATAACGCATAACATTATACATTATAAAAAACCGCTTGTCAATTAAAAGTGTAAACGTGTCAAATAATATCTCAAATTCATACTATAAACTATAAAAAATTTTTCGGAGAGAAAAAATGAAAAAACTGATATTAACAATTTTGGCAGTCGTTATGGCTATTTGCCCTTTTGCGGGCTGCGATAAAAAAGCCGACGTAAAAACTATCGAACTCAACGAAGTAACCCACTCCGTATTCTACGCTCCGCTATACATAGCGATAGAAAACGGGTATTTTGAAGAAGAACAAATAAAAGTCAATCTGACGAACGGCGGCGGCGCGGATAAATCAATGACTGCGCTTTTATCGGGAACGGCACAAATCGCGCTTATGGGACCCGAAACCGTAGTTTACGTTTACAATCAAGGCAAAAAAGATGCTCCAAAGGTATTCGGACAACTGACGCAAAGGGACGGTTCTTTCCTTGTTTCGAGAAATCCCGAACCTAATTTTAAGTGGAGCGACTTAAAAGATAAAGAAATTTTAGCAGGCAGAAAAGGCGGCGTGCCCGCAATGACGTTCGAGTATATGATGAACGAACTCGGACTTTATAACGGTACGGATTTAACGCTTAACTTCGACGTGCAGTTCAACCTGATGACGAGTGCGTTTATAGGCGGCACAGCCGATTACTGCACGGTTTTTGAACCCACCGCGTCCGAATATCAAAGCGAAGGCAAGTGGTATATAGTCGGCAGCGTAGGCGAACAAAGCGGCGAAATCCCTTATACTTCGTTTATAGCGCTTGACAGTTATTTGTCTAACAATCAAGATACAGTAAAAGGCTTTTTGCGCGCGCTTAAAAAAGCCTTTGAATTCTTAAAAACGCATACCGAAAGAGAAGTTGCGGAAGCGATAGTAAAACAATTCCCTTCCACAACGATAACTTCACTCGAAGCGTCGGTTAAAAGTTATAAAAAGATTGACGCATGGAAAAGCGATATGACGGCTACCGCAAAGAGTTTCGACAGGCTTCAAGATATTATGGTAAACGCCGGCGAACTTAGTTCGAAAGTGCCGTTCAGTAAATTAGTCGATAATAGTTACGTAAAAGAGATATTCGGCTAAAAGAAAAACTTTCACGGCAGGATAAAACTATGGAAAAACTACTTGAACTTAAAGACGTATCGCTTACCTACCAGACGCCGAAAGACGAAATTACGGCAATAAAAAATCTGTCTTTTTACTGTAATAAAGGCGATTTTATGTCTATAATCGGACCTTCGGGCTGTGGAAAAACTACGGTTTTATCGCTGATTGCAGGGCTGATTTCCCCGACTTTCGGGGAAATCAGCATTAGCGGCGAAAAGAACCCTTTAAAACGCGAAAATCTTGGTTATATGCTACAAAAAGACGAGTTGTTCGCGTGGCGAAATATTGAAAGAAACATCTTTCTTCCGCTTGAAATTAAGGGAATAAAAAGCAAGTCGGCAAAAGAAAACGCGATATCCTTGTTAAAAAAATACGGGCTTTACGATTTCAGAAAAAATTACCCCGACGAACTGTCCGGCGGTATGCGACAAAGAGTTGCGCTTATACGCACTCTCGTATCGAATCCGGAACTCTTATTACTTGACGAACCTTTTTCAGCACTCGATTCACAAACGAGACTGTCTGTATGCGACGACGTTTATAAAATCATAAAGTCAGAACAAAAAACCGCCATTTTGGTTACGCACGACATATCGGAAGCAATCTCTATGTCAGACATAATCATAGTGCTAACCGCTAGACCTGCAAAGGTGAAATCGATATTTATCCCAAACATAGAAGGCGACTCCCCGATACGCAAAAGAGAAAGCCCCGATTTTAGTATTTGGTTTGAAAAAATATGGAGAGAATTACACGTATGAAGAAGTTGACTGCATATTCAAAAGAAAGAATTAAATATCTGAATAAACGAAAAAGGGATAAATTTTCGATTATATTTTTAAGAATTTTTTTACTTATCGCACTATTAGGCATATGGGAATTGTTTGCCGAAAATGGGATTATTGACCCCTTTATAACCAGTTCCCCGTCAAGAATAGTCAAAACCTTAAAAAATCTCTTTATAAATGATAATTTCACTTATCATATCGGAATAACATTATACGAAACGGTTGTCGGCTTTATTTTTGCAGTCGGCGTAGGTTATACGGTCGCACTACTTCTATGGTGGTCCGACAAAATCCGAAAGGTGTTAGAACCATATATCGTAGTGCTTAACAGCCTACCGAAAATCGCACTCGGACCTATTATAATAATCTGGTTCGGAAGCGGAGAAAAATCCATAATTTTTATGGCGTTTATAATCGGAATTATCGTTGCGATTATGACTATGCTTAACGGTTTTTTAGCGATTGATAAAAATAAAATTTTACTTTTACGCTCGTTTGGTGCAAATAAATTTCAAATTTTGTTAAAACTCGTTATCCCCGGAAGCATCCCCACACTCATCAGCATGCTTAAAATAAGCGTCGGCATGGCATGGATAGGCTCGATTATGGGTGAATACTTGGTTTCCCGTGCAGGACTCGGATATCTTATCGTTTACGGCGGGCAAGTTTTTAAACTTGATTTAGTCATGGCGTCTACCGTAGTCCTCTGTGTACTTGCAACGCTTATGTACGTTCTTATCGCGACACTTGAAAAAGTTATTATAAAATATAAAAATGAATAAAACTCGCCGTTCCCGAACAATTTAGTCGGGAACGGCGTCTACATATTACTTATATAAACTGATTGATAATGAATTTAAAACAGCCAAAAGCATAACCCCCACGTCGCCAAGCATTGCAACAAATATGGGCAGAGGCGTAAACACGCTTAACGCCATTATAGCAATTTTTACTGCAATGGATGCCGCTATATTTGCTATCACTTTGCGCCTTATTATCTTGGATTTTTTTATAGCGTACGGTATTTTTAGCAAATTATCATCCGCAATAACAACGTCTGCCGAGTCAACCGTCGCTTCGCTGCCAAGCGCGCCCATCGCAACACCGACGTCAGCCGCCGCAACCGAAGGTGCGTCGTTTATTCCGTCTCCGCAAAATAATAGTTTACCATCGTTTTTATTTGCAATATCTGCGATTTTTTCGGTCTTTTCGCTTGGTAACAGTTCGGCATAAAAATAATCTGCTCCTACAAAATTTGCCATTTTTTGGGTCATCTCCTTTTTGTCTCCGCTTAATATCACCGTCTTTGAAACGCCAAGTTTATGCAAATCTTTTATAAGCCGCTCACTCTCCATCTTTATATCATCCTTTAATTCGATTTCGCCTATCAAATCTCCGTTCGCAACAACGAAAACAACGTTATTTTCGGTGTTAAGTTCAATATTCTCCGTTTTACCGTCTAAAACTTTAATATTTCCGACGCAATATTTTATCCCGTCAATTTGACCCGACACACCGCAACCCGAAATTTCTTTTATAGCATCAACATGGCTTAATTCACCGTTTACGGCAGTTTTTAACGCTGTTGCAACCGGATGCGACGACCCTTGCTCGATTGATGCGGCAATTTTTAAAACGTCTTGTTCAGAGTATCCGTTATGCAACACAATCTTGCCTACCGAAAAATTTCCCGTGGTAAGCGTTCCGGTTTTATCGAATACGGCAACCTTAACCTTAGATAGTGCGTCTATATAATTTCCGCCTTTAACCAAAATCCCGCGTTTTGCAAGCGCACCGATACCCATAAAAAAGCAAAGCGGAACAGAGATAACCAGCGCGCACGGGCAGGCAATAATCAAAAACGAAAGCGCTTTATAAATCCACTTAACAAAATCGTTCCCATCGAAAAACGGCGGAATAACAGCAATAAGCACCGCAAGCAAAACTACGCACGGCGTATAAACTTTTGCAAAAGAAGTAATAAATTTTTGACTTTTTGCCTTCCTTTCGGAAGAATTTTCAACCATTTCGATAATCTTTTCAACGGTACTGTCTTTATACAGTTTTTCGGTTTTAACAACAACCG
The DNA here is from genome assembly GCA_017448355.1 of Clostridia bacterium. Taxonomy (GTDB): domain Bacteria; phylum Bacillota; class Clostridia; order Christensenellales; family Borkfalkiaceae; genus UBA1259. The sequence goes on along the minus strand of JAFSLQ010000042.1, from coordinate 58,281 downwards.
CGTCGCCAAGATTAATAGAACCGCTGTAAATCTTATCGCCTTCGCCTTTGCTAAAAAGTTTACTCTCACCCGTCAACGCTTTAAGGTCAAATTCGGAAACGCCGCTCACTATTACACCGTCTATCGGAACTCTGTCCCCTTTTCGTACTAAAATTAAACTGCCGATTTTTATAACCGACGGCTCAACTTCTTTAACCTTGCCGTCAACCATTAAATTTGCCGTAACGCTTTTAAGTTCGGATAACCCAGCAATTTTCTCTTTTGAACGATCGGTAGCAAGATCTTCTAAAAACTCGCCTAACGAGTACAGCAAAACCACTAGTACGCCTTCGACAGATTCGCCAATAATAAACGCGGTTATAACCGCAATTAGCATTAAAGTGTTCTCATCAAAAAATTCTTTATGTAATAAATTTCTAAATGATTTATATACTATTTCGTATCCTGAAATTATAGCAGCCGCGATTAAAACAATCATTTTTACAAGCGGCTGAACGTTTATTATAAGCGATAATATCAATAAAATACCGCTTAAAACAAGTTTAATTACAGTAAAAACTCTCTCGCCATTTTCTTTTTTCATAAAGTCTCCTTAGAATTTTATTATAACAGAATATTATAATTTACTAATATATTGACGTTTTTAAAAGGCAAACAAATTTGCCTTTTAATTTAGTTTTTTTAATGACATTTACTATGTTCTAACGCTGTTTTCACAATAGTAAAAATATGCTCGTCGCAAATTGAGTATAGAACCTGATTTGCTTCTTTGCGCGATTTTACAATCTTACTGTCCTTTAATTTGCGTAAATGCTGCGAAATCGCCGACTGTTTGCCGCCCGTTATCTCGCAGATATGATAAACGCACAATTCACCTTCCATAAGCGCAAGAATAATCTTCATTCTAACGGGTTCGCCAAGCATAGCAAAAATCTTGCTCGTTTCTTCCACCCCGTTTAAAAACGTTTCGGAATCCGAAAGTTTTCGTCTTATTTGTTCGTGTTTATCAGTAACACAACTCTTCATTTCCCCAAAACCTATATTAGCGTTTACTAATATTTAGTTTAACACCGTAACAAAAGATTGTCAAGCGTTTTTACAAAAGAATACAAATAAGTCCGCCTTTATTTTCGTTGACTATTCGCGTAACTGTTCTACGCATTTTATTCTGCGCATCCTTAGGCATTGCATAAATTTTCCCCGCCATACCTTCTTTAACAAGGTCGTGTAAGGATTTGCCGAACATATTCGTCTCCCAGATACCCGCGGGATTATCTTCGAATTTATTCATTATAAAATTAATCAAATCTTCGCCCTGCTTTTCCGTGCCTACAATCGGCGAAACTTCGGTAGAAACGTCAACTTTCATAATATGCAAACTCGGTGCGGACGCTTTTAGTTTTACCCCGTAACTGCCGCCTTTTTTCACAAGAACTGGTTCTTCTAAATTCATCTCGTCAAAGGAAGGCAACACTACGCCGTAGCCGTTCTCTTCCGCTTCGGTCAGCGCGTCTTTAATTTTAGCAAACTTACGCTTTGACGCCGAAAAGCCTTTTATAAACTTAAACAGTCCGTATTCGTCGGCAATTTCTTCACCGCACTCTGCCGAAAGTTCTTTATAGAAAACTCCGTCCTTGACCCGTGCTTTATACTCTCCGACGCCGTTTGCAAGGTTTAATTCGGAAAGTTCAATATTTTCGTATTCTTCATCGTCGCTGAACAGTTCGCTGATTTTTGAAAAATCCTTCATTTTGAACATGGCTTCGGAAGCCTTTTTAGTTTCGGTCAAAAGTCTCGATATTAACGGACTGTCAGCGGAAAGCGACTGCATCCATTTCGGAATATTAATATTAAACGATTGCATAGGAAATTCTAAAAGCATCTTTTCCATAATATCGCTTATATCATCCGCGGTCATTTTCATAACGTTTACAAGTGCGACCGATACCCCGTATTTTTCTTCGAGTTTGTTTTTAGTGTCGATAGCCTTTTTAGAATTAACGTCCGCGCTGTTTAATATTATTATATACGGTTTATTTTTGGAATTAAGTTTCTTAATTACCCTATCTTCCGCGTCCACATAATTCTCTCTGGGAATTTCTCCGAAACTCCCGTCGGTAGTAATCACCACACCTACTGTCGAATATTCTTCGATAACCTTTTCCGTACCGAATTCGGCAGCCTTTTCAAAAGTCATTTCGGTCTCGCTCCAAGGGGTTTTGACAAGGCGCGGATTGCCGTTTTCTTCGTGTCCCGAAGCCCCTTCGACAAAATACCCGACGCAGTCCACCAGCCTGACTTGTGCCGTTGTTTTGTTCTTAAACTGTACTTTAACACCGTTTGCCGGAATAAACTTCGGCTGAGTAGTCATAATTGTTTTGCCATCCGCCGATTGTGGCATTTCATCAAGCGCAATCTGACGTTGCAGTTTGTTACTTATATTCGGAAGAACAAAGTTTTCCGTAAACTTTGTAATAAAAGTCGACTTGCCCGTTCTTACAGGCCCTACCACTCCGATAAATATTTCCCCGCCCGTTCTTTTCGCTATATCGCCGTAAATGTCGTATTTTTCCATAAAAAAACCTCCCATATGCTACAAAAGTAATATATGAAAGGTGTTAATCGTATATGAAAAAAATTGATAATTTTAGGACAAGAAGTAACTGTATTAATTATGATTTGTCTTTACTTGAAGATTCGTTATCCTTACGCTCTTGCATCTTTTTGGCTTTCGCTTTGACAAGCATTTTTTTGAAAGACGTCGGATGTTCGTCGCCGGCAAGCATACGTTCTATGTTCTTTCTGTGCGCAAACCAAGTGAAAAAACATATAGCAAAAATAAGCATATTACTAACTATATGAAAAGCAAGCGTACCGGCGTTAAAACTTCCCGTACCCCTTCTGCCGTAATCCAAGAATAAACGAATACAACCGCTAATCGCCGGCGGGGTTATCGCTATAAACGACCCCATAGCGCCGAATTCGGTAATATAAATAAAGACTGCGGCGGCAACAAGTGCCATTATAGCAACCATAGCCCAGCCTATGCCGTGAACCGACTCACACACCATAAACACGCCGATTGTCGACGCAATACCTTTTCCGCCTTTAAATTTAAAGTAAATGGGATAAATATGCCCCAAAACCACACAAAGCCCGCTTAGATAAATGGCAAAGTCGCGTATATAAAATTCGGAATATGCAAATTTTTCTTCGCCGAAAACAAAAAACGATATCAAAGTCGGTAAAGCGCCTTTCGTTAAGTCAAGAAAAAAGGTTAAAAGTCCGAATTTAAACCCTAGATTCCTGCTCATATTAAGCGTTCCCGGATTGCCGCTACCGACTTTTCGGATATCAAGTCTTTTCAGTTTAGAAATGAACATAGCCCAGTTAATGCTACCGAAAAGATAACTAAAAACGCCTATAAGCGATAGCCATAAACTATATATCATCTCGTTTTTCCCTCGTTATGATTTTAATGGGCGTACCTGAAAAATCGTAAGCCTTTCTGATACAGTTTTCCAGATACCGTTTATATGAAAAATGTAATAGTTTTTCTTCATTGACAAAAATAATAAACGTCGGCGGCACGGTATCGGCTTGCGTAGCGTACGTTATTTTAAGACGTTTACCGTTCATAGAAGGCGGTTCGTTTGCCCTGACGCAGTCTAAAACCAAATCGTTAAGCACGCCCGTTGAGATACGTTTACGCGAATTTTCAAGTGATTTTTTACACAACGTCAAAACCTTATCGGTTCTTTGACCCGTTTTGGCTGAAATGTAAACGGGAACAAAATAATCCATAAATTTAAGCGCTTCGGATAATTCCGCGTTAAATTTATTAATAGTGTTAGTATCCTTTTCGATAACGTCCCACTTATTCATCACAATAACTGACGGCTTATTTTGTTCGTGAATATATCCGCAAATTTTAACGTCCTGTTCGGTTATACCGCTTTCAGCATCTATCACCATAACACACACGTCGGCACGTCTGATTGCGCCAAGCGCCCTTAATACGCTGTAATATTCCAAGTCTTCGTTAACGCTGCTTTTCTTTCTGATACCGGCTGTATCTATAATTGTATACGTATCGCCGTTAAACTTAAAATCGGTATCGATAGCATCACGTGTCGTACCCGCTATGTCTGACACAATCGTCCTATCAAAACCCAGTAATTTATTACATAAACTCGATTTTCCTGCATTAGGCTTTCCGACAATAGCAATCTTTATCGCGTCTGCATTTTCTTCCACGTTTAGCCCTTCGAATTTACCCGTAATTTCGTCCAACAGGTCACCTATTCCCGTGCCGTGTTCCGCGGAAATACCGAACGGCTCTCCAAGACCTAAATTATAAAACTCGAAAAGTTTGTCCGGCGAATAATTATCAAGTTTATTAACCGCAAGCACTACGGGTTTACCGGACTTTCGAAGTCTTAACGCCACGTCTTGATCGGCTGACGTCAAGCCTGCCTTTGCGTCTGTAAATAAAATTATAACGTCGGCGGTATCTATTGCGATTTGGGCTTGTTTTTGAATATGTACCCACATTTCATCCGTCGATTTTAGTTCTAATCCGCCCGTATCGACAAGCGTAAAGGACTTCCCGCACCACTCAGCGTCCGCATATAAGCGGTCGCGAGTAACGCCCGGAAAGTCTTCAACAATAGACAGTTTTTTGCCTACAACTTTATTAAAAAAAGTCGATTTGCCGACATTAGGTCTGCCGACTATTGCCACTAACGGTTTTGCCACGTGTTCTAACCTTATTTAACCTTTCTTAAAATTTAATCCACATAAATACCGTGGTTAAAACTATGATACTGATTGCTACGATATAAGTGATAATCCAGCCTTTACCCTTGTTTTTTACAAAATTATAAGCCGAAATCCCGATTACAAGCAGTATACAAATATTTTTTACGGTATTTAGAAAATTAGTAAGCGCGTCGCCAAGCGTTAAAATATTATGACTTGAAAAAAATGTAAAAACTTCAAGCAACGCCACTATTATTACGCCTATAAACGCCATAAGATTTAAAATGTTTAAATTTTTTTCGTTGTTTTTCATAATTACTCCTGTTATTTATTTCCCACCGCTTTAAGCACTTTTTCAAAGTAGTCGGGAAGCGGTGCGTTAAAAGTCATTTTTTCACCCGTGGACGGGTGTATAAATTCCAAGGTTCTTGCGTGCAATAATTGCCCGTTTAAATTGAATTTACAGTTCTTATAGCCGTATTCGGGGTCGCCAACAATCGGGTGTCCCATATGTTTTGCATGAACCCTTATCTGGTGCGTTCTGCCCGTTTTAAGAGAGAACTCGCATAAAGTATAACAGTTAAAACGTTTTAACACTTTAAAGTCGGTTATCGCTTTCCTCCCGCTTTTAACAACAGCCATTTTGGTTCTGTTGGCACTGTCTCGCCCGATAAAGGTTTCTATTTCGCCTTCGTCTTGCTTTAAGTTACCTTCTAAAAGCGCAACGTAAATCCTTCTACACGTCTTGTCTTCAAGTTGTTTGGAAAGCGCAACGTGTGCCTTGTCGTTTTTAGCGACAACAAGTAGCCCCGAAGTATTTTTGTCGATTCTATGTACTATTCCGGGTCTTATAACACCGTTTATACCTGATAATGAATCTAAGTGAAACAAAAGGGCGTTTACAAGCGTGCCTCCGCTCGTTCCGTTACCCGCGTGAACAGTCATCCCCTGCGGCTTATTTATAACCGCCAAATCATCGTCCTGATAAATAATGTCGATGGGGATATTCTCAGGCGTAGCGTCAAGATTTTTTTCTTCGGGAACAGAAAGTTCAACATTTTCGCCGAGTTTTAGGGTCTTATTGCCTTTTATCGCCTTTCCGTCTATTTTACAGCACTCGTCGTCCAAAAGCCGTTTTATTCTCGACCGCGAAAGTCCGCTTTTTCCCGCTAAAAATACGTCCGCGCGGATTTTATCCGCGTCAACGGTAAAGTTAAGAGTTTTCATCTTTATTAGGTTTAGATTTTTTTCTGAAAATCGCGCTTTCGTCTAAAAAGAGAAAATGCACGATTATCATAATAACGCCGACCGTCAGGCAGATGTCCGCCACGTTGAAAGTCGGAAAAAAATAACTGCCGAACTTAAAACTCAAAAAATCCACAACTTCGCCGTTTATCATCCTATCTATATAATTACCTATCGTACCCGAAATTATACCGATAACGGAGTACGTCAGTAATTTATAAGACTTTTTTACGGCAAACACATAAAAGAGAGTAAACGCAATTAAAGCGACGGGCGTAATTATTTTAAATAACAGTTGCCCCCACTCTTTATCGGCTAAAAAACTAAATCCCGCGCCTTTATTAGTAGAGTAAGAGATATAGAAAAAATTGTCTATGACAGTAAAATGCGCCTCATCTTTTGCTATTAAATATTTGGTTATTTGGTCAAACCCTATAAGCGCCGCAAGCAAAATAACGGGAATAATGATAAAAATTACAAGTCGTTTTCCGTTAAAAGTCCGAGTTCCTTGCATAAATCCTCCAAGTGGAGCGCTCCCGGATTTAATACTTCGTCCATATTGAATCCGTTATCGCTTGTCGCGGCGATATAATCCGCAATTTTTTCTTTGGGATTAAAAGCGACATTAGCGTTTTTAATCCCCGAAATTTCTTTATCGGCAAGGTAAATGACCGTAGAGTCATCGTTTTTGCCTATAATTTCGCTTATTTTGTCCTTTATATTAACCGCTTCCTGCACTATAGGATACATCGGATATTTTTCTTTTAAATGCTCGAAGTATGCCTGCCACTTTATTAAAAAAGCCGCTATTTTTTCGACAGCCAAAGAGTACTGAATATCGGATTTTTGCTTTAAATCCGCAGAATATTCCTCAGCCTTTTTTAGCGCTTCGGAAATTTGTTTGTCCTTATTTATGTAATCGTCAAGTTCTGCACGGCAAGCGGAATTATCGCGAACGAGTTCCGCAATCCTTGCCTTTTGTTCCGAAAGTTTTACTTCGTACTCACGCGAAATATCCCCTACAATCTTTTCAACTTCTTTTCTCGCGTACTTTCTCTTTACAAACTCCAACCGTTCACCCCTATTCTTTGACGTCTTGACCGCGAATTTCGTCAAGCATTTGCTGCTTTAACTCATAAAGGCTGTCGGATAAATCGACTTTATATATGTGCGGTCTGTCAAGACGTTTATATTCGTCCCAAAAACTGTTAAGTTCTTGTTCGGTATAAGCCTTTATCTCCTTTAACGTAGGCAGTTTATAGACAAGTTTACCGCCTTTAATCACGTCAACCTGTAAAGGTCTTAACTCATAATTTTCAAAGGTAATTTTTTTCCATCTTTCGGTCGGATGGGTTAACACGAGCGGCTTACTCGTGTCATACGGCTCTTCGTCTCGCAAATAAATAAAGTCTGCTTCCGCCTTTCCCGTTTCTTTATCATAAACTCTATATATGTTCTTAAAACCCGGATTAGTAATTTTTTCAACGTTTTCTGACACTTTGATTTTAGGCAACATTTTTCCGTCGTCGTCATATACAGCCGCAAGTTTATAAACGCCGCCAAGCGCCGGCATATCGGCGCTCGTAATAAGTTTTGTGCCAACCCCCCAGGAATTTATCTCCGCACCTTGATTTTTAAGCGAATTTATGGAATTTTCGTCCAAATCCCCGGAAGCGCAGATTATCGTATCAGGAAATCCCGCGTCATCAAGCATTTTACGCGCTTTTTTAGATAAATATGCAAGGTCGCCGGAATCAAGCCTTATACCCTTCGGCTTATAACCTTCCGCTTTCAGTTCTTTAAATACTTTAATAGCGTTCGGAACGCCCTGTTTTAAGGTATCATAAGTGTCAACCAAAAGAAGCGCGTTATCGGGATAAACGTCCGCATAAGCGCGGAACGCCGTATATTCGTCCTTAAAATTCATTACCCAACTGTGTGCGTGCGTACCCGAAACAGGAATATCGAACATTTTTCCCGCTAAAACATTGGACGTAGAATTGCATCCGCCTATAACCGCCGCCCGCGCGCCGTATATGCCCGCGTCAGGCGCTTGAGCGCGGCGAAGCCCGAACTCCATAACTATATCGTCTTTCGCCGCGTATCGGATTTTAGCCGATTTTGTCGCAATTAAAGTCTGAAAATTTATGTTGTTTAATATGGCTGTTTCAATAAGTTGCGCCTGCATAATAGGCGCTTTAACCGTCAAAATAGGTTCGCCCGGAAAGACCACAGTACCTTCTTTAACCGCGTACACGTCGCCTGTAAATTTGAAATTTTTCAAATATGCCAAAAATTCCTTGCTGAATATTCCAAGGCTTTCTAAATAAGCGATTTCTTCTTCACCGAATTTAAGGTTTAATATATAGTCTACCGTTTGCTCCAACCCGCAAGCAACCGAATATGTTATCATACCGTTTTGTCTGAAAAACACGTCGAAAACGGCAATTTCTTCCCTGCGATTCTCTTTAAGATAGCCGTTCATCATTGTAAGTTGATAAAGGTCGGTAAGAAGCGTTAAATTTCTGGTTTCCATTTCTATATCCTTAAAAATTATGATTATTCCTTAAAAGATTTAAGTTCGGGGAGTGGTTTTTCGTCTTCCGCGTTTACTTTTTTCTGTTCTTCCGCTTTTCTCTGTTCGTAATTTTTATAATCGGAAGATTTATTTAGCGCAATATTTTCCGTTTGGTTGCCGGCGATAATAATACTTACGACTGCAAAAATCGCTAAAACCACAACGAGAATAATAAGCACTATCCACCAAGCAATATATTGCATCAGCACGTAAAAAAATGCAAGTCCTAATAAAGTGGCGCTTAAAAAGAAAAACCAAGGCGATTTTTTTGCAAACGCCAAAACCAGCGTCATTATGCCGAACCCTATACAAAGCGCAAATAAGAAATTAAGTGCAGGATGTATCCAGATTTTCAGCGGAATAAGCGCGTCGAGCAAGGCAAATACAAGCGACAGCGTCAATATCGTTATTACCGAAACACCTAAAAACAAGTTCTTTTTGTATTTCATAATAATCTCCTTTGTTTATAAGTATAACACATAAAAGCGCATTTGTAAAATCAATTAAGATTTTTACACTCGTTTTTACACGAAAAAACGCGATTAAAAACAGATTGTTTGCTGTTTTTAATCGCGTTTAAATAAGCAAATTAATTATTCCACGGTAACGCTTTTTGCAAGATTTCTGGGTTTATCCGGATTTATCCCCTTATTTATGGAGGTATAATACGCTATAATCTGCCAAGGCACGATATTCAAGACCGATTGAAGGGAATTTCCGAGTTCTTTAACCTTTATGATATAATAGAAATTTTCGGCGTCCGCTTCGCTTAAATCAAAACAGGTAAAGAGAATTATTTTAGCGCCGCGCGCTTTTGCCTCTTCGGCGTTACATACGGTTTTGGTAAATACGTTTTTATCCGTCGCGAAAACAATAACGTAAGTAGCGTCGTCTATTAAAGCCAAAAATCCGTGCTTTAATTCGCCCGCATAATAGGTGTTGGAGTTGATATAAGACGTTTCTTTTATTTTAAGACTAGCCTCCTGAGCGATATAATAATCATCGCCACGTCCTATCATAAATAAACTGTCGTTATAACGCAACACGTCCGCCAAAAGTTTAAAGTCATTGATGTTTCCGTAATCGAAACACTCGAATAATTTTCTCACATCGTAAAGCGGGTCTGAATTTTTGCCTAACCTCTCTCCAACCAGCCCCGCAAAAATATTGAGTACCGAAAGTTGTGCGCTAAACGCCTTTGTTGAAGCAACCGCAATTTCGACACCTGCTTTAATCGGGAAATATATGTCCGCATTTTTTGCAAGAGTACTGTATTCAACGTTAACGATTGCCACCGTAAAAGCGCCGTTTTCTTTCGCAAGTTCAAACGCCGCCAAAGTATCGGCGGTTTCCCCGCTCTGGCTTACAAGTACGACCATAGTTTTGTCGTCCACACAAACGTCCTGATATCTGAATTCGCTTGCAACGTAAGCCTCTGCGTCTAATCCCGCTTTCTTTCTTAGCATATCCGCACCCAAAAGGCAAGCGTGATATGCCGTGCCGCAACCGATAAATTTAACACGGTTTATTTTCGATATATCTCTGCCATCAAACTTATTAATGTTATTTTTTTCAGAATAATACTCGATTATATTTTTTATCGCAGTTTTCGTTTCAAATATTTCTTTAAGCATAAAATGCTTGTAAGTATTAAGATTGCTATAATCGCCAAGGTTTAACGGAATAGGCGCAACGTCGATTTTGCTTAAATTATCATAAAACTCTATACCGTTTTCCGTCGCATAACCGAACACCCCGTCGGATATCGGATAATACTCTTCGGCAAACCCCTTAAAGCAAATTATATCGCTTGCAAGCATCACTTCGTTTCCGCATTTAGCAACATATAGCGGACTTTTGTTTTTTGCAAAATAAATTCCGTCTTGTTCTTTATTTATAATCCCGAGTGCATAACTGCCTTTTAAAGACGAAATGGTTTTGTTCAGTACGGATATGACGTTACAATCGTCTTTATAAAAGTATTCAATAAGTTTTGCAATAGTTTCAGTATCCGTTTCACTATAAAAATCATATCCGAAATCATTGAGTTTTGTTTTTAACTCAATATAATTTTCGATAATACCGTTATGCACAACAGCCCATTTTTTATCTGATGAAACGTGCGGGTGCGCGTTTGTTTCGTCGGGCTTACCGTGAGTTGCCCAGCGCGTATGACCTATACCGATACGTGCCGTAGTTTCATTAGGGACAATCTTTTCCAGATTTTTTATTTCGCCTTTGGCTTTAAATAAATCCATCCTATCGCTAAATTTTAAAGCAATACCCGCTGAGTCGTATCCCCTGTATTCAAGACGTTTAAGACCTTCTAATAAAACTTTTTCGGGTGCTTTACCGATAAACCCCACTATACCACACATCGTTACACCTCTTCGTTAATGTTTTTAATCAATGAAACCATAGAGTTCGCAATAGAATCGTTAAGCGTTTTATCCTTACTTTCAACCATTATTCTGATTTTCGGTTCAGTTCCGGACGCACGTATCATCAGCCTGCCCTTTCCTTCGAGTTCGCCGTTGTATTTGACTATTTCTTTAGAAAGTTCTTCGCTATTCATTATTCTGAATTTATCGCCAACTATTACGTTTTTATTCGTCTGTGGGTAAGGCACTACGTCGATTATAGAAGATAACGGACGGTTCTCGTTTATAACCATATTAGCGACCATTATCGCGGATAAAATACCGTCGCCGGTTGTCGCTATATCTTTAAGAATTATATGCCCGCTTTGTTCGCCGCCTAGCGAAAGATTTTTTTCAAGAAGTTTCGCAAGCACGTATTTGTCGCCGATGTCCGTCCTTATCATAGAAATGCCATTATTTTTCAAGTTATCTTCTATCGCCATATTCGTGTGGCTAGTGCCGACAACCGTATCGTTTTTAAGCATATTTTTAGATTTTAAATACTTTGCAATACCGTAAATAATCATATCACCGTCGATTATCCTTCCGTTTTCATCAACGGCTATAAGCCTGTCGGCGTCTCCGTCAAACGCAAAGCCCATATCTGCTTTATACCTGTATACTCTTCTGACAAGGTTTTCAGGATAAAGCGCGCCGCAACCGTTATTGATATTAAGCCCGTCATATACCGCATTTGCGGCAATAACGTTCGCCCCAAGTTTTCTGAAAACCTCCGGCGCGATTCTGTGTGCCGCACCGAAAGCGCAGTCAAGCACTATGGTTTTGCCTTCTAAACTATTTTCGCTGGAATTTATCAAGAAATTCCTATATTGTTTAATGAGAGTAAAATCCTGTTCAAATGTACCTATATTCGGAAAATCGTTCGTTTTTTCGTGGATAAAACAACGTTCAATCCTTTCTTCTTCTTTATCGCCGAGTTTATAGCCGTCGGAATTGAATACCTTTATTCCGTTGTATTCTCCGCTATTATGCGACGCACTTATAACAACGCCGTAATCCGCCTTAATCTCTCTGGTCAAAAATGCAACGCCCGCGGTAGGAACAATGCCCGCGTCAATAACTTTCGCGCCGCCGCTCATTGCTCCGCTTGCCACCCCAAGCGTTAAATAAGTATTTGAAACTCTTGTATCCGAACCGATAAGAATTGTCGGATTTTCCTTTAAAATCGAAAGCGCATTACCTATTTTATACGCAATATCGAAGGTCAAATCTTCGTTGACCTTCCCCCTTAACCCGTCTGTGCCGAAAAATAATCCCATAAAACCTTACTCCTTATCTTTCAAATATTTATACGCTCTGCCTTCTTTAACTTCCTGACGAACTCTACCTATCACAAAATCGCCGCAGTTAACGTCGTCGGTTATCGTAGTACCTGCGCAGATATAGGAATCGGAAGCGATATTTACCGGCGCTATAACGTTACAATTACTCCCGATAAAACAGTTATCGCCGACTAACGAACGATTTTTGGTTTTACCGTTATAATTAACGAATATAACCCCGCAACCTATATTGCAGTTTTTACCGACGTCCGCATCTCCGACATAAGCAAGATGCGACACCTTTGACCCTTCGCCGATAACGGCGTTTTTAATTTCAACAAAATTGCCGATTTTTGCGTTATCGCAAATTTGCGCTTTGGGGCGAAGTCTTGCAAACGGTCCTACGGAAACGTTTTTGCCGATAACCGCGTCTTCCGCTTGCGAATAATTAAAAGTAGTTCCGTTGCCGATTTTACAATTTTTGATATAACAGTTAGGCTTAATAATTACGTCGTCGCCGATTTCCGTATCCCCTTCTATACGGTTATTCTCGTAAATAACTACATTTTTCCCGATTTTAACGGTTTTATCGATAAAAATTGTTTTTTTATCTAATAATTTCAGATTTTTACCGTGAATAAACTTCATTTTTACATCTCCGATTTATATGTTTAACACATTTTTGTATTTTAAGGTATATTTTTTGCTTTGTCAACTGTTTTTTTCTTCGGTTTTTCCAAAAAACGCTTAAAAAACGCCTTTTTTTTCTATTTTTAGCCATTTTTTATTGTTTCATGTTTTTAAAATTCTGGGGTAATTTTTATTATTTTTACTCTATAAAACTATTTTATACACTAAAAATTAAAAATGTGAATACACTTTAAGCATCTTAAAATTATTTTTTTATGAAACCCTTTTCAGCAAAATCTTATCCGTTGACAAAAATAACGGTAAATGTTAAAATAATAAAAAACCAAGGTAAAGAATTTTGATAGGAATTATAGTTGCCCTTCATAGCGAAGCGGAAAAAGTTTTAAGTAACACAAACGCCAAAGCAAATACAGCCAAAAACGGAAAAAAACTTTATTTCGGCACTATATCGAATAATGATTTCGTACTGATTGAAAGCGGCATCGGAAAAGTGAACGCCGCTCTTTCAACACAATACTTAATTGACAATTTTCAGATAGATTATATCATCAACTTCGGTTCTGTCGGCGGAATAGACGGAAAAACGAAAATTCTCGGGTATTACGCTGTTGACAGGTGTTGTCAGTACGATTTTGATTTAAGCGCACTAGACAGCGTTTCCGTCGGATATATTCAGGACTACGACACCGTATACTTTTATCCCAAAACTGACAGATTGTCATTTTTGCCACAATTAAGTTTGGCATCTTCCGACCACTTTACAGAAAAAGCAACTGATATTGAAACTATTTCTGCGCTCGGTTGCAGTATTTTCGATATGGAAGGCGGCTCGATAGCGCAAGTCTGTACGGCAAACAACGTTCCCTTTTACGTTTTTAAGGGAATAACCGATACTCACGGCAGCGGCAACGACGTTAATACTTTTTATAAAAATCTCCGTACCGTGTGCGACGGGTTTTACGACATATTGCTTAAAATATTGACGGAAAATGCATAAAATAACCGAAAAACTACTTGAAAAACAAGATTTAGATTATAAAAAATTTCACTCTAAAATCGTACCCGATACAAAATACGAAATTATCGGTGTGCGAATACCCGAAATTCGTAAAATAGTTAAAGGCGTTAAATCGCGCGAAGAAATCTATTCCTTTATAAATATTGAACACTTTTTTTACGAAGAATATTTAGTACACGGCTTGCTACTTTCAAATATAAAAAATGAAAGTGAGTTTTATAATCTGTTAAACGCTTATTTGCCCTTTATTGATAACTGGGCTATATGCGATTCGATTTCAGCGTCTATAAAAAAAGCAGCGAAAAACAAGGATTTACTGTATAAAAATATTATTAAATGGTTAAACTCGGACAAGGTTTACACGGTAAGATTTGCCATCGTTTGCTTTTTAAATTATTTTTGCGAATCGGAAAACACGGATAATCTTTTAAAAATTATATTAAAAATCAAATTCGGCGAATATTATATTGATATGGCGGTGGCTTGGCTTTTAAGCGTGATGCTTATAAAAGATTACGACAAAACCGCAAGTTTTTTAGAACAAAAAACTCTTCCGCGCTTTATACAAAACAAAACGATAGACAAAGCGCGAGACAGTTTCAGAATAGACAAAGATAAAAAAGAATATTTAAAAACATTAAAGATTTAAGGAGAAATTATGAGCAAAGATTATGAAGGTAAAATCGGTATAGGACAACTTATTTTGTGCTTATTTGCCTCAGCAACGCTTTTAATACCCATCGTTATCGAACCGTCTTTGGTTTTTGCGTTCGAGAAAATTATGCCCATCGGCACTACCAGCGAAATTGCCGCAATGCAGACAAAATTCATTCAATCGCTTTTTGAAGCGGCTAATATTTACGATAAACTCCCGGCCGAAATTTTTAGCATATTACCCTATTCTATATACGCATTTTACGGGATTGTTGCTTTCGACTTGGTGTTTACGCTTTTTGTAATGATTTCAAGGAGCGAAATATTACGTCAGATATTGCGTGCATTCAGTATCTTTTTGGGCTTTGTTTTATTAATTATCGTACTTGCAAACGTACCTGCAATCGCGGGATTTTTCACCTGCTATTTTAACAACGGGTTCGGCGACAAACTGATTTTCGAGTGTATTAAAAACGAAGGTTTTCTCTTCTTTTTAGGCTTTTTTGTATTAGCGGTAATCGTTATGATAAATCAATTTTCTTCTTTCTTCGGAAAAACTTATTAATCTTTTATAAAAAACTCGCGGGCAGAATAATTCTGCCCGCGAGTTTTTTATTATTTTTCTTTCATCTTATTTCTAAACACCAAGATGGCTGTTATAAACACCAAAACAGTATAAATAAGCACAATTATTAACGGATAAATAAAATCGTCAAAACCGCTGTTTATTCCGTTTAATGTGTTCTGAATGAGCGTCGTTGCGTTTCTAAAAGGCAGAACCTTCATAAATGCAACCATAGCCCCGCTTAAACCTTCCACAGGAAACCACATACCGGACAACACCGACTGCCCCACGATAACTATAGAAGATATTCCGCCGATAGATTTTTCGTTGCAAATAGAACCGAACAATATTCCGCACGCAATAAAGAAAAGCGACGTAAAAAAACTGCTTAATATTATCGCAAACAACATACTTATTCCGAAAATCGACGCGTCTATAATACCACCCACCAAAAAGAACAATATTGATTGCGCCGCGGCTATCGGTAACACCGATAATGCGTATCCGAATATAAATTCGTAAGATTTCGTCCCCGACACATACAATCTGGTCAAAAACGACGTGTTTTTATCCGTAGATAGCAAAAGCCCCGTAAATAAAGTCAAAAACGCTTGCGAAAACACGACTATTCCGGGCGCTAAATATTTCATTTCAAATTGAGACGTCAGACCGTGAAATAAAAAATAAAACAATATTTCCATAAACAGTGGCAACGCCACCATAAAAATTAATGAAAGCGGATCTCTTAAAATTTCTTTTATATTCCGATTAGTCAAAGTAAAAATTCTACGCATTGACACTTTCCCCCGCCACAATTTCGATAAACGCTTCTTCCACGTTGTTTTTGTCGGTTTTTATAAACAACTCTTCTTTTGTTCCGACAAACAATAATTTTCCTTCCTTCATAATACCTATTCTATCGGACAAAGCCTCCGCTTCTTCCATATAGTGCGTAGTTAAAATTATCGTCATTTCAGACTTTAATTTTCTTATGGTGTTCCAAAGTTCTCGCCTTGCAATAACGTCAAGCCCCAAAGTCGGCTCGTCTAAAAACAAAACTTTGGGCTTTGACACAAGCGCAAGTGCGATAGACAATTTTCTTTGCCAGCCGCCTGAAAGTTTTGACGCCTGTTTTTTTGCAACCGCGTCTAATCCGAAATTTTCATAAACATACCGCTTGCTTTTTCCCGTCTCTTCTTTTGTTTGACCCGATAATTTCGCATAAAACTCTATATTTTCTTCAACTGTAAGTTTTCTGGCAATAGCCGTTTCCTGCATCGAAATATCAATGAGTTTTTTAACTTCTTCATCGTCGCTTATTATTGAGTTTCCGTAAATAAACGCGTCGCCGCTAGTAGGTTTAACAAGCGTTGACAACATTTTAATAGTCGTAGTTTTTCCCGCACCGTTTACACCTAAAAGCGAAAACAACTCGTTTTCTTTTATTTCAAGATTAAGGTCGTTAACCGCAACAACGTCTTTATACTCTTTTTTTAAATTATTGATTTTTATCGCCGCCATTTGGAACAATATCTCCCATCAGTTTGTAAAACTCATCATCCTTAACAAGGGCAATCCCCTTGCTTTTATCGCCCATAACCATTAACGTATCGCCTACCTTAATATCAAACATCTTTCTTGCAGCAAGCGGTATCGTAATTTGACCTTTCGGCCCTACTTTTACGCTTACTATAAATCTATCGTCTTGCGAAATATTCATATTCCCCCCCCTACATTTCTTACTTTTCTTACATTATACATTTTTATTGTCAATTTGTCCAGAGATTGATATAAAAAATGCGGCTAAAATAGCCGCATTTTTTATATGATTTTATATTCTATTTTACCGAACGGCGATACTTTTCCGCTTCCCAATGATTAATAAAGTAAACTTCTTTTTCGTTCATTTTGGAAATGGTAAGTCCCGCATTTTTAACGGAAGTTATAACAAATAAGTACGCGGCAAGGGTTTCGTCAAGTGTTGTCGCCTGTTTTTCGTCTGTATTATAATACACTTTTCCGTTTTCAACTTTCAACTTATCAGGTGAAAACTGTAAGATATTATTCAAATAAACAAGTTGGTCGGGATATAGCGGATATTCATCCAAAAAATCTTTTGTAAGACCGTTCGCCTTAACGAAATCGCACACAATGTGTGTTGCCGAAACAAATCCGTTTACCGTTTTTTCAAGGTTTACCGCACGGAAGTTGTCCGAAAGACCGAAATAATTTCTTATCGTTTCGTTTACGGTTTCGTTTATTGCCTTTACCCTGTCTATATCGTCGCTGTTAACCACAAGCCCGTGATTTTTCATAAAAATAACTTCGGGATATTTGCCGCTTTTATTCACGTACTCTTCTATCGCTTTTTTCATCGCAAGCGTAAGTTCAAAACCGGGATTGATATACGGAAGGAAGATGTATCCGAAATCCTTACCGTTAAATATTTTCTCCGCAACCTGTTCGCCTTCCAAACTGCAAGTCAATATGTTAGCGTATACAGAGTGAGTATGTATTACGTATTTTTTAAGTATTGCGTGAAATCCTACTTCAACGCTCGGTCTTAAAGTCTGTACGCCTTCAAGCGCAGCAACTGAATTTTTAGAAATTTCCGCACTCTCTTTTTCGTAATCTTTTTCCACCGATAAATCAACCGAATTATAATAATCGGCTATTTTATTCTTGTCGACCGCAACAAAAGCCGTGGTTTCGGTTATGTCTTTAAGTCTGTATCCCGAAGCCTTAATAAGCATCAAGCCTTCTTTGTCGTTTTTGACCGAAGTGTTTCCGCCACCGCCCTGTGTATAATCGGCGCGCGCCCCAGCATAACTTGAAATATTTATCAAATCCAGAATAGTGTTTTTCATAATTGCCCCTTTGACTATTTTCTATTAACAAGTACCGTGTTTTCGTACTCTTTTACAATATCAAACCAGTTGTCGGCAGGAATATTTTGTCTCTTTAAATATTCGTTCCAAACTTCGCCGAACGGAAGGGTTTTCGCCTCTTCCTGTAAAACCAGAAGTTCGGTATAATTGCCGCTCTCTTGAAGGGCTTTAAGTTTTGTATTAGGCTGTAAAAGTGCAAACAATAGGGCTTTTTGCATATTTCTTGCACCGACCGTCCACGCGGCGATTCTGTTTATGCTTGCGTCAAAATAATCAAGCGCGATGTATACCCTATTAATAGCGTCGTTTCTCACGATTTCTTTTGCGATTTCCTTCGTTTCATCATCGAACAACACTACATGGTCGGAATCCCAACGCACGGGACGCGTAACGTGTAACGCAATTTCGGGGAAGAAACAAAGAAGCGCGGGAATTTTATCCGACACGACTTCCGTCGGATGATAATGTCCGTTATCCATAAGCGGCAAGCATCCTTTTTGCGCGGCGTACGAAAGTGCAAATTCCGCGCTGCCGACCGTATAACTTTCTACGCCGATGCCGAAAACTTTACTCTCAACGCAAGGTTTAACGAGGTTTTTGTCATAATCGCTTAAAATCTCGTCAATGGATTCTTTATAGCGAAGTCTAGGCGTCATTCTGTCGGCGGGGATATCTTTAAGCCCGTCGCCCGTCCAGATGTTCATAACGCAAGGAATACCCGTTTCTCTTGCAAAATATTCGGAAATTTTTATACAAGCCTTGCCGTGCGCAATCCAGAAATCGCGGACTTTTTTATTGGGCGAAGAAAGCGTAAGCCCGCTTTTTGCCATAGGATGAGAAAAGAATGTCGGATTGAAATCCAACCCCATACCGTATTTTTTTGCAAAGTCAACCCATTTTTTAAAATGTCTCGGCTCAATTTTATCCCTGTCGACGTGTTCGCCCTTTTCAAAAATAGCGTAGCACGCGTGAACGTTGATTTTCTTTTTACCCGGAACAAGACTTATAACCTTTTCAAGGTCAGCCATAAGTTCTTCGGGATTTCTTGCCTTGCCGAGATAATGTCCCGTAGTCTGTATTCCGCCCGTTAAAGGTCCTTCGTGGTCGAAACCGTTAACGTCGTCCCCCTGCCAACAATGTAGCGACACGGGAATATCCGCAAGCGTTTCAATAGCCTTTTCGGTATCTATGCCGTACTTTGCAAATACTGATTTCGCGCTTTCATAATTCGTCATAATTCTTTTTCCGCCTTTATATTTCTTTTTAGTATTATCTTAACATAAATAATTTTTTTTTACAACAAAATTAAATCTAAAATCGGCTTTAATTTTTCAATCGGAAGTCCTATTACATTATAAACGCTCCCGCTTACGCTCTCGGTAAGCGGAAAACCGTCCTGAATACCGTAACTCCCCGCTTTATCGAAGGGCTTACATTTATCTATGTACTCGTTGATTAAGTCTTCGGATAAATCGTTGAATTTAACCGTAGACTCATCAACGCCCACAACGCACAAATTTTTACCCAAAACGCAAAAACCGGTAATAACTTTATGTTCATTTCCGGATAAGTTCTTTAACGTGTTAACGGCGTCAAGCCTGTCTTTCGGTTTTCCGAGAATAACACCGTTTAAGTAAACAATAGTGTCTGCGCCTATAACGGCAAAATCGCTTTCGTTTTTGTCTTTTAAGCGCATAAACACATCGCTTGCCTTACCCTTAGCGTTTTTTATTGCGACTGAAATCGGGTCGGACTCTCCGCCACACTCCGTAAAACCGCTTTTTTCCACGGTAAACTTATATCCGAATTTATTTAATATCTCTTTTCTTCGCGGCGAACCGCTTGCAAGAACTATCTTCATATTATTTTAATAACCCTAAGATTTTCAAACGGAATTTCCGTTTTGACTATACGAATTTTCTTTAAAACCAAATCTATCGCCGTAATAACTCCTTCCGCTTTTACGTATCTATCGCGAAAATAATACTCTGTTTGTACTAAATCGCCCTTTTTCAACTTCAAAACAATCTCATCAAGCGCTTTTGCATCGTCAACGGTCAATTCGCGCTTAACGATAGGTACGGTTTCTTTTTCACGGATTATTTCTTCAAACCCGTGAAGAGCGGCAAACGGCATAAACTGTTTCGCTCGTTCAAGTCTTGTCATCTTCTCCACCGTTATGCCCCCCTATCATTTTATTACGTTCGCGACCGGTCGCCCGCTCATTAAAACTTGTTCCCATCAACACGGCGTTTTTACCGTATTTGTGTTTTAAATCAATGACGGTGCGTTGCAAATTTCGCTCTTTATTCAGCCCGTTTACGTCGGTAAGAAGATTACGAGTTGTAAACGCTTCATCAATAAGATTGTTTAGTCCCACGTTTATCCTTCGGATAAGAGCGTTCTTGGGAACTTTTTTGTAATAATAATCGGTAAAATACTGCAAAAGCTTTTTAGCGGAAGAAGTGTATTCGTGTAGTTTTTCCGTGCCGCCGACCGATTTAGCGTTCCTGTCCGAAAACGATACGCTTAACGAAATGGAGTCGGAAACCAGATGCTTTTCAACAAGTTCTAAAACCAGTTGTTCAACCATTTCCTTCATAATTATAAGCCCGTCGCCAAACGAATAGTCGGAAAATAAAACTTGCCCGTTAGAAAGCGAGTTGCTTTTTGACTTATACGCGTGTATATCGCTTATAGTACACGGTTCTATACCGTTTGCGTGGTCTATAAGAAGTTCCGCATTAATCCCGAATTGTTTATATAAGATATGTTCGGGGCATTTTGCAACGCCGTACAAGTCAAATATACCCATTTGGGCAAGTCTTGCGGCGATTCCGCGCCCCACGTTCCAAATATCGGTTATAGGTCTGTGATGCCAAACGGTTCTTTTAAATTCCGACTCGTCAAGATACCCCATAAAATCTTCGGCGTGCTTTGCGGTGATATCGAGTGCGATTTTCGCCAAAAACAAGTTAGTTCCTATCCCCACCGTGGCGCGTATTCCGGTTAAAGCGTAAACTTCGTCGATTAGTTGTTTTGCAAGCGATTTTGCCGTTTTTTTGTATAAAACCAAATAATCGGTCAAGTCGATAAAAACTTCATCAATAGAATAAACGTGTATATCTTCTGCCGCAATATAGCGTAAATAAACGGAATAAATTTCCGCAGACTTTTCCATATACAGTTTCATGCGCGGTTTTGCGATTATATATTCAATTTCTTTGGGAATTTCAAAAAGTCGGCAACGATTTTTTACGCCGAGTGCTTTTAACGCCGGAGAAATAGCAAGACACACCGTGCCTTCACTCCGTTCGGGGTCGGCTACAACAAGATTAACCTTAAAAGGGTCGAGCCCGCGTTCAACGCACTCGACCGAAGCATAAAAACTTTTTAAATCGATACAACAATAGATTTTATTTTCCATTTATGTATAGAATAAAACAACTTGTAATGAAAGCGTTTTCGCTTTACTTGAATTTTATTCCGAGCGAACAAGTTCGCAAAGCGTTTCTATGTGTTTTGTCTGGGCAAACATGTCGAAAGGACGAACGCTGTTAATTATGTACTTTCCGTTTACCGTTTCAGATTTTTCAATCTTTGAACCGTCGTGACAAAGAGTACCCGTAATTAATCCCACATCCCTTGCAAGCGTCGACGGCTTACAGGAAACGTAAATGATTTTATCCGCGCCGCTGTTTTTTACCGCATCAATAACCTTTAAATCACAACCCTTTCTCGGCGGGTCTAAAACCACTACGATTTTACTGCCGTTTGCCTTCTCGCGTTCGATTATGTCTGGCATAATCTCTTCACATTTCCCCTGATAATTAGTGATTTTTTCCGATAATCCATTTTGGCTTGCCAGTGCGTTTGCAAGATTAACCGCTTCGGGCACAATTTCAATTCCTATCGCCTTTTTCGCACGCTTAGAAAGTAGTGCCGTCATAAGCCCCGCGCCGCTGTACGCATCAATTATTACGGTATCTTCGTCCGCTTCGGCAAGCGTATTAACCATAGAATAAAGTTTAGCGGCAACACAGTCGTTTACCTGCATAAAACTTTGTACGCCTACCCTATATCTGATACCAAGCATATCCGCGCCAAAATCTTTATTCCCATATAAATGAATAAATTTTTCGCTGAAAATAACGTTATTATGCGAAGTGTTTACGTTAAGATAAAGCGCGAAGGTATATTTAACTTTATTTTGTAATATTTCAAGTAGTTTTTCTTTAAAAGGCAAAACGTCTGTCGTTGCAACGACCGTTATAATAAGTTTTCCCTTTACGTCTTTAACGGCAATTTCGCGTATATCGCCTGTATGGGTCTCTTCACAATATCCTTTTATACCCGTCAAATCAAAATATTCGTTAAAAGCGCTTATAATATCCGCAGTCCAGACAGCATTTATGGGGCAATCCGAAACAGGCACTACCCTGTGTGAATTTTCCGCATAAAATCCTATTATAGTTTTACCCGTTTTATCCACCGAAATCGGTAATTGCAATTTATTTCTGTATCCGAATTCGTTTTCACCACGAACCGTCGGCTGAACTTTTACGTCTGAAAAAGCAATTTTTCTAAAACAATTAGCAATATTATCTTCTTTGATTTTTAATTGCGTGGCATATCTCACGTGCTGCAACTGACACCCGCCACACTTGCCGTATACAGGACATTTGGGTCTGATTCTGTCTTCTGCGGGAGTTAAAATTTCAACAACCTTTCCGTATGTACAATTAGAAGACGTTTTAAGCACTCTGTATCTGATTTTTTCGCCCGTCATAGCAAACGGCACGAACACCACTTTCCCTTCGTCTTTCAACACGCCTTCGCCGTTCATCCCCATAGCGATAACCGTGCTTTCTCTCACTTCGTTTTTATCCATCTTATCGTATATTTTACCCTATTTGATTATTTTACCCATATATTTGTCAATAAGCGTTTTTGCTAAGGTTATAAATCTTTCGTAAACGAAATAAAACACCACACCGACAACGCCAACGACGACGATTAAATAGTCTTTTATCCAAATTAAATAATGGGGTAAATTTGCAAAATCCAGCCCCATCACCAAAGTATAATAAAAGTATACCCCGTAAGCCGCCGCTAGCCCCCAAATAAGCCCTATCGTATGATAAAAGAACTTGTTAATCTTCTTTTCTCTTAACAAACAGGCGATTATAGGAAACAGCCCAAAAAATGCAAAGTATGCCGGAAAAACAAAAGAATACACAAAATTAAACCAGCCGATTAAAAGTCCTAAAACGCCGCCCGCAAGGTAAGTAAGCAACGCGCCTTTATATGATTTAAGATACAGCGGCAAAATCACAAAAACCGAAGACAATACAAGTGAAATCAAGTCAACGATTTCAACGTATATGCCTATTGCAAGACAAATTGCAACAAGTCCCGCAGATATTGCCGAAACGGTTATAACCCGACTTTTCATCATCTGCAACACATATTGCAAAGCATATTCATACAGCACCAGGTTGCACAGAAAGACAGACAATCGTTTGCTCCGTCGCCGCCCATCTGCCGCTCTCCCGACGCGCCGCTTTGCTCACCGTCTTGTGCGTTGCCTGAACGGAATTGACTTTCGCTATAAGAAATTTTTTGTTTAAGTTTGGTATATGCGTCAGAATATTTTTGGTTGTGCGGTTCCATATTCAGCGCGATTTCCAACTGTTTTTTACTCTCGTTTATCCAGTTTTTCTTGTAGAATATAACCGACTGCAAATAATGCCATTCTGCATTTCTATCGGTAATGTTGTCAAGTCGGTTTTGCGCTTCGCTGATATTTCCGTCTTTAATCAATTGTTCCACGTCTGAAAAATTCGGGGCTACGCCTTCGGCGTTTGCTTTATTGCCCCTATCGTTCATAATTTCAGCGTAAGCGGTTTCAAGTTTTGTCAGATTTCGCGCCGCTTCGTTGCCTATTTCGCCTTCATAAAAGCGCTCGCGCGAATATCTTTCCTTTAATTTATTATATTTTTCTTTAATCTCCGCGTCGGTGGCGGATTCGTTTAAGCCTAAAATTTTATAGAAGTCTTGCATTTTTTATTCTCCATAACGTTTTTTGTCTGTTCGAAAATTCCCCTTAAAAGTATATTATCGGTTAAATCGTGATTAAAATTATAAGAAACGTTCTTTGCACACCTGTATATTTCGGATAAAATACCGCCGAAAATAAACTCTAAATCCTGTTTTTTCTCTATTAAAAAAGTTTTTTTATCGGAAATATCTTTATATGCATTGATAAAAACGTTAAAATTTCGTTTGATTTTGTCTTTATCAAAGTCATCCAACGCGTCGATTAAATAAATCCATTTACCGAGATTATAGCAAAGTTCTCCGATATTGTCGGTAAATTTATCTGCCACTAACTCTTTTACGATTTCTTTCATCATAACACCGAAGGGGTCAGACACGATATCAATACTGTCGGAGTTTTGTTTTTCGTACTTAATGAGTGCGTCGTAGTTTGTCTTAACGATATTATCAAGTACGGGTTCGGCTTTTCGTGCTTTTTTATATGCCCTTTTAAAAATAGAACGCTTAAACTTCCCCTTGCCTTCGTCAATAACATTGTCCGACAACTTATAATATGCTAAAATTACGTTAAGCGCGGCAATTCTTCTCGAAAGTTCGTCGGGAACAGCAACAGGACGCTTAGTTATCGTGTGCAATATACAATGTTGTTTTTCGATAGTAAAATCCTTGCCGATAACGTTATGCGTAAAAACGGACAAAAAGGTCAAATCGTAATTAAGTAAAAATCTGCCTTTTGTGCCGCACCCCTGACCTATGCTTTTACAAAGTCCGCAGTAGGCTGATTTGTAAAGCACCGTATCTTTAACGTAAAGATTAGGGAAATCGGTTGTCAGGTATCCGAACATTTTACCCTCTTTTTCTCGGTACTAAACCGATTTTCTTATAAACTTTCGAAAGAGTTTTAACGGCAATGCGTTCCGCACGTTCCGCACCCGACTTCAAAACGTCGTCAAGATAATCTTTATTTGCTAAAAGTTTGTTTTTCTCTTGCCTTATAGGTTCAATTATGCTTGCAACCGCTTCGCCGACTTTAAGTTTAAAATCGCCGTAGCCTAAACCTACAAATTCTTTTTCCGTGTCTTCTATCGTTTTATCGCAAACGGCAGCATATATAGCGAGAAGATTGCTAATCCCCGGTTTATCTTCGCTGAAAATTATCCGGTTATCGCTGTCGGTTACCGCGCGTTTAAATTTCCTGATCACCGTATCCGTATCGTCGTCCATAGAGATAAAAGCGTTTAAATTAGCGTCCGACTTGCTCATTTTTTTAGTCGGTTCTTGTAAACTCATAATTCGCGCGGCAGTTTTCGGGATATACCCGTCGGGAACGGTAAAAGTTTCGCCGAATCTGTTATTAAATCTTATGGCGATATCGCGCGAAAGTTCTAAGTGCTGTTTCTGGTCTGCCCCTACCGGTACTAAATCGGATTGATACAACAATATATCCGACGCCATCAACACGGGATAGTCCATAAGCCCCATATTAACGTTATCTTCGTGCGACTTACTCTTCTCCTTAAACTGCGTCATACGCGAAAGTTCCCCAGGATAACAAATGGTATTTAGTACCCAAGTAAGTTCCGCGTGCGCCGAAACGTGCGACTGTATAAACAGTATGGATTTTTCAGGGTTTATCCCGCATGCAAGATACAGCGCGGTAAGTTCGTAAATATTTTTACGTAAAGTCGCGGGCTCTTGCTTTACGGTAAGAGTGTGCAAGTCCGCAACGGAAAAGATACTGTTATAATCGTCTTGCAGTTTTTTGAAATTTCTGAGTGCGCCGAGATAATTGCCGATAGTTAGTATTCCGCTCGGCTGAATTGCGCTGAATAAAGTCTTTTTGTCTTCCATATTGTCCCTTTATTTAAGCGCGGCAAACCGCAAAACTTCCGTAGCGGCGTCCGCTTTATCTATAACTTTTGAAAATCTTTTTTCTTTATTTTTAAGTTCTGAAATTTGGCTTGGAATCGGTGCTGCCGACAACGTTTCAAGCGTTTTTGCGGCATCAAACGCGTCTTTTACCGATTTACCGCCTACTGCCTTTAACACGTTTTGCGAAAATTTATACGGGCTTGCGGTAGATAGAACCACCATTTTTGCTTGCGGATTATTTTCTGCCGCATAATCGTTCGCAACTTTTAACGCAACCGCCGTATGCGGATCGCACAAATAACCTGAATCATTAAAAGAATCAGACATCTGTTCCATGCACTCTTCTTCATCGCAGTATCCGGCATAAAACTCTTTTTGAAGTGCGGTTTTTTCGTCCTTAGCGAGAGAATATTTGCCGTAAGTTTTAAGGTCAGCCATCCTTTCGGCGGTAAACGCGCTATCTCTTCCGCTGAGTTCAAACACGAGCCGTTCAAGATTGCTTGAAATAAGTATATCCATAGACGGCGACATCGTCTTAAAAAATTCGCGGTTAGCGTCATACGTACCGCTTAAAAAGAATTCGGTAAGCACGTTGTTGGAGTTGGACGCGCAAACGAGTTTATTAACGGGAAGCCCCATCTTTTTAGCGTAATACCCTGCAAGGATATTGCCGAAGTTTCCCGTAGGAACGGTAAAGTCAATCTTATCGCCCAAAGAAATTTCACCCGCGTTTACCAAATCGCAGTAAGCGGAAAAATAATATACTATCTGCGGAACAAGGCGACCGAAGTTAATAGAGTTCGCGCTCGATAACACGACGTTTTCGTCCTTTAACTTAGCGGCGCACTCTTTGCTTGTAAAAATCTTTTTAACGGCTGTCTGGCAATCGTCGAAATTACCCTTTACGCCTATAACGTTTACGTTATCGCCTTCCTGAGTGCACATTTGCAATTTTTGCATATCGGAAACGCCTTCCGACGGATAAAATACACAAATTTTAACGCCTTCTTGATTTTTAAAACCTTCAAGTGCCGCTTTACCGGTATCGCCGCTGGTTGCAACTAATATCAAAATTGTTTCTTTAACGCCCGAAATGTTTGCGCCAGTCCTTAAAAGATACGGCAAAAGCGTGAGCGCAATATCTTTAAATGCAAGGGTCGGACCGTGAAAAAGTTCCAACACGAAAAGGTTATCGTCTATTTTAACTACGGGCGCGGCGTCGTTTTCTTCAAACTGCGAATACGCCTTTTTACACGCGGTAAGCAGCCCTTCTTTATCATATTCTTCCAAAAATTTGCCGATAATAAACGCGGCGCGTTCGGCATAGTCCATCTGTAAAAGGTTATCAAAATCCCCTGACACGTCGGGAAAAGTGTAAGGCACAAACAACCCGCCGTCACTCGACAAACCCTTAGTAATAGCCTTTGCGGCGTTTTCGGCGGCAATCCCGCCGCGTGTACTTATAAATTGCATAATATCTCCCAAAAAAACAATAAAATAAAAATAAAAGTCGAGATACTCCCGACTTTTATTTTACTACATTTTATACTTAAAAAGCAAGTTAATCGACGTACTTTAATATAAAGTCTGGCAAATCTTCTTTGCTACCGCTACAAGTAAGTACAAATTTAACGCCGAAATTCTTTTCCAAACTATCCATAGCATCGAAAATCGTACCGATTTCACCAAGCGTCTTGTTGCAAATTCTTGCCACACCGTCGATAAACACGTATTCGTTATCTCCGTTTGACGCAACGATACCCTTGATAAAACCGCGGAATTCGTCTTCGGATTTTACCCCAAAATCCGCAGTATCTAAAAATCTGATGGGAAGTTTCAATTCAAAAGCGTATTTATCGGTGTCGGTGATATAAACCACGTGACCTTTCGCGGTCGCCTTTACTTCGTTTGCAAAATCAATAATCGCTTTGGTTTTACCCGTGCCCTTCGGCCCGTAAAAAATTTTCATAAAATCACTCCTAATTAATTTTATCAATTACAGTATACAATATATTCGTTTAAATTACAATAAGTAAATTAAACTTTTTTGTTTTTAGCGGATAATATTTTATGTAGTTCGGCGTCTTCCGCTAAAAGAATCGCGTCAAGTTCTTCGTCCGACATAACCGTGCAACGTCCGTCAGCATATTCTTTATCGATAACTTCCTTCATCTTGCCGACAGCAGTATGCGATTTATTGATTTTGTCCGCTCCGTTTAATTCAAAGTGCTGATTTATCCAGTACGCAATACCCGCTAATCCGCTCGTGTTATTTATCGCCACCGTCATCGGACGGTTAAGGATTTTCTTCGTATCGAAAACATTGTAAATTTCTTCGTTTTTAAGCATACCGTCGGCATGAATACCCGCTCTCGTAGAGTTAAAACTCTTTCCGACAAAAGGCGTTCTCGGCGGAATTTCGTAGCCGATTTCCTTTTCAAAATAGTCGGCAATATCGCTAATTGCCGTAAAGTCCATACCGTCGCTCGTGCCCTTAAACGAAGCATATTCTATCGCCATCGCTTCCAGCGGGCAGTTACCCGTTCTCTCGCCTACGCCGAGAAGCGAACAGTTGACCGCGGCACAGCCGTAAAGCCAAGCGGTATCGGCGTTAGTTACAACCTTATAAAAGTCGTTATGCCCGTGCCACTCTAACAGCGCGCTTGGAACTTTCGCATAGTGCTTTAATCCGTAGATAATGCCCTGAACACTTCTCGGAATCGCCGCACCGGAAAAGTTAACGCCGAATCCCATCGTGTCACACGCCCTGATTTTAATCGGAATACCGCTTTCGTCCATAAGCCGCATAAGTTCCGACGCAAACGGAACAACGAACCCGTAAAAATCCGCGCGAGTAATGTCTTCAAAATGGCATCTCGGTCTTATCCCCGCATCAAGTGCGTCCTTAACCGTACCGAGATATTTATCCATAGCCTGCGCACGGGTTAAGTTCATCTTTTTAAATATGTGATAGTCGGAACAACTGACGAGTATACCCGTTTCTTTGATTTCCATATCCTTTACGAGTTGGAAGTCCTGCTTATTCGCCCTTATCCAACTTGTAACTTCGGGAAAAGGAAGTCCTAAGTCACGACACGCCGCCGCGGCTTTTCTGTCCTTTTCGGAATAAAGGAAAAACTCTGACTGTCTGACGATACCCTTCTTTCCGCCAAGTCTAGACATTAATTTAAACAGTTCAACCATCTGTTCGACGGTAAAAGGAGACATAGATTGCTGTCCGTCACGGAAAGTGGTATCGGTTATCCAGATTTCCTTAGGCATACCCATCGGAACGACCGTATTGTTAAAAATGATTTTCGGAACGTGGTCATAGTCGAAAACATCCCTAAATAGTTGCGGTTTTTTGACGTCCTGCAAAGGATAATGATAATATCCTTCTTCAAGCAAATTGGTTTTTTTGTTGGTTTCAATGGTTTTTTTATGCATTTTTAACCTCCTTAATAAACTCGCCAAGCCTTGCTAATCCTTCTTTGATATCATCTATCGCAACCGCATAAGAAAGTCTTATACAGTTATCGTTACCGAACGCAAGTCCCGGTACAACGGCTACGCCCTTTTTAAGCGCCGCGTCGGCAAAGGCAAGCGAACCGTTTATAGGTTGTCCTTCAAAACTCTTTCCGTAAACTTCCGATACATCCACGAACACGTAGAACGCACCCATAGGCTCATTGTATTTTAATCCTATTTCGGAAAGTTTTTGCATCATAAATTTTCTTCTTTCGTCGAAAACGTTTTGCATTTTTGCAACAAATTTTTCGCTTTCAACGGGTTCTAACGCGGCAACGGAAGCATACTGCGCAATAGAACACGCATTACTAGTCGTATGGCTTTGCATACTCGAAACCGCTTTGGCAATTTCTATCGGCGCGGCGATATAGCCTATACGCCAACCCGTCATAGAATAAGTTTTACTCATACCGTTCACTATTACGGTATGTTCTTTCATATATTCGCTTGTTGCCGCTATTGAATAATGCTTTGCACCGCCGTAAACGAGTTTTTCGTAAATTTCGTCGGAAATCACGTAAAGATTATGTTTTTCGGCGACACGTGCAAGGGCTTTGATTTCTTCTTCGGAATAAACCGCGCCGGTAGGATTGTTAGGCGAATTAAGGATAAAACACTTGGTTTTAGCGGTAATTGCCTTTTCAAACTCTTCCGCTGTGATTTTATAGCCGTTTTCGGGCTTGGTGTAAACGAACACCGTTTTGCCGCCCGCAAGAGATACGAGTTCCGGATAAGTCAGCCAGTAAGGCGAAGGCAAAATCACTTCGTCGCCCTCGTCGACGATTGCGCATATAGCGTGATAAAGCGAACTTTTAGCACCCGAAGATATAACTATCTGAGACGGTTCGTATGTTAGCCCGTTATCATTTAAAAACTTATTGCAAATAGCGACTTTAAGTTCCTGCATACCGGAAGCGGGAGTGTATTTCGTAAAACCGATATCAAGTGCGTGTTTTGCCGCGTTTATTATGTAGTCGGGAGTGTTGAAATCAGGTTCGCCTGCGCCGAAACCTATAACGGATACACCCGAAGCCTTCATTTTTTTCGCTTTTGCCGTAATTTCAAGCGTCAATGACGGCTTAATGCTGCTTACTTTTTTGGAAACCATTGTAACTTTCTCCTTTTACTCTTCGTCAAAACCCGCCGCAAGCCTTGATTCTCTGTCGGCAATGTTAAGCGCTTCAATCATCTCGTCAATATCACCCATCATAAAATTATCTATCGAATACAGCGTAAGTCCTATTCTGTGGTCTGTTACCCTGCCCTGCGGAAAATTATAAGTTCTTATCCGCTCCGAACGGTCGCCCGTACCTACCTGACTTCTTCTGTTTTCTGAATATTCTTTATCAGCCTGCGACTTGTAGTAGTCGTAAAGCCTGCTTTTTAAAACCTTCATCGCTTTTTCACGATTTTTGGTCTGTGAACGCTCGTCCTGACACAAGACGACGATTCCCGTCGGAATATGCGTTAAACGTATGCACGATTCGGTTTTATTAATGTGCTGACCGCCCGCACCGCTTGACCTTAAAGTATCTACACGCAAATCTTTTTCGTCGATATTTACTTCAACGTCCGTTGCTTCGGGAAGAACCGCTACCGTAGCGGTAGAAGTGTGTACTCTGCCCTGCGACTCGGTTTCGGGAACGCGTTGAACGCGATGGACGCCGCTTTCAAATTTAAGTTTACCGAACGCGGATTTTCCCGATATCGAAAACACAACTTCCTTTACGCCGCCGAGTTCGGTGGAATTATTGTCAATTTCTTCCGTCTTCCAGCGGTTTTTTTCGGCGTATTTAACGTACATCCTGTAAAGTTCGTAAGCAAAAAGGCTCGCCTCTTCGCCGCCTGCTCCCGCACGTATTTCCATAATAACGTTTTTATCGTCGTCGGGGTTTTTAGGCAACAACAAAATCCTGAGTTCGGAAGAAATTTTCGCTATTTTTTCCTTGCACGACAAAATTTCTTCCTGCATAAGGTCTTTCATTTCCCTGTCGGTCTCGGTAGTAATATCTCGCTCCAAATCGGCAAGTTCCTTTGCAACCTTTTTGTATTCGGTATATTTTTCAACGGTCTCGGACATATCGGCGAGTTCTTTTGAATACGCTTTCCACTCGTCCATTCTCGAAATAACGTCTGCGTCCGCCACGAGTTCGTTAAGTTTTTCGTAGCGACTAAGCATTTTGTCGAGTTTTTTAAACATTAAAGCACCGCCTTTATTATTCTGTCAATATTTTCGTAATCTTTAATAATGTCTACTTGCGAAAAATCCGTAAGCATTTGTTTAATTTCTTCCGCTTGCCCCGCGCCGCACTCCAAAAACAGCATACCGCCGCATTTTAAATAATTTTTGGCGTTCTTTGCAATAACGCGGTAAAAATGCAAGCCGTCTTCACCGCCATCAAGCGCCATTATCGGCTCAAACTCTCTTATTTCCTTTTGCAAATCCTTTATATCTTCGCTCTTGATATAAGGCGGGTTGGATATAATAACGTCAAATTTTTCGGTATCGAAAGATTCAAACATATCGCTAAACACGAATTTGATTTTTGCACCGTTTAATTCTTCGTTTTCTCTCGCAAGTTTCAACGCGTCAATACTTAAATCCGAAGCGTAAACCGTCGCGCCGGTTTCTTTATTTACCGCTACGGCGATTGCGCCGCTTCCCGTACACAAATCCAGCACGGTTTTTGTTTCGTCGATATATTTTAACGCGTTTTCTACAAGAAGTTCCGTCTCGGGTCGCGGAATAAGCGCCCTTTCGTCTGTTTTAATTCTATATCCGTAAAAATCGGTATCTCCGACGCAGTACCAAAGCGGTCTGCCCGAAATACGCTCGTTTACAAGTTTATTTATTCTATCGATATTTTTGACCGAAACGAGATTTTCGGTATTAACTTCATCGCGAGAAATTCCGAGAGAAAGCGACACTATCCACTCCGCTTCGGCGTCTTCGTCTATGCCGTTTTCTTTGAGTTTTGCCTTTATTCCCGAAAGAAGTTCGCACCGCTTTTTGGGTAATTCGAATTTCCGCTCCGGCACAGTATCGTCATTATCCATCTCGTAGACTGCAAGAAAGGAAGTAATTGCTACTTCAAGCATATCTTTAGTCGGTTCTCGCGTCGTAAGTAGTTGCAACAAAAATCCGGGGGCTTTAAGCGGTAAAACAAGCGGACTTTTTGTTTTTGAAAGCAGTTTTAAAAGTTCGTAAGACAGTCCCGCAACAATCGGCAAAAGCGCAAGTTTAAGTAAAACCCTTAATACCCCTTGTACGTTTTTGCCAAGAAGCGCTTCAACGCACGCCATAACGATAATGCTTATAAACAATACGAAAACGATAAAAGTCGTACCGCACCTATCGTGCACACGAGGACATTTCGCGGCGTTTTCCACCGTCAAATCAAGCCCGCGCTCGAAACAAGTTATGGTCTTATGCTCCGCCCCGTGATACATAAAAGTCCGTCTTATATCTTTAAGCAGCGAAACGGTTAATATATAGAGTGTAAAAATTAAAAGTTTCACGCCGCCTTCGATAAAGTTTTTAGCCCACACGCCGAACTTAATTTTAAACAGTTTTTCAAGCCCGTCGCGTACAACTTGCGGAAGAAACATAAAAAGCGCAACGGCAAGAAAAAGCCCCAACACGACAGAAATCACGCTGACAACCGTCATAACGTTGATTTTCAGTTTTTCGGCAAGCCACTTTTCAAACTTAGACGGCTCGCCTTCGCCGTACACTTCCGCAGAACGCATTAAAGTTTTCGTTCCGCCAAACAGCGAATCGATAAAAGCCATTACTCCGCGAACGACGGGGACTTTCAAGTACCATTTTTTACGCGCGTTTTTACGGCGCTTCGTCTCCAAACGGATGACGCCGTCCTGGTCGCGCACGGCAATCGCTTCGGATTCCGCCCCGCGCATATAAACGCCTTCTAATACCGCCTGCCCGCCTATAGACACGCGCTTTTTGGTTTTGTTCGGATTTTTAATACTCATGCAACAAACAAAAAAACGGCTTTAAGGTATAATATTTCCCTTAAAGCCGCAATCAAAAACAACCTATTTCGCTTTACTGTATCTCTTGTTGAATTTATCAACGCGGCCGCCGGTATCAACCAGTTTCTGTTTGCCTGTAAAGAACGGATGACATTTACTGCAAATATCAACCTTAATAACGTCTGTTTTTTTAGTAGAGCCGGTTTTAAACGTTTCACCGCAAGCGCAAACTACGGTTACTTCGTGATAATCCGGATGAATCTCCTGTTTCATAACGCACCTCTTAATGTATTTTACCGTGTAATTATATTATATTTTTAACGAATAGTCAACTAATAACAAGCGATTTTTGGGATTTTAATCAAATTTATTTTGAAAAAGGTTTAACCGGCGCGCCCGCAATCGCTTGCAATTTACTTTTATTTGTTGTATAATACGATAAGTTTAAGATTCGGAGAGATTATGAAAGGTTATTATTTAACTGAGCCTTTTAACATTAAAGAAAAAGAATCGGAAGAAAAGGAAGTTTTGTCTTCGCAATCAAAAGTTCGCTTAACGAAAGCGCTTATAACGCTATCGGACGTTTTACGTTATAATGGCGAATTTGACGCGAAAGACGTTATTCTCGGCAGCGCGGGAATCGGCGTTTTAAGCGAAACGGGGCAAAATCTTTTCGACCTTGAAAAAGGAAAAAGAACGTATATAGAGCCTTTCCGCGAGTGCGAAACCTGTTATAACTGTAAAAAAGGCGATTTTACCAAGTGTTCCGACTTACAGATTGCAGGTGAAGATTTCGACGGATTTTTAAGCGACTTTATTTCCGCAAATCCCGAAAAACTCTTTGTTCTTCCCGACAGCGTGTCGGATAAAGAAGCGCTTTTTATCCAACACATTTCGCTTGCCATCGCCGTTTACGATAAACTTAACATCAAAAAGGGCGATTACGTCGCTGTTATCGGCGCAAACAATTTCGGCAATATTTTTGCGCAACTTCTTATTTATTATCAGGCTGTCCCTATCGTTATGACGCTTGATGAAGAAGACTGCGCCGCTGTAAGAAAGTCGGGTATATATTATGCACTTGGCGCAAACGATAACTGGCAGAAGGAAGTTTCAAACATTACAAGTGGGCGTATGACCGATAAGGTTGTGTACGTCGCGGACTGTAATATTCCCGTTACCAAGGCGTTCTCTCTCGCCTCTTTCGGCGCAGCGGTCGCGTTTACGGGTGCTTTTAATAAAAGCGGAAACGTCTCCTTTATGCAGGCGGTAAAAAAACAACTCGATATTAACTGTATCAATACCGCCGTCGGATATACCACCACCAGCATAAATCTTATTGCAAATAAGGCGATTAATTTTAATAACCTTAAAATTGCCGAGTGTTCATATTCCGAAGTTCCAAGCACCTTCAAAAAACTCGCGAAGGAACTTGAAGATACAGATAAAATCAGCGAAACGATAGTAAATATGATGTAAGAATAGTTAAAATACACTAACGCCCCTGCAAACTTGTTTTTCGCAGGGGCGTTAGTGTATGTACAAATCAATTTTCGCGTTTTCTTTTGGCAAAAAACATAAGCCGTAATATTCCTCTTATGACCTTCGGCGGTTTTAAACATATAATTTTCATAACATACCTCTCGGAATATTTATGTTCTATTATATGCCGTACCTTCCCTGTTTTGTGCCTTTTTAAAGACTAAACTTCACGAAGCGCGCGGATAATCGCCGCCCTGTCTTTCTCTTTAAATACCGTACTCCCCGCAACGATAACGTTCGCGCCGGCATCCTTTACGGCTTTAACGTTTTCAAGCGTTATACCGCCGTCTATTTCAAGGTCGATATTTTTTTCCGTACTTTCGATAAGGCGCGCCGCTTCTTCGATTTTCGGCAACACTTCGGGGATAAACTTCTGCCCGCCGAACCCAGGGAAAACGCTCATTAAAAGCAGCATATCACACTCTTCGATAACATCCTTAATCGCCGAAACGTCGGTGTCGGGATTGATGACCGCGCCGCATTTTACGCCAAGCGACTTTATCGCTTTTAAAGTGTCTTTTAGCCTGTCTTTACACGCTTCGTAATGTACGGTAATTATATCCGCACCGGCTTCCGCAAAGCGTTCTATATAGTTCCAGGGATTGACTATCATAAGATGCGCGTCGAACACCGCTTTTGAATACGGTCGCGCTTCCTTTATAAACTTAGGTCCGAAAGAGATATTTTTAACAAAACTTCCGTCCATCACGTCAAGATGCAGTAAATCCGCGCCGCTTGCAGTCGTTAAGGCAACTTCTTCCCCGAATTTGGCAAAGTCCGCAGAAAGCATCGACGGTGCTATTTTAATTTGTTTCATTGTTGTTTTGCTCCTTTTATTATGTTTTGAAACCGTTATTCGGTCATCTCTTCAATGTATCTCTGACGAAGTTGCCCGCAAGCCCCGTCTATATCTTCGCCCATTTTTCGGCGAAGCGTGGCAGAAAGCCCGCCCGTAGTCAATAACCCTAAAAACCTATACGCGTCCTTTTCCGTTCCCCCCTTTAAGGTACGCTCCTTTACTTCGTTAAGTCTTATAAGATTTACGTGGCAAGGTCTGCCCTTTAATAGTTTTATAAGTTCGGCGGCGTGTTTTTCAGTATCGTTCTCACCTTTTATAAGGACGTATTCAAAGATATATCTTCTGCCTGTTTTTTCAAAATAATAGGTACAGGCGTCCAAAATTTCGCTTATTTTATAACTGTTTGCAATCGGCATTATTCGCTTACGCTCTTCATCAAACGGCGAGTGCAAAGATACGGTAAGATTAACGAAAACCCCGCTGTCCGCCAAATCGTACATCCTAGGAACAAGTCCGCAAGTCGACAAACTTATATTCCTTTGGCTGATGTTTATACCTTCCTGACAAGAAACGAGTTGCAAAAATTTTAACGTTTCGTCATAGTTATCAAGCGGTTCTCCGCTGCCCATAAGCACTATGTTTATAATTTTGCGTTTATCCGCTAAGTCCCCGCCAAGGTATCTGTTTGCGGCGATAACTTCGCCCAAAATCTCACCACAGGTAAGATTTCTGATTAGTCCGTTAAGCCCCGAAGCGCAAAAAGCGCAGTTCATCCTACACCCTACTTGCGTGGAAACGCAAAGCGTGTATCCGTATTTGTATAACATAAGCACGCCTTCAACAACGTTTCCGTCGGATAACGAAAACAAGAATTTTTCCGTCCCGTCTGCGCTTTTTAACGATTTTATGATTTTTACGCTTTGCGCGTTAAATTCTTCACCGAGTTTTTCACGCAGGGTCTTAGAAATATCGGTCATTTCGGAAAAATCAAGTCCTTTATGCAGCGCACGGAAAATCTGACCCGCACGAAAAGATTTTTCGCCGATATCCGCTATGTGCGATTTTAATTCATCAAAACTTAAATCAAGCGCGTTCTTTTTCACTTTATTTTATCCTTTTCAGTTTTGCAATATAAAACCCGTTTCCGCAGGAAATATCAGGCAAAAAGGCGTTAGTTCCGTCAAAATCTTCGTGTAAAAGCGCGCTGTTTATTGTTTCTATCGCAAAATTATCGTGGCATGCCAAAAAATCTTTGACTACGTCTATATTTTCCCGCTTAAAAATCGAACACGTAGAATAATACAAATAACCTTGCGGCTTAACGTATTTAGAGACTGTATCTAAAATAGCCTTTTGTTCAACGTTAAGTTCGTCAAGGCTTTCTTTTGTGCGATTAAGTTTTATATCGGGATTGTCGCTGCTAACCCCTATTCCGCTACACGGCGCGTCGCACAATACCGCGTCAAAAAAATCTTTAAAGCGTTCGTCATAGATTTTAGCGTCGCGTGTGTAGGCTGAAATGTTTTTACGCCCCATACGGCGGATATATTCTTCGATAAGTTTTACTCTATGCTCGTGTATATCCCAAGCGACTACGTTTTCCGCCTTATATGAAAGCCTTACGCTTTTCCCGCCCGGCGCGGCACAACAATCGAGAAGATTAACGCAAGCGTCTACCGTTTCGCAAATCGCAACCGAACCAAGTGCCTGATAGGTATAAACGCCTTTATCGTAATCGGCGTTTCGCGTAAAATTTTTTACCGTGAAAGCGTTATAAAACGGAGTTTTTGTAAAATCTATTTTTCTTTCCGAAAGATACTCTTCACCGTCAACTTGGTAAAAACAAAGCGTGTTTTCCGGATACGGGGCGGCAATTATCTTTTCCGCACGAATTTCACCGTAATCTTTAACCAGTTCTTTCACGGCAAAAAGCGGATAAGAATATTTTACAGATAAATACGAAAGTTTTTCCTTTGGCAATTCTAATGGCGCATTAACAAACTTTCTTAAAAACGCGTTTACGAACCCGCTTGCGCCGCCTTTACCTAATTTTTTTGTCAGTTCGACGGCGTTATCTGCGACGAAATACTCTTTTTTACCGAGACACTTTATCATATACATTGAAATTTTAAGTATCGTGCGGATAGCAAGTTTCGGCGTTTTTTCGGTCAGTTTTTCTATGTAATACGACAGTTCTATGTCTTTATCAAGTACGCCGTAGCAAACTTTAACCGTTACAGCCCTATTCGCTTCTTCGATAAAAGTTTCGTTTATCGCCTGTTTTATAAACTTTTTTTCGCTGTAAACTTTATTTAGTATAACGTAACAGTCATAAAAATAATTTACCATTAAACTATCCTAACTTTGTTCCCGTCGAGAGTTTGTTGCCCCTTAAAAAGTCGCTTATTTGCATAGGCTTTCCGCCCGCTTTACACACTTTTAACAAAGAAACGGATTTTTCCCCCGCGCCGACGATTAAAGTTTTATCGGCGAAAAGAATTTCCCCCGCGTTTCCCGTTATATCGCACTTTTCGGCGCTGTAAATTTTAAACGGCTCTCCGTTTAAAGTGGTAAACGCAACAGGCGCGGGATTAAACGCTCTCACTAAATTAACTATATCGTCGGCGGATTTTGTCCAGTCGATACGCGCCTGTTCTTTCGTTATGATTTTGGTAAAAGTCGCCTTACTTTCAATTTGCGGCGTGTAAACGGCACTATTTTGCATAATTAAAGAAAGCGCGTCTTTAATACACTCCGCACCGAGAACCGACAACCTTTCAAAAAGTTCACCGCACGTCTCATTGTCGCCGATTTGCAGCGACTTTTGTAGCAGAATATCGCCGGTATCAATGCCGATATCGGTTTTCATTATGGTAATGCCGGTAGTTTTTTCGCCGTTTAAAATTGCGTAATGTATAGGCGACGCACCGCGATACTTAGGAAGTAGCGACGCGTGTATGTTGATAACGCCGTGTTTCGGGATATCAAGAATTTCCTGCGACAAAATCTGCCCGAAAGCACAGGTTATCATTAAATCGGGTGCAAGCCTTTTAAGGTCATCAACACCTTCTACGCGAATTTTATCGTACTGAAAAACAGGTATACCGAGACTTTCCGCTATGACTTTTACGGGCGGAGCGGTCAAAACCTGTTTTCTGCCGAAAGGCTTATCTTTATTGCATATTACCGCCGCGACTTCTACCCCTTTCGTTTCGCAAACCGCTTTAAGGGGCAAAACCGCAAAATCAGGCGTACCGAGAAATACTACTTTCACCTTTTATCTTCCTCAACGTTCTTTGCCTTGTCCACGTACAAAATCCCGTCCAGATGGTCGTACTCATGACAAAACGCCCGCGCTAAAAAATCCTGCGCTTTTACGGTAAACTTATTGCCGTGACGGTCAAACGCTTCGACAGTAATTTTCTTCGGACGCTCCACCGTACCGAACTTTCCGCGAACGGATAAACACGCTTCGTCCCCTACCTGTTTGCCGCTTTTTGCGACAATTACGGGATTTATGCACTCGTAGTACTTATCTTCGTAACTTACGATAAAAATACGCCTTAAAACCCCGACTTGCGGTGCGGCAAGCCCCACGCCGTCGGCTTTTATAAGCGTGTCTTTCATATCGTCTAAAAGTGCGGCTGTCTTTTCGCCGAAATCAACCACTTCAAAACTTCTTTTTCTTAACGTAGGGTCGCCCATCTGAATAATATTACGTATTGCCATATCTCACCTTTTAAGTTAAATTGTTGGGATTTATTTCCATATACGCGTTGATTTTACCCTTATTACGCGCGTTCACGGATTTATAAACCGAATCTAAAATATCTTCGTTGCCGTTATCTATACGCATTAAAATCTGATAGCGGTACTTTCCTTGTAATTTTTTAAGCGGTGCTTTCATACACCCGAAAAACTTAAAACAGTCTTCTCGTACTTTCTTTATCGCGCTCAATTCTTCGTAAAGTTCTTTAACGGACGTAAGCGCGAGTTCATCGTTTTCGCTTTGCACTAAAACCCTTACAATTTGGGTAAACGGCGGAAAAGCCGTCGCCTTTCTTATGGAAATTTCGCGCTCGAAAAACCCTTTATAATCGTAATTTATCGCTTGTCTAAGCACGTGATTTTCCGGCTGGTAGGTTTGCAAAACCACTTTGCCCGCTTCGCCCGCTCTGCCGCTTCTGCCCGCGACTTGCGTAATTAACTGAAAAGTTCGTTCCGCGCTTCTGAAATCGGAAAAGTGCAAACTCATATCCGCGTCCAAGATTCCGACAAGCGTAACAAAGGGAAAGTCGTGCCCCTTGGCTATCATCTGCGTGCCGACCAAAATGTCTGCGTTTCTCGACGAAAATTCGTTCAAAATCTTAAAATGCCCTTCTTTGCTTGTAGTCGTATCCCTGTCCATACGCAAAACTCGTGCGGACGGGAAAAGAGTTTTAAGGTCGGCGACTATTTTTTCCGTACCGAATCCGCCGTATTTTATATACGGACTTCCGCACTCGGTACAGGCTTTAATCATCTTATATTTTGCGCCGCAATAATGGCACAAAAGCGAATCGTCTTCCTTATGATAGGTCAAGGAAACGTCGCAAGAAGAACATTTCTGCACGTGTCCGCACTCGGTACAGACAACGGTTTTGGAATACCCGCGTTGATTTAAAAATAGTATCGCCTGATTGCCCTTTTCAAGACATTTTGCTATTTCGTCTTTTAAGATTGACGAAAAAGGCGAATTGTTACCGCGGCGCACTTCCTTGCGCATATCCGCGATTTCAATATCGGGTAGCGGTTTTTGGTTTATTCTGTCTGGCAATTCAAAAAGATTGTATTGCCCGTTTTCAGCGTTCATAAAACTTTCTACCGACGGCGTTGCGCTACCTAAAACAAGTTTAGCACCGTTATAAGAAGAACGGAATTTCGCAACGTCTACGGTGTTGTATCTCGGCGCGGATTCGCTGGTATAACTGCCGTCGTGTTCTTCATCGATAATGATAAGCCCTAAGTTTTCAACGGGTGCGAAAATCGCGCTGCGTGCGCCGATTGCTATTTTTGCCTCGCCCGTGCGAAGACGCCACCACTCGTCGTAGCGCTCCCCTGCCGAAAGTCCGCTATGCATTATCGCCGCGTTTTCACCGAATCGCGCTCGTAACTGTTTAAGCATTTGCGGCGTAAGTGAAATTTCAGGCACAAGCATTATGGTGCTTTTTCCGCCTTTTAGAGTTTTATCTATCAAATCCAGATAAACTTCGGTTTTACCGCTTCCGGTTACGCCGAATAAAAGCGTAGTAAGTTTTTCGGAATTTTGTATAAAATCTATCGCGCCGCGCTGTTTTTCGGTTAAAACGACTTTTTTCGCCGTGCCGCCCAAATCTTTATAAGGCGAACGGAAACGTTTTTCCGAAGTAATTATAAGCGCATTTTTATCGTTTAATGCTTTAACCGCGCCGCCGAATTTTTCGTTTAATATCGACATGGCGGATTTGCCGTTAGCACGCAAAAACTCTATTAGTTCGCGTTGTTTTAACGCATTTTTTCTAAGCGAAGATAAAATCTCTTCAATGTCGGCGTTCTCGTTTAACGCGGCATACTTAACGAATTGCTCTCTCACCCTGCCTTTACGCATTTCGGCAGGCAAAAACAGTCTGAAAGACAATGCCTTTGACACGTAACAGGTTTTAGCGACATACTCCGACAGAGACAAAGTCTCACGCGTAAGCGCGGGGATTTCTTCCAGAACCGCAACTATCGGTTTAATTTTGTTTACGTCGAATTCACAACTTTCTTTCGTTCTGATGACTATCCCTTCAATAGTTTTACTACCGAAAGGCACTAAAACGCGACTGCCGGGTAACACCCCGCAATCGGAATAAGAATACTCAAATATTTTATCCGCTTCACTATGCGAAATATCGACGATAACGTCTGCAAACATTTTTCTAAAACAAATGCGTCCAGCACCGTGAACGCATAGTCAAAAACCAATCTTTGAACGCCTTTATCAGTCGTTCGTTGCGATGAGTTTGCCGTCGTAAATTTCCTGTGCGGCAACCGACAAAGGTTTCTCGTTATCGGGAAGTTCGGTAAGCCCCTGATTTTGCGCCTGTTCCATTATCTGTCTCGCCCTTTTAGATGCAACCACGCACAAAGAATACTTTGAACCTATTTTTGACGCTAACTCGTCAATCGGCGGTTTATGTATCATAATCTATTACTCCTTTTATTGCAAAATTATACGTTTTTTATTTATTCAAGGTTTTGAACCTGTTCTCTGACCTTTTCTATCTCGTTTTTAAGCGATAAGCCGTATTCGGTTACCTTTAAGTCGTTGGATTTAGAACAAATGGTGTTTGCCTCGCGGTTAAACTCCTGCATTAAAAAATCAAGTTTTTTGCCCGAACCCAAAGTGTTAACGATAGTGCAAAACTGCGCAATGTGCGATTTTAATCTGGTCAGTTCTTCATCTATATTGACCTTATCGGTATAAAAGGCAACTTCGTTAAGCAAACGCGTTTCGTCATAATTTACGCCGTTTAACGCTTCTTCGATACGTGCTTTAAGCCTTTCTTTATACTCGGTCGCCACAAACGGTGCGCGAAGCGCTATATTGTCGGTTATCTCGCCTATAGTTGTCATCCGCGAAAGCATATCCGAAATGAGTTTTTCGCCTTCCGTCTTCCGCATCTCGTTAAACTTTTCGCATGCCTTTTTAACGGTGGATATAAGAATTTCTTCAAACTCCGTCGCATCGAACGAAAAATCGTCCGTTATTACGTCGGGGCACTTCATAAGGTAAGAAACCGAACAGTCGTTGGGAATATTAAGACTTTCCGCAATAGTTTTTGCGGCGTTATAATATTCCGCGGCACGCGACAGGTCAGCGTTTATCGTCGCCCCCTTTTCGCGGTGGTCGGAAAAATTAACGAACAGTTCGATTCTGCCGCGCTTAATGTAATCGTTAACAGTCTTTCTGATTCTGTCTTCAAAGCATATAAACGCTCTCGACATCTTGGCGCTGAAATCAAAATTTCGGTTATTCACCGATTTTAATTCAACTGTCAAATCTATGCCGTTTTCCGAATATTCCGCCCTGCCGTAGCCCGTCATACTGTACATCATATCACCACTCGTTAACCCGCTCGCTTATTTCCCGTTTATTTTACCACAAAACATCGCAATAAGCAAGTATTTTATATATTAATTTAATTTTTAATAAGATTTTCAAACTCGTTTTCGTCTATTATCTTTATACCCAGACTTTTTGCTTTATCGAGTTTACTGCCTGCGTTTTCACCCGCCAAAACAAGCGTAGTATTTTTTGAAACGCCGCTCATTATTTCGCCGCCAAGCCTTTCGATAATTTTTGCCGCGTCATCTCGCTTGTAGTTTAATAACGTGCCGGTTAAAACCACTTTTTCACCGCTCATAATACCTTTTTCGGTACTTCTTTTAACTGCGACAATCTTCACGCCGACAGATAAAAGTTTTTTTATCTCCGCTAAATTGCCTTCATCTCTGAAAAACTCGTAAACAGCCTGTGCTATCACTTCCCCGATATCGGGAACTTCCAAAAGTTGTTCTTTGGTGGCGTCCGTCAAAGAAATAAGGTCGCCGAAAGTTTTTGCTAAATCCCCCGCCGTTTTTTTACCGACGCCGTCAATACCCAAAGCGTAGATAAAATTAGAGAAATCCACGTTTTTACTTGCTTCAATCGCGTTAAACAGATTATCGGTTTTAAGTTTTTTAAACCCTTCCATCTTTGCAACTTTTTCTCTGTCCAAAAAATACACGTCGGATAATTTACGCACGCTAAGTTCGTCGTAAAGTTGTCCCGCAGTCTTATCGGAAAACCCGTCAATATTCATACCGTTTTTGCAAGCAAAATTCGCTAACGAAGCGACAACCCGCGGTCTGCAATTCACGTTAGGGCAAAACAAGTTTGCGCCGCTTTCCACTAATTTTTCGCCGCAATAGGGACAAATCTCAGGTTTAAAAACATCCTTACAACCATCGGTGATTTCGGTAGTTCCGAGAATTTCCGGAATAACTTCGTTACTTCTGCGGATTAAAACTCTCGCCCCGATTTTAATGTTCTTACGCTTTAAGTCTCCGTAGTTATTTAGCGTTGCTTTTTTTACCGTTGCCCCCGCAAGTTCGACCGGTGAAACAAGTCCGAGCGGAGTTAGTTTACCGGTTCGTCCGACTTGCCAAACAACATCCTGTAAAATGGTGGTAATTTCTTCCGCTTCAAACTTAAAAGCGATTGCCCAACGCGGAAATTTATCGGTATACCCTAACTTTTTACGTAACGAAAAATCGTCAATCTTAACAACAGCACCGTCGGTTAAAATATCAAGTGTTTTTCTACTGTTTTCTATTTCTTTTATGGCAGACATAACGCTAGTAAAATCGTTACAAATTCTAAAAAACGGATGTACTTTAAATCCGTTTTTGCGTAAAAATTCCACACACTCTTTTTGCGAACGGAATTCACCTTCC
Source organism: Clostridia bacterium (assembly GCA_017448355.1). Lineage (GTDB taxonomy): Bacteria > Bacillota > Clostridia > Christensenellales > Borkfalkiaceae > UBA1259. The sequence goes on along the minus strand of JAFSLQ010000042.1, from coordinate 13,925 downwards.
GAACTGTAATTCACATTGTAAAACATTATTTCAACGCGACGTTTTTCGGTAATTTTAGGATCAAGGTTTCTTATTGCACCCGCTACGGCGTTTCGTGCGTTTTTAAGCGGCTCAGCCGCAGTCTTATTATACTCGTCAAGAACGGAAAGCCGTATTATCGCCTCCCCTTGTACTTCCAAAACGCCCTTATGATTTATTGTAAGCGGAAAACTTTTAACGGTCATAATCTGGCTTGTAACGTCTTCGCCCGTTACACCGTTACCCCTTGTCGTCGCACGGGTAAATTTTCCGTCTTCATAAGTAAGACAAACGGTTAGCCCGTCAAACTTATATTCAACGGTATAAAGCGCGTTATCCGTTTCCTTTTCGATGCGCTTAAAAAATGCGTTTAATTCTTCTTCGCTAGTCGCTTTATCAAGGCTATACAACCGTTCTATATGCGTATGCTTTTTAAAAGCCGCAAGAGGCTCGCCACCGACTCTCCGCGTAGGCGAATCAAACAACACTTCGCCGCTTTCTCTTTCAAGCCTTAAAAGTTCGTCGTATAAAGCGTCGTACTCGCCGTCGGAAACGGTAGGATTATCCAAAACGTAATACTCGTACGCGTATTTATTCAAAATATCAACGAGTTCTCGCATCTTATTCATTTATTATCTCCATCGGGGCATATTTTACGGAAAGCGCCTTAATACCGACGCCTTTAAACGCCACGTCTACTATCAAATTATCCCCCGTTCCTTTAACGTCTATAACCGTTCCTTCCCCAAACTTCACGTGCTTAACTTTTACGCCGCGCTTATACCCGTTATAATTCGCGCTCTTATTCTCTTTAACTTGTTGTCCGTCCAAAAAGGTTTTAGCATAACTCGAAGAATAACCGCCCACCTTGCTTTGCGAAACGGTATATTCATCATTATAATCAATATCCTTTTTAGCACTATAACCAAAATTATCGTAGGTTTTTTCAAAAGTAATCGGATTTAATACGGGTTGCGCTTCCTTTAAAAACCGCGACGGCGTCATAAATTCCCTACTTCCGTACATATATCTGCTGTTTGCGCGCGTAAGATAAAGCCGTTCTCGCGCACGGGTTATCGCCACGTACATAAGTCGTCTTTCTTCTTCGAGTTCGCTATCATCACCCATACTTCTTTGGATAGGTAAAATTTTCTCGTCAAGCCCCGCAACAAATACGCATTTAAACTCCAACCCCTTAACCGCATGAATAGTCGCAACGGTTACAGCGTCGTCTTCGTTTATCGAATCGGTGTCTGTCGCAAGACTCGTGGAACTTAAATAATCGGAAAGCACAGCCCCGACGTTATCTTTTATAAATTGTTCGGCAGAGTTAACAAGTTCGCTGATATTGTAGAGTTTTGACGCGTTTTCTTCGGTTTTTTCAGCAAATTGCTCTTTAAACGATGTTTTTTCAAGGACGTATTTAAGAAGTTCCGACACGGAATTTACGCTCGCAAAACTTCTAAAACCGTCAATTAACTGCCTGAAATTATACAGTTTCATTTTAGCGGCAGCGCCTATCGTCGTTTCATCTAGGCGCATTAGCCCGTCATACATAGAAATGCCTGCGCCCGCGCAAAATTCACGAAGTTCAGACAGCGTTTTGTCGCCTATCCCCCTGCGCGGCACTCCGATACAGCGTAAAAACGCTTCGTCGTCAAAAGCGTTATTAATTAATTTGAGATATGAAAGCGCGTCTTTAATTTCTTTTCGTTCAAAAAATTTAAATCCGCCGAAAATTCTATACGGGATACCATACTTGGTAAATTCTTGTTCAAAAGCACGCGAAAGCGCGTTTACACGCATAAATACGGCAAAATCTTTGTAAGAATAATTAGTTCGCGCCATTAGGCTCTTTATTTGAATAGCAACGTACGTCGCTTCGTTATTCTCGTCAGTACCTATAAAAGTTTCAACTCTCGCGCCGTCGGAATTTTCGGTATAGAGTTCTTTATCCTTACGCTCGGAATTGTTCTTTATTATACAATTCGCAAGTTGTAAAATCTTTTTAGTCGACCGATAATTGCGTTGCAATTTATAAACCTTTGCGCCGACAAACACTCTATCGAACGACAGTATGTTTTCTATCTTTGCGCCGCGCCAGCCGTAAATACTTTGGTCGTCGTCGCCCACAACAAATATATTGCCGTGTTTTTTTGAAAGCATCTTCGCAATCGCAAACTGCACTTTGTTAGTATCCTGAAACTCGTCGATATGTATATAGTGAAACTTCTCGGCATAATAATCAAGAACTTCTTCGTGAGTTTTAAAAAGTTCGTAAGTTTTCAACAAAAGGTCGTCAAAATCAAGCGCGTTAGAACGCATAAGTTGATTTTCATACTCTTGATAAATTGCCGAAAGTTCGTTAACAAAACGCAAATCTTTATATTCCGTCTTAAACTCTTCAGGCGAAAGACACTCGTTTTTTGCACTTGAAATATAATTTTTTGCGGACTTTAAAAGTTTATCCGCATCTAATTCGAGTTCCTGAAAAACGCGCTTTAAAACTTTATCTTTATCGGTTTCGTCGTATACCGTAAAATATTTATCATAACCGATTTTATCTATGTCCCGCCTTAAAATCCTGACGCACATACTGTGAATCGTCGAAACCCACATATATTCCGTGCCGTCGATAATTCTTTCTAAGCGATTCTTCATCTCTGCCGCCGCTTTGTTGGTAAAGGTTATCGCCATAATATTTGCCGGATTCACGTGTTTTTCAAGCACCAAATACGCTATACGCGACGTTAATACGCGTGTTTTCCCGCTGCCGGCACCGGCAATAACAAGCACTGCGCCTTCCGTATCTAAAACCGGTTTAATTTGTTCTTCGTTAAGTTTTGAAAGTAATTCGTTAATATCAGCCATAGAAATATTTTAACATAAAGCATGGTTTTTTTCAAGTTTAAAAGAGATAAACAATAAAAACAATTCGTTTGCTTTCGCAACTTAAAACATCAAATAACGCAATATGTTTTAACTTGACAATTCCTTTGTCATCGTGTTACAATTCGTTTGTATGAAAATTACATGCAAAAAATTTTTTGTGAGATAATCGTTATGGAAAATAAATTGAAAATTTTAGAAGTCCTGGATTGTTATTATCCCAAATTCGACGGACCATGCCAAGTTATAACGAATTATGCTAAAAGTTTTTTAAATATGAAGGATATTGACGTTAAACTTGTCGTTCCTTATTTTCCTAATTATACGGATAATCAGCCTTTTACCGTGTTCAGGACTAAATCCATACCGTCGGCGGAAGGATATCGCTGCGCACTCCCGGGTATAGATTTTAAGTTGAAAAAATTTCTTAAAGAAAATAAATTTGATATTATCCATATTCACTCCCCGTTTACGCTGTGCGGATTTTTTACAAAATACGCAAAAAAACATAATATACCGACAATTTTCACATTTCACACAAAATTTAAAGAAGATTTTGAACGCGATTTGAAATTAAAATGTTTACAAAACTTTATGATGCGGTATATTTTAAAAAACATAAACCGCGTCGATTACGTATGGACAGTCAGTAACGGTGCGAGCGATTGTCTTCACGAATACGGCTACAAAAAACCTATTAAAGTTATAAGAAACGGAACGGATTTTCTCTATCCCGAAAACGCCGAGAAGTTAATAGAACAAATTAATGACAAGTATAATCTCAGTAAAGATGAAACCGTGTTTTTATCTGTCGGCAGAATAGTAGAAAACAAAAACTTACAATTAGCGCTTGAGGCATTGAAAAAAGTTGCAAATGACGGATATAAATTTAAATTCTTGATTGTCGGAAGCGGAAATTACGAAAATAAACTTAAAGCAACGGTTGACGAATACGGATTAACTGATTACGTTATTTTTACAGGCAAGATTTTAGATAGAGAAGAACTTTCCGCATACTATTTACGGGCAAATTTATTTATATTCCCTTCTACATTCGACACGTCGAGTATTGCGTCGATAGACGCCGCAGCAATGAAACTTCCTATTATTATGAACGAAGGCTGTGCCGCTGCGGAAATAATCGAGAATAACGTAAACGGATATTTGGTAGAAAAATCCCCTACGGCGTGGGCTAATAGGATTGAAGAAATTTTAAACGACAAGGATAAACTTATCGCCATGAAGGAAACCGCATATAAACAGGTTTACAAATCTTGGGATTCAGTTGCAGAAGAAGTTATAAAAAATTATCGGGAAATTATTAATAACAATTTTTTGTAAAAATTATTAAACCGCCGCTGCGCTAAATTTAAGCGCAGCGGCGTTAATATAAATTTTTATTTGTATTTATAATAAAGTCTGCAATGACAGAACCCTTCAAATTCGGGGTCTGCTATTTGCTCTCTGAACTCTTTACACATACAAACGGTGTCTTCGGTTTTTGCAACGCGGCAAGGACAATATCCGTCCTTTTTCTTCAAACCTTCGCGTATTGCGTTAACGATTTTTTCATCGGGATTAAAAATTATTTTCATTATATTCACCTACCTTCTTTATTATTTTACAATAAACCGACGAAAAACACAATCGATTGTTAAAGAAAAAGTTTTTTGCGTTTTTATTTGATTTATAGCCTTATAAATGGTATAATTAAATCCGTTGGGATAAACTTATACAACTACGGAGAATTTATGAATTACGACGTAATAATTATCGGTGCAGGCCCTGGCGGCATTTTCGCCGCATACGAACTCACAAAAGAGAATAACGGTCTTTCCGTTGCGGTTTTCGACGCGGGACATTCTTTGGAAAAAAGAAAATGCCCTATTGACGGCGATAAAATAAAATCATGTATTAACTGCAAAACCTGTTCGATAATGTCCGGTTTTGGCGGCGCAGGGGCGTTTTCTGACGGTAAATATAACATAACTAACGACTTCGGCGGCAGTTTGCACGAACATATCGGCAAACAAAAAGCCATAGAACTTATGACTTACGTTGACGAAATCAATATGAAGTACGGCGGTGAAGGTACGAAAATGTATTCCACCGCAGGCACGCATCTGAAAAAAATCTGTCTTCAAAATAAACTTAATCTTTTAGACGCCAAAGTCAGGCATTTAGGTACGGACAAAAACTCCGTAGTTCTTAAAAATCTTTATAATCTTCTAAAAGATAAAGTCGACTTCTATTTCGACACCCCTGTCGTGGACGTAAAAGCGGACGACAACGGCTTTACCGTAATCACCGATAGCGCGGAATATAATTGCAAACAATGCATAATATCCGTAGGCAGAAGCGGAAGTAACTGGATGGAAAAAATATGTAAAAAACTAAAAATTCCCACCAAGTCCAACCGCGTTGATATCGGCGTACGCGTAGAACTCCCCGCGGAGATTTTTTCAAGTCTTACCGACGAACTTTACGAGAGTAAAATAGTTTACAGAACTGAAAAATTTGAAGACTCGGTCAGGACGTTCTGTATGAATCCGAACGGAATAGTCGTAAATGAAAACACTAACGGCATAGTTACCGTAAACGGACACAGTTACGAAGACTCCGCTTATAAAACCAAAAACACAAACTTTGCGCTGCTTGTCAGTAAACACTTTTCAGAACCGTTTAAAGACAGTAACGGCTATGCGGAAAGCATTGCAAGGCTTTCAAATATGCTTGGCGGCGGCGTAATCGTACAGCGTTTCGGCGACCTTATAAGGGGTAGGCGCAGTACGGAAAAGCGTATAGACGAAAACACGACTATCCCCACCCTTGCCGCAACACCGGGCGATTTAAGTCTTGTGCTGCCCAAGCGAATTTTAGACGGTATTATCGAGATGATTTATGCGCTCGACAAAGTTGCTCCCGGAACAGCCAACGACGACACTCTTCTTTACGGAGTGGAAGTTAAGTTCTATAATATGGAAGTATCTATCGACAATAATCTTGAAACCAAACTGAAAGGTCTTTACGTTATCGGCGACGGTAGCGGGGTTACCCACTCTCTTTCGCACGCTTCGGCAAGCGGCATCTTTGTAGCAAGAAGAATTCTGAATTAATAAATTAATAATTAAAAAGCCCTGCGCCTTGTTTTGTAACAAGGCGCAGGGCTTTTTAATCGTTTTAATTCTAAATAATCATTTCTTCGCTTTCATCATCAAAACTGTTGGTATCGCATTGTCCTTTCTTCTTTGCTAAAAAATCTCTTAAAATTTCCGCAAAATAGAAGAAAACGACTATAGCAAGTTCTGCGGCAAGCAAAAAAACGCGCAGTCTTGCATGTTCTTCATTAGGTTCTAAAACCAAGAAGAAAGAAAGTATTACAACCACTACCGATTCTACAACATTTATTATCCCAAGTTTCTTTTGTGAAAGATTTTTTACCGCTTCGGCAAACTCTTTACTTTCACGGAGTATTGACCATACGCCCCAAACAAGGCAAACTTTGAAAATATCAAAAGAAACAAGAAATAAAACCGCACCAATAAGAAGTTGTACTATCCCATCAGACAACAAATAAGGATTATCGAAAAGCGTTCTCTTTGCAGCTGCAACGATTAATTCTTCCATCGCATATATGCAAACGACCGCACCGACTACTATCCCAACGTATGGCATAATAGAGCGGTTAAAAATAAATATTAATATTGAAGCAATAAGATATAATATTGCTTTTATTGCTTTCCAATTATTCATCAGACTGTTTATCTCTTTTAAATAACGAGAGCCGCTGCGCCGATTATCCCCGCATCATTACCGAGAGTTGCGGTAATGATTTCGGACTTCGGCGCGTTTTTATATCCGTAACAATATTTTTCACAATAAGCCGTTAACTTATCCGTAAGATATTTACCTTGCGCGCTTATCCCGCCACCGATAATGAACGCTTCGGGACGGAAGATATTTGCTAAATTCATAATACCTTCCGAAAGATACATAACAAAATCGTCAACAACCGAATTTGCCGCTGCGTCGCCTTGTTTTGCGCACTCAAAGGAAGTCCTGCCATCGACTTTATTTATATCGCCGTCCACAAATTTCCACATTTCACTCTCAGGGTGCTGTTCCATAGCGGATTTCGTCATACGGGTTAATCCCGTCGCGGAAGCATAAGTTTCCAAGCATCCGCGCCTACCGCAACCACACGGCTCGCCGCCTATCCTTATGACCATATGCCCGAGTTCCGCGCCTTTTGAAAAAGCGCCCGCATAAATTTTATTGTCGATAATTATTCCGCCACCGACGCCTGTGCCTAAGGTCAGCATAATAGAATTATTAAACTTTTCACCCGCACCGAACATCGCTTCACCAAGTGCCGCAACATTCGCGTCGTTAGAAACTTTGATATTCGTGTTATAAGTTTTTTTCAACAGACTAACTATCGGAAAATTATGCCATTTCATAGTGCTGATATGACAAACAACACCTTCTTCCGACGAAATAAGCCCCGGACAACCTATACCGATTCCGACAATGTCCTTTACGGTAAGATTATATTTTTCAAACAACGCATCTATTTGAAGCACAATATTTGCAACTGCTTCTTCCGGAGTAGATGCGGTAGGTTTACGGTTAGAATTAATAATTTTACCACCGTCTACAAGTCCCACTTTTATAGTTGTACCGCCTATATCAATTCCGATTGCGTACATTTTTTCTCCTTTATTGCTCACCTATCATGGATTTAACTTTCATAAGTCTTACACGGCTGCTTCTGTCGTTCTCTTCAAGTTTCATACTTATATACTTGATGGTTTCGATTAAGTTAGGAATCATAACGTACTCTAACGCATTTACACGACGTTTGCCCTTTTCTATTTCGTCTGCAAGCATAGCCACAGCCTTTTCAAGTTCGGCAAGTTTAACCATCTTTTCGATAAGCGCGCCCGCGGAATCCACCGCCACGTCTGCTTCGCTTGTTAAAAATCCGAAAGAATACGGATATTTATCTTTCTTTTCAGATTTGTTTAACGTCAGTTTGGGTATAGGAACGTTCATAACCGTCTTAACGTCACAATCGATTTCAACCGATACTGACGGTATCTGAAACGCAAGTTCTATGTCGCTTTTAGACGAAAGAGTACGTGCAAGCGAAAACTTTTTTAACGTTTCGGAAATTTCCGTCTCTAACGAGTCACGCAAAAGTTTGTCTTCACGAATTATCTCGGAAAACCTTCTTATCATCTCATCGGTTTTGTCTTTTAATAGTTTATGCCCGCGCGTCGCTGTTTTAAGCCTTGCTTTCAACTTGCTGAGTTCCATACGCGTAGGATTAACGTTAAGTCTCAATTACCGCTCCTTCCGTTAATTATTATAGCCATTAGCGTAATATTTTTCTATAAATTTCTCTTTGATACGTTTAAGTTCGGATTTTGGCAAAATTCCTAAAAGTTTCCAGCCCAAATTTAAAGTTTCTTCTATACTTCTGTTAGTGGTGAAACCTTGCGAAACATACTCTTTTTCAAACGCTTCGGAAAATTTAGCATATAATTTATCGATCTCGGAAAGCGCCGCATCGCCCAAAATTGCCGAAAGTTCTTTTGCTTCTTTACCGCGCGCATATGCCGCGAAGAGTTGGTTCATAGTGTCTGCGTGGTCTTCACGCGTTTTTCCGTCGCCTATACCTTTATCTTTAAGACGGGAAAGCGAAGGCAATACGTCGATAGGCGGATTTACGCCCTTTTTATAAAGGTCGCGCGACAAAATAATCTGACCTTCGGTAATATAGCCCGTGAGGTCTGGTATCGGGTGAGTTTTATCGTCTTCGGGCATCGTCAAAATAGGTATCTGAGTAATAGACCCATTTTTGCCGCGAATCCTGCCCGCGCGCTCATACATCGTCGCAAGGTCGGTATATAAATACCCGGGATAGCCGCGACGCCCCGGCACTTCTTTTCTTGCCGCCGAAACTTCACGAAGCGACTCGCAATAATTAGTTATATCGGTAATAATAACAAGTACGTGCATACCCACGTCGTAAGCAAGGTATTCGGCACATGTAAGCGCCATACGCGGGGTCGCTATACGCTCGATAGCGGGGTCGTTAGCAAGGTTGGTAAACATAACCGTACGCTCGATTGCGCCCGTCTTTTTAAAGTCCTGTACGAAATATTCCATTTCTTCGTAAGTAATACCGACAGCGGCGAAGACAACCGCGAACTTTTCATTGCTATTTAAAACTTTTGCCTGACGCGCAATCTGTGCGGCAATTTCGGCATGCGGAAGTCCCGACATACTGAACACGGGAAGTTTTTGCCCCCTTACGAGAGTGTTTAATCCGTCGATTGCCGAAATACCCGTCTGAATAAATTCGTTCGGATAGTCTCTCGCGGCGGGATTTATCGGCTCGCCGTTAATATCCATATATTTTTCGGGAATAATCGGCGCACCGCCGTCACGCGGGAAGCCCATACCGTCGAATACACGCCCCAGCATATCTTCCGACACGCCGAGTCGCTGACCGTAGCCTAAAAATTTAGCCTTAGCCGTCGATATCTGCAAACCTTGCGCGCTTTCGAATAACTGAACGAGCGCTTTATCGCCTGAAACTTCCAAAACTTTACCGCGCCTGACTTCCCCGTCAGCCTGAACCACGTCCACAAGTTCGTTATACTTAACTCCCTGAACGTTTTCCACCATCATTATAGGTCCGACGACTTCTTTTATGGTTTTATATTCTCTATTCATCGTATTCACCGCCAGTAAGACCTTTAAGCGCATCGATAATTTCTTTTTCGATAGCGTCTAAATTCTTTAAATCTTTTTCCGGAACGTATTTTGCCCTACCTATCTTTTCTCTAACAGGAAGATTGATTATCGCGTTAAAATCCGCGTCCTTATTAAGCGCGTCAAGGGCAAGCCTGTGAAAATCGTATATAAGTTTTAAGATTTTATATTGTTTTTCAAGCGAAGTAAATGTATCGACTTCGTGGAAGGCGTTCTGATGCAAATAGTCTTCTCTTATGGATTTAGCGGTTTCAAGGGTAAGACGGTCTTTAAAAGAAAGCGCGTCCGCACCGACAAGACGAACAATTTCGTCAAGTTCCGCTTCTTCCTGCAACACACTCATCGCAAAGCCACGCATACGCGTAAAATCTTCCGACACGTTCTGATTATACCAGTCGGAAAGTTTATCCGCATAAAGCGAATAACTGATAAGCCAGTCAATCGCAGGGAAATGTCTTTTGTATGCAAGCGAAGACGAAAGTCCCCAGAAAACTTTAACTATACGAAGCGTTGCCTGTGAAACGGGTTCACTAAGGTCGCCGCCCTGCGGCGAAACTGCGCCGATTGCGGAAACCGAACCGGTACGCTCGCCGCTACAAAGCGTGTTTACCATACCGGCACGCTCGTAAAACTCCGCAAGTCTTGACGAAAGATATGCGGGATAACCTTCTTCACCGGGCATTTCTTCAAGACGGCCGCTCATTTCACGAAGCGCTTCCGCCCAGCGCGAAGTGGAGTCCGCCATTATAGCGACGTTATAGCCCATATCTCTGAAATATTCCGCTATCGTGATACCCGTGTAAATAGACGCTTCGCGCGCCGCAACGGGCATATCGGAAGTGTTTGCGATAAGCACCGTTCTTTTCATAAGCGGTTCGCCCGATTTCGGGTCTTTAAGTTCGGGGAATTCGTTTAGAACGTCGGTCATTTCGTTACCGCGTTCCCCGCAACCGATATAAACGATTATATCAGCGTCAGCCCACTTTGCAAGTTGGTGTTGCACGACGGTTTTCCCGCTACCGAAAGGACCGGGGACTGCCGCAACGCCGCCCTTTGCTATCGGGAAAAGCGTATCTATTACCCTTTGTCCCGTTACCATAGGCATAAACGGATTGATTTTCGATTTATAAGGTCTGCCGCGACGCACCGGCCAACGTGTAAGCATACAAATTTCTTTGTCGCCGTTTTCCGTTGCAATTACCGCGATTGTTTGAGTTATATTAAACGAACCTGACGTTATCTTTTTTATAGTTCCTTGTATTCCGAAAGGAACCATAATTCTGTGTTCGACGATAGAAGTTTCTTGCACCACGCCTATAATGTCGCCCGCGGAAACTTTATCGCCGGGCTTTGCCGTGGCGTTGAATTCCCACTTCTTTTCACGGTCAATATTGTTTATTTCTATGCCGCGACCTATTCTGTCGCCGTATTTTTCGTAAACTTTATTTAAAGGTCTTTGAATCCCGTCGAAAATACTTTCGATAAGCCCCGGCCCTAAATCAACCGAAAGCGGTGAGAAAGTAGATTCTACCGTTTCACCGACGCCCAAGCCGCTAGTCTCTTCATAAACCTGAATAGACGCCTTGTCGCCGCGAAGTTCAATGATTTCGCCGATAAGTTTTTTATCGCTGACCTTAACGACGTCGAACAGTTTGCTGTCCGCCATATTTTCCGCAACAATAAGCGGACCGGAAACTTTAATAATTTTTCCTTGCATAACACACTTCCTATTTACCGTTTGTTGAAAAGAGATTTATACCGAGCGCCTTTTCCATCGCTTCGACAAGTTTTTGTTCACCATAACCGTTGCTGCCCGATTTTGACGGCACGGAAACGATTATCGGATAACTTTGTGCGGTGTATTTGCTTATTTTCTCGTCGATTTGTTTTGCAATATCGTCGGTTATAAATATAATTTTATACGATTTCGCGATATCGGATAGAGTTTTTTCGGCTTCGTCCGCGTTTTTTACGGCAAAAGGCTCGACGCCCACCGCTTTAAAAACGAGAATACTCTCGCCGTCGCCTATAATCGCAGTTTTACCCTTCATAATGTTCCCTTATCCGTTCGGTTATTTCTTCGCCCGTAAGATTACCCGAGTGTCCGACGAGAATTATTCTCGCATTTTTTATATCAGCAAATTTATAAAAACAGTATCTTATAAACGGAAAAATCCCTTCTTGATTGTATTTGTTTTTGTTTATAATCTTAACGGCAAAGCCGTCGCTCATTTTTTCAAAGTCTTTAAGCCCTTTCCCGCTCTCTATACCGTTAAGCGCGGCATAGACGGCGTCTTTATAGTCATGGAATCTGAATTTTTCGCGTATTTTATCGAAATCTTCTTCGCACACTGCTTTAAGCAAAGTTATATTTATCGCACCTTCATGCACGAATTGACCTTTTGCGCTCTCATAGTCGCGTGTGCGAAGCGCAATACCGATATTTATCATATCAGCCTTTGCGCGGAGAATTTTTTCCAAATACGGGTTTTGAACGTTAAGCGCAAACAATTCTTCATAAAGTGCCTTTGTAAAAAGCGAGTTGATTAACTGCCCGCTTTCGGTTTTCTCTACGAACACCTTATCGGACGTTAAAAGCGCGACGCCCATTGCACTCGGCAGCGTACCGTAAGAATCTGAAAAAATTTTCTCTTTTAACGCCTTCTCGTCAATATAACCGCACGGAAAAAGTTCAGGTTCTGCCTTTAAATATTTAGACTTTATAAGTGCTTCCGCGTTTTTGAAATCAAACGGATAGAGAAAAAATTTCGCCGTTTTTTCGTCGGGTGCGGTTTCTTTAATAAACGCGCAAAGTTTCGCCGTCTCGTAAGTCGAAACAGCGTCAATTTCGGTTTTTACGCTATCGCCCGTCCCGAAACCGACTTCCGATAAAATTTTTAACGCGTCATCTGCATTTCCGTCAATCATTCTTTTAAGCCTGTCTTCGCCTAAAAGAGTTTTTTCCAGAGAAACGGCTCTCGCACTCGAATATAATACGCTACCCATAATTACCCAAACAGTTTTTTCGCTATTTTCGGCGCGTTCTTTTCCTTTTCCGCTAAAATAATCTCGTGGAACGTAAGGTTTTTATCGCTCACCTTACCCAAAAGCATTACGCCGCCGTAAAATTTACCGATTGTTTTAGATACGGAAAGTTTTTTGCGACGAAATACTTCGCTATCCGATATGTCTTTTTCGGAAAGCACGCCGTCCATAGATAAAACGACTTCGTCGCTAATGTCCGCAAACTCTTCTATTTTTGCCAAAACGACGGAAAGGTAGGTCTTTTTATCCATTTTGCAGAGTTTTTTCTCCGCATTATCGTAAATTCGGTCTATCACGTCCTGTTTGGCTTTAAGAAGAACTTTTTTAACGTCTAACTCGGCAACGATTTTACGTCTTGCAACTATTTCCGCGGTTTCGGATTTTAAACCTTTTTCTTGCTCAGCCGAATAGTTTTCCGCCCAAGTCTCCGCCTGTTCTTTAACGGATACAGCATAAGTTTCCGCCGCGTGTAAAATATCCTGCGCTTTCTTTTCCGCGTCCGCTAAAATTTTAGCGATTATCGCTTCTTTTCCTTCCATAATGCACTTTCTTTATTTTAAGGTAATAAAAGTATTGAAACTACAAGTCCCAAAATGGCGTAAGTTTCAACCATCGCGGGGAACAAAATAAGTTTACCCGACAATCCTTCGTTTTTAGCAACGGCGTAAATACCGCTTACAGCCGTTTTCCCTTGCAATATACCGGATACAAGACCGGTTATCGCAAGCGGCATTGCCGCACCGAATATTCTTGCGCCGATTATGGGGTCAAGCCCAACCGAAACCGAACCTAAGCCCAAAATTCCGAAAACGAAACCGTAAATACCCTGTGTCGCGGGAAGTACTACCAAAATCAAAACTTTACTGAATTTTTTGGAATCTTCGGCAAGCACGCCACTCGCCGCCGAACCCGTAAAATAAAGTCCGATTGCCGAACCTGCGCCGCAAAGCCCTGCGCAGATTGCAAGTCCTAAAACCGCTAATGCTTCTCCTGTCATAAAAACCTCCGTTTCTAGATGCGTTTTATTTTTTATTTAACTACGTAAACGTATTTTAAATCCGAACCCATAGGCTTAAACTTATTGCCTTCGCCAGTATAAAATTTACCGAAAAACTCGATATATTGAAGTCTGCTGTCGTGAATATACGCGCCGAGTACCCCCATAGCAAGGTTAAAGGTGTGTCCTATAA
>JAFSLQ010000041.1 GCA_017448355.1 Clostridia bacterium | reverse complement strand
CGTTTTTACCGTAGTTCTTATTGTCAAGTTAAGGGGTAAAAAGGCGTGGACAAAGATAGAATAAGTTTACAACTGAATAAAATCTTCGTTCTGGCTTTTTTTGCGATAGCCTGCCTGATAATGTTCGTAATGAGTACAGGCATTATAAGTGCTGTTGCGCACGCAGATTATACTCCGGTAGTTACGGTGGAAAGTAAAACAGTTCACAGAGGACAGACGTTCACTATCGACGTAGATTTGACGGATAACGAAGGGCTGATTTCTCTATATCTCACTCTTGATTACAACAGTTCTGCAATGAAACTTGTAAACGTAGAACAAGGAGATGCTTTAAGAACATTGACGTTTACAAACACGAACACTCAAACCGAACTCGGCTACGGCATGTTGCCTTTCAATATGCTTTGGGACGGAAGAAATAGTGACGGGACTAACGGAAATATACTTCGCCTGACTTTTGAAAGCTTTTCTACCGCGGAAATAGGAATTTATCCTATAACGCTCACTTATGACCAGGCAAACACGAACAGCGACTACGGAAAGCCTATTGCGATCAATATAGTAAACGGCTCGGTTAACCTTATCAAAGGTGAGTACGAAGCAATATACTACGACTGGGACGGCACGGAACTATATAGAAAAGACTATAACGCCGATGATGTTCCTTCGTACGCGGGCGACCTTCCTTCGAGGGAGACCGACAAATGCTATTCGTATGAATTTATAGGTTGGAAAGGTATCGTCTCGGAAGATATACACGTTCTTAAGTATCAGGCAGACTACAGACTTACGCCGATAGTCTATCAAGTGTTTTACTACGTAGACGGCGTTAACGAAGACAGTTTCGACGGTATAGTTACTGCGGACGATTATTACAAGGCGTTAGAAGTCCCTTACGGAACCTATCTTGAAAACACATACCCTGTAAAAAACAGATACGTATTCTCCGGTTGGTTCAAAGACGACAAGTGTACTATTCCTTTTACCGAAAACTTCATGCCTGCCGAAAACCTTTCGCTCTACGGATATTTCGTGTACGATATAAGAACTACGTCCATTCCTAAAATCCAAATGAACATGACGGAAAACAACGATGACACCTTTACCGTGAACGCAAATATGGTTGTAAACACCGGGTTTAACGGAATGGTTTTAACGCTCGGTTACGATAGAACGGTATTAGAGTTTCTCGGATTTGAAAAGCAAGATACTTTTTCCGCTTTGCAATTCGATACGACAGACGTTGAGACGGAAGCGGGATACGACGTTGATAATTTTAAGTTCTACTACGAACATTCGGAAAACACGTTTGAAACAGGTTTGTTTTTAACGCTGAAATTCAGAATCAGAGATAATTCGGCAGTCGGTATGTACGACGTAACGTTTACGCTCGGCAACACCGATGCTACGTACATAAACGGCTTGAACGGTATAAGATATACCGAAATTGAAATAATAGGCACGCAAATTCCGGTAGGTAAGATTCATCAATGGGAAAAAAGTGCCGAAGATAATGCCGATATAACGGTAACAAGCGATGACGGAATGCCTGCCGATACGACGCTTAACGTATCACTTGTTCAGTCTAACAAACACAATATAGAAAACAAAACGGTAGAAGAAGTTGCCGGCGAAGATATGGAATTAAAAGCCGTATATAGCATAAAGCTTTTAAGGATTATCGATAACGCAGAAGTAGAAGTTCAACCGAGCGGAGTATTATCCATAAAATTAAAGTTAACTTCATCACAACAAGCATTAAGCCATATTTCTTTATATTACGTCAAAGACAACGGTGAAATGGTTCGTGTAAACTGCGCAAGAAACGGAAACGTTCTTCAGTTTGAAACAGATCACTTATCATGGTGGGCTATCGTCGGGGAGAAAACCACGGCAAGCGGGCAAATAACAAATGCGACGGTAATGCTCATAACAATGCCTATATTACTTGCTATAGCGACTATGTCGTATGCACTGATAATTATAGGTAAAAACAGGAAAAAGAAAGGAGAAATCGACAAATGAGTTCATTAGTTTTGTCCGGAACGGGACTATCTAACTTTGCGTGTTCTGCAGAAGAATGCTTATGTTGGATTATTATTTTATTGAACATATTAACGATATTCTATCTCGTATTTTGCGCATGGTTTAAAGTAACGAAAGCCGTTAGGGTAATAGGTTACGTTTGGGCGAGCGCACTCGCTGTCGGCAGCGTTGCGGTAGTTGCTTTACACACGTGCATATTTACTATTTTATCGACGGTATTTACAGGGCTTGTCATAATGGCGGTACTCTCCGTAGCGTTCAATAAAGGCGTGTTTACAAACGAAAGCGAAGAAGAAAAACACGTAAAGGCGTCGGGTTCTTACGTTATTCATAAAACCGATAAAAACAATTACGCTTTCATTATTTACGATAATAAAAAGAAAGCGATTGCGAAATCTTGTTACAAATATTCAAGTATCGGCGAAGCTAAATCGGCAATCGAAATATGTCGTCAAAACGGTTATATAGCGGCTGTAGAAGATAGAACCAAGAAATGGATAGAGTTCGTAAATCACCCTAAATTTGAATTAAACGTCAAAGACGGCAAATATTCATTTTTAATGACTCTTATCGATGAAACCGTAATGATAAAGTCGGATAGTTTTGACGAATACGAGTTGTGCGAAAAGACAATGAAGTCGGCTGTCTCCGCTGTAAGATCCGAAAAGATCTACTTTGCGGAACACGAAATACTGTCAGACGAGCAGTTCGAAAGTCAAAAGACCGAACAAGCCGCAAAAACGGCCGTTAAAGCTCAAGAAGAGATAGTTGCGACAGAAGATGCAACCGATAACGAAAAAACCCCCGAAACGAGTCAAATAACGCTTAAAGACGGTTTAGAGATTGCTGCGGCAACGACCAGAAAAGAAGATATAACAAAGAAATATATTGCAGAGTATCTTAAAAATAAATTCGGAGAAGAAGTTGAAACGAATTGCCGTGCTAACTACATAAAATCGGGCATATTTCCACTTGCAGATACTCACTACGTTCTTGCCGGCGGAAAGAGAAGTTGCTTTATATTCGTTTATGAAGTAAACAACACTGTAATGATGTTGCTTAAAGTTTCTTCTAAATTAGGAAACAAATTTGCAAAAGGACATAGTACGGTACACTTAAGCGCTTTCCCTAAATCAAAAGACAGCTGGTACAGCGTAATTGTTGACGATAGCTTTACTAACGAAGACGTAGAAGCAATCCTTGACGAATCTTTCGCGCAGGTTAAAGAAAAATTAGCCAAATAAGTCAAATTAAAGATTGACTGTTTGTAAAAGATAATAAAAAACTTAATAGTAAAATAAAAACGGTAGCAAGACTAAACTTGCCACCGTTTTTTTTACAAGGATGATTATCCCAACGGGATTCTCGCCTGTGCGGCCTACCCGCAAAACAGTCCACCGGGCTGTTTTCTTGGCTATGGCAAATACGCCGTAGAAGGCTGGCTTCTTATTTGAATCACGTTTTATTTGCATAAAAACAAAAACCCAGCCGAACCGTTATAGGTTCAACCGGGTCGGACATGGCGGAAGCGATTCTAAGTAAAACGATATAAAGTTTTTTTGATTGAATAAGTTATATTTAATTATTTATTATATAAACGCTATTAAAAACTTCCATTTAGGGAAATAATTGCATTGATTTACGTTGACAAATTTCCGATATAGGAATATAATATATTCATAATAAAAATACAATTTAGAGGTTGGATATGAGATTTTTATCTGTTTCGGAAATCGCTAAAAAGTGGAATGTAACAAACAGAATGGTTAGAAATTATTGTGCCCAAGGAAGAATCCCCGGAGCCTTTTTGACTGGCAAAACTTGGAATATTCCAGAAGATGCACAAAAGCCGATGCGTGAAGTTAAACAAGAACTTACTAATAATGTTCTATTGAATATTTTAAGAGAACAAAAACGAATGGGGCTTAAAGGCGGAATTTATCACAAAACACAAATTGAATTAACATATAACTCAAACCATATCGAAGGAAGCACTCTTACTCACGACCAAACACAATATATTTTTGAAACAAACACAATCGGTGTTGAAAATAAGAATGTTAATGTTGATGATATTGTTGAAACAGCAAACCATTTTAAGTGTGTTGATTATGTAATTGAGAATGCTAAAAATGAACTTACTGAAAAGATGATAAAAGAATTACACTTCTTATTAAAAACAGGAACATCAGACAGCCGAAAAGATTGGTTTAATGTTGGAGAATATAAAAAACTACCAAATGAAGTTGGTGGAGAAGAAACTTGCCAACCAGAAAACGTTAAAAAAGAAATGAAACAATTATTAACAACATATAACTCAATTAAAAACAAGACAATAGAAACGATAATTGAATTTCATAAATATTTTGAGAAAATACACCCCTTCCAAGATGGAAATGGTCGTGTTGGAAGACTTATAATGTTTAAAGAATGCTTAAACAACAATATTATTCCATTCATTATTGATGAAGAACACAAATTGTATTATTATCGTGGACTTAAAGAATGGAACATTGAAAAAGGTTATCTAATTGACACCTGCTTATCTTGTCAAGATAAATATAAAGTATGGTTAAATTATTTTAAGATTGAATATTAGTTTGAAATATTGGTAAATGTATTAAAAAATATTGGAAACAGTCAATGTGAGAAATTAGAGGATCCCAAATTGATGCTATTCTCTGGAAATATAAAACAAAATAAGACATAACTGAACGTTGATTTTGCTGAAAAACGCCAGCTGTCTTTATATAACTACCTGACGAACGAAGAAAACCTTAATTATATCGTAGATATATTACTTAAACGGCAAGAAGATAATGTCGAAAAGAACGTGTTTTTAGCAGGACTGATAAAGGAAAAACGGGTGGCGTAAAGTCGATAAGATAATAGAAAGGCTTAACCTTAATGAAAAAGAACTTAAAACGCTTAATTTACTCTTAGAAGGCAAATCTTTATCGGAAACGGCAAGAAGTATATCCTGCGGAGTTTCCACCATCTTTGACCGCCGTGCTAAACTTCAAAAGAAATATTTAAGTTTAATTAAATAAAAAAATAACCAAAATCGAAAGGTTCGATTTTGGTTACGACTGGCGGAAAGGATGGGTTTCTGCCCCTTGATAAGGGGAAGGCAAACGGAGTTTGCGAGGGGTTTGCCGTCCACGGCGAGTGATTGAACCCGCAATCAGTATGATTGTCCCGAAAGATTGCCTTGTCGCTTATGCGACAAGAACAAAACCCGAACAGCTTTTTGGTTGTTCGGGTTTTGTTATCTTTGGCGGGAAACAATTTACCCCAGTTGAACGGGAAATTATCAGATATAGATATTTACTTCAAAAGTCAATAATATAGGACGGTTTCTGTACTTATTAGCAAAGATTTTATAAGTTTTAGTATTTGAGTAAAAATTAAAGGGCCGATGTTCGTTTCCATCGGTCCTTTCAGTATAATTAAGGGTTATTTCTATTTTATCGTCATATAGCACGATTTCTTTTATCAGAAGGTCTATCAAAACGATAGGCTCTTTTTTTACGGCTGTTTTTAAGTATCGTATTATATCTTCTTTCTTTATCAATAGGCTTTCTCGTGATTGTTCCAAGAGTATTTTTTCGTCAATTTCCTTTTTCTTTAATTCCAAAGTTTTCAGCCTGTTTTTAGTGGTTTCCGTTAAAAGCCCTTTTTCTATTGCCTTAACTAAATTATCAAGTGATGCGTCTATTTCGGCTTTTTCTGAAAGCAATAAATTAAGGATAGATTTATCTTCAAGCATAAGTTTATGGGCGTTTACAATTTTTTCGGCTATATTAGCAATTACCGACGGCGAAGATAAAGCGTTCATAACGGAAGATAAAACAAGGTCTTCCAAAATATCCTTTTGTACCGCCGTTTTTTTGCAACTGTTTTCGTGTTTTCTGCCAGAACATTTATAATACCGTTTTACAATCCCCGTATGCGACGTTCCCGTGTCGGAAGCAATGGGTTTTCCGCAATAACCGCATCGTATCTTATTTTTCAAAAGATATACAACGTCCGGAATGTGTTTGCCGTACCTATTTGCGTTTAACTTTGCTTGCACTTTTAAGTAAATATCGGTCGGTACTATCTGCGGATAAATATTAGTATATAACTGTCCGTTATAGTGGTAATTGCCCGAGTATTTTTCGTTATTTAACATATTATATAGATACGTTCTTGAAAAAGGTTTGCCCTTATTGGTAATTCCGCTATTAACGAGTTCTTTTAGTATATCAACGACAAGCCTGCCGTTAGAAAAATCCGTAAATACTTGCTTTACGATTTCGGCTTCATCTTCATTTATTACAAGTTTTCTACCTGACACTTTATCGCCCACAACGTTATATCCGAACATTAAATATCCCCCTGTAAAATTACCTTTAAGCCTGCTTTCGTTAAGCCCGCGTTTTACCTTTTGGGAAAGTTCTGCCGAATAGTATTGATTCATTCCTTCAAGCAAACTTTCAAGGATAATGCCTTCGGGTGTATCGGGGATATTCTCCATAACTGAAATAAGTTTAACCCCGTTTGTTTTAAGGGTGTGACGGTGTATTGCCGTTTCGTATTTATCACGAGAAAAACGGTCTAACTTATATACCAAAACATAATCCCACGCTTTTTTACTGCTGTCTTTCATCATTTGTTGAAAGGCTTTTCTGTTGTCATTCGTTCCCGTCATAGCGCGGTCAATATATGTGTTTACCACCATTATATTGTTGGCAACCACATATTCGTTGATTTTTCGCAACTGCCCTTCAATTGACTGTTCCGTTTGTCTTTCGCTCGAATAACGGGCGTAAATAACTGCTGTTTTCATTTTTCTATACTCCTTTAAATAAATAAAAAATTTGATTGAAAAGTCGAAAGACTTTTCTACCTACCACCTATCGGGAAACGGGAGAGAAGTCAAAGAGAAACGAAAAAAATTGTGTGGCGGTGGAAAAGGGTTTTTGTTCTTCCACAATATTTTTCGCTTTGACTTACCGACCGTTTTCTGATACCTAACCCCAAAATTTTTTTATAAGCGGTAAAAAACCTACCGCTTTAAGAGAAATAATGGATTTGTGGTTCTGATATTTTCAAAATAATTGAAAACGTGGACAAACGAGTGTCCACGATATAAAGGAAAATGTCCTTGAAAAACAAAAAGGACGGTTTTTATGAAAAAGATTGAAGTTAAAGACAACCCGTTAGGTTTAGACATTTACATAAACGGCGTACCGGATATTAGCCTTATACCGAAAGACTTAATGGACGCGTATATAAACGCACTTACGGAACGGCTTTTAGAAATATTAAAAGCGGAAAAAGAATAAACAGTTTCCCTGCGGTACACCGAAAGTACACTTTTCGGTTATATAAAGTACACCCGCAGGCTCTCACACATTGATAAAAGAACGCTTTATCATAAAAACATAAAAATCCGAAAAGGAGGTTAAAAGGTTTGAACGACCGCTGTATAGCGATACTTAAACTATTGCAAAACGGAACATTCATAAAGAGACAAACTCTTATGGATGAGTTTTGCGTTAGCGAAAGAACTATACGGCGGGATATAGAGTTTTTAGCCTACCACTACAATATCCAAAGTTTTTATGGGAGATACGGCGGATATAAATTACTCGATATGGACGACTACAAAGAGAAAAAGAAAGAAAACAAGCGGATAAAAGTCGATACGCTTAAAGAGATATTAAGGACTTGCAGTAAGGAGCAAGTGCCTATCATAGAAAGCATAATATCCGATTACATAAACAAGGTATAGGGGGAAGTAATGGATCTAAAAGGGGCAAAAGTATATTCGGACGGCAGTCACTATATAGCCATACAAAAGACTACAAGACCAAAACGCCCGAAGAGACATAATACCGAAAAGGAATACGTGATAGACGATAAAGGCAAGGTGCTGGAAGAAAAGGAAGAAATATCTACCTTAACACTGCCGAGCGGCTTTGTATTAACCGAAGTCGAGTGGGACGGTAAAGATTACGTTCCCGTAAAAAGGAAGATAAAGCCCAAGGGTAAAACGGTTACAAGGAAAGCTTTGTTTACCGAACTGTATTCCCAAACAAAAGGGTTAAAACCTAAAGAGCGTAAAATGGTAATAATCGACGGAATAAAGGGGTTATTTAACGACATTAAAGAAGCGCAAGAATACGTAGAAAAGAATATTGAAAGAGAGCATAGAAACTATATAGTCAGAACACAAAGGATGAACAGGATTGTAAACATAACGCCGTTTAATTACTTTTGTACGTTTACTTATGACAGTGAAAAGGTGACGGCAGAAGTGTTTAAGAAGAAACTGTTACAAACGTTGCAAAACTTACACAGTAAAAAGAAGTGGCTGTACATGGGAGTGTGGGAAAGAGGTAAGGAAACGGAAAGATTACACTTTCACGGTTTGTTCTATATTCCCGATATGATAGGAAACATATATGAAAAAAAGGACTACAACGTCAACAAGCATAAGGTAGCAAAAGCGCAGGTAAACACGTACTTTGAAGAAAGATTCGGAAGGAACGATTTTCAAAGGATAGACGAACACGTTAAGCAAAAAGAAGGGGCGTTACAGTACATAAAGAAGTATTTAACGAAAACAAACGATAGGGTAATATATTCGAGAGGTTTATCACCAATGCGGAAACTGGATATATTAGAAGAAGATATAATATGCGGATATTTGGATAACCCTAATAAGTTCATACTGTTTGATAACTTTACTGTAATAAACGAGGGAACGATAGAAGGGAAAGCGAACAACGAACTATTACTTAAAATGCCGAGAACTAATTAAAAGGAAGCCCGCAAAGGAAAAGTGTGAAAGAGTCGCCAAGCGGTTTAGCGGCGCCTTTCACCTTCCTGCGGGCGCTTTTACTTTCGGCAATTAAGTTAAGGTTGCTTTATTAGAACATTCAGTTGTCAAGGTAACCCTTTTAAGTGGAGGGGTGTGTGCTTGGCATGGCGGAGCGTAAGCGACGCCACTTGTTTAAATGCCAAGCACACGCCTAACTGTAAAGTGAAGTTAAATTATATAAATAAGTTGCAAAAATTGTTAATATTTGCTAATATATAGGTGCGACGTAACTGAATATTTTTTGTTTTAAAAAGTTACGCAGATTAGTTTAATCCACGTATGTTTGTCATAAATCAATTTCAAAGTAACTATGATTCTAATAAAGTTAAACGTGTTGGTTCTACCGCTTTTTGGGTATTAAAAGCAAAAGAATCAATAAAAAATAATTTCAAGTGTGTTGAATATCAAAGTTTTAGACTTTCTTTTAATACAATTATCGAATATTTAGTTGTCGCAATAGATAATGAAAATTCTACATATTTGAATGCCAAAGGCAACGGACGGGAAAATATTACGAAAACAATTATTAACAATAAAGACAAACTAAAAGATATTTCAGCTAATGGAATTGACATTTTGACAAAAATAAGAGAATGTGTGAAAGTAAGAGATAATTATTCATTTGCAACAAAGTTTATTCACTACTTTGCTTTTTATTATTATGGGATTGAAGATAAAAGGGCGGATAATTTTTCCATATATGATTCTGTGTTAGAAAAGTCAATAAAAAAATATTGTCAAAAAGAAAAAAAGAATACAGCAGTGTTGATTTTAAAAATTACATTGAGTACAACAATTTTATTGGCAAACTAATAAGCAATAAAGGGGTTAGTAGAAATGGTTTTGACCATTTACTATGGTATTGGTTTAAAGGTGAGTAAATAAGTTTAGAGCGAAATAGATATAAAAATTTTATTTTAGAAAAACTTAAATTAAAATGGAGGTCGTACAAATGGATGTAGAAAAAATGAAGCAAGATATTACATCTAAAATTCAAAATTATTTTTGTAAGAATAATATCCAATTTGATGGGAATTCATTTGAAGATTATATTCAAGAATGGATGGATATTTGTGATAAAAGAATAATAGCAAAGAAAAGAAAAGTTATTTTTTCTAAAGAATTACAAAATAAAATTGATAACAATTTAATAGATGATGAAACAAAACGATTAATAGAATTCTTTAAGTCAAAGTTTGAAAATGGCGAGAATATTTCGCCTTACTTAAGTAAAAATATTAAAAATGCGACATCGATCGACTATCTTTTAACTATTTGGAGAATTCATCATTTGCATTTAATTGAAGAATTGGATGGTGAAATGAGTAAAAGATCTGATAAATACATTTTATTTGTTATTAATCAAGATAATGTGTACTTTTTGGATCAAACGAAACATTTATCGGGAAGTGAATTTGCTTCAAGATATTTGCTTGAAATACTTGCTAATAATAATTGGCTTCATTTTGTTTCAATATTTGAATCGCCAGAAGTTATATCAACGAATTGCGAAATTACATCTGATGAAGCAATGTATAAGCTTTGGAAATCAAATATTAATTCTTGTGTCTTTAAAATTGGGAATGCATTTTATACTAATATTAATGGATTGACAATGGCGGGGACAAGTTTACAAAATCAGTTACATATTTGTAATTTAAATAAAGCACTATATAGTGCATCTCAGTCAAATGAAATGGTTTATAGCAGAACTGAACTTGATTCAGAAATATTAAGTCTAACTATCTATTGCAATCGTGATGGCAAAGAAGTTAAATGGATTACTATAGAAGGAGATTAATAATGAATAGAAAATTTATTATAAAATTAACAAGTTTTATTTTTGCAATTGCATTGTTTATGGGGGTTGGTCTGCTCTTTAATAATTTGGGATTAACAACAGTAGTCTTTGCAGCCGAGGAAGGCACCTATTCTGATTCTGGATCTTGTGGAACTTCTACGAATTGGTACTATTATGAAGAAACAAGTACGTTAAGAATTGACGGTAGTGGCAGTATTAAATCTTATAATGTAGGTGCTACTCCTTGGTATTCTTATCGTAATAATATTAAAAAGATTATTGTCAGCGATGATATCACGAGCATTAGCTCGTCTCTATTCAGTGGGATGTCAGCGTTGGAAGAACTGACAGTTCCTTTTATAGGCAGTACTTTAGGATATATGTTTGGTACAACCACTTATACGAATGCTGTACAAACGAAGCAGTACTATTACTACAATGGTACTGCTCAT
>JAFSLQ010000040.1 GCA_017448355.1 Clostridia bacterium | reverse complement strand
CGTACCGCCTACTGCACATTTGATTATAAGTACTTTACGCCCTGCTTTAAGATTGCCGCCGTCTATATAACGTTTCGCAAACGTTTCGGAAAAATCTGCAAACTTTTTGCCGTTTACGTCAACTCTTTCATGCGCTTTCTCAACAATCATTTCGGTAGGATATACCATATCGATAATAACTTTACCGTCGTCTAATACTTTCGTGCCGATATAATTTTTATCCGCTACTTGATAGACCTTGTCCGAAACGATTTCTTCATCGTCTTTTTTTATGCCGTTGCCTTCGGCGTTAGATTGCCCCGCAACGACTATTATGTCAAAGGCTGTTGTTTTCATATTACTCTGGTTTTTTATCAAAGTCAAGCGTTAAATCGTAATCGCCGAGTTTGATGTCGTCGGAATACACCAACCGTCAAACCATACGTTAGAACCTTCTTCGGGTACGGAATACATTAATTCTTTTGTTCATCCGCTGTATCCATAGCGTAAACAGCGTCGTCCTCAAACGAGAACGACACTTGCAGAATGCACAATCTCGCTTGCCGCGACGCAACATAAATGTGTTTATTAAACAAAGTATTATGTATTGCGAAATAAGTACAATTCTACCGAGAGAATTATACTTTGTTCAATAAACACAAAAAATATTCAGTTACGTCGCACCTATATTTTAGCAAATTTTACCGTTTTTTGCAAGCGTATTATATGGGTTAAACTTAGAACATAAGATGTCATCAAATGTTCGTGTTAATCTTTTCTGACTCACAATCTTGGCTTTATAGAAAGGTTGGAACCGCTATCGCGCGTTCCAACCTTAAATAACATTTATTTGATTTCTAATAGTTAGTATTTGTTTTGCAAACTATTTATCGCTTTCTCCATTATCGGTTTTAATTTCAAACGCAGGTTTATCGCTTGCATTAAGCGGAGATATTACCGTCTTATGTAATCGGCTTTCAATATCTTCTCTTGCGTTTTTGCAACCGACCCGCCTTCTTTCGCCACTTCCACATTTTTGCGGACCGTGTCCGGTTGTTTGCTTTTAGACAATGCCGTCGTCGTAACTTCCGCAAGCATATTAAGGACAAGTTCGATATTCGTCATATTGTCGCGCAAGTTTTCTTTTTTAAGCCCTTAAAGTTCCTTATACTATTTTACCGTAAGCCCCGACCACGCTTTTGTCATTTCATTAGTCAGAATTGCATATTCTTTGTCCTATTCAACACCGCGCGCTTTCCACTCGCCGGTGAGTTCTTTTCTCATTTCAATCGTTTGTAAACGTTGATTTATCCAGCCTTCGGTATAACCTTTCGCACGATAAAAGTCTGCACCGCGTAATATTGCTTTCTCAGGATCGGCGATTTCTTCTAACCTTTCGTTTCCTACCTGCGCCAGCCACATCTTAAACGGTTCCGCTTTCGGCGAAGGAATAGACTGTACCAATCGCAAAACTCCTTTGGTGTCCATCGCATCACGCATTCTGTATTTACCGTCGGGTGCAAGCATTTTCAACTGACTACAATTTGCAGTCACTTCACTTCCTTCTGCTTTTAGCCTTGTTTTTAATACCGACCAATATTTTCTCGGGTTAGGACTATCCGTCAAAACTGCTACTATATCCACGACTGAAAAATACCATTCTTCCTCGTCTGCGTTCCAAAGCGTTCTGACTTGTTTGTTTTCAAAAATCTTTATTTTGTTTTCCATAAAACTATCCTTCCGTAATTTCTGTTTAATTATATCATTTTTTGTCTAATATTTCAAGACTCTGATTTGAATTTCGCCATTTTACCAAACCCAATTTAAAATTGAAATTTATAATGTTCCAATGATATTCTATTAATCTGATTTTTGGGGAAATTCTGGGGGAAAGAAATCGTGAAATCACAAGGATTTTACTTGTTATTTTGGATTTTACTTTTGTGGTTCGAGTCCCTACGCCTCCACCACGTCGCATCAAATTTCTATATAATTAAGGCTCGGAAATTTATATTTCCGAGCCTTAATTTATTTGAATTTTACTATTTATTTAACGCCTTTTCGACTGCGACCGCGACCGCAACGGTTGCACCAACCATCGGGTTGTTGCCCATACCTATTAAGCCCATCATTTCCACGTGCGCGGGAACTGACGAAGAACCAGCGAACTGCGCGTCGCTGTGCATTCTACCCATTGTATCCGTCATACCGTACGAAGAAGGACCTGCCGCCATATTATCGGGGTGCAAAGTTCTGCCTGTGCCGCCGCCCGACGCCACCGAGAAATATTTAACGCCGTTTTCTACGCACCACTTTTTGTAAGTGCCTGCAACGGGATGCTGGAATCTCGTGGGGTTGGTGGAATTGCCCGTAATAGAAACGCCGACATTTTCAAGTTTCATTATCGCAACGCCTTCGGGAACGTTATCCGCACCGTAGCATTTTACCTTTGCACGCGGGCCGTCGGAATACGGTTTTTCGTAGACAACTTTTACCGTTTCGGTATAGGGGTCAAACTGCGTTTCAACAAACGTAAAGCCGTTAATTCTTGAAATAATCATTGCCGCGTCCTTACCGAGACCGTTTAAGATAACTCTTAAAGGTTTGGTTCTGACGGTGTTTGCGTTAAGCGCGATTTTGATTGCGCCTTCCGCCGCCGCAAACGATTCGTGACCCGCTAAAAAGCAGAAACATTCCGTTTCGTCCGATAAAAGCATCGAAGCAAGATTACCGTGCCCTAAACCTACCTTTCTGTTTTCCGCAACAGAACCGGGGATACAGAAACTCTGCAAGCCGATACCGATAGCGGTAGCGGCGTCCGCCGCCTTTTTAGCGTTTTTCTTTATGGCGATAGCCGCGCCGACGGTGTAAGCCCATACTGCGTTTTCAAAACAAATCGGCTGGGTACTTCTGACGATTTCATCGCAGTCTATCCCTTTTGAAAGGCAAATTTCTTTGCACTCTTCAACCGATTTGATGCCGTACTCCGCGAGTACGCCGTTGATTTTATCTATTCTTCTTTCATAACCTTCGAATAATGACATAACTTATCTCCTTACTCCTTACGCGGGTCGACGTATTTAGCGGCGTTTTCAAATCTGCCGTAGTGTCCCATCGCTTTTTTGTACGCTTCGTTGGGTTCAAGTCCCTTCTTGATAAAGTCGGTCATCTTGCCGAGCGAAACGAATTCATAGCCGATAATCTGGTCGTCTTCATCGAGTGCAAGGCGGGTAACGTAACCTTCCGCCATTTCAAGATATCTAGGACCTTTTTTAAGCGTACCGTACATAGTGCCGACTTGAGAACGGAGACCTTTGCCCAAATCTTCAAGCCCCGCGCCGATAGTTAAGCCGTCGTCCGAAAAAGCCGACTGTGTTCTGCCGTAGACAATCTGCAAGAACAGTTCGCGCATAGCGGTATTAATCGCGTCGCAAACAAGGTCGGTATTTAATGCTTCCAAAATGGTTTTACCGGGGAGAATTTCCGCCGCCATAGCCGCGGAGTGCGTCATACCCGAACAACCGATGGTTTCGACAAGCGCTTCCTGAATAATACCGTTCTTTACGTTTAAAGAAAGTTTGCAAGCACCCTGTTGCGGAGCGCACCAACCGATACCGTGCGAATAGCCGGAAACGTCCTTAATTTCTTTGGACTGTATCCATTTGCCTTCTTCGGGAATAGGCGCAGGTCCGTGATTAGGTCCTTGCTTGATACAAGCCATATTTTCCACTTCGTTTGAATATTGCATAAAGCGTCCTCCAATTTTTTACCGAATTAAATAATTCATTATTTAAGCCAAGAAGAGTATACCACAATCCCCAACGTGTTGACAATCGTTTTAAGCGCGTAAATCGTACTTTATTTCTCTTCTTTTTCCAAACTACGCTTAAAGTAGAACAAATACTGCTGAAAATAGCCCGAATTTTCCCCGAAAGTTTCCACAAAATAATCTGCAATCTTCGTCCTGTCCGTCAATTTTCCGTCAAAATTCTCTCTGTAAACTTTTTCTATCCAGGTATCCACAGGAAAACTGTCAGAGCGGTGAAACCCGAAAAGCGACACGCAATCCGCCACCTTAGGACCTACACCGTAAACGGATAAAAGTCGTTTTTTAAGGTCTTTGGTCAAAAGCGCCGCAAATTCGGATTCATTAAAAACGTCGTTAAATTCGTCCGCTAAACGCTTTATATATTCCGCGCGATATCCTAAACCTATCTCCTTAAAAAATTCCAAAGGTTTTGCCGCTAATTCTTCCGCCGTCGGAAAAGCATAGTAATCTTCCCCGTAAAAATCCCGCTTACTGCCCGCGCCCGCGCAAAGGCGTTCGATAATTCCTTTAATGCGCGGAATATTGTTGTTTTGCGATACGATAAAGGAAAAAAACGTTTCCGTTCTGTTTTGATTAAGTATGCGTATACCTTTGCCGAGATTTGCGGCGGTTTTAACAATGCCGCCTTGAAGATTCGCCGCGGCAACTATTTGTCCGTAGTCGCGGCTAAGGTCAAAATAATTTTTAAAGTACTCTATGTCGGCGGTTTCGCACTCGATAACGGCAAAATCGCCTTCGTTATAGCAAAGGCAACGCTTATCTCCGCTACATATAAAATACGCCCCCGCTTTTATGCTTGAAGGGAAGTATCTGAACAATTGACCGCATAAAACGGTGTCTTTAACGTTAAAATATTCGCCGAGAAATTTCAGTTTTTCCATAGTGAAATATAAAAAAGCGAAATAAAACGGCGTTTTATTTCGCTTTGATAACTTAATTTTCTTTCGCGTAAACGCTTACTTGTTTGCCGCTTCTACCAAGTCTTTCAAACTTGACCACGCCGTCAATAAGCGAAAAAAGCGTATCGTCTGACCCAAGCCCCACGTTGTTGCCCGCGTGGATTTTAGTGCCGCGCTGACGAACGATTATGCTACCCGCTAAAACTTCCTGTCCGTTAGCCGCTTTAATGCCTAAACGCTTTGCGTTACTGTCCCTGCCGTTCTTGGTGCTGCCGCCGCCTTTGTGGTGGGCGAATAATCTAAATAATATCATATATCTCCCTCCTTACTTTGCCGCGATTTCGGTAATTTTTACCGCTGTGAAAGGCTGCCTGTGTCCCTGCTTTTTCCTTTCGTTCTTCTTGGCTTTGTACTTGAAAACAATGATTTTCTTGTCTTTGCCCTGTTCTACGATTTCGCCTACCGCCTTAAAAACACTTGCTTCTTTTGCGGTTTTGATACCGTTTTCGTCGGAAACCATAAGTACGGAAAATTCTACTTTATCGCCGACATTGCCGACGAGTTTTTCGAATCTTATGACCGAACCGACTTCCGCCTTGTACTGCTTTGAACCGTTTTCTACGATTGCGTACATATTATCGTTACCTCCTAAAAGACTCGCCGATTTTCGGGCGGCGCTATGGCGCGCTTAAATAACCCCTATCGCGCGGTACTTTGATATTTTACAATATTAAAGGTACTTTGTCAAACGTTTTTAAGCCAAAAACCCGCATAAAATTTTACTTTATCGGGATTTAGGTATAATTAAAATAAAACGGACAATACTTTACTTAAAAACTGTAAGGAGAATATATGTTAAACGATTATAACGTAAAAGCGGTGAACGACGCTTATAAAAACGCGCATATTGCCATGCAAAGCATTTCCGACCTTCTCCCCGAAGTGAAAGACGCGGGGCTTAAAAGAGAACTCGACTACGAGTTTAAGGGTTATGAAACCCACATAAACGATATGTCGGCGTTTATGAAAGATAACGGCATAGAACCGCAGGACATCAACGCTTTCAAAAAAACGATGATGAAAGGCGCGATTAAGATGAAGACTTTTTTTGACGACAGCAAAAACAAAATAGCCGATATGATGCTTAAAGGCACGGTTATGGGTATAAACGAACTTTCGCAAATGCAAAACGAAAAGAAGAATCTTCACGAAGACGTTTCCGCCCTTATCGACGGACTGTTAAAGACCGAAGAAACCTACGAAAAAAGATTGAGAAAGTTTTTGTAGTTTATATTTGGTTTATATGCAGTGTGCGGGGCAAAATTTGCCCCGCACGCAGTAATTTTTAATCCTTTATAATTACAACAACACTTCTTTGTTTGTGCCGTAAAAAATATCGTTTTTATTTGAAATAAATTTACAAAATTCTTCAAACCTTTCCCACGAAATAAGGTTCATATCCATTTCGTAAGAATGCCCCCAAATATAAAAAACCTGCGGTTTATCGGTCTTTAAATCTATAAACTTTTCACCGAGAGAAAACAGCGTTTTTTCTTCCCCATAATGCATGGACGGGTTAAAACGGTACAAATTTTCCTGTAAATCGAAATTACACGTTGAAATTGTCGTTCGCGAATACTTTACGCCCGTGCGGCGCTTAATTATTTCCGCAACTCTGTCGTCGTTATTTACTCCCCCGCAAGGATACGCCATACCGACGACTTCGTACCCCACGAGTTCACCGAGCATAAGTCTATCCTTTTCCACCTGATAAACGATTGTTTCTTCGTCAAGAGTTGTTAAATTAGGGTGAGTTAAAGTATGAACCGCGACTTCGTGCCCCTCATATATACTTTTTACTTCGCAAGCGCGAACCTTATCGTGCCGTACAGTCTGATTTTCGCCAAAAGGCAGACTACCTTCTAAGCCCAAAACCGAAGAGTTCAAATTAAACGTGCCTTTAAGCCCGTATTTATTTAAAATTTCTATAAGTCGGATATCCTGTTTTACACCGTCGTCAAAACTAAACGTTAACGCCTTATTTTTGCCTTGCCACTTTTGCATATTACACTCCTTTACAATATTTTACACGCCGTTTCGGGCTTGCGCTTTTTGTTTTCGTTCTTTAAAGTCTTACCCTTTGTCGTCCTGTTTTCTATCGAAATTTCTTCGGTGTTTACCGTAAATGCCACTCCGAAATTATCCACTACCGCTATATCGAACGGCTCTTTAACGCAGGCCGCGTACACTATCTTGTTCTGCCGCCCGAGTTCGCAGATTTTTACGCCCTTTCTGTACCTTGCAAGCGGCTCTATCTCCGCGGTAAGCACGCGCTTATAAAAGCCCGTGTCGGTAATTAAAACGAACTCCCCTTCTTCGTCCACCTGTTCCACAAACTTGATACTGTCGCCTTTATTAAGGTTTATACCTTTAACGCCGCCTGCGACGCGACCTTGTACGGGGATATCGTCTTTAAGCGCGTTAAGTACTAAACCTTGTTCCGTAATAAAGGCTATCGTTGTATCGGGACGGTCTATTTCTACCCCCACTAGTTCGTCGCCGTCCTTTAATTTTATCGCTTGGTAATAGGGCTTAATCAAGCCGTATTCTGCCCACTCGGTCTTTTTAATTAAGCCGTCTTTTGTATAGAACAAGAGATGACCTTTTGGCAATGCGCTTTCGTCTACCGCGAAGAACGCAACGGGACGCTCGTTTCTCGCGGCGTCTTTTACGATATCGGTAAACTTAAAACCTTTATCGCGGAAACGCGATTCGGGTGCGATTTCGGGGTCGATTTTACAGCAATTACCGAGATTTGTAAACGCCAACAGCGTTTCGTTACTTTTAACCTTGGTGCAAAGCGCCACGAAATCGCTTATATCGGCGTTATCTTTAATCTTTCTTTCGCTCGATTTAAAATTGCGTTCGGTCATCTTTTTGAACGCGCCGCCGAAAGTTTCTGCCACGACGAAGTCTTCAACGGGCTTTAACTCCTGCTCCACACTCTTAATATCTATTGCTTCGCCGCCGCTTATGATATTGCTGCGCCTGTCGTCTTTATACTTTCTCTTTATGTCGAGAATTTCCTTTCTTACAACTTCCATCTGGCGCGCTTTACTTGCGATTATTTCGGTAAGTTCTTCTATGCGCTTTTTAAGTTCTTTTAGTTCCTGCTCTAACTTTTCCACTTCGAGTTTGGTTAGACGTGCTAAGCGTAAATCAAGGATTGCGTTCGCCTGCTGCTCTGAAAGCGAAAACCTTGCGCGAAGCTTTGCCCTAGCGTCCGCGGTGTTGTCAGCACCTTTTATTATCTTTATAACTTCGTCGATATTTTTGACGGCGACAATTAAGCCTTCCAAAATATGCGCGCGTTCTTTCGCCCTTTCTAAGTCGAATTTACTGCGGCGAAGTATCACTTCTCGCTGGTAATTGACGTAGTAAGAAATTATGTCGAGAAGTCCCAGTTGCGCGGGTTTACCGTGCGCTATCGCCACCATATTGATGCCGAAACTCGTCTCTAAATTAGTGTTTTTATAAAGGTAGTTTATTATGGACTTGGCGTCCGCGTCTTTACGGAGTTTTACGACTGCGCGCATACCGTTTCTGTCCGACTCGTCCACAACGTCGGCAATCCCGCCCAAAATGTCCTTTTTTGTCTCTTTAAGATCGGAAATGCGCTTTAACAGGTCGGCTTTATTGACTTGATACGGAATTTCCGAAATAACGATATTTTGTTTGTCGCCGTTTTCCTTTTCTATATTCACTCTGCCGCGAATACGTATTTTACCTTTGCCGGTTTTATACGCTTCTTCTAAATCGTCGTCCGCGATTATATATCCCCCCGTCGGGAAATCGGGCGCGGGAATATATTTCATCATTTCTTTAAGCGAAATCTTAGGGTTATCTATATACGCCACAACACCGTTAATAACTTCCGCTAAGTTATGCGGCGGAATATTCGTGGCTAGCCCTACCGCTATACCCATCGCGCCGTTGACTAAAAGGTTAGGAAAACGCCCGGGCAAAGTATCGGGTTCTTCTTCGGTATCGTCGAAGTTAAGGCTGAAATTTACCGTATCTTTTTCAATGTCCGTTAAAAGTTCCAAAGCAAGCGGACATAATTTCGCTTCGGTGTACCTGTATGCCGCCGCCCCGTCGCCGTCCACCGTGCCGAAATTACCGTGCCCGTCGATTAAGGGGTGCCGCATATTAAAGTCCTGCGCTAAATGCACAAGCGCGCCGTAAACGGAACTATCTCCGTGCGGGTGGAATTTACCGAGTACTTCGCCCACGATTTTTGCGCACTT
Source organism: Clostridia bacterium (assembly GCA_017448355.1). Lineage (GTDB taxonomy): Bacteria > Bacillota > Clostridia > Christensenellales > Borkfalkiaceae > UBA1259. The sequence continues at coordinate 96,645 of JAFSLQ010000040.1, read as the reverse complement.
TTTGTGCGGTTTATCGGGAGTTAAGCCCATTTCGTACATATCGTAAAGTATACGGCGCTGAACGGGTTTAAGCCCATCTTCGACGCGCGGAAGCGCCCTGTCTAATATAACGTCTTCCGCATACGCTATCATTGAGTTTTTAAAAACTTCGTCCAAGGGACTTAAAATAAGACCTTTTCCGTTTTCGTTTTCCATTTATCTTCCCGCCTTTACGAACGTTTCATCTTGGCGAACTTATCAACCCTGTCAAAGTCCGCATGCTCGAATATATATTTCTTTCTTTCGGCGACTTCGTCGCCCATAAGCACCGTTATTAATCTGTCCGCTTCCGCCGCGTCTTCGATTGTTACCTGCATAAGGTTGCGCTTAGTGGGGTCCATCGTCGTTTCCCAAAGTTGGGCGGGGTCCATTTCGCCGAGACCTTTATAACGCTGTATCTGATACCCCCTGCCGACTTTTTCTATCTTTTCGTTAAGTTCCTTGTCGTCGTAAGCGTACTCTTCCACGCTGCCCTTATACACTTTGTAAAGGGGCGGCATACCGATGTATACGTGTCCTTCGTTTATAAGTTCACGCATATAGCGGAAGAAAAACGTAAGTAAAAGTATACGGATATGACTGCCGTCTACGTCCGCATCGGATAAAATGATGACTTTATGAAATTTCAAGTCGTCTAAATTAAACTCCGCGCCTATGCCCGTGCCGAGTGCGGAAATAATCGTCCTTATCTCTTCGTTTTGAAGAATTTGGTCAAGTTTTTTCTTCTCCACGTTTAACGGCTTTCCGCGAAGGGGCAAAATCGCCTGAGTTTGACGGACGCGCGCCTGCTTGGCACTACCGCCCGCAGAATCCCCTTCGACGATAAAAAGTTCGTTGAGTTCGGGTTTTCTGCCCGAACACGACGCAAGTTTACCGACTAAATTCGCACTCTCTATACTCTTCGTCGCGCGGGCAAGTTCTTTTGCCTTTTTCGCCGCAAGTCTGACCTTTGCAGCGCCCATCGCCTTATTTATGATTGTATCGAAGGTTTTAGCGAGTTTTTTATTGTTCATAAGCATTGCGAGTTCGTTTACCACGACGTATTCCACCGCGGGGCGCGCTTCGGGGTTTCCGAGTTTATTCTTCGTCTGCCCCTCGAACTGCACGTTATGCATTTTGACGGAAACTATCGCGGTTAAACCTTCCTTAAAGTCGTCGCCCATAAGGTTGTCGTCTTTGTCTTTTAAGAAGTTATGTTCTCTCGCATAATCGTTAAAAGAACGCGTAAGCCCCGAACGGAAACCCGTTTCGTGCATACCGCCTTCTCCCGTCGGGATATTGTTGACGTAAGAAAACACGCTGTCCGTATACGCGTCGGTGTGCTGGATAGCGATTTCGACGGCAATTCCGTCCTTCTCGGATTTTAAATAAATAGGTTCAGCATAAAGCGTGTTTTTACCTTCGTTTGCGTACTTTATAAAGTCGACAAGTCCGCCCTCATAGGCGTAAACGCGGTGAAAATCGGTGTTCTCGTCGTAAAAATCTATGGTTAAGCCCTTATTTAAAAACGCAAGTTCTTTAAGGCGTTTTAAGATGCTTTCCACCGAAAATTTAATTGTTTCGAACACTCTTGCGTCGGGCATAAACCTGACGAACGTACCGCGTTTTTTGGTCTTTACCTTTGTGTCGACAAGCGGGGCGACAGGTACGCCCGATTTTATCTTCCCCGTCTTTTCGTCAAAGAAACTATGAAACTCCATTTTATAGACGGTGTTTCGGTAGACTTCGACTTTAAGCCACTCGGAAAGCGCGTTCGTTACCGACGCACCGACGCCGTGAAGTCCACCCGAAAACTGATAGTTTCCGTCGCCGAACTTTCCGCCCGCGTGGAGTTGGGTAAATACGACCTGCACGCCCGAAACGCCGGACTTAGGATGAATATCCGTAGGTATTCCCCTTCCGTTATCTTCTACCGACGCGCTGCCGTCCTTATATAATTTAACTTCTATCCTGTTAGCAAACCCGTTAGCCGCCTCGTCGATAGCGTTATCTACTATTTCCCACAAAATATGATGAAGACCTTTCACGCTGGTAGTTCCGATATACATACCGGGGCGCATACGCACCGCGTCAAGCCCTTCTAAGATTTTAATGTCTTCCGCATTATAACTGCCCGCTGCCATTTTTCCTCCGCACTATCTTTTGTATGTGATACAGTAATCATTATACATTATATTGTGTTTTTTTACAAGCGCACGGCAAAAAAAATTTCCGCCGAACGCTGGATTTTAGCGTTCGGCGGAAAAGATTTTATTAAATTCTATTCTTTAACACTATAACCTGCGGCGGTTATCGCGGCTTTAATCGCCGCGATATCGGCGTCGCCCGAATATTCTACCGTCTTTTTCTTTAAGTTAACTTCTACGCTCTCTACACCCGAAACGCTTTTTACCGCTTCCGATACTCTCTTTTTACAATGTTCGCACATCATACCTTCGACTATTAATTTCATTTTCATATCTCCGTTTGATTTATTTTTACGTTTTTTACCGTAATTATTTATTCTAAGCGCGTTCAGTACCACAAAAAGCGAACTGACGCTCATACAAAGCGCGGCTATATAAGGCTCGAATTTAATCCCGATAAACGCCAGCGCGCCCGCTGCGACGGGTATCATAAGCACGTTATAGAAAAACGCCCAGAAAAGGTTTTCCTTTATTATCCGCACGATTTTTTTGCTTAAATTTATCGCGCTTGGCACTTTTAAAACCGACCCGCCGACAAGCACTATATCCGCGCTTTCTATCGCTATATCCGTGCCGCTGTCAAGACTTATGCCGACGTCGGCGGATTTTAAGGCGGGGCTGTCGTTTATTCCGTCGCCCACAAAAGCCGTAAAATAGCCCTGCCCGCGGTATTTATTGACATAGTCCGCCTTGCCCGTAGGAAGAACGGAATATTCGTATTTTTCTATGCCCGTCTCTTTTGCGACGCTCTCCGCCGCCGCCTTTTTGTCGCCCGTTATCATTACGGTGGCGATGCCGCTTTTATTTAACGCATTTACCGCCGCCGCGCTGTCATTTTTTATCGTGTCCGCTATTCCGAACACCGCAAGGAGTTTACCCCCTTGGTGCAGCGAAACCGTAGTTTTATCGGTAAAATATTTTTCTTCGCCGAAAGTGCCGAGAGAATAGGTCGTGCCGTCTACTTCGCCCGTAATGCCCTTACCTATTTCGTAAGAATAGTTGTTGACGGTTTTATTCTCGTCGCCGCAAAACTCTTTAATTGCCGTGCTTAAAGGGTGGTTAGACAGTTTTTCGAGCGCGGAAGACACAGCGAAAATCTCTTCGTCCGTTTTATCGGATAGATTTATAAAATCTACGACTTTGGGCTTTCCTTCGGTTAAAGTCGCCGTCTTATCGAATAGCACACAATTTATATTACGCGCTTTTTGGAGTGCTTCGCCGTCCTTATAGAGTATACCGAGTGCCGCCGCCTTTCCAGCCCCCGCCATAATGGCGACGGGTGTTGCTAAGCCCAACGCGCACGGACAGGATATGACTATAACGCTTATAGCGCATTTGACGGCATACCCGAAGTCGCCCGCGTTAAATATTATTTGCAGAATAAAAGTCAGCACGGCAACAAACACCACTATCGGCACGAAGACCGCGGAAACTTTGTCCGCAAACCTTTGCATAGGCACTTTACTTGCGCCCGCAGTCTTAACCGTTTCAACTATTTTAGAAAACAGCGTATCAGAGCCGACCTTTTCGCACTCTACCTTTATATACCCCGATTTTAACGTGCTGCCGGACACTATCTTATAACCTTTTGCCGCTTCTTCGGGGATGCTTTCGCCCGTTATCGCGGACTTATCTACCGCCGCGACGCCGTCAATCACTTTACCATCAACGGGGCAATAATCACCCGCTTTAAGAATTATTATATCGCCCTTAACTAAATCGGCAACGAGTACCGTTTCTTCTTTGCCGTCGTTTTCGCGAACGGCGGTTTTCGGCAGAAGTTTAGAAAGTTTTTCTATTTCCGCGCCCGTTTTCCTTTTGGATATTTCTTCTAAATACTTGCCTAAGTCCACAAGCGTCATAACCATGGCGGACGCTTCGAAAAACACGTGAGTATTCGCTACTTTCCCTGCTATCATAAGTGCGGAAATCACAACGCTGTAAATATACGCGGTAAAAGAACCTAAAAACACCAAGGTATCCATATTAGGTGATAGGTTTTTCACCGCGCGGACGCCGCTTGTGTAAAATTTGAAATTGACCGCAATAATAACTGTCGCAAGCACAAACTGCAAGGCAAGGTCTACGATAAAGCCCGCATCGAAAACGTCGCTAAACGTCGGCGCGCCGAACATTTTGAACATCGAAAGGTACATTAAAGGCACTAAAAAGATGAGCGATATAAAAAACCGCTTTTTAAGTCTTTCGGCGTCGGCACATTTATCTTTTATAACGCCGAAAATCGCCGCGGTGTACCCTAACTTTTCCACCGTAGCGATTACCGCTTGTTCCGAAAGCAAATTTTCGTCGTATATTACGGTCATAGACTTTTCTAGGAGCGAAACGCAAGTTTCCTTTACCCCGTCAAGTTTACCGACCGCCTTCTCTATTCCCGCCGAGCAGGCGGCACAACTCATGCCGCCTACGTCGAATTTTTGTTTGGTCATATCTAACCTATTTTTTCTCTTCTTCGGGCTTTTTTATCCCGCAACCTTTACAGTGCGCACAGTCGCAACCGCAGTCGCAGGAAGATATGCCCTTTTTCTTTCTTATTATCGCGGCGACTATAACGCCTATAACGACTGCCGCCGCCGCTACTATAATTATAATTTCAACGGGTTTCATAAAGCCACCCCCTTAAAATTAACCTAATTTTTGATTGTCAAGTTTTTCTTTTGCCTTTTTATTATACGATATTACGCACCAAGCAGTCAATATAACAGCCGCCGCCCAGATAAAGAGCGTCCACCACCAACTTCCGATGGTATAAACCGCCGCCGCAACAATGAAACTCGAAATTATCCAGAATAAAAGCGTGCCGCGATAGGACTTATTATTCATAAGTTCGGCTTTCGCAGTACCTACCGCCGCAAAGCACGGAATAGTCGTCATATTGAACGCGATAAACGCGATAAGTCCCGGGATACCTATACCCGTCGCCATGATCATTGCCTGAACCGCGTCGATGCCTTCTTCGGCGGTGATATCAAGCGTACTTATATCAAGGCTTGCAACCGCCGCAAGGCACGCAGCCAAGGTCGCAAACGTTGCGATAACGTTTTCCTTTGCGATAAGTCCCGATATTGCCGCGACTACGAACACCCAACCGAACTCACCTAACTGACTACCAAAGCCCAATGGCGTAAATATCGGCTGAACGAGCATTGAAATCTGCGCTAAAATACTTTGATTTATTTCTTCGTCCTCCAAGAACCCCCAAGAGAAAGAGAAGTGTGAAAGAACCCAGATAACGATAGTTGACGCAACGATTATCGTGAACGCCTTTTTAACGAAGTGTTTGGTCTTATCCCAAAGGTGTATCATAAGATTTTTGAACTGCGGCGCGTGGTACGCGGGAAGTTCCATAATAAAGGGCGGCGTTTCTCCTTTAAGAGAAGTATTTCTCATAAAGAGTACCGCAAGTATTGCCGAAACAATGCCAAGTAAATACATACCGTAAGTGATTAAATCCGCATTCCCCACGCCGAAGAACGCAACGATAGCGCCCGCAACCGCGGTTAAAATAGGCAATTTTGCCCCGCAGGAGAAGAAAGGAATAACCCTTATCGTCGCCGCGCGTTCTTTGTCGTCCGCTAAGGTTCTCGTGTTAATCATAGCGGGAACGGAACACCCAAAGCCCATTATCATCGGCAAAAACGCTCTGCCGGACAGCCCGAATTTACGAAACATTCTGTCGAGTATAAACGCGATACGCGCCATATAGCCGGAATCTTCCAAAATCGAGAAGAATAAGAAGAGTACGAGTATCGGGGGCAAGAAGGAAAGCACCGCTTTTAAGCCTTCTATAATACCGTCGTTAAGTAAGCCTACCGCCCACACGCTCATCCCGCTTTCCGCGATTATATTGACAAGCCAGCCGAAAGCGTATTCTACGATGATATTATTCCACAGATTATTTATTATTACACCCGGCGAAAATACCGCGCCGTCATAAAAACAAGCAAGTAATTGTCCGCCGAACGCTTCCGTATCTATGCCCAAGTCGTCAAGCGACGGAAGTCCGAAAATTTTACCGAGATACAAAAAGTCTTCGCTGAAAGTTAAGTGGAAAATCGCAAAGAGTACGACTAAGAATATAGGTATACCCCAGATTTTATGCGTTAACACTTTATCCGCTTTATCCGACTTTGTGCTTGCGAACTTTTCTTTGTTCTTTTTGGTAATAACCGACGAGAAATTATCAGATATATATTTATATCTCGCGTCGGCAATAAGTGCCTCGAAGTCGTCCCCGAAAGTATCGTCTTTAAAGGTCTTTTTAAATTCTTCAACCATTTTGACGGTGTCTTTATGCGCGTTTACTTCAAGTTCGTCCTCTTCCGCAAGTTTTACGGCGTGGAACAAAGGATTTTCTACCCCCGGCCCGTCGAGTGCGATTTTAACATCCGTTATCAAGTGCGCAAGCGCGCCGTGTTCTAACACCGTTTTGCCGAGGCGCGGGGTTTTACTCGTGCTATACGCCCTTTCCATCAGTTCCGCAAGTCCTTCGCCCTTTAACGCGGAAATCGCGACGACAGGTACGCCGAGTTTTTTCTCTAACGCCTTTTCGTCAATCGCGTCGCCCTGCTTTACCACCGCGTCCATCATATTTAAGGCGATAACAACGGGAACGTCTATTTCCATAATCTGCGTAGTTAAATACAAATTACGCTCTAAATTCGTGGCGTCTATAATGTTTATCACGCAGTCGGGTTTTTCGTCTAATATGTAGTTTCTCGCGATAACTTCTTCGGGAGTATACGGCGACAGCGAATATATGCCCGGAAGGTCGATTATTGAAATAGGTTCGGCGCACTTTTTGTATAAGCCGTCTCTTTTATCCACCGTGACGCCCGGCCAGTTGCCGACGTGCGCGGTCGAACCCGTAAGTCCGTTAAACAGCGTGGTCTTCCCCGAGTTGGGGTTTCCCGCTAACGCAAAACGCATCATTTTTTCACCTCCATATTCACAAACTGCGCTTCCGTTTTACGGAGCGTAAGTTCGTAGCCGCGTATCGTTATTTCGATAGGGTCGCCAAGCGGCGCTTTCTTTCTTAACAGAATTTCCGCGCCGGGGGTTATGCCCATATCGAAAAGCCTTCTCTTGATTTTGCCTTCGCCGCCGACCGCTTTGACAACGCCCGTTTCACCGATAGCAAATTCATCTAACTTTTTCTGCATAATCGTTCTCCTTTATTTGTATAAAAACTATAATTTTTACCTTTATTAAACCGCTTCCGCAACGAGTATTTTGGTGGAAACAGTCCTGTCAAGCGCAACCCTGCCTTCCTTTACCTTGCATACGACAGCACCGCCACTTGACGACAAAACGGTTATAACCCCGTTTTGTGTAAGTCCCAAGTTTTCTAAATGTTTTTTCGTCTTTTCGTCGGTCAAAACCCGCAAAATCCTAAGTTCCTTATTTATCGGCGCAAGTATTATCGGCATATTTTCTCCTTGTAGTTAGCACAGGTTAACTCTTTGTCTTTAATTTTGCCAACCTTTCGGTTAGCATAGGTTAACTTTACGGTAATATATTAACACACCGCGCGCGGTGTGTCAACGAATTTAATGAAATTTTTTTAATTTTTTTATTCGGCGACTAAAATTCTCAACATATCGCCCGCGCTTAGTTTAACGTCGGTATAAAGTTTGATTTTTTGCTGAACGATTTTCGCGTCTTCTATAATTTCGCCATTTTCCGTTTCCATTTTCGCGACGGTTATAATCTTGTTAAAACTGTCCGTCGGCGAAAGCACTTCGAGTTTGTCGCCCACTTTAAAGCGATTGCGCATTTCGATAAGAGCAAAGCCGTCGCCCGCGCTTAAAACGGTTGCGATAAACTTATGCGTGCCTTTGCTTTGACTGTCGTCAAAATTTTCCGTGCGGTCGTTTTCACCTAAAAGATAGGCTGTCGTAAACTCGCGGTGGGCGGTCTTATCGAGTTCCGCACGGTAAAACCCGTCTTTCACGTAGTCTTTGCCGACTTTATAATAGGCGTCCAAAGCGCGGCGGTAGGCGTTTATAACGGTTGCAAGATAGTATTCCGATTTCATACGCCCTTCTATCTTAAAAGAACACACACCCGCGCCGTCAAGTTCCGCTATATAATCGGATAAATTCAAATCCTTACTATTTAAAATGTAAGTGCCGCGGTCGTCTTCTTCCATTTCCATAAACGCGCCGCTACTACCCTTTTCGCGGATTTCGTAGTTCCAACGGCACGCCTGCACGCACTCCCCGCGGTTAGAAGGTCTCCCCGCGCGGTAGTCGGACAAAAGACATCTTCCGCTGTAACTTATACACATCGCGCCGTGAATAAAGGTTTCTATCTCGATATCGGGTACTCTTTCGTGAATTTCGGCAATTTCTTTAAGCGTAAGTTCGCGCGCCAAAATAACGCGCTTTACGCCCTGTTTTTTCCAAAATTCCACCGCTTTATAGTTAAGAACGCTTGCCTGCGTGGATAAGTTTAAAGGAAGTTTCGGCGCGACTTCTCTTGCTACGCTAATTAGCCCCGCGTCTGATATAATCGCCCCATCGATTTTTATGCTTTCCAAAAAGCGGAAATACTTTTCCGCCTTTTCTATATCGTAATTTCTTGCAAGAATATTTACCGTAACGTAAATTTTTTTTCCGCGTTCGTGCGCGTATTCTGTCGCGGCTTTTAACTCTTCGTCGGTAAAGTTCCCCGCTTGCGCCCGAAGTCCCAACTCCTTACCACCGACGTACACCGCGTCCGCGCCGTACAATAAAGCAACTTTAAGTTTATTAAAATCCCCCGCGGGCGCTAAAAGTTCTATTTTATTCATAAAGTTTTTCCGTAATGCTTACGCCGTCTTCGATATCGTAAACGGTTGTTTTAAGCCTTTTATCAGTTGTAATTTTATCCAGAAAATTTTCCATACTGTGCTTTATGGTGGCGTGGCGGTGCGGAACTTTCTTGTCCTTTCCCACGTACCCGCGATACAACACGTTGTCGGCAAAAAGCGTGCCGCCATTATTCAGCGCTGCGATAAGATTATCCGCATACTCGGCGTAATGCCCTTTCGGACCGTCGAGAAAAATAAAATCGTACTTTGCGGAAAGCAACGGTATTATTTCCGACGCGTCGCCTAAGAATATTTTCGTACGCGCCTCAACCCCGAAAAGACGGTAGTTTTCGCGCGCTTTTATAACCTTTTCTTCGTCTATTTCTATCCCCGTAAGCCTTGCGCTATCCGCTTTAAGCAGCATCGCAACACCGGAAAGCCCTTCGTTTACGCCTATTTCCAAAATGGTTCGCGGATTTTTGCTTTCGACGGTTTTAATTAGTAATTCAAAGGACTTATCGCGAAGTATCGGTTCGCCGCGCGATTTCGCGTTTTCTCTTAACAGTTTAAGACGGTCGTCCAACTAAACCACCATAACGATAGGCACTATCATCGGATTTTTCTTCGTCGCTTTATATATAAAGTTTCTTAAACTTCTGCGGATTATTCCCGCAAGTTCCGTTTCATCGCGTACCGTCCTTAAATCTATCTGTTTTAAGGTGTTTGAAAGCGCGGCTTTCGTGTCCGCGACGACGGAATCTGTCATCATAAGCCCTTTACTGACTATCTCGACCGAAGATAGAGTTGCGGAAAGTTCTTCCACCGCAACGACGACGACCAAAAGCCCGTCTTCCGACAGATGTATTCTGTCGCGCAGAACGAAACTGTCCGCGCCGTCGATTCCCACACCGTCCACAAATCTTGAACCCGCCTGAAATTTCTCGCCGAACTTTATCTGTCTGCCGTCTGTTTCCACCGTATCGCCTATTTCCGCAATGACGATATTAGAAGGTTTCATACCCATTTCTTCGGCTAAGCGGGCATGCTTTTTAAGGTGACGGTACTCGCCGTGAACGGGTATGAAAAACTTGGGTTTAACAAGCGCTTGCAAAGTTCTCAGTTCGCCGCGAAGGGCGTGCCCCGACACGTGGATAGGTTCAAGCGATTCGTAAATGACTTCCGCGCCAAGCCTATACAGGTTATTGATAACCGCGTAAATCATTTTTTCGTTGCCGGGAATTACCGACGCGCTGATTACCACCGTGTCGTTGTTGCCGATTTTAACTTTATTGAATTCGCCGCTCGCCATACGGGTAAGTGCGCTCATCGGTTCGCCCTGCGTTCCCGTAGAAACGATTACTATCTGACCGTCTTTAAAATTCCCTATCTTCTCCACGTCGACAATAAGCCCGTCTGGAATTTTAAGTTCGCCTATTTTCTCCGCCGCCTCGGCGATATTTATCATACTCCTGCCCGAAAAAGCGACCTTCCTTTTGAATTTTTTGGCAAGGTCTAAAATCTGTTGAAGTCTATGGATATTCGACGCGAAAGTGGCGATTATAAGTCTTTTTTCCGCATTGTCGCTAAAAACGTGTTCCAGGGTGTCTTTAACCACCGATTCGCTCATTGAAAAGCCTTCGCGTTCGGCGTTGGTGGAGTCCGCCATCAAAAGCAAAACGCCTTTCTTGCCTATTTCGGAAATACGCGTTAAATCGATGGTTTCGCCCGATATAGGCGTATAGTCTATCTTAAAGTCGCCGGAGTGAAACACTACCCCCACGGGCGTAGTAACAGCCAGCGCGACCGCGCCCGCTATCGAGTGGTTTACGTTGATAAATTCCACCGAAAAGCACCCGAGTTTTATCACTGAATCGGGTTTTACGCAATTTAAAACGGCATCGTTTATCTTCTGTTCTTTTATCTTGTTTTCGATAAGCGTAAGCGTCAGTTTAGTGCCGTACACGGGAACGTTTAATTCTTTCAAAATGTACGGAAGTCCGCCGATATGGTCTTCGTGACCGTGCGTTATAACTATGCCGCGAATTTTAGATTTGTTCTGCACTAAATAAGAAACGTCGGGTATCACAAGGTCTACGCCCGGCATATTTTCGCCGGGGAAAGTAAGTCCCGCGTCGATAATTATTATATCCTTACCGTACTCTAACGCGGTCATATTCTTACCGATTTCGCCGACGCCACCCAAAAATCTCACTTTAAGCGATTTTTTATTAGCCGCCGCCGTGCGCGGCTTAGTCTTTCCGAGTTCTGCGTTATTTACCGTTTTCGGCTTTTTGCCTGATTTATTTATGTTTTTCCTGTTAATCGGGATTTTTATTTGCTGTTTTTTCAAAGTTGCTCCTTATATAATCGTACGCTTGCATAGTTTAGCAAACAAGTTTGTCCGCTTGTTTTATAACAAGGTAAAGTAAAATCATAGATTTTGACATATTTATTCGTTTACATTATACACTTATTTTCTTGAAAAGTAAACGCAATTAAGCGGCGAATAGTGTTTTTTTGCGTTTATACCCCTTATTTGCTTGTAAAAAAAACCCGAAAAGTGTATAATTTTTCTCGTAGGCGTCGCCTACTCGATAATATCTTATAAAGGAGTAAACACTATGCGAGTATTTAACTTTGCAGCAGGTCCTTCCACCTTGCCTCTTCCCGTCTTAGAAGAAGCAAAGAAAGACCTTACCGATTACCTTGGAACAGGTATGAGCATTATGGAGATGAGCCACCGCGGCAAACCGTTTATGGCGGTCAACGACGAAGCCAACGCTCTTCTTCGCGAACTTATGAATATCCCCGACGATTATTCGGTGCTGTTCGTTCAGGGCGGCGCGTCGCAGCAATTTGCGGCAGTTCCATTAAACCTTGCCGTAAACAGAAAAGCCGACTATATAGTTACGGGCAACTTCGCTAAAAAGGCGTATGAAGAAGGCTTAAAATACGGCGATATGGCTATCGCGGCATCAAGCGAAGACGCTAAATACACCTATATCCCCGACGTAAAGAACATTAAGTTCCGCGACGGGATAGATTACGTGCACTTTACGCACAACAATACAATTTTCGGTTCGAGATTTACCGAAATTCCCGAAACTAACGCAACACTCGTAACCGATATGAGTTCTGATATATTGTCCGAAGTCGTTGACGTTAAAAAATTCGGGCTTATCTACGCGGGCGCACAGAAAAACATCGCCCCCGCAGGTCTTACAATCGTTATCGTAAGACGTGACCTTTTAGGTAAACAACTTCCTGAATGCCCCACAATGCTTCGCTACGATATTCAGGATAAGAACGACAGTCTTTATAACACCCCGCCCTGCTGGCCCATCTATATGGCTATGCTGGTATTCCGCCACTTGAAGGCTTTGGGCGGCGTGCCCGCGATGCAGAAAATTAACGAAGAAAAAGCCGCTATGCTTTACGACTTTATCGATAATTCTTCCTTCTACACCAACAGCGTAAACAAAAAAGACCGTTCGCTTATGAACGTACCGTTCGTTTCGCCCAGCGTTGACCTTGACGCTAAATTCGTAAAGGAAGCGACCGAAAACGGCTTAGTTTCCTTAAAAGGTCATAGGCTTGTGGGCGGTATGCGCGCGTCAATTTACAACGCTATGCCCATTGAAGGCGTGAAAAAACTTATAGAATTTATGAAAAAATTCGAAATGGAGAATAAGTAATATGAAAAATATTTTAACTCTTAACTCCATAAGCCCCGTTATAAACGACGTGTTCGACAGCACTTATAACGTAGCGTCGGACGTAGAAAAGCCGATAGGCATTATGCTCCGCAGTTTTAAAATGCAGGGCTATAACTTAGCCCCCGAAACGATTGCTATTGCTCGTGCGGGCGCGGGCGTAAACAATATTCCCGTTGACGAATACGCAAAAGGTGGCGTCGTCGTCTTTAACACCCCCGGTGCGAACGCAAATGCGGTTAAAGAACTCGTTATCACCGCGCTGCTTTTAGGTTCGAGAAAGATTGTTGACGCGATAGAATGGGCAAAAACTTTAAAGGGTCAGGGCGACGAAGTAGGTAAACTGGTCGAAAAAGGCAAGAGTAAGTTCGTAGGACCTGAAATCGACGGCAAAACCATCGGTATCATAGGCCTTGGCGCTATCGGCGCGAAAGTTGCCGACGCGGCGCTTTCGCTCGGTATGAAAGTTTACGGCTATGACCCCTTCCTTTCGGTAAACGCCGCGCTTAAACTTTCAAGACACGTCGTCGTTGTCAAGGATATTGACGAAATTTATAAAAATTGCGATTATATAACTATTCATATACCCTATATAGCCGCACAGAATAAAGACTTTATCAATGCGGGCAATATCCGTAAAATGAAAGATAACGTTGTAATTATAAACTGCGCGCGCGGCGAACTCGTAAATAACACAGACATTATTAAGGCGACGGAGTCGGGAAAGGTTGCGCGTTATATCGTGGACTTCCCGTCGGACGAACTTTTAGACGTAGAAAACGTAATTTGTCTTCCCCATCTCGGCGCGTCCACGCCCGAAGCGGAAGATAACTGCGCGGTTATGGCGGCAAGAGAACTTATCGACTATATCGAGAACGGAAATATAGTAAACTCTGTCAACTATCCGTCCTGTTCTATGCCCCGTTCGGCGACTGCAAGACTTGTTATTTTGCATAAAAACGTCAACAACATTTTGGCGCAGATAACGGGCAAGGTCGGTGCGGAAGGAATAAACATAGCAAATATGACTAACCAGTCTAAGGGCGATTACGCGGTAACTCTTCTTGACACGGACGCGGAAATTCCGCAGGAAACCGTTGACCATATCGCTGCACTTAACGACATAATTAAGGTCAGAGTTATAAAGTAAAATAATTCGGTTTTAAGTTTTATTCCGCCGCGGACTGTTGCCCGCGGCGGAATTGTCTTATTTTGTATTTGACATTTTATAATGTTTATTGTATAATAAAACTCGCCAAACAACTAAATTTATTTTTCAAAAACAGGAGAGTTTTTGCCTTTTTAGGCAAGGACGCGTTCCGCTTTTTACTCTCTTGTTTTGGGAAAAAAGTTGTTTGGCGACGTTGGAGACGCGTTTTTGTATGTGCGTCTTTAACGGCGCACATTTTATTTTTAAATGAGGTCTTTTATGACTAAAAAAATTGTAACATTTTTCATTTTATGTATGCTTTGTATATTGTGCACGATAAGCTTTACTGCGTGTAATGAAACTGTTAAAGAGACATCGGTAAATGATTTTGTGTTTGAAGAAACAGGTAACGGATATGCAATCACAAATTATAAGGGCACTGATAATATCGTAAAAATACCTTCTAAATACAACGGCAAATACATTTATACAATAAAAACAAAGGCATTTTCTTATTGTATTCAAGTTGAAAGCATAATTTTACCAGATTCTATCATAGAAATAGAAGATAGCGCGTTTTTCCTTTGTAACACACTTAATTCTATACTTGTTCCAAAAAACTTAAAAAATTTTAGTAGTTACAAGTTTCACGATTGTAGCAATTTAGCAATTATTTATTACAAAGGGACAAAAACAGAATGGACGACATTATTAAACAATTCAGGATATAATACGTCGGCATTTAATTTCGCTACAATATATTACTATAGTGAAACAGAACCTACAACGAAAGACAAATATTGGCATTATAAAAACAATGAAATCGCTGTTTGGGATTCGCCCTTTTGTTCACAAAGCAAATCTATTACGTTTAATATCAACATTAATAATTCACCGGTGAATCAAGTCACAAGTACTAACTACTTATATGCGTATTTTGACACCATTTGCAATTATATTACTGCACCTGTTTGTATCGACAAAGCAAATGAAATATATTTAAATAAATATAGTGAAAATGGCCATATATCTACTGACTTCATTGTAACATATTCAAATGCTATGACACTCACAATTTCTTATTTTGATTATAACGCTAACGACGCGGCTAATAAACTTGACGCTTACATTAAAGCAATACAATATACCGTTCCTTCATTGTTTGAATTTGATATTGAAATTATTGTATTAGAAAATTGAAATTTAAAATATTTTACGGCGCGGACAAGTTTGTCCGCGCCGTCTTTATTAAAATGATTTTGTGTCGCCTGTATTATACGTTGCCTTGCGCTTTCATCGCTTCCGCCACTTTCAAGAAGCCCGCAATGTTAGCACCTGCCATATAGTTGCCGGGCATACCGTACTCTTTCGCAGCGTCGTCGCAAGCCTTGAAAATACTCTTCATAATATTGTGAAGTTTTTCGTCGACTTCTTCAAAAGTCCAGGAATATCTTATCGAGTTCTGGCTCATTTCTAAGCCGCTCGTCGCAACGCCGCCCGCGTTAGCCGCCTTAGCAGGTCCATACAATAAGCCGTTAGCAAGGTAGGTATCGATTGCTTCGGGGGTAGAAGGCATATTCGCGCCTTCGGATACGACTTTACAACCGTTTTTAACAAGGATAGCCGCGCTTTCGCCGTCGATTTCGTTCTGCGTTGCGCAAGGAAGCGCGATGTCGCACGGAATTGTCCAGATGCCTTTGCAACCTTCGTGATATTCGGCGTCCTTATGATAGTTGAGATAATCTTTAATTCTGCCGCGCTTAACTTCTTTGATTTCCTTAACAGCCGTAATGTCGATACCGTTTTTATCGTAGATATAGCCGTTGCTGTCGCTCATCGCGACGACTTTCGCGCCGTAGGACTGCGCCTTTACGCACGCATAGATTGCAACGTTGCCCGAACCCGATATAAGCACGGTTTCGCCGCCGAAACTCATACCGTTTGCCGCAAGCATTTCTTTTGTGAAATAGCAAAGTCCGAAGCCCGTCGCTTCCGTTCTTGCAAGCGAACCGCCGTAAGTAAGACCTTTACCGGTCAAAACGCCGACCCACTCGTTTCTTATTCTCTTATACTGCCCGAACATATAGCCTATTTCTCTCGCGCCCGTGCCGATATCCCCTGCGGGAACGTCGCAGTCAGCGCCGATATATTTGCAAAGTTCGGTCATAAAACTCTGGCAGAATCTCATTATTTCGCCGTCGGATTTGCCCTTAGGGTCGAAGTCCGAACCGCCTTTCGCGCCGCCCATAGGAAGCGTGGTAAGACTGTTCTTAAACACCTGTTCAAAGCCCAAGAATTTAATTATTCCGAGATACACGGACGGGTGAAGTCTGATACCGCCCTTATAAGGTCCGATAGCGGAGTTGAACTGGATTCTGAAACCCCTGTTTACTTGCGTTTTGCCGTTGTCGTCTACCCACGGAACTCTGAAAATAATCTGTCTTTCAGGTTCGACAAGTCTTTCTAAAACGCCCGCGTCGACTAAATCCTGTCTCTTTTCGATGACGGGTTCTAAGGAAGTAAACACTTCGGTTACCGCTTGAATAAATTCGGGTTCGCCCGGATTTCTCTTCTTGGTTCTTTCCAGAAGGTCAAGTAAATATGCGTTTTTAATTGCCATAAGTTTTCTCCTTTAACGAATTTCAAACACATTTTACCACAAAACGGTTAAAAACGTATAAGATTTTGACAATTTTTTTTATTTTTATTTTTTATACGGTTTATTATTTTTGATTATATTTTAAAAACAGCGTTGTAAATCTATCAAAAGCGCAAACGCCAAAATCAGAATAAAGCCAACCGTATGGATTATTCCTTCCGCTTTGCGGCTTATAGGCTTTCCGCGCACCCACTCTATAAGCGTAAATACCACGCGCGCGCCGTCAAGCGCGGGAAAAGGAATTAAATTGAATACCGCAAGATTGACGCCGATAAACGCCGTGATATTCAGTAAACTCCACAGTCCGCCCGCCTTTATCGCGTTTGCCGCAACGGTTATCGTAGTAAAAGTGCCGCCCAAAGAATTGATGCCGAGCATCCCGGTAAAAAGTTGACGGAACACCGTAAACACCGTACCAGCAAGTTTAAAAGAGTACTCGAAACTTCGTCCAATCGTCGCAAAAAATCCGAATTTTATGCCCGTCGTTCTGAATCCGCTGACCGCGTTTCCGCCTTCGTCTACGGAATAATATATGCCGAGCGCACGGGAAAGCGCGTCTAAATCTTCTAAATTTTTAAATTCCGCGTCTGATGCTAGTTTAATTTTGACGGTTTTAAACTCACCGTTTCTGAGTAGGTAAAAGTCAACGTCTTCGCCCGCCTTTTTGCCGCCGACGGCGTTCATAAGGTCGGTGATTAAATACACAGTTTTACCGTTCGCCTTTATGATAACGTCCCTTTCCTGCAAAGAATACTCCGCGCCGTAAGGATTTTCGCCCGACGTTTCGTATGCCATTATAGCGGAGTGTCCGTATAATCCGAACATAAGCGCGATAACGAGTATTGCGGTAAGATAGTTCATAAGCGCGCCCGCGATAAGCACGATTATCCTTTGCCACGGTTTTTTGTTGTTGAAAGCGTTTTCGTCGTCCGCGTCTTTGTCTTCGCCGCAAAACGCGCAATATCCCCCTAGCGGAATTGCCCGCACCGAAAAAATTTCGCTGTTTTTCTTTTTCTTAGAAAAAATTTTCGGCCCGAAACCTATCGAAAATTCTTCGATACCGAAACCGAAAATCTTACCTGCAAAATAATGCCCCGCTTCGTGAACGGTAATCATCAAAAGCAGCATTAAAATCGCTATCAAAATGTACAGCGCGTAAGTCGCCGCTTCGCCGAAAGACGCTAAATATAAAAAACTCATTACACTCCGAATTTCTCTTTAACTTGCCGCGCGGCAAAGTCGTTGGCAGACTTTAAACTTTCAAAGTCGCCGAAATATTCGCCGCGATATGCCGAAAGCGCACCCGAAATCCCCGCGTAAATATCGTTAAAACTAATCTTGTTTTCAAGAAAAAGTTTAACGAGTGCGTCGTTTGCACCGTTCGCAACGGCTGGATAACCGCCGCCTTTAATACCTGCGTTTACCACTTCGCGGAAAGCGGGAAAGCGCGTTTCATCGAGTTCGCTAAATGTTAGTTTGGCTATTTTTGAAAAATTTAAACTCTCCGTTACGGGATTTAGCCGCTTTGGGTATGACAGCGCTATCTGAATAGGCAATTCCATTGTGGGGTAGCCCATTTGCGCAATAACAGAGCCGTCCACGTGTTCTACCATAGAGTGTATGATACTTTCCCTATGAATTATGACGTCTATCTTACTAAAAGGCGCGCTATATAGCCATTTTGCTTCGATAACTTCAAAGGCTTTATTGACAAGTGTCGCGCAGTCCACGGTAATTTTCGCACCCATCGCCCAGTTGGGGTGTTTAAGCGCGTCCGCCGCCGTTACGGTTTTTAATTCTTCTCGCGTCTTGTCGCGGAACGCCCCGCCCGACGCCGTAAGTATGATTTTATTGAACGGGTGATTAAAATCAAAACCGAGTGCCTGCCAGATAGCCGAGTGTTCGCTGTCTATCGGCACAATTTTTACCCCTTTTTCGCGCGCTTTTTTCATTACGATATCGCCGCCGACGACAAGACTTTCCTTATTCGCAAGCGCGATATCTTTACCCTTTTCGATGGCGTCAAGTACCGCGATTATCCCCGTAAATCCAACGAGTGCTATTACGATAACGTCCGCATCTATTACTATCGCGTCCTTAAACGCCGTTTCGCCCACCGAAATTTGGGAATACTTTTCTAACTCTGCAATACCGTCGAAAGGCGCGGAAATAGTCGCGACTTTCGGGCGAAATTCTTTTACCTGTTCGGAAAAAAGAGCGGCGTTTTTACCCGCCGCAAGTGATACGATTTTAAACTCATCGGGATAGCGGCGACAAACGTTTAACGTTTGCACACCGATAGAACCCGTACTCCCTATAACCGCGATTTTTTTCATAGTAAACCCTACAATAACAATATAAACATAAAATATATAAAGACGGCGGCAAAACTCATACCGTCTATTCTATCCATAACGCCGCCGTGCCCGGGCATAATTTTTCCCATATCTTTTATGCCGACTTTTCTTTTAATATAACTTTCGAAAAGGTCGCCTATTTCTGTCAGCACACTCGCCACCGCGCCGATAATGATAAACGCTAAAAACACGTTTATTTTGGCAACCGCAAGTAAGTCCGTTTTATCCACGATAAAATATATAACTATCGCGCCGATAACGCCGCCGAAAATTCCGCCGATTGCGCCTGCCCAAGTTTTTTTAGGCGAAAGGCGCGGGCACATTTTTTTCGCTTTGCCCTTGCGAATTTTGTTATAAATCATACCGACAAGATATGCAAAAGTATCGGAGCAAGGCGAAATTACAAATATCAGTAACAAGCATATAAATCCGCTTTTAAGCCCGTTTGCCGCAAGAAGTGTCAAAAGCAAAACGGAAGGGTACAAAAACGGCAAAACGTTTACCTTAAAGCCGCTAAAATCCGACTTTTTTATAACGGTAAGCACTGCCTGATAAATTACTGAAATTCCTGCAAAAATAAGACAGGCGTACGCGCCCCGAAAGGCAGTAAGATATTCAAAAACGCAAAAAAGCGGCACGTATAAAGCGCCGAAAATCAATGAAAGCGCAAAATTACCGCTATATAAACGGGATTTTATCGCGCGCGCCACTTCAAAAGTGCCGACGGCGCAAAAAATAAATGTCAGAATATCGAAAAGGCGAAAATCCACGTAGTTTCTTAAAAAGAAAAACCCCGTAATAATCGCTACGTAAATTGCGCCCGTTATAGTCCGTTTTA
Source organism: Clostridia bacterium (assembly GCA_017448355.1). Classification (GTDB taxonomy): domain Bacteria; phylum Bacillota; class Clostridia; order Christensenellales; family Borkfalkiaceae; genus UBA1259. The sequence continues at coordinate 76,892 of JAFSLQ010000040.1, read as the reverse complement.
ACATTTTTATTCCCTTAACTTTCTTCTACTTTGCCAAAGCGCCGATGACGTTTAGAAAATGCGTCTATCGCTTTATCGAGTTCCTTTTCGTCAAAGTCCGGCCACAACACGTCGGTAAAATACAGTTCCGAGTACGCGCCCTGATAAAGCATAAAGTTAGACAATCTGATTTCCCCGCCCGTACGGATTATCAAATCGGGTTCGCCGAACTCCGCCGAATACAAGTTTTCGGAAATATTTTCGACGGTTATTTCCTTGTTCTCTTTTAAAAGTTTATTGACAGCGTAAACGATTTCCTGTCGCCCGCCGTAATTTAGACCTATGTTTATAACCCCGACGTCGTTAGCGCGCGTAGTTTCCACCGCTTTGTTGATAATTTTTTGAAGTTTAGCGGACAGCACACTCGTATCGCCCATAACGTTGATGCGAAGTTTTTCCTTTTCCACTTTTTTAAGAAACTTTTTAAAATACGTTTCCAAAAGCCGCATAAGTTCGTCGACTTCTTCTTTTGGGCGCGCCCAGTTTTCCGAAGAAAACGCATATAATGACAGCGTCTTTATGCCCAACTTGAAAGCGTGTTCAGTAATTTTCTCTACGTTAGCCGTGCCTGCTCTATGCCCGTAAGAACGCTTTTCGCCGCGAAGGAGTGCCCAACGTCCGTTACCGTCCATTATTATACCGACATGCGACGGGATTTTAGACGTTTCCATTATACGCTCATTACTTCCTTTTCTTTATCGACGGAAAGTTTATCTATTTTCTCGATTGCTTCGGTGATAACTTTATCGACGTCCTTTTCACAAACGGCGTGTTCGTCTTCCGAAAGTTCCTTGTTGTTTTTCATCTTTTTAAGCGCGTCCATCATATCTCTGCGGACGTTTCTGACGGCGACTTTCGCGTCTTCCGCCATTTTCTTTATCTGTTTAACGATTTCTCTGCGGCGTTCTTCGGTAAGCGCGGGGAATACAAGCCTTATCACCTTGCCGTCGTTAGAAGGCGTGATGCCGAGATTTTCCGCAAGCAACTGCTTTTCGATGACTTTCAGCATAGACGCGTCCCAAGGGGCGATGACTAGACATCTTCCGTCCTGAACGGACATATTGCCCACTTGATTTATAGGCGTAGGCGTGCCGTAATAATCGACAAGTACTTTATCGAGTATATGCGGATTTGCCCTGCCCGCCCTTATAGTTACGTATTCGCCGTTTAAAACCGAAACGGTTTTATCGGTCTTTTCCATAGTTTCCATCATCAGCATTTCAAACTGTTCGTTTTCTATCGACATAATACTGTTCTCCTTAAAGTTTATTTTATAAGCGTGCCTATATCTTCGCCCGTTACCGCGCGAAGAAGAGCGTTTTCTTCAAACAACCCGAAAGCAAGCACGGGGATATCGTTTTCCATACAGATAGTGATTGCCGTCGTATCCATAGCGCGTAAGCCCTTAGCGATAAAGTCTTTATAATCGACGGTTTTAAGTTTTTTGGCGTCTTTATTTTCCTTGGGGTCGGAATCGTAGATGCCGTCGACGTTTTTGGCAAGAAGTAATACTTCCGCGCCTATTTCCGCCGCGCGAAGCGCCGCCGCCGTATCGGTCGTAAAGTAAGGATTACCCGTTCCGCAAGCGAATATAACTATTCTGCCTTTTGATAGGTGCGACATAGCCTTTCTTAAAATATAAGGTTCTGCAACGCGGGTAATGGTAAGTGCAGTTTGCACTCTCGTCGGGATATTCTTTCTCTCTAACGCGTCCTGAATTGCAAGCGCGTTGATAACCGTCGCAAGCATGCCCATATGGTCTGCGGTCGTTCTGTCCATTTCTCTGCCCTGTCTGCCGCGCCAGAAGTTGCCGCCGCCGACGATTATGCCTACCTGAACGCCCAAATTTTTTACCGCGATAATCTGGTCTACGACTTTATTAAGCGTTTTTTCGTCTATGCCGTGGTCGTTGTCGCCCGCGAGCGCTTCGCCCGAAAGTTTTATAATTACCCTTTTGTACTTTGCGTTTTGCATGTTTTATCTCCTTTTTACGGCTAAAAAGTTTAATCTTAATTAACCTTATATATTATATAATATTTTAACTGTTTTGTCTATGCAAAAAACAAATTAGTAAAAGAAAAACGCCGAATTTATCTAAATTCGGCGTTTCAACCTTTTTAACGGTTATTTTTTCATCTGCGCTTCTACTTCCGCAGCAAAGTCTTCGTTTCTCTTTTCCAAGCCTTCGCCCATTTCGAAACGGGTAAATCTTTTTATCGTCAAGGTCTTGCCCATTTCTTTGCCGACCGCCGCCACGAGTTTTTCGATGGTAATAGAGGGGTCTTTAATGAACGCCTGATTTACTAAGCAGAATTCGTCGTAATACTTTTTAACTCTGCCTTCAACCATCCTGTCGATGATTGCCGCGGGCTTGCCTTCGTTTAACGCCTGCGCTTTTAAGATTTCTTTTTCGTGTTCCAAAACTTCCGCGGGAACTTCGCTTGCATTTAAGTAAAGCGGTTTTGCCGCGGCGATTTGAAGCGCTACGTCGTGCGCGAGTTCGTGAGCCTTTTCACAAGTGCAGCCGTCGATTTCAACTAAGACGCCGACCTTGCCGCCCATATGAATATAACTTTCGATAATGCCGCTTTTGGTTTCGTATTTTACGAAACGGCGAATAGCAATCTTTTCACCGATAGTCGCGGTCGCTTCTATCGTTTCGTCCTTTTTCGCTTCGATAAGCGCGTCTGCGTCTTTTACGTCGTTTTTAATAACGTAATCGGCAACACCCGCAACGAATTCACGGTATTTATCGCCGTTTGCAACGAAGTCGGTTTCGCAGTTGACTTCAACGAGAACGCCCTTGTTGCCTTCAATTTTCGCGGCGACTATGCCTTCCGCGGCGATACGCGAAGCCTTTTTAGCAGCCTTTGCGATGCCCTTTTCTCTTAAATAGTCTACCGCCTTTTCCATATCGCCGTCCGTTTCGGTCAGCGCTTTTTTACAATCGAGTACACCCGCGCCCGTCTTCTGGCGGAGCGCAATTACGTCGCTTCCTGTAAACATAATTTTTATCTCCCTTAATAGTTTATAATCCGATTATTCGGCGGGTTTTTCTTCTACGGTTTCTTCCGTAATATCTTCCGCTTCTTCGGAAGTTTCTTCCGCCGCTTCCTTAACGAAATCTTCGCCCTGTTTTGCTTCTAAAACCGCGTCAGCAATTACCGAAGCGATAAGTTTTACCGCACGGATAGCGTCGTCGTTTCCGGGAATAACGTGGTCGATTAAATCGGGGTCGCAGTTGGTATCGGTGATAGCCACAACCGGAATACCGAGTTTACGCGCTTCTTCTACCGCGATGTCTTCCTGATCGGGGTCGACGATAAACATAACGCCGGGAAGAGAACGCATTTCTTTGATACCGCCGAGATTGGTTTCAAGTTTATCCCTTTCGGCTTTGAGTTTCATAACTTCTTTCTTGGGAAGAAGGTCGAACTCGCCCATCTTTTCCATATTGTTGAGTTTGTTAAGCCTGTCGATTCTCGACCTTATGGTCTTGAAGTTGGTGAGAGTGCCGCCGAGCCATCTGGAATTAATGTAGAACTCGCCGCATCTTTCGGCTTCTTCTTTAACGGCGTCCTGCGCCTGTTTTTTAGTACCGACGAAAAGCACGCGCTTTCCCGCTTTCACCTGTTCGACGACGAAAGGATACGCGTCGTTTTCGATGAGTTCTACGGTCTGCTCTAAGTTAACGATATGAATACCGTTTCTTTCGCCGTAAATGTACTTCTTCATTTTCGGATTCCAGCGTCTTGTCTGGTGTCCGAAGTGAACCCCCGTTTCAAGGAGTTGCTTCATTGTGATAACCGCCATAATAATTCCTCCGTTTTTCCTCCCCGAAGCCCGTTTTATTTGCCTGACATTGCGGCGGGTTAAAGTTTTTACCGCAACACGAAAGCAAAAAGCGTTCGGGTGTGAATTTTTTAGCCTTAACATTTTAACATAAAAGCCCTGCTAAGGCAAGGCTTTTAAGGTCGTTTTACCGACAATTTTAAACTTTTTAAAGAAATTCCCTTAAATTTACGGTTTATTTTTATATTTAAGTTTCATAAGTTCGATAAAGGCCTCCGCGGTCGCGTACGCGTCGGACAGCGCCCTGTGATGATGAAAGGCTATATTAAAATAGTCGGCAATAGTCTGCAAATCATGATGGCGAAGTTGCGGCAAAAGTCTTCTCGACATTTCAAGTGTATCCATCACAGCGTTATTCACGTCGTAATCGTTCTCGCCCGCAAACCGCCGTAAAAAACTCGTATCGAAAGCGGCGTTATGCGCGACTATCACGCTGTACTCTATAAATTTAAGAAAATCGGGCAACACTTCTTCAATCTTGGGAGAGTTAGCCACCATTTCGGGCGTTATACCCGTGATTGCGACGTTATCGGGCAGTATAGGATAGTCTGGCTTAACGAGAGTCGTAAACTGTTCGGTAATCTTTCCGCCTTCAATCTTTACCGCGCCTATTTCCGTTATGCCGTTATTCATAAAATCCACGCCCGTCGTTTCAAAGTCAAACACCACGTAGGTCTTATTCGTCAATTCTTCCGGCAGAACGGCGTTATAATCGAACACCGTGTTCGCCTTAACCGAAGTCGCCTTTTCGGGAAAGATAAGTTTATAGTTTCTCGGCGTCGTCTTTTTACGCTTCGATACTTTAACAAAGTCTTCGGGAAAAACGCAGGCGTTAATCTTGTCGAAGGTAAAACTTCTTCTGCCGTTATACTCGCCAAGCGTGCCGCGCGCGATTATCGCGTCCCCCGCCTGTAATTTTTTTATCTTATCGTAGGTGTTTTTCTTGCTGAAATACACGCCGCCGACAAGCCCCGTCGTATCGTCGATATAAATAATGAAAAACGGCTTGCCGTTCTTAGTCTCGCGCTCGGAAATTTCGGTAATTTTACCCGCAACGACGTGCGGGCCGTCAGTCAAATCTTCTATGTAAACGGCGTTCGTTCCGAGAGACACGTCGTCAATCACCGTAAACTCTTTAATCTTTATCGTGCGATACTCTATCTTTTCGAGTTCGCCCGCAAACACTTCTTCGGATAAAAGATTGACCGAGAGATTTTCGGGCTTAATTTCGGTACTGCCCACAAATTCCGAACAGAAGTGTTTGGACAAAAACTCGTTTAAACTTTTTATCGCGCCGTTTTTTATAACGTATTCCGCGCCGTCTTTCGTTAGGCGCAGTTTATACTTTACCAGATTTCCTTCCGAAACCGAACTTACGTCGCCGGGGTCTAAAAATATCGAAACCGACGGATAATTATCCTTTAAAAATTTATATATCGCCTGATTTACCAAATCGCCGTTCGAGACGATTTTAGAAACATTAACCGCTACGCTTGAAAAAATTCTCGCGGTGTTCTTTTCGCAAACGTCCAGAATTTTTTCTTTAAGTTCGGCGTCTATCGCCTTATCGCAAATAAAATTATATACGACGGAATTTTGGTTTTTATCCACTTCGACGGAACTGAGTTTTAAATTTTTAAGTCTTTCGTCCAAATCTGTTACGGCAGATAAAAATTCCGCGCTGTTTTTTACAGTATACATTTATCTATCTCCGCAAAAAATTCCTTCTCTAAATCTTCCCGTTTAACGGTTTTAAGTATCTTTCCGTGCGAAAAGATAACGCATCCGCCCTTTGCGCCCGCAACGCCGACGTCCGCGTCCGCCGCTTCGCCGGGGCCGTTGACTACACAACCCATAACCGCGACTTTTATGGGTTTATTTATGCCAGAAATATACTTTTCGGTTTTTGCCGCAAAATCCATACAATCCCACTCGCATCTGCCGCAGGTCGGACAAGCGACAAGATTTGCACCCGTTCTAAGTTCTAATGCGGAAAGAAGCGCTTTTGCCGCCACAACTTCTTTTACGGGCGGTGCGGAAAGACTTATCCTTACAGTGTCGCCTATACCACGAAGTAACAGCGCGCCGAGTGCGGCGGAGTTTTTTATCACTCCGTTAAATTCCGTCCCCGCTTCGGTAACGCCGAGATGCAAAGGATAATCGGTTTTTGCCGCTATGTATTCGTACGCTTTGACGGTTAAGGGCACGCTTGACGCTTTGACCGACACAACAATATCCTGCACGCCGTATTTTTCCAAAATAGCGACCTGTTTTAACGCGCTTTCGGCAAGAGAAACTTCGTTTTTGCCGTATTTATTCAAAAATTCCTTGTCGATACTGCCCGTGTTTGAACCGACCCTTATGGGAATACCGTTCGCTTTTGCAGCGCTAGCGACTTTTTGAACGTTCTGCTCCCCCCCGATATTGCCGGGATTAATGCGGATTTTGTCCGCACCGCCGTCGATTGATTTCAGCGCGAGTTTATAATCGAAATGAATATCCGCAACAAGCGGCATTTTAACCGCTTTTTTTATAGCGGAAAAAGCCGCCGCGTCGTCTTCGTCCAAAACCGAAAAGCGCAAGATTTCGCATCCCGCGTTTTCAAGTTCCACCGCCTGACGCACGGCATCGTCCGTACAAGTTTTAAAAGTCGCCATCGATTGAACGGCAATTTTTTCCCCGCCGCCTATCGCGACGTTTCCTATCAATATCTTTTTACTCATAAACGCTTATATTGTAACACAATTATAAAAATAAGTAAAGCCCCGAAAGCTGCGTTTTTATCCGCCGTTTCGGGGCTTTAAGTTTTTAAGCGTTGGCAAGAGTTTTATACATATACACGACGTTAGAATAGTAATCGTCCAAGTAGATTGCAACCTTAGTGTCGTGCGCTATCTGCTGGTAAGCGGTAAGCGCGCTTAAAGTGTCGAAATAGGCGCAAACGCAGTTAATAGCGTCGGTATAATACCCCATCTCGACAAGTTGGTCTTTGGTAAAAGCATTGACGGAAATATCGATACGTTTAAGTTCTAACGAACGTTCGGTGCTTAACTTGCTGTTCGCCGCACGCTGTTCCTTTTCGTCAAGCCCGTTGTTGTATTTGAAAATTTCGCGCTTTAACTTTTCTTCTTCCGCTTTAAGACGGTCTTTTTCGGCGGCGACTTCGTAACTGAACACGTCCGAATAGTAAGTGTCCGCGCCGACAAGGTCTGTCTCTAATCTGCTTTTTCGCGCAGACGCCGTGGCGATTTTTTCGTCGTACTCGGCGTCGATTGCCGTAAGTTCCGAAGCAAGCGCTGTCTGAATATCGGCTATTCTGTCTATAACCGCGCTGCTTTCCGCAATACCGCGCTTTATCGCTTCGCGCTCGGCTTTTTCTTCCGCGGCGGCGTAAGACAGTCTGGCGGCGTTTTCCGCGGCGGTCTTTTGCGTTGCGTAAGTTGAAATTTTAACGTCGAGTTCAAATATTTCGTCGCTTATTTTCTTTTTATAATTAAGAACTTTTTCCGCCTGCGCGGCACGAAGCGCCGTTTGCGCCTTGGTAGCGCGCTGAGAGTCGGTTACAAGCGGAACGCTCAAACGGGTAAGCGACAAATCGTTAAGCGAAACGTCGGGGCTTGCTTCCCGCCGTATTCTGTAATAATAGAAAATCTGCTGTAATATTTCATACATCTCATTTTTTGTAGTCGGTGTGTTAAAAGTCATTTTTTTACTCCCCGTGAATTACGTAATATATGACGAGTTTGTTGATTTTAAAGTTTTCACTCGCGTTTTCAAAGCCTATATTAAAAATACGCCCGTGCACGTAACAAGACGTGCGGTTACACTTTTCGGTAAGCGCGGCGCGGAAAACCCCTTCGCCAGAAACGACGATTTCCGCACTTCCCGTAATGTGCGCTTCTATTTTGCATACGGATTTTTTCGCGCAAGACCCGAAGTCGTATTCGCCGTTATAGGTGGCGGAAACCGCTACCGTAGCGGTGCTTATAGATGTTCGGTAAAACCTTATATCCGTATTTTTTGCCACGTATTCGCCCGACACGGAACAGCCCGTTAACTGTTCTACAACTTCTTTCTTTAATCCGAAGTCGTAGGCAAACACGTAATTAACTCTGTTTACGGTGAAAGGCAAAACGTAAAGCCCGTTATAACCGTCCGCAACACCCATGGTAAAAGTTCCAGCGGCGTTCATCGTATTGCTTACAAACTTCACCTTGCCATAAGAAAGCATACAAAAATCTTTCCCGTTTAAAAACCCGATAACTCCGTTTTCACCGAACACGCTGTTTTTAACGATAGAAAGCCCGAAAGTCGGTATCCGTTCCAACTTAAATTCGTACGGCTTGCCGTAAGGCGAAAGCGAAAAAATCGCGTGTTCCGCAATAACGTACAAATCGTCTCCGTTTTTAGAAAGGTACAGAATTTCGCCTGCATCTTTATCGAGTTCTATAAACCCGCCGATGTCAAGCCCGACGGAAAAATTAACGAAATCGAATTCCGCCGAATATTTCAGTTTATTGCCGTCGGCGATAAATAATCTGCCGGCAAAAAAAACGCCCGAACTGCCGTAAGGCACGCCGCTGACGGTCTCTTCGTCGATTTTTGCCGTTTCGTCGCTTACGAACATTACCTTTTTCTCTCCGTTTACTATTACGGGAAGTATAAGCGGCACGACGTTTGACGTAAAATTCTGAAAAACGTACTCGCTTCCTACAATTTTTCTTATCTTTTTGTCGGTACTGTATCCGTAGGTATCGCCGTTACAATGATAAAACTTGACGGGCGAAGTTCCGGCCGTGGCGATAGAAGTTCGCGTAAGAGTTAATTGATTAACGGTCTTTATTTCGTCGGTAAAATCGCGCTTAAAAACGTGGGTTTTATACGAAACCCTGTCAAAGCCGTTCATAACCAGCACCTGCCTTTTATCGCGGCGCTTTTTGGAAGCGCCACGCGTTCTACGCCGTGGGTATAGCGTTTGCGCCACAAAACCGCTTCTTCAAACCTGCCTTCCGTCACGCAAAACTCCGCCGCGACGCCGTAGCCGAGTAATGCCGCCGTAATCTTGCCGTTAAAGCCGACAGCGTCGGTAAGCCCGTAATTTGCGGGTGCATACTCGTATTCTATGGTGTATCTTCCGCCGAAAACCTTGATATATTCCGGATAAATTTTAAATTCCGCGTCGTGATTGAATTCGTTTTTGACGGATAAAATACGCGTTAGGTTGTGAGTAAGACCGCTAAACGCAATTTTGCCATCCGCTGCCGTAACCGTTTCTGAAAAAGTAATCGGCACGTAGGACGCGGCAAGTTCCGAAATCGTAAGATTTGACAGTCTTGTAAGTAAATCGGTTTTAGAAAGCGTTATGGAAGAAGGGGTGGCGTCCGTTCCGTCCAGATAAGAGATAACGTCGGTAAGGTTTAAGTACACCGCCGCCGTTTTAATAATGTCTTTAATTGTCATTTATTCCCCCTGTTCGTTAAAGCGCCGAGCAGAAAACTTTGCTCGGCGCTTTAAGTGTGTTGAAATTTTTAATTACGCTTCGGTGATACTCTTAATCATACCCTGAGCGTAAGGACGTGCGCAGATAAGTTCCGCGTACTTGACGAGCGTAGCGGTATAAACCGGTTTTCCTGGTACTTGACGGAGAACCTTTCCGTCGTCGCCCGTAAGCCATTGCCAATCGCAAAGTTCGTTGAGTACGAAATCTTTGGTGTTTAAGATGTACATAGTGCTTGCGGGGCAGAACCTGTCCGCAACCACGGGTATACCGTTATAAGAAAGTGCCTTAAAGCCGCCGGCAAGTTCCATAGTGTCTACCGTGCGTTTGTTCTGCGACAACAGATTGATAAACGCGCGGCGTACGCCGAAACTCGTGATGATAAGGTTTGCAGGTTCGCCGCCCGCTTCTTCTATGGAATCCAAAACGTTCTGAATAGCCGTTTCGGTAATAGCGCCCGCCTGAGATTTTATGCGCGGTTTCATCCAGGGGTTTGACGCCTTGTCCACGCCGTAAAGCGTAGAAACTCTGTCGCTGAATATTGCGTCAAGTCCGGTAATTTCGTTGCCGTAAGAACCGTGTACAGAGATAATGGATGCTTCGGGAACGGTTTCGTCGGTAAGCGTTGTGCCGCTGACTTTGATTTTATGCGCTAATCTGTTGACTTCGATGACTTCTCTTGCGGTAGCGCCTTCGATAGGTTCGCCTTCTTCCGTTCTGAAATCGATAATCATACCTTCCATAAAGGGGCTGACGGTGTCGAGTTCGAACACGTTGTTATCGCCCACTTCTACCACTTCGGCAAGCACGCCCGAACCGTCGCCGAAAAGCATTCTGCCGAGATTAAACGAAGACGACTTCAAAAGCCCGTCCATTTCCTGATTTAAAAGCGACACGAACGCTCCCGAATTGTTTTCGGACGCGCGGATAGCCTTGTCGGAAATTTCTATCGTGCCGTAAAGGTTTTTTAAGGTCGAAGTAAACTGCGCGTATTTGTTGCCCCTTGCTGTCGGCAAATTGCCGTCTTCCGTACCTGCACCGATACCGCCGTTAAGCCCGTGAATAGCAAGTTGTTTTACTTCTTTGCCCCATACGTTCTCGCTGGTTTTTCTTATCTGCGCGAGAAACGGGTTTACGTTGTTGTTGAGTTGTTCGGACACCGCTTCAAGATAATAGGATTTAAGCGCGTTGTCCGCGTTGGTTAAATTAACTGCCATTGTTTTCCCTCTTTTTTAATTTTATTTTGCGAGTAATTCTTTGGCGAGTTTACCCGCCTCCTCTACCGTCCTGGGTTTATTTACGGGAGTTGTTATCCCCGTTCCCAAGCCGTCCATAACTATTGCCTTGCTTTTAGCGCCCATAATCTCTTTTAAGTAGCCTTTGATAAAATTTTCTTTTTCTTCTTCGGTTATACTTAAAGTCTGATTTTCGGGTTTTACCGATTGTTCCGTCGGGGAAACCTTGTCGACGGCGGCGCTTGCCTCCAACTCCTTTATACGCTGACAGCGTTTGGTAAATTCAGCCTGCAAAGAATTGTAAGCGCTAAGCAACGCGTTCACGTCTTTAAACTTGCCTAATGAGACGGAAGGCTCTTCGCCGCCAACCTTATTTGCCTCCGCAATTTGCGATGCCGCTTCCGTTTGTTCATTTAAGTTTTCGTTCATACGTTTTCTCCTTTAATTTTATTTAATCTTTCCTTGTGCGCCCTTATGTGCGCGAATAATCTTTGTTTTTCGTCGGGCGTAAGTTCGCCGTATTCGCTTAAAATATATCTTTCGTGTTCGTCTATATGAATTCCGTCGTCGTCTATCTCTTCGATAGAAAGTCCGCTTTTACGTATAATATCGTTTTCGCTTTGCGCCTTTTCTTCTTGAAGTCTCGATATTCCCTTTCGGTAATCAAGGTCTTTAAAGCCGAATAAGGCAAGCAGTTTTTCCTTTATCGCGGGGCGAATTTCGCCGTTTTCGTCGCCTAAAAGCCCGCTAGTATATACGTTCATAAGCGCGTCGCGTTTTTGACGGCGGCTGTATAAAAGTTCGTTTTCGTTCTCTAAAAACACGTCGTCCGAACAAAGCGCCGCCCTATCCACGTAATAAGTGCGAAGTTTATCGTACTTATCGGTAAGCATAACGGCGCGAAGTCCCGCGGTAAACTGCGCGTAAAGTCTTATTACCTGTCTTGCTAATTCTACGACGCAGTTTCTGATAATTTCCGCATGTACGACCATACGCGCGTTGTCCTGTTCAATAAGTATTTCAAGCGCAGTACCGCTTGAAACCAAAGATTTAGACGTCGAAGAAGTTATGTCCGACACGCCGCTTATGCGCACGAACTCGTTTATCAGGTTTTCTTCTTCCTGCGAAAACTCGTCGGGCATAGTAAACCCGCCCATAAGTTCCGGTGCTTTGCCGCCCTGACGGTACACGAGAATTTTTCCGGGCGATAAACCTTCTTCGGCAAGGTCGTCGACGTCGATAGAACCGTCTTCAACGGTCATAACGCCCATCGAAAGCCTGTTTAAAAACTCCTGCTTGCGGTTTTTGACGGCGTTATACGCCCTTTGCACGGGAATAAGCCTTTCAATCACCGACAGCCCGAAAAAGTTGCCCGCAATCTTTATGCACTCCTGTTTAATAAACGGATAGCCGCGCGTGCCGTTTTTGCCGTTTTTGTACGGCAGTTCGCCGTAGTAAAGAAGTTTTCCGCCCGCAACGGTAATAAGTCTCCCGCTAGGAAACTCTTCGGTCGGAAGTTCGTATTTTTCGATGACTATCGCGGCGTCGTCAATCGTAGTTTTAACGTCGCCGAAACTATCGCACTTCCCCGCGCCCGTAAGGTTAAACACGCCGACTTTTTCGCCGATAAGCGCTACGCCGTATTTAGCCTTTATCTCGGAAACGGGTACGGCTTTCGCGTGAATTAGACTTTTCGTACCTTCTAAATTTTCCGCGTATAGGTTATCGGGGAATATCTCGAAGGGCGACACGGGTATAATCTCCGCTTCGCCTTCAAATACTTCTTCGCCGTTGACGCTGCCGACGCTTGCGCCGCCGCAGTTGTCCCATACCACCTTGTAAAAGCCCGTGCCGCAGGTCTCGCTCCACACCGCCACGCTATGCACGACGGACATAAGGTCGTTTTTATCGAACACCGACGTTAAAAGTTTCGCGGAAAGGTTCGCGCCCTTAACGTCGCTGTCGTCGTCGGTTTTAGGGCGAACGCCTATGACGGGCGAAATATCCGCAAATTTTGCAAGGCGGGTTTCCACTATGGGCGCGATATGATTGTAAACTTCCCGTTCCTGCCAGAAAAACTCGCCGTTTTTACTTACAATCTCGCCCCGCGAGTTTATATCGCAGTATTGATTGCCGACGAGAAAGTTCATATTCAGTTCCCACTGCCGTTCGAGTTTTAAGCGCATTTTTCGCCGCATTTCAAAGTCGGCTTCAACGCTTTTAACGAGTTCTTCGTAAAATTTATCCCGATTTTTGGGTTTTACGAGTTTCTTTTCTTTTTGCAATTTTTTTCTCCTTGTTCTTTTTTTCCGATTGACGTAAAATTTCAAGCAGTCTCGTTTTTTCAGTCTCCAACTCTTCGTCGGAAAGAGCGGAAAGCGGGCAATCCCGTTCCAACAGCATTTTAAGCGCCGAAACGTCGGGCGGAACGCACTTTGTAGTTATTTTCTTTTTGGAAAGTTTAACTTCTCCTTCATCGTTCAATGCGTACTCTTCCACGACTTCCTTGGCGTCAAAGCCGAGAGCCTTTTTAATGAGTGCCGAATTTATATCTCCGTCAATCACGTTCTTATCTTTTTCTTTCATTTAAAATCATCCTGAAAAGTCGTTCCTTGTCTTTTTCTATGATAGTTTTGGTTTTTTTCGGAGCGGAATTTTCGGGCTTAGTCATAATATAGTATCGAAGTTCGTCCAAAGCGTGGTCGTCGACTTTTTTAGGGGCGTCGTTATCCCCCGTGCCCCAGCGGTAACTTTTAAGTTCCCGTATAAGGTTAACGCAGGTGGAAAAAATATAAAGTTTAGGACTGCCGCTTGCTGGTTTAAGATACTGTTTAACGCGCGCAATACCGCTGAAAAGGTCTTTATTTACGTTCGGATTGACGTTTATGCCCTGTTCGTAAAAGAGTTCCGACACGCTTTTCATTGCGGAAAGCGTCTTTTGGTTAGCCGCGGAATCTATAAGCGCGCGAATATTCCCGTTATTATCTTTGCCCCAGTTAAGCCGCGCGCAAATCTCTTTTATTTTGTCCGCGTGATAAGAAACGGTTTGTTCCGCTTCAAAATGTTCGGCTATCACGTACACCGTGCCGTCGAAGTCCACCGCATAAAAATGGCAGGACAGCGGGTTTTTAAGCCCGGGGTCAATGGAAATATTGTCGTACCAGTCGTGAGGCACGTTAAACGGTTCGATAACGTGAATATTTTCATCGAACTCAGGGTACACAAGCCCGCCGTTTGCCTTAAACCGCCCGAACCTTCTCGACTCCAACTGTTCTTTTGAAAGCGTTTCGGATAAAGCCTTAATTTCTTCTTCGGGCAGATACGGGTTATCCGCCCACTCCATAAATTCGCACCAGATATCCGGCGAATTAGTAGGGTTAAGGTATATTTCTTCGTAAACGAAGGTAAGCCCCTTTAATGGCGTCATCGTACCGAAAATATCGCCGTTTTTATCTATTACACGCATACGGCACTCGTCGTAAACGTCCTTTGGGGGTTCTTCGTCGAACCACACGTAATTAAGGGAACTTCCCTGAAATTTTTCCCTGCCCTGGTCGCACGATTTAAACCCTATAACGGAAACGCCGCCGAAAACGTTTTTCACCATAATCTGGTCAATAACGCCGTATTCGGGACTTTCCTTCTTGCCCGAAACCATAGTTATATCGGCAATCCAGGCGGGATTAAGGTAGTGAAGAATCTTTGCCTGCGCAACGTCTCTTTGCACTTCACGCGACAGCGACACCACCCACCCGAAAGTATCTTTAATGTTGTCGCGGTACGGATGATTACCCCGCGCCATATAGACGGTTTCGACAGCGCCGCACTCGGTTTTGCCGCTTCTGTTTCCCCCGAACACCCAGCGGTTTTTCTTGGGACATTTATGAAAAGCAAGTTGTTTTAAGTGTTTTTTTTCGCCCGTATTGTACTCGGCAAGAAAATTATTTGCCGCGCGGCGCTTTTGTTCCGCTTCGATAAGTAGAATCCGTTCTAAAACTTCCCGCATAATTCCCCCGAAATTCAACCGCATTTTATCATCGCATTTACCTTTTTCAATAGGTTTATGACCTGATTTTTTAAATTTTTTCATTTAAAATAAAGCCGCGCCCCGAGAGAAAATTCTCTCGGGGCGCTATCAGGAAGTTAAATAAATGAATAAAACTTGTATTTAATTTAAAGGTATTTTATCTGAATTTAGGACCGCCGCCGAAACCGCCCATGCCGCCGCCCATACCGCCTGTCGAACCCGTTTTCGCGGTAAGACTTACGCTTTTTGTGCCATAGTTAAGGGTGTAAGCGGTATTTGCCGTCATATTTTCGGAACAAACTATTATGGTCGCGCCGCTGTACGCTTTCGGCAGTTCTACGCCGAACATGCCGTTAATGCTTAAAGTAGCGCCGCTACTTACACTTACGTTCGTCGCGCTGACGTAAGGAACGTTTGACGTTATCCTGTCCATCGCTTCTTTGCTTACCGCAACAACCGTGCCGCCCGTAATATTTACCGTACTTTCGCTGTCAAGCGCGGAATTGCCGCCCGATGTTGGCCCAAACACGTACACCGTGCCGCCCGAAATCGTTGCCGAACCGTTGCTGTCTATCCCGTCGCCTTCGGTGTTTACCGTTATAGTGCCGCCGCTGATTTTTATATACTCGTTATTGAAATCGTCTGACGCGGCGTTTATGCCGTCGTCGGTACAGGTAAGGCTTATAGTTCCGCCCGTTATTTCGACGTAGCCGCCTTCTATACCTTCGAAACATTTATTTACGGTTATCGCGCCGCCTCCTATCTTCGCCAAAAGGTCTGCGCAAATGCCGTCGTCAAGCGTGGCGATAGTAAACGTGCCGCCCGAAATCGTTATATTGCCGCTGTTGGCGTGAACGGCGTCGTCATCTGAATTAATATTAAACGTTCCGCTTGCGATTATTATATAATAATTTCCGTTTTCTACCGTATATTCCGTGCCGTCAAGGTCGTAATCAATTTCGCCGACTTTAATACCTTTCGCGCTCTGTTCCATCGCGTAAAGACTTTTAACAGTACTCGAAGTTATCGTTTTCGAAGACTTTTTGTTAAAAGCGTCGCCGCTTTTAGCATATTTAAAGTCGTCCGCTTCTAAATCGTACTCGTCGGGATTTGCCGCCCACTCGGTATAAGAAACGAAACTCGCGGTTGTGGTTATATCATAAGTTCCGCCGTCGATATATACGAAAGTGTCCGTCTGTACGCCGTCGCCCTGTACGTTTGCCGTATAATTTACGTTAAGCAGTACGACGTAGCCGTCGTCTACCGTCCAAGCGGTAACAGCGTCGTCCATTTCGGCGTGAATACCGTCTTTTGCCGCCGATAAAACGTTTATAGTACAATCTTTCGCCGCAAAACTATACGCAGAAATCGCGTTTTTAGCGGAATTTGCTACGTTTATAGTCGCGTCGACGACTTTAAGCGCGCTATCGACTTTAATAGCGTTGTTGCCCGTACTCGAAACGTTAAGCGTGCCACTTCCGTTAATAAAGACGGGAATTGCCGAATCGAACGCGTTTTTGCTTTCCGTGTTCGATATCTCGTTTACCGTGCCGTCTACTATCGTAATTATAATTGAAACATCATTTTCCGTGTCGCCCTTTTCGATTGTCAACGCTTTTTTACCTGCATTTGTTATCGTCGCACCGTTTAAGTAAATATGCACGTCTTTTTCGGCTGTAATGGTTATGCCCTTAGTATACTCGCCCGACAACACGTAATTACCGCCCGTTAAAGAAACTTTATTGCTACTCGCTTCAACGTTCGTTGCGTCTTCGGGAATTGCCGTATCGGCTTTTAAAGCGGTAAAATCGTAAGCCGCGGCGTCTACAACAGACTGCTCGGCGGTAGTGTATTCGATTTTTGTTTCGCCCGTATCGGTCGGCGAAACAGGCGTTTCGGTATAATTACACGCTACCGAAAGTGCCGCCGTTAACGCTAAACAAACAATAAGTAATAATGCTAAAAATCTTTTCATAAAAGTTTTCCCCTTTTTATTTTTATGGCTTAATTATATCCGACAAAACTTAAAAAATAATTGAAAAAACCTTAAAATAACCTTAAAAACTCATATTTTTCGGCAATCTACGGATACTTTTTGTATGAAAAAACTTATAATTTTAGCGGCGGTAATGCTTTTATTTACCGCTTTAACCAGCGTCGGCTGTACAAATAACGGCGGTATGACGCGCTACTATGAAACGGGGAAAAAAGACGCGCAAGAAACTACCGCCGACAATTTCTCTTATGAAAAACTTAACGGAAAAATAACGATAACGGGGCTGCAATCCGAAGAAACGGAAGTGGTTATTCCGAGTTATATAGAAGGCTTAGCCGTTACGGAAATAAAGGAATACGCATTTCGCGGCAATAAAAACCTGCGTAGCCTTACCGTGCCGAAAACCGTAGAAAAAATCGGGTACGGAATTTTAAGCGAGTGCGCGGGGCTATCTAGGATAACTTTGCCGTTTACGGGCGAAAGGCATATGAAAAAAAGGAGTGCGAACGATTATAATTTCGGATATATATTCGGAAAAGCGGAATACAGCGGCGGCGAAAGAACTATGCAATTTTATCATACAGACCTGTCGCACGACGTAGAACTTGTTTATTACAGTATTCCTATGGCGTTAAAAGAAGTATATATTACGGGCGTAGAAGACACGCATATCCCCTACGGGGCGTTTTATAACTGCGGCGTAATTGAGAAAATAACGCTTGGGAAAAACGTTACGACGATAGGCGAGTTTGCGTTTTCGGGCGTAAACGCGGAAATTATCTTTGAAGAACCGCAAATCACCGTCATAGGAGAACACGCTTTTGAAGACTATAAGGGTTTATCGCTTACTATTCCCGACAGCGTGCGGGAGATAAAAAAGAAAGGATATTCGGATTGCGTGAACGTAAAGCAATTTACTATTCCCGACAGCGTTAAAGACGTAGATATTTACGCATTTGCTTTTTGCTACGATTTAGAACGGGTAAATTTTGGCAAAAACGTGGAAAAACTGAGTGCGGAAACCTTTTATTTTTGCATAAATCTTAAAAGCGTTTGTCTGCCAGAAAAATTACGAATAATCGAAGACGGGGCGTTCGACAGTTGCAAAGCGCTTGAAGAGATAACAATACCTAAAAGCGTTACGCGCATAAATGCCAACGCCTTTATAACTTGCGAAAAATTAAAAACCGTCCGCTTTGAAGACGCGTCGGGTTGGAGATATTACAGCGTAATGACAAGCGGCGACGAATTGCCGCAGGCGGCGCTTTCTGACCCGTCAACGGCGGCAAAATATCTTACCGACACTTTCCGCGATTATATATGGGAAAAAGCCGCGCAATAAACTTTTAATGCACTTGACAACTTTGTAAATACGTGATATCATATTTTTGCTCAACAAAACTTAATAGGAGAAGTATCAGCATTTTCTTTTTAAAAGGATAATTTTGGTTTTTTAACCAACACTAATTGTGAATTTAGTAAAAGCGCAAGTTCCTCCAATTAGTGATAATAGTCCTTTTTGGTTTTGTTGAGCGACAATCGGGATTTGCGTTTTTCGGTGCGGCGATTTCGGTTGCCGCATTTTTATTTTCCGCGCCGACAAAGCCGTTATGATAATAAATTGTAAAGACACAAGTAAAATTGCCGCTATTATTTCGCCAAAGGAAACAGAAGACTTAAAAAACTATTTAAAAAACGCGGTTATGAATTTTTGCGCTGAGTTTTACGACCAAATTTATTATGACCGTTGGTTTTCCTTAGATACGATATTTTGCGATAACGGTTTTTATAAACAAAAACCGTTAAACGCCGTTTACGATTACTATCTAAATATCGGCAAAACCGAAAAGGACGCCACGGTGTTTGCACTTTTAGATTTAAATTGCTTGCTTGAAGAAATTTTAGCGGAAGATAGCAAAGTTTTTACAAAAAAAGCACCCGACAAGACGTCTTATTTACCGTCTTATATGTTAATTTCAGAAACGTTGATTTAAAAACCAACTATCCACCCGCTTTGTGGGTGGATAGTTGGTTTTAATCATAAATTTCACGTCTATGCCCGACTTCTAACACGAATATTATTATCCTGTTATCGTCTATCTTTGCCAATATCCTATAATCGCCTACCCTATAACGCCATTTCCCCGCGTGATTTGCCGTTAACGCCTTGCCGTGTAATCTCGGGTTTTCACAATCGCTTAAATTCTTCGCTATCCAATTCGTTAATATTAAAAAACGTTGACGGTCGAGTTTATGCAACTGCTTTTTTGCCCTTTCTGTAAACTCTACCTTATACGTCTTCCCCATAACTGTCTATAACCTCTTGCAATGTATAAGTTTTAGGATTTTTCAAAAACTCCGCTTCCGCTTTTTCATACGCTTTCAGGTCAAATTCGTCTTCGATACGTTCTAAAACCACCTTACGGATATACTCTGACGTATTCATACCGTAAAGTTCGGCAAATTGCTTTATAAGTTTACGCTCTTTCTCGCTTACTCTCATAGAAATACTCATATCTCGCCCCCCCTTTTTTGTAATACAATTGTAATACATTATATGCGTTTTGTCAAGTATTTATCCACTAAAAAATATCCGCCTGCTGTGAAGGTGGATATTTTTTAGGAATCATATTATTAAAACTCTTTTACGTCCGAATTTTTATACACGGTAAAGCGTATCTCGTAGCCGTTGGTTAAAATCGGTTCGGATACCGACACGCACTTCCACTCTTTTTTCTCGTCAAGGTTTTCATAGAAAACTTCCGCGTGTCCGTCGGCGTTCACTTTCGTAACAAGTACTTCGGAACAAAACGGCAACATTGTTTTATAAAACATCGCGCCGCCGATTATAAACACGTCGTCCGCGGGGTACTTTTTTAACTCTTTCGATAACTCGTTAAGACTATCCACAACGATACAGTCTTCCCGCTTTTCGCCGCCGGGAAACAGCACGATATTAGTTCTGTTTTTAAGCGGCTTGCCGTTCGGAAAGGACTTTAAGGTGTTAGACCCCATAACCACAACTTTATTAAAGGTTTTTTCGCGGAAATATTTCATATCTTCGGGAAGGGAAAACAAAAGGTCGTTCTTTTTGCCTATGCCCCACTTTTTATCGACCGCAACTATCGCTTTCATTAAACTGCCACCTCGAATTTATCGTCTATTTTATTATACTCGTAATTCTCTAAGGCAAAATCGTCCACCGTAAACTCGTAAAAATCTTTTATATCCTTATTCATAATAAACTTGGGCGCGGGATACTCAGGGTTAGTAAGCATCTTTTTCACGACGGGAATATGCCTGTCGTAAAGGTGCGCGTCGGCAATAACGTGCACGAGTTCCCCCGCTTTTAAGCCCGAAACCTGCGCGAACATATGCATCAGCACCGCATACTGTACGACGTTCCAGTTATTCGCAACCGCCACGTCGTTACTTCTTTGGTTAAGTATGCCGTTTAACGTATCGCCTGAAACGTTAAAGGTCATAGAATAGGCGCAAGGGTATAGGTGCATTTCGGATAAATCTGCAAAAGTATAGATATTCGTCATAATTCTACGGGACGCGGGGTTATTTTTAAGGTCATAAAGCACCCTGTCCACCTGGTCGAACTCGCCTTCTTTATATTTGTGTTTTACGCCGAGTTGATAGCCGTACGCCTTGCCGATAGAACCTGTTTCGTCCGCCCAACTGTCCCAGATATGGCTTTTAAGGTCGTGAATATTGTTGGACTTTTTCTGCCAAATCCATAAAATTTCGTCAATCGCCGACTTAAACGCCGTTCTTCTTAAAGTAAGTATCGGGAATTCTTTTTGAAGGTCGTATCTATTGACTATCCCGAATTTTTTTACGGTATGCGCGGGCGTGCCGTCAAGCCACTTGGGGCGAACGGTAAGGTTCGTGTCCCACACGCCGTTATTCATTATATCGTTGCAATTTTCAATAAAAATCTTGTCCGCTAAACTCATTTGTATCCCCCTTAAAACGCGTCTTTGCCGTGATTGACCCACCGCTTTGCTATAAAACTAAGCACTATCCTTTTCGGCGCGATTTTCATCATACAGTATAAAAATTTGTTGAACGCCCCCGGCACGCAGATTATTTTATTCTTTTTTACCGCTTTAAGCGATTTTTTTACCACAAATTCCGCAGGGTGCGAAGAAAGTTTTCCGCCAAGCCCCTGTTTTTTTATCTCTTCTATAATATCGGGGCGGGTCGGTATGCCACCGGGAAGCACGGTCGTTACCTTTACCCCGTCTTTTTTCAGTTCGTAGTGAAGCGATGTAAAAAAGGACGCTAAAAACGCTTTCGACGCAGAGTATATCGCAAAATACGGCATAGGCGACACGCCCGACATACTGCCGACTGTTAAAACTTCGGTTTTTTCCGCCCTGTTTTTAAGTAGTCCGTGGGTAAGCATTAGCGTCGCTTCGCAGTTTACGCGTATCTGAAACAATACTTTTTCCTGCGTATAGTTTATAAACGCCTTTTGCGTGTCCACACCGGCAACGTTTATTATTCTGTCGAACTTAAAACCCTTTTCTTCTATATGCGCTATCAATTCTTTCCGCGAAGCGTCGTCCGTAAGTTGACAAGGGAAATATTCGATATTAACATTATATTTTGCTGAAATAGCGTCCTTTAAAGCGGAAAGCCGTTCTTCACTTCTCGCGGTCAAAAAAAGGTCGTAGCCTGATTTAGCGCAATATTCGGCGTAAGCCTTACCTAGCCCCCCCGTCGCGCCGCTTATAAATGTAAACATAATTACTTTGCCGTCAGCACTTTGCTTGAAACGCCGCTTATCATACCGAGTTTACCCGACAGGCTGTTTATTTTTTCGGCGGGCGCGTCTAAGACAACGCTTATGATGTTGACGTTTTTAAGTCTGTACGGAATACCCATCCTGCCGACAACGTATTCACGGAATTCGTGCAAAAGCGAATTTACCGTTTCGACCGCTTGAAAATCGTTTACGATTATCGCAAGAACGGCGATTTTATTTTCCATAAAAGTGCTCCGAAGATAAAATTATTACCTAATTATAATATCACAATTATGTTTTTTTAGCAATCGAATTGCCCTTTTTTGACGGCGCGCTTTAATTTTTCTATCGCCTTTTTCTCTATGCGCGATATGTATGAACGGGAAATTTTCAAAAATTTCGCCACTTCGCGCTGCGGGTAGGCGCGTTCGTCTTTTAAGCCGTACCTTAAACACAGCACGGTGTACTCTCTGTCCGATAGCGTTTCCTTTAAGAATTTTATAAGTTTATCGCGCTTGATACTTCTGTCGACTTCGGCAAAAACTTCGTCGTCCTTCTCCGTCAAAAGGTCGAGAAGGGTCAGTTCGTTGCCATCTTTATCCGTGCCGACGGGGTCGGAAAGAGACACGTCGTTTTTGTACTTTTTGCTTGCCCTAAGAAGCATTAGTATTTCGTTTTCAATGCACCGCGCGGCAAAAGTCGCAAGCACGGTGTTTCTGTCTTCGCGGTAAGTATCAACCGCCTTAATAAGCCCTATACTGCCAACCGAAATAAGGTCGTCGGCATCGGCATTTGCCGAGTATTTTTTGGCGATATGCGCGACAAGTCGCATATTGTGCGTAATAAGTTTATCCCGCGCTGTCCTGTCACCCGCGCGCATCTGTTTTATGGCTTCCGCTTCTTCTTCGGAATTTAAGGGCTTCGGAAAGGAATTATTTCCCATCACGCTGCCCGCAAAAAAAGTAAGTTTTCCAAGTAAAAACGCAATAAATTCAAACATAAAAGTCCCCTTTTTAGGTTTATTAAACATTTTACTTTCAAAGTACGCCGAATATTCTTGACGGCTAGTACACTTTACCGTCATAAAGGTATTTACATACGGGATAACTTGCTTTACAATACTTTCGGCGTTTGGAATAAATTAAAGGAGACAATTAAACGACTATCGAAAAATTTTATTATTTAAGTCGTCATGCTTTCTACGACAGAATAAGTCAATACCAAAAAGATAAATGTTTTTTTGACTTCTAAGTAAAAGGCAGGTGCAATATGAACGTATTACAATATATCGGTCTTGAAGAATTAGGGGTAAAAATTTCGGTCGTGTCGGTACTCGTTGCCGTTTCGGATTTTCTGCTTAAAAAATTCAGCGCGAAAATCCCGAAATTTATCGTGAACTATCTGCCGCTTGTTATCGGACTTTTGGGCGCGTTTATTTCGGAACTTATCGCAAGCGGTAAATTCAGATTCACAAAAGAAGTGTTTTATAGCGGACTTGTGGCGTACTCTTTCGGCATGGTAATGTCCGTGGGCGTTCGCAAACTTCTTTGCGGCGATATGCTCCAAAACCCGCTTTTAATGCTGGTTCAGGGCGTTGCGGAAAATATCTGCGTAAAAAACGCGGGCGCGGAATATGCCGAAATAGTTAATATTTTAAATAATCTTGAAACCACCGACAGGGCGACGGCTAAAACCGACATAATCTCTTTACTCAAAAAAGCCGCGAAAGACGACGTTTCCGATGCGGAAATTCTGGCTGCGGCGGAGATGATATTGCTATCGGCGCAAAACTTAATCAAAGAAAAATAATTCTTTAAAAGGGGGCTTCGCTCCCTTTTTTCTTATATAAAGTATATTTTTTCATTTTGCGGACATAATCGCAAAAAGTATGAAAATTTCCGATAATCTACAAAAAAATATAGCCGCGCTTAAAAAAATGCTTGAAAGCGACGACGTAAAATTCAAAGAAGTAAAGGCGGGAAATAAAAAAGGCTGTCTCGTTTTTGCTTCGGACGTCGCGGATAAAGAAGCGCTTGGCACGCTTATTATCCGCCCGCTTGCGGCGTTAAAGGGAAATATAAGCGAAAAAACGCTATCTAAAACCATTTTAAGCCCCGAAACGGCAACTTCATCCGACATAAACGAGACTGCGCAAAAAATCGTTTCGGGCGTGTCCGCGCTGTTTGTCGAAGGCATAAACAAGGCGTTTTTGTTCGGACTGAAAAAATTCGACAAGCGCACCATCGCCGAACCCCCGACTTCGACGGTAATAAAAGGTCCGCGAGAAGGGTTTGTAGAAAGCCTTGCGGTAAACGTAAGTTTAATGCGCCGAAAACTCGTTTCCCCTGACCTTTGTTTTAAGTATCTCTCCGTCGGAAAATTTTCCGCAACGCAGGTAGCCGTTTGCTTTATAAACGGTATCGCCGACGAAAAATTAGTAAATACGCTTACCGAAAAGATAAAGCACATCAATATCGACGCTATTTTGGATTCTTCGTATATCTCGAAATTTTTGGGCGAACACAAGACTTCGCTTTTTAAGCAGATAGGCAACACTGAAAAACCCGATATTCTTGCCGCGAAAATTTTAGAAGGCAGGGTGGCGATTTTAGTCGACGGTTCTCCCATCGCACTCACCGTGCCCTATCTTTTGATAGAAGATTTCCAAAGTCCAAGCGACTATTACAACTCGTCATACAGCGCTACTCTTGCAAGATTAATAAGGCTTTTTGCGATAATTTTATCGCTGTATCTTCCCGCGTTTTACGTCGCCGCGCAACTGTTTCACCTACAATATATACCGCTTTCCTTTTTGCTGACTATCGTAAACAGCATAAAAGGCATACCTTTATCGCCGAGTTTCGAGATGTTTTTCACCCTGCTTATATTTGAAATTTTAAACGAAGCAAGCGTAAGGATGCCGCGTTACGTCGGTATGGTAGTCTCTATCGTCGGTGGCTTGGTACTCGGCGAAACGGCAGTAAACGCGGGGATAATTTCTGCGCCCGCCTTAATGATAATCGCCCTGTCCGGAATTTGCCTTTACACCGTGCCGGAACTCATACAGACCTTTTCGCTTATAAGACTGCTGCTACTTGTTATCGGCGGTTCGTTCGGCGCGTTCGGACTTTTGATTTCGTCGGCGTTTTTGCTTACCTATCTCGTGTCTTTTGAAAACTATAAGACGCCGCTGCTTGCACCATTTTCGCCGCTTATTACAAAAGACTTAAAGGACGGCATTTACAAGGGGTTTATGATTGAACAGTCCATACGCCCGCTCTCACTTAAAAACGCTAATAAAAGGCGGATAGAAAAATGATAAAAACTCTTAAACCCCGACAAATTTGCTTTTTTTATATCGCGCTGTTACCCGTAGTAAAGTTCTTTATGATGCCGAGTTTAATAGCCGGCATTTGCGGCGAAGACCTTTGGATTTCGGTGCTTATTAACGCACTATCGGACATTTTTACCATAGCAGTACTCTATTTTTGTCTTAAAGACGAGGACGCCGACTTCTTTACGCTTATTGAAAAAAGGGTCGGAAAGGCGTTTGCAAAAGCGGTCATGGCGTTTTACATTATCTTTTTTCTTTTGAAAACCGTGATACCGTTAAACGAAGAAAAGGACTACGTTGAACTCACGCTTTATATGACTTCGCCAAGCCTTTTTACGTTTATGCCCGTGTTTTTTGCGATATTTTTCATCTGCGCTAAAAAACTGCGCGTTATAGGAAGGATTGCCGACGGAGTTTTTATCGTCTCGGTGATAGGCTACGCTTTTACTTTCGCGCTATCCGTGTCGGATACGGACGTTCTTGCGGTTCTTCCCATAGGTGCGCACGGCATAAAAAAAGTCGCGCTTGGCGCGTACTCTTCCTGCGGGTGGTTCAGTGACGGTGCGTACTTTCTCTTTTTTGTCGGAAACTACGTTAAAGGCAAAAAAGACGGGCTTAAAATTTTAATCTCGGTTGCCGTTTCGTCGCTTATCGTCCTGAGTTTTACAATTATTTTTTACGGAACCTTTACGTCTATCGCCTTCCGTCAAAAATTCGCGCTTACCGAACTTTCAAAGTACACGACGGCGATAAACAATATGGAAAGATTTGATTTCGTGGCGATTTTCTCGCTTTTATTTACGTCGATTTTCGCACTTTCTCTGCCGTTTTACTTTGCTTGCGAACTGACCGAAAGGCTTTTTAATATTAAGCGGTGGCTCGCGGCGATTATCGCAATTTTGCCGCCCGTTATACTTTTACTTTTCTTCGGCGAATACTTTAACAGCATAGAAAACTTTATAATAAATATAGCAAGCGGATATTTCATAACGCTTGGCACAATCTTCCCGATAATCATGGCGATAATACTTAAACTTTGCGGAAAAAAGGAGTTAAATTATGCGGTTCAAGGAAATTAAACTCGTTTTCGCACTTTTAGGGTTGGTGTTTTTACTTTTCTTTTCAAACGACTTCGGACTAATAGATATCGAAAAAACGGCGATTATCACCGCCGTCGCCGTGGACTTATCCGAAAACGGCGAATACAAGATAACGGCGCAAATAGCCGTTCCCGAAGCCACCGACACCAACACCGAAAACCAGCGCGCGCAGATTTCGGGAAAGGGCGCGACTGTCGGCGCGGCGATAAAAAATATAGGCGACACTTCGGGCTGGTTTCCGCAACTGTGCTTTTGTAATTTAATAGTCGTCGGCGGTGAATTTACCGATTATAATCTCATAAAAATTCTCGATTATTTTTCTAAAACTCTCCGCGTACAGGACACCGCGCTTATAATTATGGCGGAAAAGGAAGGCGCGGAACTATTAAAACTCGCCACCCCGCTTGACAACATTTCGTCTTTTGCGCTTCAAAAGATACTATTAAAAAACGCGGGACTTAACCGCGACGTAGCGGTAGCGGACGTAAAAAGTTTCTGCACGGGCTACTATTCGGACGCAGGTTCATCTATAATGCCGCTTGTTAAAGTCGTTTCTCAAAAATCCGAAAACGAAAAGACGTCGGCGGAAGGTTTTTCGGGCGGCGAAAGTGGGTCGGGCGGTTCAGGCGGCGGAAGCAGCGAAAGCGGCGGCGCAAAAGGCGACGCAATCTTTAACGCAAATACTACGGCTTTATTTCTTCGCGGCGTAAAGGTTGGCGAACTTGACGAAGATTTAACGCTTGCTTTTAACTCGCTTACGAAAGACTTTTCAAACACAACTTTTGAACTTAAAGACGTAAAGGTTGGCGTAAAGACAGAAAACTTTCTTCTCACGGTGTTTTCCTGCAAGGCTTCAAGAAAAGTTTCCGTATCGGAAAGCGGAATAAACTTCACCGTCAACGTCGATATTTACGCTAAGATAAGCGACAGGAACGGCGAATACAGCGATATTGACTATATTAAAAATCTGACGCTACCCTATTACGTAGAAGAAAGTGCCGAACGTGAACTTAAAACTCGCATAGAAGACCTAATCCGCACCGAAATTACGACGGGTTGCGACTTTTTGGATATAAAAAAAGAGTTGTACCGAAAGCACTACTCTTATTATCACGTATATAAAGATAATTTTCTTGAAAATCTGACTTATAGCGTAAACGTAAATTTTAGCGGGCAAAAGTAATTACGAAAATATCCCGTCGACAATTTCTTGCGCGTTTGCGCCTTTTATATATTCGCCGATTTTGTTAAACGCCGCATAAACTTCGCTTTTAATAAACCTTACGCCGTTTAACGTCGCCGCGAACTCTTTTATATCGCGGAAAGAGAAAAAGTCGCCCGTAATTTCGGCGTTCACGATATTGCCGTCCGCCGTATCGAAATTAAACGTGAAAATCCCGAACGGGAACTTGCGTTCAAATTTATTCCTGCCTTTCGGCGAGCGTCCGACGTTCCACTCGTAAAGCGAATATTTTTCCTTTACGAGTTTATTTATCTCGGCGATATCTTCCGCCGTTAACAAATATTCTTCGCAAGACTTTTTAAAATACCTTGACAGCCCGTTTTTAAAGTCCGAAACGGTGGTATTCGGAAGATATTGTTTGATATTTGTAACTCTCGCGCGGACGGACTTAATGCCCTTGCTTTCTATTTTAAGTTTGTTGGGTTTAAGTGCCTTTTCAAGCGCCGTCATATCGGTGTCAAAGAGCAAAGTTCCGTGGTGCATTATTCTGCCGCCGAACACAGTTTGCGCGTTGCCTGAAATTTTCTTACCGTCTATCACTATATCGTTTCTGCCCGAAAACTTTGCTTTTACACCCAAAGAATTTAAGTATTCGATAACGGGCGCGGTAAAACGCCTGTAATTGTCTTCGTTTTCATTATACGGCGCGATGACGGTGTAACAAAGATTATTTAAGTCGTGATAGACTGCCCCGCCGCCCGTTTGCCGACGAACGACCTTAATATCGTGCGAAGCGGTATAATCGAGATTTACTTCCTGCAAAGCGTTCTGGTTCACACCGACGATAACCGCGGGGGCGTTCCGCCACAGGTAAATAAAATACTCGTCTCTATGCCGCAAAAAATATTCTTCTGAGGCAAGATTGAAATATGGGTCTATATAGTCGTGAGTTAAAAATAAAAATTTTTCCATAGTTTTTTAAGCCCCGCCCGAAAAGGGCGGGGCTTATCGCTGAAATTAAACGCCTTTCTTTGCCGTACGGAGCATTTCCGCATCGGAAGTGTTGACAGTAGACACGTGTCCTTTTAACGGGAGCATCTTGTCATTGATAAAGTCGATTATCCAACTTGCCTGCGGGAAGAATTCTTCGTCAAATTCGTGCGGAGGAGTAATCCAGTTGTGCGCGCCGCAAACAACGGGCGGAGCGTCAAGGTAATCGAAGCAAAGTTCGGTGATGTTACGAGCGAAGTCGTTAAGGATAGAACCCCTTGCGCAAGCGTCGGACGCGAGAATAATTCTGCCCGTCTTTTTAACGCTTTCCACAACCTTGTCGTAGTTGAAGGGAACAACGCTTCTTGCGTCGATGATTTCCGCTTCCACGCCGTATTTTTCAGAAAGGATTTTAGCCGCTTCGACCGCTTTATAAAGGGTTGCGCCGATAGTCAAAATGGTAACGTCTTTACCAACTCTCTTAATGTCGGGTTCACCGAGCGGTATTTCATAATAACCTGTCGGAACACCTTCCTTCTTAAATTCTTCGCCTTTGCCGTAAATTCTCTGGCTTTCAAAGAAGATAACGGGGTCAGTACCGTTAAGCGCGGCGTTCATAAGACCTTTCGCGTCGTAAGGCGTTGCGGGGAAGCAAACTTTAAGCCCCGGAACGTGTGCGGGAAGCGCAACCCAGTCCTGAGAGTGCTGCGCGCCGTACTTACTGCCGACGGAAACGCGGAGAACTACCGGCATTTTCAGTATGCCTGAAGACATAGCCTGCCATTTAGCGAGTTGATTGAATATTTCGTCGCCCGCTCTTCCCATAAAGTCGGCATACATAAGTTCGACTATTACCCTGCCGCCGCAAAGTCCGTAACCGACCGCACTCGATACGATAGCCGCTTCGGAAATAGGCGAGTTAAACAGTCTGTGATACGGGAGCGCTTCGGTAAGTCCTTTATACACCGCGAACGCGCCGCCCCAGTCACGGACGTCTTCGCCGTATGAAACGAGCGTCGGGTCTTTATAATATCTGTCGATAATCGCTTCGAACAAGCCGTCGCGGATATTGTACGCTTTCATATCGGAAACTTTATTGCCCTTTTCGTCGAACGCATAACGAAGTTTACCCGCTATCTGCTTAACGCGCGGATTTTCTTCCATCGGCATTTTAACGTCGGGTTTTCTGTCTTCCATCTTTTCGACAGCGCCGTTGCTGAACATAAGATTTTCGATATAATAGGGGTCTTTCTTAAAGTCGATATACGGCGATTTTTCGGGGTCTGCCGCCAACTTGCAGAGTTTAAGCATACGTTCTTCGATACTCTTTAAGATGTCGTCGAACTTACCGTCCGATTCCACTTTCGCGTCGACGAGTGCCTTTCTGTAAGTAACAATCGGGTCGTATTCCTTCCACGCATTGACTTCTTCGATGGTACGGTAACTCATCGCGTCGGACGGAGAGTGTCCGCCGTAACGGTAGGTTACCACGTCGAGCATTGCAGGACCTTTGCCTTCTAAAAGCAGTTTCTTCTTTCTGCCGACTGCGTCTATAACCGCGAGCGGGTTAAAGCCGTCTACTCTTTCAGAATATAACTGCGAAGGAGCGACGCCCGCGCCGAGACGGGCAAGGAAGTCGTACGCCATCGTTTCGCCGCGCGTCTGACCGCCCATGCCGTAGTCGTTGTTGAAGAAGTTAAAGAGTATGGGAAGTCCGCCTTTCTTTTCCCAAAGCGTGCGGTACTGGTCCATAGCCGCGAAGTTCATAGATTCGTACACGACGCCGCAGCCTACCGCGCCGTCGCCGACATTGGATATAACTATACCCTTTTTGTCGTTGATTTTTTTGTAAAGCGCCGCGCCCAAAGCAACAGGTGCTGCGCCTCCGACTATCGCGTTGTTGGGGTAAATACCGAACGGCAAGAAGAACACGTGCATAGAGCCGCCCATACCTCTATGGAAGCCCGTTCTGCGCGCGAAAATTTCACTCATAAAGCCGTAAAGCAAAAAGTCTACCGCAAGGTCTTTAACGTTGCCCGTTTTGTTTAATTGTTCGACGGGAGCAAGCGTTTCTCCGCCCATAAAGTCTTTCATAATCTGATAGAGTTTATCGTCGGGAAGTTTGTGGATAGACGCAAGTCCCCTTGCTAAAACTTCGCCGTGGCTACGGTGCGAACCGAAGGTCATATCGTCAAGGTCAAGGTTATACGCCTGACCGACTGCCGCCGCTTCCTGTCCCATAGAAAGGTGCGCAGGTCCGGGGTAAGTGTGCTTAAAGCCTTGATATTCACCCTTTATCTTGATGGAGTTAATCATGCTTTCAAATTCGCGAAGTACCGCGATATCGTTGAAGATTCTCACAAAATCGTCTTTCGAGAAGTTCTTTTTCTCGTCTTCGATGGTCTTATTGTACTGGTTTACGGGAATATCTTCAAAGTGGATACTGCCCTTTTTACGTAGTTCAACGGGGTCTACGAATAACTGTTTAGACATA
This sequence comes from Clostridia bacterium, assembly GCA_017448355.1. Taxonomy (GTDB): domain Bacteria; phylum Bacillota; class Clostridia; order Christensenellales; family Borkfalkiaceae; genus UBA1259. The sequence continues at coordinate 46,386 of JAFSLQ010000040.1, read as the reverse complement.
TATATTTTTCTCCTTAAAATTTTTAACTTTTTTTTACGCTTGGAAAATCGCTTCTCTCACGATTTCGCATACCGTCGGGTGCGGGAATACGAGTTTTTTGATATTCTCGATATCCACTTCAAGGTCTACCATCGCAGACACTGCCACGATGAATTCGCCCGCGTAAGAACCTATTATGTGCGCGCCGATAAGCGTGTTCGTCGCCTTGTTTATAACGAGTTTGCAAATGCCGTCAAGGTCGGTGTTTTCAGCAACGTATCTGCCCGAATAAGTCATCGGAATAGACACGCATTTAACGTCAAGCCCCCTTGCTTTCGCGCTTTCTTCCGTGTCGCCGACAGAACCGACTTCGGGGTTAGTGTAGATAACGGAAGGTATCACGTTATAGCGCATAATATCTTTTTTGCCGAGCATATTGTTGATAGCGACTTCCGCTTCGCGGTATGCCGTGTGCGCAAGCATAATTTTGCCGTTGACGTCGCCCGCCGCGTATACGTTCGCGACGTTGGTCTGCATCTTGTCGTCGGTAACGATAGCGCCGCGTTCGATATTTACGCCGATATTTTCTAAGCCGATATTTGCCGAAACCGCACGTCTGCCGATAGATAAAAGGACTTTATCCGCAGGAACTTTTTCCTGTTTTCCGTCTCTTTCAAACACAACGCCATCCTTTTCGACCGCAACGACTTTACAACCGAGATTGAATTTAACACCCTTTCTTTCAAGCGATTTTTGCAATATCGAAGAAATTTCTTTTTCGGTCGGCCCTGCGATTTTATCGAGCATTTCGATAACGGTAACGTTTACGCCGACAGACGAGAAATAACTCGTAAGTTCCAAGCCTATAACGCCGCCGCCGATAACAACAAGGTTTTTGGGAAGTTCGGTTAAATCAAGTACTTCCTTGTTGGTTAAAACGTATCCGGCCGTAACCCCTTCTTTTACGCCGGGGATAGGCGGAACTACCGCCGTAGAACCCGTTGCGATAAGAAGGCGTTTAGCACTAAACTTTTCTTCGCCCGCTTTAACGATATAGCCGTTTACGTCCTTGCCTTCGATGAACGCCGTAGCGGATTTCATAACGACTTTGTTCTTTTTAAGTGCGGCTTTAATGCCCGATACGAGCATTTTTACTACGCCGTTCTTCCTTTCAACAACGAACTTCTGGTCAACGGTAGCCTTGCCGTCCACTTTAACGCCGTACTTTGCGGCGTGATTAGCGTAGTCGACTACTTTTGCCGAATTAAGAAAAGTTTTACTCGGAACGCAGCCTTCGTTTAAGCAAACTCCGCCGAACTCGTTCTTTTCAACGACCATGGTTTTAAGTCCCGCGTGTCCCGCGCGTTCTGCGGCAAGATAGCCGGCAGGGCCGCCGCCGATTACTATTAAATCATAAATTTCCATCACGTTTTCTCCTTATATTAAATGCATTTAGAATCAGCCAAAAGGTTGAAACTGAAATTTTCGAGATAATCTTTGAGTTCTTTTAAGAACCTTGACGCAGGCGCGCCGTCAAGCGCCCTGTGGTCGTAGGAGAGCGACAAACTCATAGCGGTGTACGGGATAATTTCGCCGTTCTTGCCGAGTTTTACGCGCGTTTCCAAGGTGTTTACGCCTAAGATTCCCGTCTGCGGCGGATTAACAACCGGCGTGAAACTTTCTATTCCCATCGTGCCGACGTTGGATACCGTAAACGAGCCGCCGGTTAAAAGGTCGGGCGAAAGTTTTCCGTCTATCGCGTCCGAAGATAATTTTTTGGATTTAGCGGCGATTTCCGATAAACTCATTAAATCCGCGCCGAAAAGCGTAGGCACTAAAAGTCCGCGCGGAGTGTCCGTCGCGATACCGATATTAGTGTGTTCGAAGTAACGCATCGTGTCGCCGTTTATTAAGTTCGCGTTCAAATCCCTGTGGTTTTTAAGCACTCTCGACACCGCGAAAACGATAATGTTGTTGACGGTGATATTCGGAAGTTTGAGTTTTTCCGCATTGTCTTTTAAATATTTTCTGAATTCCATTACGTTCGTGCAATCGAAAGAAAGCGTATGCGTAAGTTGCGCCATCGTAGATAAACTCATCACCATATTCTTTGCGATGACCTTTCTGATGTTGGACATCTTTTCGTCCTTAAACGCCTTAACGTCCGCACTTTCCGCCTTTGAAACGAGCGCAGTCTCTTTCGCGGGCGCGATTGCCGTTTTCGGATTGACGCTTGCTTCCCTGACGTCGCGTTCTATAATTCTGCCGTTAGGACCTGTTGGGGTCGCGGTCGATAAATCGACGCCGAGTTTTTCGGCTAAATTTTTTGCTCTCGGCGACGCAAATATTCTGCCGTTATCGGTTTTAGCCGCAGACGGTGCAGTCTCTTTTGCGGGGGCTGCGGTCTCTTTTGCGGGCGCGGGGGCGGCTTTTACTTCTTCAGCCTTGGGCGCGCTGCCGTTCGGCGCAAAACACGAAGCGTCCACGCCGTGTTCGCCGATTGCCATAACGCAAGCGCCTACCGGCACTTCGTCGCCTTCCGCAAAGAAGATAGCGAGAACTTCGCCTTCCGCTTCCGATTCCAAATCAAAAGACGATTTATCCGTTTCGTAAGAAAAGATATTGTCGCCCTTATTAACTTTATCGCCGACTTTAACGCCGATTTTCGTAAGAATACAACTTTCCACCGTGATGCCCGATTTCGGCATATTTACGGGGGTTGCCTTTATATCCGCGGGAATAACTTTCGCCGCGGGCGCAGCCGTCTGCGCGGCGGGTGCTGCCGCCACTTCTTCCGCTTTGGGCGCTTCGCCGCCCGCTTTAAATGCGGAAATATCTTCGCCTTTTTTACCTATCACGGCAACGGGCGAAAGAACGGGAACTTCGTCGCCTTCTTCACAAAGGAGTGCGAGAATTTCGCCTTCCGCTTCGGCGTTGTAGTCGATGGACGACTTGTCCGTTTCAAACGAAAACAGCACGTCGCCGACTTTAACCGTGTCGCCGACTTTAACATTCCACTTGGTGAGAATACAACTTTCCACCGTAATGCCCTGCTTTGGCATAAGTACAGGATTTGCCATATAAAATCTCCTTGAATAAAATTATATCGTCTTTAAAACGCAAAAAGGCGCAAGCGTTTTTCGCCGCGCGATTTCGCAATTTATATCTTTTTAGCGTTTGCGAGAATGTATTTTTCCGCTTCGGCCGACCAGATTCCGTTATGCTTTTTGCAAATTTCCGAAAGGTCTTTATAGAACGGGTCGGTCTTTCCTAATTCTTCAAAGTCCGCTATCGCCGTCATAGGCATCGAGATGTGCGTGTAAACAAGTTTCTTTGCGCCTTTAATGTTGGGAAGGTTTAAGGTTGTATCCACAACGCTGTCAAGTCCCCCGACGTGAGAAATCATAATAGACGGATTGATTCTGCCTTCACCCGCTAATCTTAGCGCTTCTCTCAAATCGCTCGTATTTCCGCCGGAAGTACCGGTTATTCTGTGGAAGGCATAATGCACGTCGTAGAAATTGAATTTTGCGGAAAAGTCGGTCTTTATAGGGCCAGCGAAGAAGTTTAAGCATCCGCCGTCGCCAAGTAGCGCGTCGCCCTGTTCCACAAGCGCGGAAACAGGCGCATATACGAATACGTCGTCAAAACCTTTACCGCCGTTTAAATCCTTCATATATTTTACGGGGTCTTCGATTGCCGAAGTATTGACGTAAACTAGTTTTACGCCGTTTTTCGCCGCTTCTTCAACCGTTAAAAGGGTTGCCGCCCTGTCAAGACGCGCCTGGTCGATATCGGTAACAACCATTAAAGAAGGTTTTCTGTCGCCGTGGATACCGTAATCCACACAGCCGAGTCCCATAGGACCTACGCCCGCGAGAATCGCAACCGCGCCGCCTTCTTTTATCCCCATTTCGTGAGTGTGCGTTTCGTAATGCGTATGATAGTTTTCGTGATAACCGGCAATAATGCAGGACATAGGTTCGGCAAGCGACGCTTTAAAATAACTGTCGCCGTTATACGGGATAAGGCAGTCCGTTTCCATAACTTCGTTCGGGATAATCACGTACTGCGAATCGCCGCCTATGTATTTATAAGAGTATCCGGGTGCGTAAAAAGGATTTTCCGGAAGGTTCATCGCCGGCTGAATACCGAACTTATCGCCTTCTTTAAATTTATGCTGCCACTTTTTGCCGACTTTAATTATATCGCCGCAAAATTCGTGCCCGATAATAACCGGATTTTCGGCAACGTCGCTTGGCACGCGCTTATGACTTGCACCCTGTTCCGCCGCCTTAAAAGACGACATACAAATACTGTCCGAAACAACTTTCGCAAGTATTTCGTCATCCTTTATTTCGGGAAGTTCGAATTCTTCAAGGCGTAAATCGTTAACGCCGTACAATCTTACCGCTTTGGTTTTCATAAAACATACTCCTATATCATTATTTTACATATAGAGTATAACATATAAAGCGTGTTTTGTTTTTGTTTGAAATAAAGTTGCAAAACAAATTTTTTTATGCTATAATTTGAACACAAATGCGCAAAAATGCGCACGAATTGAAAAACTTTTTGAAAAAATCTGATTAAAGGTGAAATATGCTATCGCTTAAAAGACAAGACGAAATCTTAGAAATTTTAAATAAAAACAAGTCGGCGACGGTGGAAGAGTTGGCGGCGGAACTATTCGTATCCGGTGCGACCATCCGCCGCGACCTTGCGCAAATGGAAAAGCAAGGTTTAATTAAGCGTTCGCACGGGGGCGCGATACCTTTCCTTTCGAGCGCGGAGGAGTCGCCTTTTATCATCCGCGAACAGGAGAACACGGCGGCAAAACGCGCCATGGCGCTTATTGCTTATCAACTTATAAAAAACGGCAATTCTGTGTTTATGGATTCGAGTTCTACGGTGGGATTCGTGATACCGCTTTTAGATAATCTTAAATATCTTTCGGTAACCACGATAGGAATAAGGAACGCGCTTTTGCTTTCGCAAACGAATAATATAAAAATTTATCTTGCGGGCGGGCAGATACGCAACCACTCGAACTCCATAACGGGAACTGACACGATAGATTATATATCGCGAATTCACGCCGACATCGCGCTTTTATCCTGCACGGGTGCGGACGTAAAGTCAGGTTTTACCGACGCGGATATAGAGCAATCGAAATTAAAACGGCAAATGCGCGCTAATTCCGAAAAAGTCGCAATGCTTTGCGACTCGACGAAGTTCGGAAAAACTTTTATGTGTACCGACTTTACTTTTGACGACATAGACTATTTTATAACCGACAAAACGCCGCCGGCGGAATTTATGGAACGGCTTAAAAAATCCAAATGCAAACTTCTCTCCGCCGCGATGGATAAACCGATATAAAGGGTTCGCCCCCGCGTTTTTTAGCAAAAAAGCGCGGGGGCGAAAGAATTTTAAATGCTATTTTAATTTTTATGCTGCGGGGTTTCTTTTAACACTACGTCGTGCGCGCCGCCTTCTACTATACTCGTTGCGGACACAAGCGTTAAAGTCGCTTTTTGTTGCAATTCTTTAATGGAAAGCGCGCCGCAGTTGCACATAGTCGACTTGATTTTAGCAAGCGATACCGAAACGTTATCCTTTAAATATCCCGCATACGGCACGTAAGAATCCACGCCTTCTTCAAAGGACAATTTAGCGTCTCCGCCAAGGTCGTAGCGCTGCCAGTTGCGCGCGCGGTTACTGCCTTCGCCCCAGTATTCTTTCACTACGTTTCCGTTTAACGTAAACTTACGGGTAGGGCTTTCTTCAAAGCGGGCAAAGTATCGCCCAAGCATCAAGAAGTCCGCCCCCATAGCGAGAGCCAAAGTCATATGGTAATCGTGAACTATGCCGCCGTCCGAACATACGGGTACGTAAATTCCCGTCTCTTCAAAATATTTATCGCGTTCGGCGCAAACGTCTATAAGCGCGGTAGCCTGTCCCCTGCCTATTCCCTTCGTCTCACGGGTTATGCAGATAGAACCGCCGCCGATGCCGACTTTAACGAAGTCCGCACCCGCTTCCGCCAAAAATCTGAACCCTGCACCGTCAACAACGTTGCCCGCGCCGATTTTCACTTTATCGCCGTAAACCGCACGCACCCAGTCGATAGTCAGTTTCTGCCACTCGGAAAAACCTTCCGAAGAATCTATACAGAACACGTCCGCGCCCGCTTCGATAAGCGCGGGAATACGCGTTTTATAGTCACGGGTATTTACGCCCGCACCTACCACGAAACGCTTTTCACCGTCTAAAAGTTCCAGCGGATTTTCCTTATGCGACTCGTAGTCCTTTCTGAACACAAAACTTACAAGACGCCCGTCGTCGTCAATTATCGGAAGAGAATTGAGTTTATGTTCCCAGATAATATCGTTCGCCACTTTAAGCGAAACGCCGTTTTTAGCATAGACAAGTTTAGAAAACGGGGTCATAAAATCCGCGACCTTTTCGTCAGGCGACATACGACTTACGCGATAATCCCGACCTGTAACAATGCCTAAAAGTTTACCGTTTGCCGTGCCGTCGGAAGTTACCGCCATCGTAGAATGCCCCGTACGCTGTTTTAAGTCAATCACGTCCGCAAGAGTTGCGTTTATAGGAAGGTTGGAATCGGAAACGACGAATCCTGCCTTAAACGCCTTGACTTTCGCCACCATCGCCGCCTGTTCTTCGACCGTCTGCGAGCCGTAAATGAAGGATATGCCGCCTTCTTTTGCAAGTGCGACGGCGAGTTTATCGCCCGACACCGACTGCATAACCGCGGAAACAAGCGGAATATTCATCGAAAGCGCAGGCGTTTCGCCTTTTTTGTACTTAACGACGGGGGTTTTTAAACTGACGTTTGCCGGCACGCAATCGGTTGACGAATAACCGGGAATAAGCAAATATTCGTTGAAAGTATGAGCGGGTTCAGCAATAAATTTTGCCATAAACTCCTCCTTTAAGTTTTTTATAAAGTAAAAGCGAGAGCCGAAGCAGTCGCTTTTATTTTTGTTAATTGAGATGGAAGGCTTGATTGATATCTTCGACTTCCTTGTCGTTAATCATAACGATATTGCCTATCATCTTGGCGTGAATAATCGTGTTTGCGGTAAACTCGGCGACTTCTAAGCGGTCGAACGCATTGATGAGCGAAGTACCCGTGCTTATAACGCTGTCGTTCTGGATTAAAACTACGGGCGAGTGTACGCTTATCGACGCGGAAAGTTTTTCAGGGTCAACAATGTTCGTACCGAACGGCAACACCACGATATCGCGCATAGAGATATACGATTCGGGAATCGTTCTGCTGTCGAGATGCGCGTGCGTTGCACCGAAAGCCATAACGTGCTTGGGTTGCGCAACGGTTATCGCGTTAATTTCGGGATGTTCGTCGTATATAAGCCTATGCAAGCCTACCGAACGGCTGGGAACTTTGCCCGCTTCGCGCCAGTTGAATTCTATGCGAACAAGGTCTTCGGGTTCGATATACTTTCTGTCGACGCCGTAAGGCGTAATTAAGAACGAGTGCTTATCAAGTCTTACAGAGAAAGTCCCTTGCGTGCTGGTGAAAAGCCCTTGGTCGTAAGACCTATGAATAAGCGCGCACATTTCCTTTCTTAAACGGCGTTCGTCGGAAGAAAAGTCGTTCGGGATAAATTCGCCCAAAACGTTATTGCCTTTCGTCGAATAAATTTTCAACTGGTCTTTCGTAAGGCTTACGGGCTTACCGATAATAGACGCGGTGATACCGATAGACGCGGCAAAATTCAGCGTCTCGAAACGCTTAAACGCTTCGAACAGGTTATCCGCACAAGTGATAACGCCGTGGTTTTCCATAATAACGACGTTTAAGCCCTTCTTTATCTCTTCGACGATGCGGTTAGCGAGCGCGTCGCTGCCGGGGACTTCGTACTTTGCTATCCCGACTTTTCCGCACACTTCGCTTGGCGTCGGAACGATATTTATATCGGGAATTTTTCTGATTAAACTGTAACTTACGAGTGCCGGCGGGTGCGCGTGTAATACCGCGGAAACGTCGGGACGAGTCTCATAAACTAACTTATGGAAAGGAAGTTCGACAGACGGCTTGTACTTACCTATAATCGTGCCGTCAGGTAAAACCTTACAAATATCGGCGGCGGTTAAAGAGCCTTTGTCTATTCCGGAAGGCGTTATCCAGATAACCCCTTCGCTGTCCTTGATTGAAAGGTTACCGCCCGAAGTGGTGGTTAATCCTTTTTGATAAACTCTGCTTAAAAGTAAAACTATCTGCTCGGCAGGGTGCATTAAATTGAAATTCATAGTTTATCTCCTAAAAATTTATTTTATTACATTTGTTGTCCGCCGGTAACGTTAATTGCCTGCCCCGTCATATAACTCGAATAATCGGAAGCAAGGAACACCATAACGTTAGCGATATCATCGTATTCGCACGAACGTTTCATCGGCACTTGGTTGATATATTTTTCGCGAACCTGTTCTTCGGTTATGCCCTGATTTGCCGCGTATTGTTTAAAGAGCGAATTTACCCAAAGCGGCGAATTTAAAAGGTTGCCGGGGCAAATACAGTTAACTCTGACGCCCGCTTCCGCGAATTCGAGTGCTAAACTTTGCGTTAAGCCAACGCCGCCGAACTTACTCGCCGCATACGCGCCGTTTTTGAAACTTCCCTTTCTGCCGGACTTACTGTTGATTTGAATAATACTGCCTTTCTTTGCCGCGAGCATAGCGGGAGCGAACGCCTTAACGACGTTGAAATATCCGTTTAAGTTGACCGCCGTAACCTGCGCGAACGCCTGCGGCGTAAGATTATAAATATCTCCGCTTTTAAGTATGCCCGCGTTGGAAACGAGTATATCCACTTTGCCCCATTTATCGAGAACTGTTTTCGCCATATTTTCGCATTGTTCGTAGTTAGTTACGTCAACGGGAATAGCGATGGCGTCTTTAAGTTTTGCCGCAACGGCTTTTGCGCCTTCGATATTGAAATCGCAGACGGCAACGAAACAGCCTTCCGCGTCCAAGCGTTTAGCGAGTGCTTCGCCAAGCCCCTGACTTGCGCCTGTAACTACCGCAACTTTACCTTGTAAATCGATACAACCCATTTTTATCTCCTTTTTGTCCGTTTTATTTTTAAAGCGTAATGAGTTACGCCTATTTTACCGTATTTTTGCCTATTTTTGCGAATTTTTCTATACGCTTATAAAGGTCAGGCGTTTCTTTTATGCTTTCAGCCGAAAACATACCGAAACTTAACCCCTTTTCGGAAGAAATCGCTTCGTGTCCGATAAGCGCCCAAGTGGATTGAATTAAATGCGCGTATTCGGGCTTTGCGAGAGCCGCGCACGCGAATTTCTGACGTGGCGAGTTGATGTCTTCGCCGCTTATCTGGAAAAATCCGTATTCGCGACAGAATTGCATAATTCTATTTAGTTGAGCGGGCGTATTGCGGGTCGGCATATACGCGATTGCTAAAAATCCCGCTTTCTTTAATTCTTCCATAAGTTCGGGCAAAAAGTCGTCTTCAAACTTCTGCGCCTTTTTATCGCCCGTAACCGAATCCCCCACGTCGCCGAGATATGCGTATGCGGGTATCGCGCCGTAAGACTTAACAAGAGAAATAAACTCATACGCGTCGGGCATTTCTTCATCGGCGTCAATATAGAAAAATTTGGTATCAGCCTTTAACACACCGAGTAAATCGTATAAAAAGTGCGGATTTTCGTTGTCGGTAAGATAATTTTTAATTTTATCCGAAACGGAAAGATTAAGGTCGTCCGCCAAAAAATTCAAAAGTGCTTCCGTCCTGCCGAAGCGTTCGGCAAGTTTAACAGCCAGCGCGTATAAAAGATGTCTTTCTGTAATAGAACCGCCTTCATTTGCGCAAGACAGCGGATAAACGTCTTTATTAAAATCGAGAGTAATGCCGAACTTTCCGTACTTGTCGGTGATAAGTTCGCACATTTTCTCGTCGCGTTCATAGCGTTTTTTACGGTAAAACGCAAGATAATCGTTTAAAGGTTTAATGCTTTGAGCGGGAACGCCGTGCGCCGACATATAAATACAGTCGGCTTGGTCGGGGTGATTTATTTTACCGAACCCCTTTTTGAATTTAGCGCGGACTTCAACGCCGCAGGTGTAGCCGAGACCTAAAATCTTTGCCGCCGCTTTAAACTCTTCCGCGCCGGACAGCGAGTCGTGGTCCATAATGCCCGCACTTGTCAGCCCCGCTAAATACGCCATATACGCGGCTTTCGTCGGCGAATAAGGCGAAAAAGAATAGATAGTATGAATATGATTGTTGGCGTCGTTGTCGCGGAAAACGGGTTTCTCTTTTTCGGCTTTAACAATCTCTCTAAGCGCCGCAAGGCGTTCTTCTTTTAAGGGTGCGTTCAATTTTTCAAACAATGCGTCCATAAACTACCAAAAAACATTAAAATAATTATTTAAAAGAATTATACAACAAAAGTTTAAAGCCGTCAAACCCTTTTGGGAGAATAACGGCATAAAAAAATTAAAATTTTGTCAAGGTTATATGACACGAAAAGAAAAAAATAAAAAATTTTTTAAAAACCGCGCATAAAAGATTGACAAAAAAATCAGGAAGAATATAATACTTACTTGAAAGTGAAAACACTTTCATACAACTTAATATTTTTTGTTGTTTCACCTGCGGGAAAATGAGAATAAACGATAAAGCGATATAGGCTTTATAAAGGAGGTAGACAATGAAAAAGTTCTTTAAATCTTGCGAAAAGTTTTTTGCAATCAATGAAACGTTTGCAGCAATATACGCGCTTATGAATTTCAACGTAAAAAACTTTTAACGCAAAAGGGTAACACCTAAGAGGGCACTCTTAATCGAAAGCGATTAAGGGACTTTTTCTTTTTAAAGGACTTTTTAGTGAAAATCCCCCTATTTTTTCAATTTTCCGTCTTTTCGACAAAACAAGTCAAATTAAGACAATCTTTTTAAGAATAAAAAAACAAAACAATTTGACTTGCGGTGTTGAATATTGTATAATCAAAGTGTCAAAAACCTAACGTTATGTTTTTAACGTAATAAAACAACTTTATAATCCTTTTAAAAAGGGAAAAAATTTAAAAGCACCGCATAGAGCGGAGATAACGCTTCTATCGATGAAAAGATGCTTTTATTTTTTCCTATGGAAAATTATTAGTTGTTTTGTTGTTAGGTTTTTGACAGAAACTAACCTTCGGTAGTGCGTTTCTCTCTGTGCCGCATATCGAAAGGTTGCGGCACTTATTATTTTAAAAAGGAGAAACTATTATGAAATATACGGTTGACGGAACTGCCCTTATAGAATTTGTTAAAGACAACAATCTGACCGCTTACGAATTTTGTAAAAAATACGATGTAAAAATTTCTACGTTCAATAAAATTGTGCATGGGAAAAACGTGCCTTTAACTACTTTATTTATTCTGTCGCATAAAATTAATTTATCGCTTAACGATTTCTTGGCTTAAAGAATCGCCCGCTATACGCGGGCGATTTCGGTTTTTTTGTCATAAACTATTGACAAAGAGAAAATAAAGTACTAAAATATAATTGCAAAGGCGAACCGAGTAGGCGGTTAGCCGATGTTGTAGATTATTTAGAAATAACCGTCCAAACTGACCAGAGGGCGGCTATTTCTTTTTTATTTCGCGTAAAATAATGATTACAGCATATAAAACAAGAAAAAACGATATGTATTCCATACGCAGCACCTCCTTTCCCTTGCGGGCAGAAGTGCTAACCGCCACAGTCGCCTATGCAACTATACCGCTATATTCTACAACATTTTGACAATTTTTGCAAGACCTTACTACAAAAAAGAACTCTCTTTTGAGAGTTCTTTTTTATGTGATTTAACGTTTTTATTTCGTGCCGAAAATTCTGTCGCCCGCGTCACCAAGACCCGGAAGAATATATCCGTTTTCGTTCAAGCATCTATCCAGCGTGGACACGTAAATTTCTACGTCAGGATAACTTTCGGCTACCTTTTCCACACCCACCGGCGCGGCGATTATGGACATAAGTTTTATTCTCTTGCAACCGCGTTTTTTAAGAAGTTTAATCGCGTCGCAAGCACTTCCGCCCGTCGCCAGCATCGGGTCTACAACCATTACCACTTTTTCTTCTATGTTCTTCGGCAATTTGCAGTAGTACTCGTGTGGCTCTAACGTTTCTTCATCGCGGTAAAGACCTATATGCCCTACTTTTGCCGCGGGGAACAGCGTTAAAATGCCGTCCACCATACCGAGTCCCGCACGAAGAATAGGTACTATCGCTACGGAATTTTCCTTTACGACTATTTGCTTTGTCTTTTCTAAGGGCGTTTCCACTTCGATTTCCTGCGTGGGAACGTCTTTGAAACTTTCGTACGCCATAAGCGTCGCAAGTTCGCCGATTATTTCTCTGAACTGTTTGGTGTCCGTATTCTTGTTCCTGATTATCGCAAGTTTATGTCTGATGAGCGGATGGTCGAGAATATGGACGTTCTTATATTCTTTCATTTTTAACTACCTTATTTGTTTTCTTCGTTTTCTTCTTTTTCTTTATTCTTTCTTGCCTTAGCGCAGAGAAGGTTGGTTAAGATACCGAGTATCAACGCGCAAGCAACTTTGGTTATCACTACCGAACCGAAGTTTACGGTCATACCGCCAACTCCGGCAATTAAGATTACGGACACCGTGAAAAGGTTGCTGTGGTCGTTAAGGTCAACGCCCTGTATCATCTTTAAGCCGGATACCGCGATAAAACCGTAAAGCGCTACGCACACACCGCCCATTACGCACGGCGGGATTGTTGCAAGGAACGCCGAGAACGGAGCGATAAACGATATTACTATTGCCATACAAGCGGTATAAAGTATCGTAAGTACGGAAGCGTTGCCGGAGATTGCTACGCAGCCTACCGATTCGCCGTAAGTGGTGTTGGGACATCCCCCGAAGAACGCACCTGCAATAGAGCCGACACCGTCGCCGAGTAAAGTTCTGTGAAGACCGGGTTTATCGAGCAAATCTCTGCCGATGATGGAAGAAAGGTTTTTGTGGTCTGCGATGTGTTCCGCAAACACAACGAACGCAACGGGAATATACGCTACCGCGATAGTTCCGAGATATGCGCCGATATTGCCTACTTCGCCATAACCGTAATCGCCCTTAAACGCGGTAAGGAAGGTAAATTCGGGATACCATTTCATATTTTCGAATTTGGTAAAGTCAAGAACTTTGAACGCCGCGTTATCGCCTGCGCAAAGCGTGAAGATAAGCGCAACCGCATAACCCGCCAAAATACCGATGACGAACGGTATCATTTTAATCATTTTCTTGCCGTAAACGGAGCAGATGATGGTTACCGCCAAGGTTACAAGACCGCAAACCATAGCGACGTACGGAGAACAAGCAAGCCCCGAACCGTTAGTAGTAAGGTCGCCGATAGCGTTTCCCGCAAGCGAAAGACCGATGATAGCAACCGTAGGTCCTATTACGACCGCGGGCATAAGTTTGTTTATCCAATTTGTTCCCGCAAATTTAACGATGATTGCGATGACGACGTATACAAGTCCCGCAAACGCCGCGCCGATAATTAAACCGAGATAGCCGAGCGACATAGAAACGCCGCCGGCAAAAGCCGCCGCCATTGAGCCTAAGAACGCGAACGAACTGCCTAAAAATACAGGGCTTTTGAATTTCGTAAACAATAAATATACGAGCGTTCCCACGCCTGCCCCGAAGAGAGCCGCTGACGCCTGCATGCCGTTCCCTATTATCGCGGGAACTGCGATAGTCGCCGCCATAATAGCGAGCAGTTGTTGAAGAGCAAACACGAGAATCTGCGGAAACTTCGGCTTGTCTTCTACTTGGTAAGTAAGGTTAACACCCTTGTTCATATGTATATCCTCCTAAAATTTAATTCTCAGTAAAACCCGTCGTTTTGGCAAAAAAAAGAAGTCCCGCAAGGACTTCTAAAAGAGAAAACGACTTTTTAAAGAAGAAGAGTTTAAAGAATAAAACGGCTGACATAATTTAGTCTTTATGAAATTCTGACCTAAAATAAGTGCCATAACCCTTGCTCCTTTCATTTCTCGATGATTATACCATAACGGGTGCATTCAAGGCAAGCGATTTTTAAAAATATTTTTTAAAATTTTTCTTTCGCCGATACCTACCCGTTCAAGTCCCATATCAAACATATTATTTTAATTAAGGGCTCCCGCAAAGATTTTGCACAGCAAAAGATTTGCGGGAAAAGGAGCGGCAGGCGTAAACGACCACTGTTGACAAACTTTTGTCAACAGTTTTCTACGTTGCCTTGCCGCGACGCGGTGTGAAGGTTGGGACTTGTAAGGAGCAAACGGAGTTTGCGACGGAATAGCGATTGCTAAACCATAGGTTTCAATCGCGTCCATATTTCATTTTCGCATAATATACACGGAACGGGGTACAGCCTAAAAAGAAAAAAACCGAAAACGCAAACAATGCGTTTTCGGTTTTTGATGTAAAGGGCTGATACCCCGTTCTGGTGTGAAGGATGGGACTTGAACCTTGTGGCTAAAACCAAAATCATTAAGTAAAACCTTACGATTTTGCGATTTCTTTTCCCCAAAATTTCCCCGAAACGATTTAAATATTATCAATTATCCCCACAATATACTGTTGCAATTTTGCCACGTCACGGGTATTGACGATAGCATTTCCTAAATCATCATAATCCTCATAAACGTTAGCCACTTCTATCTGGTCGTCGGATAAAGTTATCGTTCCTACTACGTGTTGTTTTAACAATCCAACGTCCCTTGTGTTAACTATACCGTCACCGTTTATATCGCCTTTTATAACCACTTTCTGCTGTTTATAAGTCGCTATATATTCCGCATTATTGCTCACAAAAACAATCTCTCTATCCCAACCGATAAAATCGTAGCCGTCTAATACAGTATTCCCTTTAAATTCAGGGATTTGTTCATAAGAATATTTTTCGCTAAACGTTTTTTCGCCGACTTGCCAGTTGACTGTAAATTGCTTGCTTTCTTCCCTATATATAGCAAAGTATGCCGTATCTGATTTTGTTGCACTCATCTTATCCGCAACCCCGTTTCCGTCCGTATCCCAGCCGCTAAAATTGTAAATATAATAGTCCGTTTCATACGAATCCGGGATAGCGGGTGCAACGGGTTTATAGCCTTCATCTACGAAAGTTTCAACAAAAATTTCCTTTTCACCGTCAAAATACGTCCACGTTAACGTATACTTATCCAAAACTTTAAGGGTAAAACCGCAAGTTTCTATATTTTCTTTGCAAATAAATACTGCCAACACCTGGTAATTACCTGCTGAAAGATTTGAAATATATTCTTTATCAATAATGATGTTGTTATCTATTACTGAATAATTAGCATCGCTTAAAACATTTTCATCAATCAATATACTATCTAAAGTAAAGCCGTTTGTAATATACTCTATCGTTAGATTTTCTTTCGGCATTAACGGCACTTCAAAGTAATCGGATGCGATAAGCGGTACGATTTTCACATCGTTTCCCGTAGCGGAAGTGGCAAAATTAACGGAGAAATATTGAATATTATTATCAGCCGCTTCTCCCTTTTCAGTATCGGTATCTACAATAATTTTTAAAGCGAGAGAATAATCGGTAAAACCTTCAAGCGATTTTTCAAAATAATAGATACCGCCCGCGTTTATCAACGGAATATCTTTAGAATAGAAATGCCCGTCAATATCCGTTATATCGTTGCCCGCTTTCAGATACACTGTCCCGCTTGCCGCAATATTACCATTATTTTTGACGGCAACAAGAAGCATATTTTCCCCGCCTATAATTATCTGCTTTGCCGAAGGATTTAAATCGGAATAATTAAAGTCAAGCCCATTTAATATTTCAGAGTCTACACTTGTCTTTGTCGTATAAATGCTAACGTTCGGTGTTTTGTTTGCACCGATTAAAACTTTAAACGTTTCACTTGCGCCGGACTTTAATTGTTCCGTAAGAAGGATAATCCTGCCGTCAACGTTTGCATACACTTCGGCTGATTTTGCACCGCTATTTTGCAGTGTAAGAATAAGTGTCTGGTCGGTATATTTTATCTCATAGCCGTTTAAAACTACATCTTCGTCAAGCGATATAATTTTCGTTTCTTCCCAAACAGAAGACCCGTCGTCCACAAAACTTATCGTAATAAATAGCGCCGTTTCGTTATCTATAAGTTCCATATCGAAAGCAGAAATATAAGCATTTTCTTTCGCTCCGATAATTATAACGGGGCTATTCCACTCACCGTCATAGAATATTCCGTATAACGCCGAACCGGTACAATCGCGTTCTTCTTTGCCTTCACCTTCGGTCCAAGTAATGTTCTGATAATAAACGTATGCGACTATTTCTCCGTCTGAATTTATAACAGGTTTAAAATTATCCGAAATTTCTTCCGTAATTTTATCGTCTAAAACAAGTTGCTCGCTCACAGAATTTTTAATCGAATAAAGCCCTGTATTCATTATGCTTTCTTCGTTATCGGTTTCAACCGCATTGAACCTATATACAACTTTGTCCCCATAAGTAAATACGTTGGTAATGCTGCCTTCGTTAATATCGTTTATTGCAACGTGTTCGAGAGAAGATGCGCGTTTAACGTATAAAACTCTGTCTTCAGTAGTAACAAGATTGCCGTCTGTATCGACAATATAATAAATATCGCCCGAATTGTTTATGAGTAAATTCGTTATTGCGGATAACCCGTTTTTAATACATATCGGTTTAGTCCATGCACTATTTTCATAAGTGCTGAGCCAGATAGAGTTTGCCGTAGTTTCACTTATCTGCGAAACCCCGTTTGCATCTATATAATTATCCGGAGAAACACCGAACATATTATTATCGGCGTTTTCCGCCCAGACCGCAGTCAACGTTCCGTTGCGAACCGTTATTTGTTCAAGATACTTATACTTATTCGTTTCGCTGTAAATTTCTTGAACGTCAGAAACGGTAGTTCCGCTTATTCTCGCCGTTTTAATTGTAAGATTACCCATATCGGCGTAAATATCGTTTACGTCTGCGGAATTATTCTTTACCAAACGCTGTGTATATATTAGATACATATTGCCATCGTCTTCGTAAAGCATATAGGAGGCGTCGTTTAAGCCATTGTCATCTATCAAAATGCCATTTGTCCAGTCTTCGTCTGCCCACTTGGAAATACAAAGTTTAACAAAATTATTTTCGTCATAATTTTCTCTGCCGTAAACATTTTCATAGTAAATCTTATAAATCTCCCCGTCAACTATAAATAATTTTGCATTTTCAGATACGTCGTTCGGAGTAGCAGGCTCGTACTCCGATGCAAGATACATAGAAGCAAGTCCCCTAGATTTAACTGCTGCCGAACGCTTGCTTTCCCTATTGATTATGTCATATGAGCCTGACCAAATCGTAGCATCCTTTCTCCACCACAAGAATTTAGCATACACGCCTATTTCACCGTTTATATTCCATTTTTCAACACCAAAATCAGGATAGAATTCAAGAATAAATATAGTGCCGATTTTTCCATACACGCCCGCCGAAACAAGCGAACACCCGACGCCAAGATTAGCCGATACGTAAGCCGATACCATAAGTTTAAGGTCTTCCACAGTAAGACGTTTACTTTCATCAACGGTGAGATTTAACAATAACGTACCATCTATTCCGACCTTAACTTCAAGCGTAACCGGAATAACCCAAACGACAAACTGCGAATTATGTGTAAAAGTATAAGAAATCGTCCCCTTAACATAACCCGAAGAAATCCTGAGAAGATTAACCTTATCATATTTTAAAACGATTTGACCTTCAAGTCCAACAGAGAAATTTTGAGTATTCTCTACTGACGGATTATTTTTAGACACGTATTTTTCGTCAATAATCTTAACGCTTGCAAGTGATTTTTTAAAATCCGAATCCGTTTTTGTTATCGTTTTAAATTTAAACCTTTCAATTAAGTTTTCCGCAGATGAATCGTAATCGACAAGGCTCGCAAGATACGATATCATAATCATAGACGCCTTCATTGCAACTCGATCTCTGCCTTGTATTTCATTGCCCAAGAAAGATTCTAAGCCATTTACACGTCCGAACTTATCACATAATCTGTTTTCATATAAACCTTCGTATATACGGCAACGATAGTAAAAATAATTGTCTACATCGGGGCACTCGTAAAATCTAATATCAAATGTCAAACTATGTATAATTTTTCTTGTAACCTTATTCCCGTCTACAGAAATTCCTTCGTCTCGTATCTCTACGACGGGGAATTTGAATTGATAAAAATACGAACCTTTACTATGTGCCTGCTTATATAATTCAAAACCTTCTTCGGCACCAAACGCCGTATTATTGCTTGAAGTTTTGCTTGACTTGTATTTAGCGCTTAATCCTAACTGTATTTCATCGTCTTCAATATCGATACCGAATTTAACGTTGTCGCCGATATTAAAGTTCCAACTCTTGCCATTTAAGAGTTTCATAATTATTTCGCCCGCACCTGCGAGGTCGAGTTGTAAGTCCCCGAATTTAAAGTCTATATCGTTAACCGTAAAATTGAAATTGATGACGTCTATATTAAGATAAGTTTCTACGGCTTGATTTTCTTGTCCCTCTATTTCAAATTTAGCGCAAATCGGAACTTGTGCGACAAGATAGAACACCGGAACTTCAAAATGATATAAAGCCATTCCGTCGTCCGTTGTTTTAAGCGAACTTACTTCTACGTTAGGAATCAAATTGCCGTTTTGTAATAAAACACAACTATTTTTTGTAAGCGAAGAAACTAAACTCTTATCCACATATGCGACAACGGTAATGGTAACGCTTTCGTGATAAACGCCTATGCCGTCTTTGCCGAAATTAAATCCGAGACTGCCGAGATTAAAATTTCCGCCTAATGACAAGCCTTCGCTACTGATATCGAAATCAAATTGACTTTTATTCAGTATAACCGACTCACTATTTATTTCTTTACCGTTACAACTTACGCCGTACACTTCCGGCTTTTTAGTCAAAGTAATATACGTTACGCAAGTTTTACCGTCAAGAAAGATATTTTCACTAAGATACGGGAAATATTCGCCCATTTCATCCAAAACGGAAAGGGTGTACATTTCTTCAAAATCGAGCGTGAACTCGTTATTTTCTTCCGCTCCCTTATAAGACCAGAACGTTGCGATACCGTCTTGCGTGGCAACCGTTTCGGTATTGCCGTTAAAATCGGACAAAGAAATCCATACGCCGTCTATCTTATAGCCCAAAGTATCGACAACAACTACCGCGTAATATAAGCTTTCACGATAATCGGGGTCGTAAGTAGGAACGACGTCATACGCTTTTATATTGTAAACGCCGTCGTAATTTTGCCAACCGTATTGATTTTCTCCGTTTCCGTTTTCATAATACGACTCGTTATAGCCGAGAATTGCCTGATGCTTGTCGTTATTGACGGAAAGTTTTACGGTAAACGCGTTTTCCATAACGGATTTCGGCGCATAAACGTGATTAAAGTAAATCACCTGCAAATCGCTGCACCCGTAAAAGGCTTCAAGCCCGACTGCAAGAAGATTGGAATTGACTGACACTATACCTATATTATGGTTATCTTTAAACGCCATAGACGCGATGGTGTCAACGGTTTTCGGGATATAGTATTCGTTACCTGTTTTCTGCGACGGATACTTAATAAGTTTAGTTATATCTTTATCGAACAGAACGCCATCAATAGAACTGTAATATGCGTTATTTTCCGCAAGGTCGATATTTATAAGATAATCCGCGCCGGAAAATACGGTATATTCGCCTTCGCCGCGCAAAAGCCCGATAGACGTTACGTTTTCGCCGATATAAACGCTTTGTATATAACTGTCGGAAAAGGCATAATCGCCGATTTTCATTTCAGCGGACGGATTGACCGTTAAATAATCAAGGTGCTTTGCGTTTTTGAACGCATAACTTTCTATTGCGGAAACTTCTACGGGATTATTATCCGCATCGACCGTTGGGATAGCGTAATCCGTAATATATTCCGTCGTCTGATAAATAATCTGCTCTATTCTCGTTACGGTTTCGGTAACCAAATACGGAACGGGCATAAAGCCTACTTTTGTATACTTTATTCTTAATACCGTTTCCGTAACGTACTTTTCTTCGATATGGTCAACATAACCGATATGGCACGCAGGATATAATACAAGCGTCAAAGAACCGTCTTCGTTTATAGCGAACAACACGCCGTCAATATCCGCGTAATACGGATTGTCTTTATGAACGACAATTCTTTCAAGCGCACCGCCGCCTGCGGAACTCGTGCCGAAAGCATTTAAGCCTATTTCGCGTATGCCCGTACCTAAAATGACCGTTCTTAAACCGGTACAGTCCATAAACGCGCCGTCGCCGATAGAAATTATGCCGTCCGACTGTAAATCCGCCTTCAACAGATTGATACAGCCCATAAACGCCCTGTCGTCGATACGTTGAGAGTAGGATTTGTTGCCTATGTAGGTAACGAGTTCTTCGGGCGGCTGAATAGCGGAATCGTAGAAATTGACGGTAATAAGCCCCGTGCACTCAAAAAATGCATTGTTGCCGATTTGGCGCACGTATTCAAGGTCGATAGACGTCAGCGATCTGTTATACGCAAAAGCATAAGGATAAATTTCCACTATATAGTCCGGCAAAGAGTAAACGGAAAGATTTAACGTCGCGGGAACGTCTACCACAGCGACTTCTATATTTTTTGCGGCATTGTCTACGATAACCGAAAGTTTAACGTATAAAATACCGTTTTCGCCCGCCATAAACGCAGGGTGTTCATCCGCCACGATATATCTTTCAAGTTGAGAATTGTTTTTGTCAAGCCCGAATAAAGGATTACCGTAAACAATATCTTCTATACCGCTTGTAACGGTGGCATTGCCGTTTTCATCATAAATGACGGTTGCGGCATAGCCTAAGCCCTTACCGATGGTGATAGAACGCAAAGAATTGCTGCCGTAAAGCGCGCTCTCACCGATATAGGTTACGCTATCCGGAATAACAAATCCCGTAAGCGCGTTTGCGTTTGCAAACGCGAACTTGCCGATAGCAGTCAACACGTCGGGCAGTTGAACGCTTGTAAAGCCCCTTGCGTTATAGAACGCATAATTGCCGATTTTAATTAAATCGTTCGGGAATATAAAATCTGTAAGCGACTTGGCGTTATAAAACGCGTAATCTCCTATTTCCGTTACGATACCCTGCAAATTGACTGTAGTTAAATGCTCGCAGTTATAAAATGCGCCGTTTATAACGCTTTCTCCCTGCCGCACGGTAACGGTTTTAAGATTTTTAGGTATATACGCACCGTTTTCTTCATAAGTATACGCGCCGAAAGAATAGCCGAGATACCCGCCGACTTTATCATTTAAAACCTTACCGAGATACGGCAAGTTTATTCCCGCAAGGGAAATACAGCCTTCAAAAATAGCAAAGCGGATTACCGCAACGCTATCGGGTATATAAATATCGGTAAGATTTATACAGTTTTTAAATGCCGACTTGCCTATTTTAACGATAGTATCGGGCAAAGTGATAGATATTAACGTTTCGTTTGCTAAAAACGCATTGTCAAAAACTTGCGTTACGGCTCTCCCTGCATAAAACGCAGGCACAGCCGCAATACCGCTAATTCCGTTATAGCCCGAAACGTAAAATTCCGTTATATCATTGTCAGACTCGTATAATAAACCGGAATCGGGCTTAACGTTTACAGTATAACTTTCAATACCGTCGTCCCAGTTGCTTGCCTTCGATATACAGCGCCACTCGTTATATTCCCCGCCGTAATTTATAGTTGTAAGATTTTCGCACCCGCTGAATGCGTTGGAACTTAAATAATTAATACTGTTAGGTAAATTTACACTCGTCAAATTAGTGCAATAAGAGAATGCCTGTTGTCCTATACGCGTTAAGCTATTACCGATCGTTATACCCGTTAAACTTCTACAATAAGCGAACGCATAACCTCCTATACTTGTAACACCATACGGTATAATTACATTTTTTACACCTTTCATATAATAAACGGTATAAGGATTTCCGTTATACGTTAACGGCAGAGTTACCGTGTCTTCACTACCAATATATGCTATAAGGCGGTATTCGTTTGATACGTACTCAAACATAAAGTCGTTTTCTATTAAAGTATTATTTTTATAGGTGACGTTGCCGTCTTTATCTTCTATCGCTTTAGCGTAATAAGCAACCCCACCGTTATTCATACTACCACTACCGAATGATAATTGTAAATTGCTTTTGTTTATTATGTAATATAAACTGCTGCAACCATTGAACGCAGAATTTCCTATACTTGTAACGCTATCGGGGATTTTTATGTTTGTTAAACCGCTACACCCCTCGAACGCACATTCCCCTATACTTGTTACACCATCGGGAATCGTTATGCTCGCCATACCGCTACAATTACGAAACGCATAACCATCTATACTTGTAACGTTATCGGGTATCGTTATATTCGTTAAACTGCTACAACCAGAAAACGCACTCAATTCTATACTTGTTACGCTATCGGGAATTGTTACACTCTCTAAACTGCTGCAACCATAGAACGCCTGTTGTCCTATACTTGTTACACTATCGGGAATTGTTATACTATTTAAACTGCTACAACCAGAGAACGCATAACCTCCTATACTTGTTACACTATCGGGAATTGTTATATTCGTTAAACTGCTACAATTATAGAACGCTGCTTGTGCTATATAAATAACGCTATCGGGGATGATTACACTTGTTAAACTGCTACAATTACGAAACGCACTACTTCCTATACTTGTTACGCTATCGGGAATTATCATACTCGCTAAACTACTACAATTTTGGAACACAAACTGTTCTATACTCGTTACACTATCGGGGATTGTTATACTCGTTAAACTACTACAACCAGAAAACGCACTCAATTCTATATTTGTTACGCTATCGGGAATTGTTACACTCTCTAAACTGCTGCAACCATAGAACGCCTGTTGTCCTATACTTGTAATATTTGTCCCTTCTTCAAAACGGACGGAAACGATTTCTGTATTGCCGTTAAAAGAAAAAGACGTTACTGTTTTAGGTATAATAATATCTTTTGCCATAGACACAACAAAAACAATCTGCGTTTTTGCTTGATTATATAAAATCCCGTTTTCAAATTTAAAAAAACCGTAACTTGTATCAACGAAAATATTCTCTAAAGAAGTACAACCAGAAAATGCATGATTTTCTATAAACGCCACCTTGCGGGGGATTGTTATACTTGTTAAACTGCTACAATCAGAAAAGGCATATTGTCCTATACTTGTAACGTTTTGTCCGAGTATTATACTCGCCAAACTACTACAACCAGAGAACGCAGAATTCCCTATACTTTTAACGCTATTGCCTATTGTTACACTTGTTAAACTGCTACAATTATAGAAAGCATCACTTCCTATACTTGTTACGCTATCGGGGATTATTATACTTGTTAAACTGCTACAATTATAGAATGTATGAAGTCCAATGCTCGTTACGCTATTCGGGATTGTTATACTTCTTAAACTACTGCAATTGCTGAACGTTTCTTGTTCTATATAAATAACGCTATCTGGTATAGTTATACTTGTTAAACTGCTACAACCGGAGAACGCCCTATATCTTATACTTGTAACGCTATCAGGAATTACTATACTCGTTAAACTGCTACAATATTCGAATGCCTGTCGCCCTATACTTGTAATACTTGTACCTTCTTCAAAACGGGCGGAAACAATTCCCGTATTGCTAAAAGAAAAGGATGTTACGGTTTTAGGTATGACAATATCCTTTACAGTTGGCAAAACAAAAACAATCTGCGTTTTTGCTTTATTATATAAAACCCCGTTTTCAAACGTAAAATAAGCGTTATTTGTGCCTATAGAAATATCCTCTAAAGAAGTACAACCCTTGAATGTATCAGTTCCTATACTTGTAACGCCATCGGGAATTACTATACTCGTTAAACTACTGCAATTCCTAAACGCATATTCTCCTATACTTGTAAAGCCTTGCGGTATAATTACGTTTTTTACACCTTTCATATAATAAACGGTATAAGGATTTCCGTTATACGTTAACGGTAGCGTTACCGTATCTTCACTACCAATATATTCAATCAAACGATATTCGCCTAATGCATATTCAAACACAAAGTCGTTTTCTATAAATATCGTATCATCTCTATAAGTAACATTGCCGTCTTTATCTTCTATTGCTTTAGCGTAATAAGCAACGTAGCCGTTATCACTACTACCAAAAGTCAACACTAAATTACTTTTGTTTGTGACGTAATATAAATTGCTACAATTGTAGAATGCATAATTTCCTATACTTGTAACACTATCGGAGGTTGTTATTTTTTTCAACCTGCTACAACCATAGAACGCTCTATTTCCTATACTTGTTACGCTATCGGGGATTGTTATACTTGTTAAACTACGACAATCATTGAACGCGCTATCTCCTATAATTGTAACCCCGTCGGGAATTGTTATTTCGCTCAAACTGTTGCAACCATTGAACATATAATTTCCTATACTCGTGACACCATTTGGTATAGTTATACTCATTAAACTCCTACACCACATAAACGCGCTATTTCCTATACTTGTTACGCTATCGGGTATTGTTATACTTATTAAACTACTACAATTACAGAACGCATCTTGTCCTATACTTGTTACGCTATCTGGAATCGTTATGCTCGTTAAACTGCTACAATTATAGAACGTATGATATCCTATACTTGTAATACTGTCTGGGATTGTTATACTCGTTAAACCGCTACAACCAGAGAACGCACTCAATTCTATACTTGTTACGCTATCGGGTAACGTTATGCTCGTTAAACCGCTACAACCAGAGAACGCAGAATTCCCTATGCTTGTAACGCTGCTGGGAATAACTATACTCGTTAAATTGCTACAATTATAGAACGCACTTGCGCTTATACTTGTTACGCTATCGGGGATAATAAATTCCGTTGCAGTTTTACCCCGTGCATATTGTATTAACGTTGTTCCGTCTTTACTGTATAAATTACCATTAATGGATTTATAATTTACATTATTATCGTATACGGTTATACTTGTCAAACTACGACAATTATAGAATGCTCCACTTCCTATACTTGTAACACCATCGGGGATTATTACACTCGTTAAACTGTTACAACCATAGAACGCAGAATTTTCTATACTTGTTAACTGACTGTTTTCTCCAAACATTACACTTGTTAAACTGCTACAACCAGAGAACGCATAACTTCCTATACTTGTTACGCTACTGGGGATTATTGTACTCGTTAAACCGCTACAATCACGGAACGCACTTTCTCCTATACTCGTAACGCTATCCGATATTGTTATACTCGTTAAACTGCTACAATCACGGAACGCAGCATACCCTATACTTGTTACACCATCGGGGATAACCACTTCTTCTATTTTAGTTAATTTATAAAAAGCATAATTTTTTATACTTGTAATGCCCGATAAAATTTCCACACGTTTAACGCTTATGGGAACTATATTGTCGTTATAAGTATTTCCGCCCCAAAAGTAACTTAAAAACCCGTTCGTGTTATAGTTTAAGCGGTTGCCAAGATACGGCACGGTCAGATTTTCTATCATATCCGCGCCGTAAAAGGCGTTTTGCCGTATCTTTGCCCCGCCCAAAATTACAAGAGTTTTTAACGTTCTCGGCATATAAAAGATATTGCCGCCGATAGTCCTTGCGCCGAACGCCCAGCCAAGGTGGGCGTTTGTTACTCCGTCGCCCGTTTCACCCACGAAAGGCAAAGTAACGCTTTCTATCTTATCGCAGCCGCCTATCGCGTTATAGCCCATTTTAAGCGCGGTTTTGGGGAAAACAACTTCCCTTAATTCGTCAAAATTAAAAAGCGAATACGCGCCGATAAGCACCGTATCTTGATTTACCGTATACGAAGTGATATTTTTATCGCTTACCGAATGAAAGTAATAAAAAGGATTATCGGCGGTGCCTAAATACTGCCCGCCGTTCTCGTCTTCGTTAAACTTTAGTTTTGTACAGTTATCGAATACGCCTTCGCCTATATGCGTTATCCCGCTATGTAATAATATCGTTTCTACCGTTTCTTTGCCGGAAAACGCGGAGTCGCCTATCGCTTTTATCGGTATACCGTCGGTATGCCTTTCGGGAATAGTAACGCGTTTTGCCGAAGCCGCGTAATTGACTACGGTATAATAATCGCCGCTTACGCTTAATTGCAATCTTAGTCCGTCGTCGTTCATTATAATGGGATTGCTGTTTTCTTCCGCGTCGTAATAGCCGTCCTCCGGCACGACGGTTCTCGGCGTATACTCTTCTTCACCCGATTTTTTACCTAAATCTTCTTCATTGCCTTTTTCATCGCTCGGCAAAGCGGAAGTACCGTCTTTATCTATGCCGAATTCAAACTCTTCTATATCTATTTTGTCGCCGCTTGAATTTCTGTCTGACGAATTGCCCCGTAAATCGTCTATACTCGGCGTATAATATTCGTCGTCGCCGCCTGAAAGTTGGTTATATATTTCCTCGTTATTACTCTCTTCCGATTGTTCCTGCTCGGCAAAGGCGATAGAATAATCGCCTTGCTTAAAAATCAGTAACGGTGTGGACACGGCAAATAGTAACGCCAACACCAATGCCAACCAATCCCTGAACGCTTGTTTAAATGCTTCCTTTATTGTCTTAAACATAGATTTGCTCCCCGTTTATTTTACAAAATCGCTATTTGCCACGCTATACGTTTCGTCATTATAGTTCTGGTCGAATATATCCACCGCTTGCAAAGATAAATTTATCGAATAATTGTCGCCCGACTTTGTCAGCGTCAGTCTTAACAATTCAGTTTCGCTCGTAATATCCGTTCCACTGTTCGCCGCATAAGAGAATTTGACGTAACCGTTTGCAAAATTCGCCGCCGCGCCTGCCGCTACTGCCGTAACGGAATTGTATTCGCAATTTACTAAATCCATATATAAATTAAACTCTAACCCATACAAATTTACTTCGCCGCAAACTTTAAGTACCGCCGTTACCGTTCCGTTTCCGTTATCTTCATAACTGAAATATAACTGATTCCTTTCCGTCTCATATTCGGCGTAAATGTCTAAATCCGCCGTAACGACAGTAAAGTCCGCGTTCCACCCCGTAAATCTATATCCTGCCCTTGCAGGCACTATCGGCACGGTCGCGCTTGAACCGTCATTTACTTGTTCAACCTTTAATACGCTCCCGTCGTAATCTTTAAATGTTACAGTATGCGCTACGTCGTTCGTATGAAGAGTTGCGCTAAGCAGCGGCGCGTTTCCGCTCTTTATATCAATATTTTCCCACTGCGTAATAGTGCCGGCATAATACACGTCTGTAAGCGCGTCACAACCGTTAAATGCATTGCGACCTATCTCTTCGACCCCTATCGGAATTGTAACAGACGTTATATCTTCGTTGCGGAATGCGGCGCTATCTATACCCGTTACCAAATCACCTTCGGGCGAACGACTCGGTATTACTATATCCGTATCTTCACAATCGCCTATACCGATAAGCGCGCAAGTACCGTCTTCGTTGCTCTCAAATTCCAAGCCGACGGAAACAGCCGCATACACCGCCGTATACCTTTTATCGTTTGTACCGATAATTACCTGAACACTCGGCTTTGTGTCAATTATCGTGCCTGTCTCATCTTTCCAACAGTCAAACGTCTTTCCGTCCTGCGTCGTTTCCGCAAATAATGTTATAGTTTGTCCGGACTTATATAGCCCCTTAGTGAATCCGTCCGACAGACACCCGTTTTCGACATATATTGAATAATATGTTTCGTTAGCAAGCCTATCGGTATTATAATCATAATAAGTTTGCGCGCAAGTACCGTATTCCAGCATACTGACAAGAAGGTTTTTTAGCCCTTCGTCTTGAGTTGTGCCAATCTTGTTTTTTGCATACTGTAATATACTGTATTTGTTAGGCGAACTATAAAAACCATCATAATACGCTACGGCATACACTTCCTCCGTCATTTGTTTCGCTGAAAGAGTGTCAAGAACAAATACGGGATAATTCTCGCCTTTAATTTCCATTGACCTGTTGTAGTCCAAAATTTTATCTTGCGTGCCGTAAGCATATTCGGTCTGCGGAGAGTTCCAAATCAAAACTTTGATTTTAGTTTCATCCGATACCCCTTCGCTGTCTACGGCATATAAAATGTAAACGTTGTCCTCAAAGGCAAGATTGTTATATGCTATCCGCAATTTAATATCAGGACTCGCATTAGCCATTGCAATTGAGCCCATTATTAAACAAAACAAAAAAACAATCGATAAAAATCCGATTTTATAAACTCTTTTCATAATTACCACCTTATATCTAATTTTTTTCTTAAATCGTCTTGTTCGTCCCATTCACCGATATTAAAGTCCCTTGATAAAAGCAAAACATCATTTCTGAAATAAACACGTATATTGATTTTGGGTGAATTATATATTTTTTTCACAATATAATACTCCTTATATAAATTCAGAATTTTTAAAATAAAAAAGTGCCGCCCACCAAAGCGAACAGCACCCGTAAAAATGCATCCTTCGCTTTTGTTGCGACACAAATGACATATTACCTTATTTTAAGAGAAATTATGTATTGCGAAAGAATACACTTTTACACAAAGTATATTTTTCCCCTTAAAATAAGGATTAAGATTATATTCATTTGTATCGCATAATAATTTTATCATTTTTTCTGTGTTTTTGCAAACAAAATCAACATATTGCATCATTGCGCGATACTCGCTATTAACCGCTTGATTTTTAATTTTCTATAGCGTGTATATATTACGGAAAATCCTGACAAAACAAAATTTATCGTAATCAAATAATATTATATAATCGGATAATTACTTTTCCTTTTCGATCGGTGGTCGGCAACAAAATGACAATATCCATACGTTTAAATTGCATATCTTGCTTGACAAATTGCATATTTTTTAATATAATATATGCAAATTATGGTTAAGGATGGGCAAATAATGAAACATTTCGATTATTCTTTTCTTCGGAATATGCGCATACCCGTGCGATTTATGACTTTTACAAACACTATCTATGCCTTACGCAATATGGAAGAAGAAAAAAAAGCGATATATCCCGATATTTTTACCGCATTACAGAAGTTGGCGATAATACAGTCCGTAAAAGGGAGCAACGCTATTGAAGGTATCGTTACCACGGATAAACGTATAGAAGAAATAGTAAACCAAAGTTCCGCACCGTTAAACCATAACGAACAGGAAATTGTCGGATACAGGGACGTTTTAAATATTGTTCATACAAGACACGCGGAAATATCGCTAAACGAAGAGGTGGTATTAAATTTTCATAGAATTTTGTTGGAAAATACAGATTTACCGTACGGCGGACGCTATAAAACGGAAGACAATATTATTCGTGAAACTTATCCCGACGGTACGAGTCGTATAAGATGGACGCCTGTTTCGGCAAAAGATACGGGAGAAGCGATGCGGCAGTTGTTTTTGGCATATACGTCTGCACGCGACGATTCGGAAATCAATCAGTTGCTTTTGATTCCGTGCGTAATTCTCGATTTCTTATGTATTCACCCTTTCAGAGACGGTAACGGCAGAATGAGCAGATTGCTTTCTTTGCTGCTATTGTATAAAAACGGATTCGACATATCCCGATACGTTTCTTTTGAAGAGCAAATCAATGCGATGAAAGGAAGTTATTACGACGCGTTAAAACAGTCGTCGGCAGGGTGGCACGAAAACACAAACGACTATATACCGTTTATAGAGAATTTTCTTTATACTTTATACTTATGTTATAAAGAATTAGACAAGCGCTTTTTAACGCTCGGTGCAAAAAAAGTGAGCAAGAAAAAGCGAGTGGAAGAAGCTGTTATAAACGCATTTCTGCCGATAAGTAAAAAAGAACTTTGCAATTTATTACCGGACGTTTCCGCGACGACAATTGAACAGGTTTTAGGTTCAATGATGAAAGATAAAAAAATTAAAAAAATCGGGTTAACTAAAAGCGCAAAATATATCAAAATTTAGATTTTTATAATATTGAATTGTAATTTTAATCGGTCAAAAAATAAAGTGGGTATCCCACTTTTAAGGAGCGACAAAGTGCTTTTGGTGCTTTGTCTTTTACCTGCTTAGGCATTGGAAATAGCCAAAAAATTGATGTAAAAATTTTATTAAAAAATTTAATTGTAAAATAAGGTTATGGATAAATTAGCGTATCATTTTAATAAGAAAAAAATTCCCGCCGAAACGAAAGGAACATATCTTTACTATTACCCCTGCGACGACTTAGAGAACGCAATGGTGCGGATGGGCAAGGACGGGTATATCGTTATAGAAGTAACCGAAAAAGAGTGGGAAGCGTTATTTGAGTTAGACAGGATAGATTATAACAACGAACATAAATATGTTCGCCATACTTCTCCTATCTCCGATGACGAAGAAGACGAACTTCCCGTTAAAGAGCAAGAAGCGTTTATTTCCGATGAACCCCCTATCTCCACTGCCACAGCGGAAAAAATGGATAAGGAAAACCTTTTCTCTAAACTTTCGGAAGACGACCGACAGATATTAAACCTATTAAACGGTGAACATACTCAAAAACAGATAGCGGAAAAGTTCGGGGTTACACAAGGATACGTCTCCGCACTAAAAAAGAAAGCGCAGTTTAATTTGGATTATCTGGAATATAAGTCTGCGGTTAAAACGACCGACAGCGAATTTATCTGGAAATGCTGGAACTTGTTTGTTAAAAAATTAGAAATGCCGCTTTTTCTCGACGTGGAGTTAGAATTCGTATTAAACTTTCTGCACCCCGAAGATATAAAGCACTTTATGTACTGGTATTACAGTTTCGGCGAGTTTATCCGTTCTTCTCTTACCTACTACATATATAAAGAAGACAAGATAAAAGAAGAAATAACGGAATATCTGTATAATGCAACCGAACAAGAACTTGCTTGGTTTAAGCAAAACTATTTAAATGCTGTTCCGCTTGTACAAATAGTATATATTCGGCTTATTACGGAAGTAGCTCGTCGCAAAGGCGTCGGGCTTAACGGTTCGAATAAGGCAATAGACGGTTTACGTACAGCGGTAGAAAAACTTGCCGAAAAAGTAAATATGCCGCCCGAACAATTCTTTGCGAACAGAATTTACCCTATTATTTCGACTATACGAAACACTCGTATGAAACAGTTTTATCGTTTTTACACAGGCAAAAATCTGAAAAAATAAAAAAATTTAAATTTTTTCAAAAAATTTTTCTAATTTACTAATATTTTTACTCTTCCCGTGGCTTACTATTAGAAGGACTAATTTTAGACGACGATCGCACAGGTCGCCGTTCTTTTTTTGTCCTTCAAATAAGTAAAAAGGGGGTGAAAAATATAAGTTGGTATTACGAAGGTAAAAAGTATTCGCTTCGGGATAAACACGCTACTATTTCCGTGTTAACGTTCAGGAAAAGAAAATTGTCCGAACAGGACAATTACATAAGAGAAGTCGAACAGGCTTATTCTATCGTGTGGCTGAAAACTATGAGTTTTCGCTTTGAACAAGAGTGGGAACGCATTAAAACCGAACTGAACACAACGTTTAACGACCGCGGACATAACGTCGCGTTAGAGTGTTTACAGTTCGGCGGTAATCACGAGTTTTGGGAAGATTTTCCGGATAATGACGAAATATTAGCGTATTTCAAGAAATGCTATGCTTTTGCAATCAAAACAATCGGCTATAAACAAACGGACAAGAACATTGTCGCGGCGATTATCGTTACCGAGCCGAACAGGCGTAACCTTTTCGTGTATTACTTGCCTATAACGAACAGTTGGCAGCGAAAGGTTCTCGGCGATAAACGCTCAAGTAAAGGTAGTCGATTACAATTACGGCTACAAGATGAGCCGATTTACCGTAAGCATTATAGCGATGAACGTCCGCTGTTATGCCATACGGAATTTTGGAAACAGCGCGGCGGCGAAACGTCTTATTCCGAACTGCAAGAGAGATTTTACACCGAAATCTCAAAACGGTATGGAGCGGAACGCGGCGAAAGCCATTCAAGGCTGAAATATACCGTACTCGCGCAGAAAGAAAGGTATTGCCGATTTTCAGGCGATAGCGACGACGAAATGCCGCCGATAAAAGGGATATGGGTTTAACTGACCCCTTTCATTTTTCTTTTAAAGTCAGAAAAATATATACAAAATCATAAGGAGGAACAATTTGTAGTAAATGGTGAAAGAACATTATAACTATATGGCGAGACAAAATTGTAGTCGATCGGGAATAACAATTACTTTTGCACAAAAAGTAAAAACGGATTCCCGCGCAAATAAAAATTTAAGGAGTGAAAAATTATAAGAGAAAGAAAAGAACTACCGAGGCAGACAACGAAACGCTTTTGTTAGAACAGATTAAAAACTTAACGACGCTAATAAAAGAGTTAAAGTCAACGCCGCTAAACGTTAGCGGAAACAGGGAAAAGAAATCTGAAATCGAAGGTAATCCAAAATTTTCACAAAAGGAGATAAAAGATATGCCGAGATTAAAAGATTTTAAAATAAGAGTAAAAAATAACAGATATTACGAGATAAGATTTCGAAGATACGGGTACAACGTAAGTTTTTCGAGCACGAACTTTGAAGTGGCGAAGCGAAAAGCGTTTGATTGGCTTAATACCTTTGAAGAACAGATTAAACCTAACGTGCATTTTACGGTTTTATCTAAATCGGACAGCGAACATTTTAATATAAGCAAAAATATTATATTCAAGCAATTCGCAGACGACTACGTTTATAACATCAAAAAGAAACATATTAAAGAAACAACTTTTCGTTCTTACAGAGTAAATTACGAAAACTATATCTCACCCGTTTACGGAAAGTTAAAGTTAAGCGAGATTAAACCTGTTTTTATTCAAAGGCATTTGGATAAAATAAACGAAAAAACGCCGCGGGCGTGTGAAGACGTAAAGATGCTATTAAATAACATTTTCGACTATGCGGTAAATAACGGAATAATAGAAAGAAACCCCATAAAAGCCGTATATATTCAAAAACACGAACGTAAAAACGGGATTGCCCTATCGCTCGAACAGGAAAGAAAATTCGTGTCCGATATTAAAGGCAATAAATATGAGAATTATTTTCTGAAAATGCTTTATAGCGGCGTTCGTCCTACGGAAGTAATAACTATCCAAGAAAATCTCGTAAACAACACACTAACTGTAAAAAATAGTAAGTTAAAGAGTTATCAGAAGAATTTATATCGAATATTGCCTATATTCCCTAAATACAAAAAATCTATTCGAAATTACAACTTGGAAAAAGCAAATCTCGAACAACTAAGAATAGAATTTAAAAAATATTTGCCAAACCACACGCTTAAAGATTTACGTCATACTTTTACGACGAGAGCGCGTGAGTGCGGGATAGATAACGAACTCGTTGCGGTATGGACCGGACATAGTTTAGGAAATATAACGAGTAGCGTTTACACGCATTTTTCAATGGAATTTCAACAGGAACAGGCGAAAAAACTTATATATTAACTTACAAACAAGGTTTAAGTTTTTCCCCGCTTTTTCCCCAAGAAGTCGGTTTTAGTCTTAAATTTTAACCGAGAAAGTGGGCAAAACATCCCTAAACCGAACGGTAGATTGACTGTTTATATAGTCAATCTACCGTATCGAGTGGGCAAAAGCCCTAATTTTGGTGTGAAGGATGGGACTTGAACCAAAAAAGTAAATTTAAAATAATCAATAAAACACTAACGATTTTAACTTTTTAGTCCCCAAAAAATCCCCAAAATTATTATAAACTTTTAAATAAATGTTTCAATCTATCCGCCGCCTCATTTGTGTTTTCGCGGCTACCGAAAGTCGAAAAGCGGAAAAAGCCTTCGCCCGCTTTTCCGAACCCTTCGCCCGGTGTACCGACAACTTGTATTTTATCAAGCAGTAAATCAAAGAATTCCCAACTGCCGAGACCCTTCGGACATTTAAGCCAGATATACGGCGCGTTTACCCCGCCCGTATATTCTATGCCGCACCCGTCTAAAACTCTCATTAAAATTTTTGCGTTTCCTTTATAATAAGCGATATTTTCTTTAATCTCTATTTGTCCTTCGTCGGTAAATACCGCCGCGCCGCCTTTCTGAATAATATATGAAACGCCGTTGGTTTTTGTCGTCCTGTTTCTTACCCACATAGAGTTAAAATTCATACCACTTCTGACAAGTGCCTTGGGTATAACCGTATAGCCGAGTCTTGTTCCCGTAAATCCCGCCGTCTTTGACAACGAACAAATTTCTATTGCGCAAGTAATTGCTCCGTCGATCTCGAAAATACTGTGCGGGATATTATCTTGTTCGATAAACGCTTCGTAAGCAGCGTCAAATAAAATCACCGAACCGTGCCTGTTTGCAAAGTCCACCCACTTTTTAAGTTTTTCTTTTGTGAAAACCGCGCCCGTCGGATTGTTCGGCGAGCAGATATATATAATATCCGTAATATGGTCTTCGTCGGGTTCGGGCGTAAAGCCGTTCTCTATCGACGACGATAAATGAATAATCTTTCTGCCCGCAATTACGTTTGCGTCAACGTAAGCGGGATAAGCGGGTTCAATTACAAGTGCGGAATTTTCTTTATCGAATAAATCCAAAATATCGCCGAGTTCGTCGCTTGCGCCGCTTGAAACAAACACTTCATCGTCCGAAATATCTACGCCCTTTTTACGGTAAAATTCGGCAATCGTAGTTCTTAAAAAGGGTGCGCCGCACTCGGGCATATATCCTTGAAAGGAAGATTTTTCCGCTTGATCAGACACCCCTTCCGTCAAAGCCGATATAACGGTTTTACAAAGCGGCAAAGAAACGTCGCCTATACCTAAACGCAAAATCTTTTTATCGGGATTAAGTTCCGAATATTTTTTTACTTTTTGCGCTATGCCGAAAAACAGATAACTGTCTTTTAAATTTGCATAATTCATATTCGGTTTAGTCATAAGTTTCTCCTTCCGCAATAAATTCGGCACTACCCGTCATAACTACTTTTTCGTCTGTATATTTTATTTTTAATTCGCCGCCATCGAGTTTAACGGTAATAAATTCGTTTTCTTTAATAAGTCCTTTTTTAACCGCTGCGGAAACTGTGGCGCATGCACCTGTGCCGCAAGCGAGCGTTATTCCGCTACCGCGTTCCCAAACACGCATACGGATATATCCGTCCTTAACTTCGGCAAATTCCACGTTTACCCCGTCAGGGAAACTCAGGTGTTTTTCTAAAATTTTTCCGTATTTTTCTATCGGGAAATTTTCTACGCCGTCCGTAAACACGACTAAGTGCGGATTGCCTACCGAAACAGGCGTGGCGGTAAAATCCTTGTCCGCCGCCGTAAGCGTGATTTCGTCTTGAACGACCGTTTTACCCATATCCACCGAAACGGACTTTACTTTGCCGTAAACAACGATAAGATTAAGCGTTTTTATGCCCGAAAGCGTTTCTACCGTAAGTTCGGTTTTGTCCGTATGCCCCTTGTCGTAAACGTATTTAGAGACGCATCTTATACCGTTGCCGCACATTTTTGCTTCCGACCCGTCGGCATTAAAAATACGCATCTTAAAGTCGGCTTTTTTTGACGGCGTAATAAATATAAGTCCGTCCGAACCTACGCCGAAATGACGGTCGGAATACTTTATTGCAAGGTCTTTTACGTTTTCGGGAACTTCGCCGTAAATATACAGGTAGTCGTTCCCTAAGCCATGCATTTTGGTAAATTTCATTGTTTTCTTTCCCTCTTATCGAGCGACGCTTTTATAAAACCCTTAAATAAGGGGTGTGCCTTGTTGGGGCGGGACTTAAATTCGGGGTGAAACTGCACGCCGACGTAAAACGGTCTGTCAGTCAGTTCCACCGTTTCAACGAGTTTTCCGTCGGGCGAAATTCCGCCGACCATCAAACCATTTTTAATAAATTCGTCCTTATATTCGTTGTTGAACTCGTAGCGGTGACGATGACGCTCTGATATTTCCGTTTTTCCGTAAAGTTTTTCCATCGTAGTACCCTTTTTTATAATACAAGGATATGCCCCAAGCCTTAAAGTGCCGCCTTTATCTATATCAATGCTCTGCCCCGGCATAAAGTCTATTACTTTGTGTGCGCACGCTTCGTCAAACTCGCCGGAATTTGCGTCCCTATATCCTAAAACGTTCCTTGCATATTCTATTACCGCTATCTGCATACCGAGACATATTCCGAAAAACGGAATATTATTTTCTCTTGCGTATTTTACGGCGGAAATCATACCTTCTATGCCACGACCGCCGAAACCGCCGGGAACGATTATTCCGTCCGCGTCCTTTAAGGCTTCCACTGTCGTTTTATCGTCAAGTGTTTCGGAATCTACCCAACTTATATTTATCCGCGTGCCGTAAACGTATCCCGCGTGGCGAAGCGCTTCCGCAACGGATAAATAAGCGTCGTGGAGTTTTACGTATTTACCTACGAGCGCGATATTTACCGTTTTGGTTCTCGTTTTTATCTTTTTGATGACTTCTTCCCAATCGGAAAGGTCGGGCGCTTTGGTATGTAGCCCCAACTCACGGCAAACAACCGACGAAAGATTCTGTTTTTCAAGCATTAAAGGCGCTTCGTAAAGGTTAGGAAGAGTAAGGTTTTCTATTACGCAATCGCGGGCAACGTTACAAAAGAGCGAAATTTTATCGAAAATTTCTTCTTCTAACGGTTCGTCGGCACGCAGAACTATTACGTCGGGTTTAATGCCCATACCTTGCAATTCTTTTACCGAGTGTTGCGTGGGTTTAGACTTGTGTTCGTCCGACCCCTTTATAAACGGCACGAGCGTGACGTGAATAAACAGACAGTTTTCACGCCCCACTTCCAAAGAAATCTGTCTTGCCGCTTCCAAAAACGGTTGCGACTCTATATCGCCGATAGTGCCGCCTATCTCGGTTATAACTACATCCGCGTCGGTATGATTGCCGACCGAATAGACAAATTCCTTTATCTCGTTGGTGATATGCGGTATTACCTGAACGGTATGCCCCAAATATTCTCCGCGACGCTCTTTATTTAATACCGACCAGTAAACCTTACCCGTGGTAAGGTTGGAGTATTTATTAAGGTCTTCGTCAATAAATCGCTCATAATGTCCTAAATCGAGATCGGTTTCCGCCCCGTCTTCGGTTACGTAAACTTCGCCGTGCTGATACGGACTCATAGTACCGGGGTCAACGTTTATGTAAGGGTCGAGTTTTTGCGCCGCAACCTTTAATCCGCGCGCCTTTAACAATCTGCCGAGCGACGCAGCCGTTATTCCTTTGCCGAGCCCAGAAACGACGCCGCCCGTAACAAAAATATATTTTGCCATATTATTTCTCCTTTACCCTATTATTCGTATTCGACGGTGGCGGGCGGTTTACCCGTTACGTCGTATAAAACCCTGTTTACGCCCTTAACTTCGTTGACTATTCTCGAAGAAACTTTTTCTAAAACCCGATAAGGAATTTTAGTCCATACGCAGGTCATAAAATCTTCAGTGGAAACGGAGCGGAGTGCCACCGCGTATTCGTAAGTTCTGCCGTCGCCCATAACGCCCACCGAGCGCATATTCGTTAAAACTGCGAAATACTGCGACACGTTTTTGACTTTTGCCTTTTCTGTCTCGTCTCTGAAAATTGCGTCAGCCTTTCTTAATATATCGAGTTTTTCTTTGGTTATTTCGCCGATAACTCTTATTGCAAGCCCCGGCCCCGGGAAAGGCTGACGGTTTACCATATATTCGGGTAATTCAAGTTCTCGCCCCAAAGCCCTTACCTCGTCTTTAAATAACAGCCTTAAAGGTTCGATTATTTCCTTAAAACTAATAGCGCTCGGAAGTCCGCCGACGTTGTGATGGCTTTTTATGGTTTCTGCAACCCCCGTACCCGATTCAATCACGTCGGGATAGATTGTGCCTTGTGCTAAAAAGTCAACTTTGCCGATTTGCTTTCCGACTTCTTCAAACACTCTTATAAACTGTTCGCCGATTATCTTTCTCTTCCTTTCGGGCTCAACAACGCCTTTAAGCGCGGATAAAAACCTATCTTCGGCGTTTATGCGGATAAAATTTATACCCCTATTCGAAAAAACTTGTTCTATCTCATTACCTTCATCAAGTCGCATAAGTCCGTGGTCAACGAAAACGCAAGTTAAATTTTTTCCTATCGCCTTTCCTATAAGCGCGGCTGAAACCGAACTGTCCACCCCGCCGGAGAGAGCAAGCAAAACTTTGCCGTCCCCGACCTTTTCTTTTATTTCTTTCACCGATTTTTCAATAAAACTCTCCATAGTCCAGTCGGGCGTAAGACGGGCGGTATTAAACAAAAAATTCTTTAATATCTCTTTACCGAAAACGGTATGTGTCACTTCGGGGTGAAACTGTACGCCGTAGATTTTTCTTTTTTTATCGTAAATCGCGGCAAACGGACAATGCTTTGAGTGCGCGATAGCGGTAAATCCGTCGGGAAGAACCGTTATTTCGTCGCCGTGACTCATCCAAGTTATACTTTTTTCGGGCAGTCCCGAAAACAATTCGTTATTAACGTCAAAAAAAGTTTGCGTTTTGCCGTATTCGCGGTGAAATATAGCGGAAACACTTTCAACTTTTCCGCCGAAACGTTCGGCTATAAGTTGACAGCCGTAGCATATACCGAATATCGGAATACCCAAAGAAAAAACACTGTCGTCGGGTTTCGGCGAATTTTCCGCGTAAACACTGTTAGGTCCGCCCGTAAAAATTATTGCTGACGGATTAAATTCTTTGATTTTCTTTATCGGCGTGTTAAATGGCAAAAGTTCGCAATAAACGTTGTTTTCACGAACTCTGCGCGCGATAAGCATACCGTACTGCCCGCCGAAATTGAGTATTAAAACTTTATTTTTCATACCGCTCCTTTATTTTCCGCTTGCGCCGTAGTTTGATAACACCCTTGCCGACGGGTCGTTAACATTACAACCTTGCCAAGACTTATTCGGCATCCAAAAGTCCGCTATCATCTGGCTTTGCCCCGCGTAATATTTCTCGAAAATCTCTCGGTATAACAGCGATTCTTTTGTGAAAGGCGTAGCGTGGGCGTATTGTTTGCGTTTTTCTTCGTATTCTTCGTCGGTATATTTTTGTTCGGCATATTCTTTTAAATAGTCCACCATTGAGTGTCCTACTGCGTCGCTAAACGCCGCTTTTTCACGGTATAATATATCGTGCGGAAGATAGTCGCCTTCAAAGGCTTTTCTTAAAAGATATTTGCCTTTGTTATACTTGTTGAGTTTAAATTCGGGGTTTATCGACAGCACGTATTTAACGAAGTCAAGGTCGCCGAAAGGAACTCTCGCTTCCAAAGAATTTACCGAAATGCACCTGTCCGCCCGAAGAACGTCGTACATATGTAATTCTTTTATACGTTTTTCGCTCTCTTTCTGAAATTCTTCGGCGTTCGGGGCAAAATCGGTGTATTTATAGCCGAAAAGTTCGTCGGAAATTTCGCCTGTTAAAAGCACCCGTATATCGGTGTTTTCGTGTATCGCCTTGCAGAGAAGATACATACCCATACTTGCGCGGATAGTAGTTATATCGAACGTGCCGAGAATATAGATGACTTCTTCGAGCGAAGACAAAACTTCATCTTTCGTCATATAAAACTCGGTGTGGTCGCTGCCTATGTAGTCGGCAACCTGTTTAGCGTATTTTAAGTCGATAGCGTCGCCCACCATACCGATAGCAAACGTTTTAATAGGCGTTTTACTTTCTTTTTGGGCTATTGCGCAAACCAGCGAAGAATCAAGCCCGCCGGAAAGCAAAAAGCCTACTTTCGCGTCGGCGACAAGCCGTTTTTTAACGCCCGCGATAAGTTTTTCTTTTATGTTTTTGCAGACTTCTTCTATCCCGTCCGAAGAATATTTCTGTCTTTCGGCGATAGCGTTATAGCAAATAAACTTTCCGTCTTTATAATAATGCCCCGTAGGAAAAGGTAGAATTCTATCGACTATTCCCACAAGATTTTTAGGTTCTGACGCAAACACGATAACGCCTTTACTGTCATAGCCGTAATATAGCGGGCGAATACCGATAGGGTCTCTTGCCGCGATATATTCGTCGGTTTTAGCGTCGTAAATAACGCAGGCAAATTCAGCGTCCAGCATAGAAAACATTTTTTCGCCGTACTCTCTGTATAACGGTAAAAGTATTTCGCAATCGCTGTCGCTTTTAAATGTATATCCCTTTTTTATAAGATCGTCTTTTAATTTAGAAAACCCGTATATCTCGCCGTTGGTTATCGAATAGCAGTCGTCGAAAAAGAACGGTTGCATACCTTCTTCGTGAAGTCCCATTATCGCCAAGCGGTGAAAACCGAAGACACCGTCTCCGACCTTTACCGTTTTTGACATATCAGGTCCGCGGGACACGGTCTTTCTGAACCCGTCCGCGAAAGCCTTTTTATCGTATTTACCGCAATAACCCATTATTCCGCACATAAATGATACCTTCTATTCAACGTCTTGAAGAGCGTCGTAACCTTCTTCGCCCGTTCTTACTTTTACTACATTTTCCACATCGTAAACAAAAATCTTGCCGTCGCCGATATGCCCCGTGTAAAGGACTTTTTTCGCCGTTTCGATTACCGCCCTTACGGGAATGTTACTAACGACTATATCCATCTGAACTTTGGGGAGTAAGTTGGTTTCAACCGCAACGCCCCTGTAATATTCGGGCTTGCCCTTTTGCTGACCGTACCCCATAACGTGCGACACCGTCATACCCGTTATCCCGAGTTTAGAAAGCGCCTCTTTTAACGCATACAGCCGCTCTTCCTTAAATATTATTTCAATTTTAGTAAACTTAGGTTGCCCGCTCATGGCAATGCTTTCCGCCTTTTTAACAGGTATCGCTTCCGCAGGCGGAGTGTCTCCGTTAACGACCACCGTGTCTTCGCTTATATAATCCGCATACGCAACAGTTGACGGCGAAAAATCCGCATAAGCGGAAGGTAACCCGTGTTCGGTTTTATCGAGACCTTTTATCTCTTCTTCGCGGCTTACCCTGAGTCCAACCGTCTTTTTGATGATAATAAAGCAAACGGTCATCATTACTACGGTATAAGCGGCGACAGAAATAAATCCTAAAAGTTGCACGCCTATCTGCGTAAAATTACCCGTATAGAAAAATCCGTTTAAGTGCGCGGGCGCATCGGGATTTGCTAAAAGTCCGACGGCTATAGTTCCCCAGATACCGTTTGCCATATGAACGCCGACAGCGCCCACGGGATCGTCTATATGCAGTTTTAAGTCTAAAAATTCCACGACAAAAACTACTAAAAATCCTGAAACTATACCGACAACAGTTGCTCCGATAGCGTCCAAAGCAACGCAACCTGCGGTAATTCCGACGAGCCCCGCAAGGCAAGCGTTTATACACATAGAAACGTCGGGTTTACCGTTCTTTACCCAAGTAAATACCATCGTTACGCAGGTAGCGACCGCCGGAGCAATAGTGGTGTTTAAAAATATAGTTGCAAGTTCACTCGTCGTGGTTGCCGCCGCGCCGTTAAACCCGTACCATCCGAACCAAAGTATAAACGCGCCGAGTGCGC
Organism: Clostridia bacterium; assembly: GCA_017448355.1. Lineage (GTDB taxonomy): Bacteria > Bacillota > Clostridia > Christensenellales > Borkfalkiaceae > UBA1259. The sequence goes on along the minus strand of JAFSLQ010000040.1, from coordinate 4,575 downwards.
CCAAGGGAATAGAGTGCCCTTGTATTGCGTTGACTTTTATAATCTTTCCGTTTTTATCGTATTCATACTTGCCTATTCTGGGTCCTACCATTATTGCACCGATAAGTGCGGTAATACCGCCTACCATATGGATAGCGGTAGAACCTGCGTAGTCGTGAAAACCCATTGCCGAAAGCCAACCACCGCCCCAAATCCAATGTGCTTCTATAGGATAGATAACGAGCGAGATTATACCCGAATAAATACAGTAGGACAAAAACTTCGTTCTTTCCGCCATAGAGCCCGACACGATGGTAGCCGCCGTCGCGCAGAACACAAGGTTAAACACGAATATGGACGCTTTAGTAAAGCCTTCGCCCGTACCCGAAATAAACGCCGAAAACTTAGTGAATAAATCGAGATTTGGAATTCCTACAAGACCGAAGAGCGCATCTTCGCCCATCATAAGCCCGAACCCAAGGAGCATAAAGACTACCGTTCCGATACAAAAGTCCATCAAGTTTTTCATTATAATATTGCCTGCGTTTTTCGCTCTCGTAAAACCCGTTTCCACCATAGCGAACCCCGCTTGCATAAAAAATACGAGTGCCGCGCCTATTAAATACCAGAATTCGATAGTCATAAAAATTCTCCTTTTTGCTGTATTCTTCTATTTCACACCGAAAAGCAAGTCTCCGTAAGTCGGAAACGGCCAGTATTTTGCCGCGGTAAGCGTTTCCGCAGTATCCGCCGCCGCCCGAAGTTCTGCCATTAAAGACAATAATTTATCTCTTATTTCATAACCTTCTCTAATTACGCCGTCAGCCGACTTTAATGCGATAAGTTCATCTTCTAACTCTTCGGTCTTTCCCATTATTTCATAACTTAAAGCCGAAAGTTTAACCGCCGTCGTCTTTTCGTAATCGACGGAAATAACTCCGAACGCCTTTATCTTGTTTTTGGCGGTTTTTGAAAGTTCGCCGATATAACCTTCTATTGCGGGAAGTATCTCACGTCTCGCCATATCCGCCATAGTATTCGCTTCGATTACGACCGTCTTACAGTAGTTATCAAGCATTATGTCGCAACGCGATTTAAGTTCGGTTTCCGTAAAGACTTTGTGAGCCGTCAGCATTTTTACGTTCTTTTCGTCAAGTAAGTGCGGCATACAATCGGGCGTAGTTTTATAGTTAAGTAATCCCCTGCTTTCCGCTTCCTTTATCCAAGCGTCGTCATAGCCGTTGCCGTTAAAGAGAATGCGCTTATGGTCTTTTATTGTTTTCTTTATCATATCGTGAAGCGCAGTTTCAAAATCTTTCGCCTTTTCTAATCTATCGGCGTAAACTTTAAGGCTTTCCGCCACCGCACTGTTAAGCATAATGTTGGCGCAGGAAATACTGTTTGAAGAACCGAGCATACGGAACTCGAACTTGTTGCCCGTGAACGCAAACGGCGAAGTCCTGTTTCTGTCCGTCGTGTCGCGCGCAAATTTCGGCAGAACGTCAACGCCGAGTTTAATGGTCGTTTTTTCCGTTCCTTTATACGGCTTGTCGTTCTCTATCGCATCGAGTATCGCCGTAAGTTCGTCGCCCAAAAAGATAGAAACTACTGCGGGCGGCGCTTCGTTTGCGCCGAGCCTGTGATCGTTGCCCGCAGTCGCGACGGATATTCTCAATAAATCCTGATAGTCGTCCACCGCCTTAATTACGGCGCAAAGGAACAGTAAAAACTGTGCGTTCTCGCTGGGAGTTTCACCGGGAGACAACAGGTTTATACCCGTATCGGTCGCCATCGACCAGTTGTTGTGCTTGCCGCTGCCGTTTACGCCCGCAAACGGCTTTTCGTGCAGTAGACAGCAAAGACCGTGCTTTAACGCGACTTTCTGCATTATCTCCATAGTAAGTTGGTTATGGTCTGTCGCAACGTTTGTCGTAGTATAAATGGGCGCAAGTTCGTGCTGTGCGGGGGCTACTTCGTTGTGTTCGGTTTTAGCGAGAATTCCGAGTTTCCAGAGTTCTTCATTGAGGTCCGCCATATACGCCGCAACTCTCGGCTTTATCACGCCGAAGTAATGGTCTTCCATCTCCTGCCCCTTCGGCGGTTTTGCTCCGAACAGCGTTCTTCCCGTGTAAATAAGGTCTTTACGCTTATTGAACGTTTCTCTATCGACCAAAAAGTATTCCTGTTCGGGGCCGACCGAAGTGGAAACTCTTTTAACGTCCGTTTTGCCGAAAAGTTTTAAGATACGGAGCGCCTGTCTACTCAGCGCGTCCATAGAACGAAGTAAGGGCGTTTTTTTATCGAGCGCTTCGCCGCCGTAGGAACAGAACGCCGTAGGAATACAAAGGCTTTTATCCTTTATAAACGCGTAAGACGTGGGGTCCCACATTGTATAGCCGCGCGCTTCAAAGGTTGCCCTTATTCCGCCGGACGGAAAACTCGACGCGTCCGGTTCGCCTTTAATAAGTTCTTTGCCGGAAAATTCCATAATAACTCTGCCGTCGGGTGCGGGAGAAATAAAACTGTCGTGTTTTTCGGCGGTTATACCGGTAAGCGGCTGAAACCAGTGAGTAAAGTGCGTCGCACCGTTTTCTATCGCCCACTCTTTCATAGCGTCGGCGACAGCGTTTGCAACGGATAAGTCGAGTTCCGTGCCTTCGTCTATGGTCTTTTTTAAGGACTGATAAACTTTACTTGAAAGCCTTGCCTTCATAACCCTGTCGTCAAAAACTTTGCTGCCGAAGATTTCCGTGATTTTTTCCATAATCTTTCTCCTTGAAAAGAATTTAAAAAGAAAAAGCGCCCTTTAAGTTTTCACTTAAAAGACGCCTTTGCCTTTTTCAAATTTTATACCGCAATTATATTCCTTTAAATCTCTCTTGTCAACAAAATTTCGATATGATGCTTACAAAAATTTTTAATACCATCTATAAAAAATTTTTAACGAGAATTTCCTTGATTGATTTGACAAACATTATTTATAAGAGTAAAATGTGTGTATCAATGAGCAAAGGCGTTCATTGTAGGTTTTCCTACGGTGAGCGCCCTTTTGTTTTTTAAATTCATTTTAACGGGGTTATATAATGTTAAAAGAAGGCGAAATAAGAATACCGTCGGGCTGTGCGATTTCCGCGGTTATATCGAAAGACGGCAACAAAATGACGGGCGAAAAAATCATAGAAAGCATGATACCTATGCACGACCGTTCGAACGGCTTGGGCGGAGGTTTTGCAGGCTACGGCATTTATCCCGACCATAAAGACGAATACGCTTTGCATATCTTCTTTAACGATAAATACCGCATAGAAGAATGCGAAAAGATATTAAAGGACAGTTTCGAGATTGTAAAAAAAGAACTTATCCCTACAAGGAAGATCCCCGAAATCACCGACGAGCCTATAATAATGCGCTATTTCGTTTTGCCGCTTAATTCGCTTTTAAGGTCGCTGCAACTCGACGAAAAGGAATTCATTGTAAGAGTAGTTATGAAAATAAATACCGAAGTGGACGGCGCATACGTGTTTTCAAGCGGGAAGAATATGGGCGCATTTAAGGCGGTAGGCTTCCCCGAAGACGTAGGCAGGTTTTATAAACTCGACGAATACGAAGGGTACTGTTGGACGGCGCACGGAAGATATCCGACAAACACTCCCGGTTGGTGGGGCGGTGCGCATCCTTTCGGACTTTTGGATTATACAATAGTCCATAACGGTGAAATTTCTTCTTATGACGCTAACCGCAGGTTTATAGAAATGTTCGGATATAAATGCACCTTGCAAACCGATACCGAAGTTATAACCTATATTGCCGATTATCTTATTCGCCGTCAAGGGTTATCGCTTACCGAAACCGCGTCGGTTATCGCTGCGCCTTTCTGGACGACGATAGATAATAAACCCGAAAAGGAAAGAGAGAAATTGAAATACTTACGCACCGTGTTTTCAAGTCTGCTTATCACAGGTCCTTTCTCGATAATTTTAGGTTTTGACGGCGGACTTATGGCACTTAATGACCGCTTAAAACTTCGGTCTATGGTAGTCGGCGAAAAGGACGACAAAGTGTTTATCGCAAGCGAAGAAGCGGCGATACGTAAAATGGAAATAAACGCGGAAAACATTTATTCCCCGATGGGCGGAGAACCCGTAATAATCAAGGTTAAAGAAGGTAAGTTCTAATGAATAATTTATATATCAATCCCGAATTCGAAGTGGTAAGAAACGATAGTCGCTGTACCCGTTGCAGAGTTTGCGAACGTCAATGCGCGAACGAAGTGCATAGTTTTGACGCTGACGGCAGGGTTATGATATCCGACGAAAGCAAGTGCGTAAACTGTCAGCGTTGCGTATCTTTATGCCCCCCACACGCGCTAAAAATAGTAAAAAGCGACTGCGTTCTTCGTGAAAACGCCAACTGGCAAGAACAGATGATAAAAGAAATATATAAACAGGCGTCGAGCGGCGGCGTATTGCTTTCTTCTATGGGAAATCCCAACCCCTTGCCCGTTTACTTTGATAGAATACTTATAAACGCGTCGCAGGTAACTAATCCGTCTATTGACCCATTACGCGAACCTATGGAAACAAAGGTGTTTTTGGG
>JAFSLQ010000039.1 GCA_017448355.1 Clostridia bacterium | reverse complement strand
TATTTACAGTCAAAAACATTTCAACATCGAATCGAAGAAATATCTATCGGCTCAACACAAAAAGCCTTAACTATTGACGCCATCAAAAAGGAAGTAGTAATACTACCTTGTATTGAAACTCAACAACACATAGTTGATATTAGGAGGAATATCGCATGATCACCTACAAACTGCCTGATTTTTGCAACTATGTAATGGGACAATCCCCATCATCTCAATTCTATAACTCAAATCGTGAAGGTTTACCTTTTCTACAAGGCTGCACAACCTTTGGAAGAATGTTTCCGACCTTCGATACGTGGACGACTCAATACACAAGGACTTGTAAACCAAATGATGTTTTGATGTCAGTTCGCGCACCTGTTGGTGATTTGAATTTAAGTCAAGATGTAATTGCTTTAGGTCGAGGCGTAGCAGCATTGTCTTTGAAACAAGGTGACAACAGATATTTGTACTATTTGCTTATGGCAAACAGACAAAAACTATCATCTTGTTCTACGGGAACTATCTATGAATCCATATCAAAAGCTCAACTTGAAAACATAGAATTTGAAGTCCACGAACCTGAAAAACAACGCCACATAGTTGATACCGTGTGTCAATCCTCGCTATCTAATATCGCATAGATTTTTTCGTCGAGTTCTTTGCCTTTTTCCATCAATTCTTTCAATTCTTGCTTAACTCTTACTATCTCAGCTTTTACCTCCTCCTCAGACATTTTGCCGGAATCGTCGATGCCGACGTATCTTCCCGGAACGAGAGAATAGTCAGCGTCTTTGATTTCCTGTATTGTCGCAGACTTACAGAAGCCTTTAACATCTTCATAACCTTCGCCTTTAAGCCAAGCGTGATAAACGGCGGCAATACTTTCAATATCACCTTTATTTTCGTCGCCATATGTGGCAAGGTTGTATGCTTTTGCTTTTTCAATGAGTTCGTCATTATCTTTATGACCAACCGTCACATCATTATAGGTCAACTCACGGATTTTTCGGTCAATCATAATGCCTTTTTCACGACAATCTATAAAGAGCGTCTTGCCCTTATTTCTACAGTCCTTACGCAAGAACCATAAGCAAGCAGGGATAGTGACGGTGCTAAACAAGTTGGTTGGCAATGCTATAATGCAATCTACGATACCTTCTTCAAGCATTTTTTGACGAATGTTATACTCTTGCTTAGAAGATGTAGAGAGTGAACCGTTAGCTAATACAAAACCGGCAACGCCTTTAGGCGAAAGTTTGCTTACGATATGTTGAATCCAAGCGTAGTTTGCGTTTCCTTGCGGTGGGATATCATAAATCCAGCGCGGATCTTCAAGAAGTGAAGGTTGACCGTAATCGCTGATATTGAAAGGCGGATTTGCCATAATGAAGTCTGCACGTAAAGTCTTGTGCTTGTCGTTATGGAATGTGTCGCCGTGAGAATCTCCCAAATCTGCCGTGATACCACGAATAGCCAAGTTCATTTTTGCCATACGCCAAGTATCAGGATTGAGTTCTTGTCCGTAAACGGAAATGTTATTGATGTTTCCTTGATGTTGCTTGATGAAGTTTGCGGATTGAGAAAACATACCACCTGAACCACAGCACGGATCATACACACGTCCATTGAACGGCTCAATCATATTGACGATAAGGTCAACTACGCAACGTGGCGTATAAAATTCGCCGCCTTTTTGACCGAACTTTTTAGAAAACTCGCCCAAGAAATATTCATAGCAACGACCGAACAAATCTCCCGTCATATTTTCGGTAGAGAGGTTGTTGGAGAAAAGGTCAACGAGTTCGCCCAAACGACGTTTATCAACGTCCCCTTTGGAATAAACCTTAGGAAGAATGCCTCTAAGTTCGTCATTTTCTTTTTCAATATCAATGAGCGCTTGGTCTAAGATAGTACCGATTTGTTCGTCTTTAACGAATTGCTTGATATAACTCCAACGGCATTTCTCAGGAATCCAAAAGACATTATCTTCTGTGTATGCGTCTTTTTCTTCTTCAAAACCATCACCTTCGGAGACTAACTGCTGATATTTGGCTTCAAAACGATCGGAAACATATTTAAGGAAAATGAGTCCGAGAACCATCTTCATATAATCGTGAGGCATAACAGCTCCGATAAGTTTATCTGCGGCAGCCCAGAGAGTTTTCTCTAAAGATTGAGGTTTTTCTACTTTTTCTTTCGCCATAATTTACGCTCCAACTTCCTTGTAGTAAAAACTATAAGAATAATAACTATTATAGTATAACATAATTAGACATATAATTAAAGCGTTTAGTATTGTTTTATTGTTAAAAACATTTTGATTGAAACATAATTCTTGATATTGAGCCAATAATATGAAAAAGAGGTTTGGTAAATAATGTTTACCAAACCTCTTTTTCATATTATCTACATTATTCGACAAACAAAAACAGTAATCGACTTTAATAGACACGCTTATAGGTGTTCTAAAACTTTACGACACCCATTTCGTTTTGATATAATATAGATACTGAATTTAGTTTCGATAATCTGATCTGCCAAACAGGTAGTCCAGAGAGACTTTGAAATAGCCGGCAATGAGTTCTGCAATTTCAAGAGAAGGCAAATAGTTTTTTGAAAACCATCTTGAAATTAGACTCTTATCAAAGCCACAATCTGTACCTACTCTGTAATGCGTGACGGATTTTTCCTCACAAAGTTCGGCAAATCTATCGCTAAAGGACTTATTGCTCGTAGAAGGAATAAAATCATTTTCCGTATCGTATCCGAGAAGATAACTTAAAGACACTTCAAAATAATCGGCAATTTTAATGAGAATTTTTGGTGTGGGAATAATACCGTAATTTAACGCATTATTAAAAGAAGAGTTTATTTGCATCTTATTTTTAAGTTCTGTTCTGGATAAATCGGATTCGTCAGCCAGTTCAATAATCCGTTTTTGAAACTCTGATGAAATAGCCATAACAAACCTCGCATCTTATTAGGTGCAGTATTTTATTCAACACCTATTTAAAGTATAGGTTTTTATTATGCGGGAATAAGTGTTCTATGCGACGGAACAAATATAAAAAAGGAGATAAATAATGAAAATTTTGACAAAAGAGTGGATGAAATATAATAGGCAGGTTATTCTTGCGGGGCAAGTAAAAAAGTTAGAAGGAATAAAAACATCAATAATGTTTAATTTGTATAATAAGTTATATAAAGGAAAACAAGACGAATTTATAGAATTAGAAAGGACTAATCCTGTTTATTACGAAAACGAAGCAGGCATTAAAAGAGATTTTGACGAGGAATATGCCAAAAGATTATTTGAGGCGAGAACGAAAAACAATGAAGAACTAATAAGAGCGTTGCCAGAAAACGTGTTAAGTCATATACAAAATGTCAAATTATTAGGTTTGAAATATTGTTTGCCACAAGAAGTACCTTTTTTACAGTCCTTTTACAAAGATGGACTAAAAGAGGTCGAAAGATTAGCAGATAAAGCAAGAAAGACAACGGACGATTCGGCTAGAAACTTACCGCAACAGATTGACTTTGATTTGTTTACGGAAGAAATCGTATATGAAATAAAAACCGAAAAAGACGATTTAATAATTGAATTTGACGGCTATTTAATAAGAGCAAAAAATATAACGATTTTAGAAAAAGAACAGGAATGTGTAGAAGAATTTATTATTGATGATCCATATTGCGGAATGACGGTGCTTCACGCGATAGAATTATACTATAACGAAGATGAAAATGATTTTGAATTACATTTATTATTAGATAATATCGACAATCTTGATATTTCAACGTTTTGGTATTTGACGGTTAAGTGTAATAATATCTATGTAGAAATTATATAAAATTTTTATTAAAAGTCAATTTTTTAAGAAAATTTGATAAGCAGAGGACTATTCAAGTTCGCCAACGCGCTTGGCGAACTTGAATTGCAGAAAATGTCTTATTTTTTTATAAAAACGTTTATAAATCGTTGATTTTCAGTCAAGATCGCCAAGATCGCCAAGTTTTTTTGTTCTACGGAAAAACACGGAGTTGGCGAACTTGACTTACGTTACAGCGTATAAACTTTCATACACAAGCGTATATAATGTTGCTCTTAATCGTGATATAATGTTATTGTAAAATCTATAAATTGTTGTTTCTTGTAATATTTACCTAAATATCTTAAAACACTTGACAAAAATATAGAAAAAAGATAAAATAGTTAAAAAGTAAAGTGGAGTGGTATAAATGGTAAAAAACTTACCTTATCTGTTTGCAAAAAAGGACGTAATAGACCAATTTGCAGACGATAAACAGTTTGAAAATCATATGGCAAGTCAAGTTCGTTCCGGAAAAATCGTTAAAATTCGGAACAGTCTTTACGCGCAGATTGATAATCTGGGCGTGCCGCTTACCACGAAATTTGAAATAGCAAGCAAAATAAACGACGAGTCCTTTGTTTCTCATCATTCCGCGCTCGAATATTACGGTGTGGCAAATCAGGTTTTTAACACCTTGACTGTCGGGAGTAAGAGAAAATTTAACGATTTTTCGTTTGACGACGTTGACTATACGCGCCAAGCGATAAAAGATTATACGCAGGTAATTTATATCGTTACGGCGGGCGTGCGCGTAACCACTCTTGAACGCGCGGTCGTCGATTGTATAGACAATATAGATCTCGGCGGTGGTATTGACGAACTTCTGAACGCGTTAGAACAGATCCGCGTTCTCGATGAAAACAGGCTTGCGGAAATTTTGCGAGCGTATAACAAAGTGATTTTATATCAGAAAGTTGGATTTATTCTCGAACAATATAAAGAAAAGTATATGTTGTCGGACAAGTTTTTTGCCGACTGCAAAAGCCGTTTGACTAATCAGATAAAATACTTTTTAAACGACGAATACAGCGATATAGCATTTAATTCCGATTGGCAACTTATGGCGCCGAAAAATCTTAAATCTCGTATCAGCGGGGGCTTTTAATGGAGTTTTCAAGACAATATTTAGTTAAAATAGCGCAAGAAACGAACTTTATAAAAGACACTTTGGAAAAGGTCGTCCGCCTTGCCGAAATACTGAAATTCTTAAATAACGATAATATTTTTAAGGGTAAACTTGCGTTAAAAGGCGGCACGGCGATAAATCTTACCGCCGTAGAACTTCCGCGACTTTCGGTCGATATTGACCTTGATTTTACCGAAAACGTTTCAAAAGAAGAACTGCTTGAAGTAAAGGAGCGTTTTTCTAAACGGCTTACCGATTATATGTGGCAGGAAGGTTATTCTTTGGGCGACAGCCGCGATTATTTCGCCCTTTCTTCGTATCTCTTCAATTATATAAACGCCGCAGGCAATCGGGATAATATAAAAATCGAAATAAATTATCTTGACCGCTTGCACGTACTTCCGCTTGAAAACAAGCGTTTACTTACGAAAGGCATTATAGATAATTTCGACGTTCTTACGCTTAACGTGACGGAACTTTACGCAAGCAAGATCAACGCTCTGTTATCACGCGCAACGCCGCGCGACTTGTATGACGTAAACTCAATGCTTGAAAACGGAATTGAACTCGATATGAATTTATTGCGGAAGTGTTTGGTTTTCTATAACGTAATCGGCGGAGATTATGATTTGGAAAACCTGGCCTATGACAACGTAAAAAGGCTTGATTATAAAAAATTCAAGACGCAGTTAAAGCCGGTTATAGCAAAGGACGACAAGTTCGATATTGAAAAGGCGAAAGAAAAAGTTATATCATATCTGCGTGAATTGATTGTTTTAACTCCGGAAGAGAAAGAGTTTATCAAGCGTTTTAATGAAAAGGATTACCGCCCCGAATTATTATTCGGCGCAGGTGAAATAGCAAATAATCTTATTAACCACCCCGCCGCCCGTTGGCGTTGTATGGATAAAAAGGAGAACTAAAATGAAAGAAGTATATGGTTTTTTGAAGAAATGCGGAACGTATTACCTTGCGACTGTTGATGGCGATAAACCGAAAGTCAGACCGTTCGGCACGGTAGATATTTTTGAAGACAAACTCTATATCCAAACGGGAAAAGTAAAGCTAACAAGCAAGCAGATTCATGCAAACCCCAACGTAGAGATTTGTGCGTTTGACGGCGGAAAGTGGTTAAGACTTTCGGGCGAACTTGTTTCAGATGACAGACGTGAAGCGAAAAAGCATATGCTCGATAACTACCCCGAACTTCGTTCTATGTACAACGAAGACGACGGCAATACGGAAGTGTTCTATTTTAAGAACGCAACGGCAACGTTTTATTCTTTCACCGAACCGCCGAAAACTATAATTTTTTAAGCTAAAATTTTATAAATATGACAGATTTCTGTCATAAGACTATACTAATATCAAAATGATTTTAGCAAAAAAATATAAATTGTATTGATTTACAATATGTTAAATATTATATAACGAAAAAGCAGGGACTTAATAGTAAGGTTCCTGTTTTTTGTTATGCCATAAATAAGAAATGTTTCCACGCCGTTGCGTTTTACGTTTTAAGTCCTTTTAACAATAAAGGACTTTTTTTAAAAAATTTTTATTTTAGAGGGGTGCGGTTTTGTCATTTTTTAGCCCTTTATAGTGGAGGAATATGAAGAATTCATTTAATAAAAATTTAATTTTAAACCTAAACAATCGGCTAAAAACAGCCCTTTATAGTAAAGGGAAAAAATATTTTTGGAAAAATTTTTGATTTTAACCTTGACTTTTGCCCGGAAATCGCCCTTTTAAGTGAGGGGCAAAAATTTTTTTAAAGGAATTTTTTATTTGACACCTCAATTTTGCCCTTGTTTTTCTCCATATAGTGAAGGGAAAAATTTTTACAAAAAGTGGTAGACGTTTTGTTGTTTTCGTTGGCTACATATTGAGAGGGTAAAAATAGTTTTGGTGATTTAATTCGATAAATTTTCGTTTTTACCCTTTCCAAATTAGCAGCTTTTACTCCATATATTGATGGATGTAAAAAAATTTTTAGAAAAATTTTTAAAATGGGGGTTGATTTTTTCAAAAAAGTGTCCTAGGAGATATGGGAGGAAAAATATTTCTTGAAAATTTTTAAAAAGGGGTGAACTTTTTGCCTTTCTATTCGGCTACCTATTAGAGAGTGTTTTTGATAAATTTAAAAAATTATTAAAATCCGACTTATTATTTGCAAAAAAATGTCCTAGGAATAGTGAAAGGAGAAATTTCCAACAAATATAGAAATTTTATGTTAGGGATAAATTTTTTCTATTTAACCGTCAACTTTTTGAAAAAACTGTCCTAGGAAATATGAAAGAGAAAAAAATTTTTTAGAAAATTTTTAAAAAAGGTAAACTTTTTGCTTTTATATTCGGCTACCTATTGAGAGGCTTAAAAAAATTTTTTAAGAAAATTTAAAATTTTTTCTTAAAAAGTGAAATTTTCGGGTGAATTTAACGGATATATATGGGGGCAAAAATAATTTAATTTTGGAGGTGATGCCTATGTGCTGACGTAAAGACGTGCCGGCGGTCTTAAAACGACGGCAAAATATAAGATAAAAACAAATCAAAAACAAGGAGGAAACTATGGAACAATTTACATTTTACGATATGTATTACGATGCAATCGGACAATTAAACGACGAAGAGGCGGGCAAGTTTATCAAGAGAATTTGCAATTACGCGCTGTATGATACGGAAGATACTCCGTCAAAAGACGATATAGAAATAAGATTTTCCTCGATAGTTAACGACAAAATCTTTGTCTCGCAATATGCTATCAATAACGCTATGAGAAATATTAGGCATTGAAACATATATTTCATCAATATCCATAGGGCGTCCGCAATTCATAAATACATCTATCAATTCTTTCCTTAAGTCAACTTGAGCACCAACACAAGTCATATACTCAGATGAAAAACTGTAATCGGAAGAAAAGACAAACATCAGATAGTTTTTTAACATATCTTCGCTAAACAAACTATTAAATCTGCCATTGAAAGCTTCATAAATAGCAGAATAATAAATAGCGGAAGTTTTTCTAAGTCCATCATCTATGAACGATTTAATATCTGACTTTAAATCTACATCAACAATTGAATCGAGATAAACTTTGTTTTCACTAATGAATCCGGCTAATCTTATCTTTCTCAAATATAATTCATCTGAATCCTCAAATGATCGATTCAATAGTTCTTCATAGCGATGAATAAATTTCTACTTTCTCAGGGGATTTTCAAAAGAATAACCATCAACAAAAGAATCCGATAATACAGTCTTATAATCATATACATCTATGATCCCTTCCGAAAGACAAACACTAGGATCACTTTGTTTGATAACTGGATTATTGGAAATGAAATCTTCAAACTTCCCCAGAGCATATATATACCAAGTATAATCAGGATCGTTTTTATAGGCACTTAACTTTACTCTAATATCAGACAACTCAGATACTTTGGATAAACCAAATAAGTCTATTTTCAATAGTTTTCCAATTGCTCTTATCTTATCAATGCATTTTTGAGCGTGATGAGGAGCTCTATGGGCTTTCCCGTCAATTTTATGATTGTCTATATAACGTTGTTTAATAAACGTATAGAAATCTGCTTCAGATATAGCGACAACATATTTATTTTCTGGCTCTTGATAGGGAACGTCGGTGCTTCTATTTTTGTCAGCATATTCTATAACAAGATCAGAATAATCAAAATCACATTTATCAATGAACGTCTTTATTGATCTAACAAATTCAGTTGCACTTCTATTGCCCTCAGCATAAATGCGT
>JAFSLQ010000038.1 GCA_017448355.1 Clostridia bacterium | reverse complement strand
TATAGAACTATTCTTCAGGCGTTTTGTGTCGCAGAAAAAGTGGATGAATCCCGGCTTTTTAACCGGGCCTTATTTGCCGATATATGGTTTCGGGGTGTTGGTTTTATATGCCGTAAGCAATATACCGCTTGGGATAGACGGTCATATTTGGGACGTTATAATAAGAGTTATTATAATCGGCGTAGGTATGTCCTTAATCGAATTTATTGCAGGCTTGATTTTCATTAAAGGTTTAGGAATTAAACTTTGGGATTATTCAAGCCGCAAGGGGAACATAATGGGTATTATTTGCCCTTCTTTTTCTCTTATTTGGCTGGTAGTCGGTTCGCTGTACTATTTTTCCCTCAACCCAGTTCTTGTGCAAGGTATAACGTGGATAGCGGAAAATTTAATTTATACATACTTTATCGGAGCGGTTATCGGAGCAATGATAGTGGATTTTGCATATTCGATACACCTTGCAACGAAGTTGAAAGTGTTTAACGAATATCGGGCTTTAAGATTTGAAGAATTTAAGAAAGAATTTAAGAATAAGATAAAAAATCTAAAAGGAATAAGTACGAGGAAGAAATAAAATGAAAAAAGGGCAATACCTGAAAGAACTATTAAACGTTGAAAACGAGTTTTTTGATTTAGACCATAATAAAAAAATCGCATATATGCACCTTGAATTCGATAAACCGAGCGATATTTTCGATTTGAACTCCAAAACCAAGTTGCCTGTTTTAAGCGACGATTTTATGGAGTGGATAGCCAGTGCGTTTGATTACGCTCCAAAAAAGTATAAAATTGATTTAGATGTGTCTTTTACCGATATGGAAGGCTTTGATAACGACACTTTGCAAGCAATTTTTAAAAAGAATATGATGCTTGAGTTTAAGAAGAACGAAGGCAAGGCGCACCAGAAAAACCGTATCGCAAACAGTCTAATCGTCATAGGTATTGTGTTCTTTGTTGCCATGTTGCTTATTACTAACCTTTGGCAAGACGGTGGGCTGTTAAGAGATATTTTCAAATACGTAGCGGATATAGCGACCACGGTTACGTTTTGGGAAGCGATGACGATACTCGTCGTCGAAAATAAAGAACGGACAAGTTATATGAAAGACCTTATAAATAGATTTTATGCTATTCGTTTTGGGAATAAAAATTTTGATGAGCCGCAACAGAGCGATTAAATGTTTAATATAAATTATTTTGAAAGGATATAATTGTCAACTATTCAATGTATATTGAACAGTTCTATTCTGCAGTAGCTAATATAATAAATAGAAATTTTATTCCCAAGGTAGTTTTAGATGAGGAAACATTGCCTTTTTAGAATATAAAAATAGTGCAACCTTTTGACCCACACACATACCGAAAAAACACATTTTAACCCACACGATAGGTTATTTTACACATTTTAACCCACCGAGACACGAAAAGAAAAACCCGTCCTTATAGGTCGGGTTTTTCTTTTTGTAAAAATAAGTAGCGGACTTGAATTAGGAGCAAGCAACCAAAGGTTGCGCACTTGCCTTTGGCAAGAAAACAGTCCTGTGGACTGTTTTGCGGGAGGCTCGAGAGAGGCAAGTCCGCTCACCAGCTCCAAACACTAAACCCGTTCATATCGAACGGGTGTTTCTTTTATCTTGCATTTTTTTAAGAATAAAAATAATTATATTTATTATTGTTGAAAAATACGTCGTACTATGTTATAATTATTTTAATTATATACTGATAAGTATATTTTTTGAAAAAAGATTGATTTTTGTAGAACGAAAGGGATTATATATGATTGATAAAATGAATATTCCGTTTTCACCGCCAGATATTTCCGACGCGGAAGTGGAAGAAGTAGCAAGCGCTTTAAAATCGGGCTGGATAACGACGGGACCGCGCGTTAAAAAATTAGAAAAGCAGATTGCGGGCTATCTTAATCTGCCTGTCGACGCGCCTAACTGCGTTTGTCTTAATTCGCAGACGGCGTCGCAAGAAATGGCGTTAAGGCTTTTAGAAATAGGCGAAGGGGACGAAGTTATAGTTCCTGCTTACACGTATACGGCTACCGCGTCTGTAGTGGCGCACGTCGGTGCTAAAATCGTTATGATAGACTGCCGGAAAGACAGCCTTGAAATGGATTACGACGCGATGGAAAGGGCGATTACCGATAAAACGAAAGCGATAATCCCCGTTGCGCTTGGCGGAGTGCCTTGCGATTACGACAGAATTTTTTCTATCGTTGAAAAAAAGAAGACGATTTTTAAGCCGAAAGGCGAACTGCAAACGGCGCTTAACAGAATAGCGGTTTGCGAAGATACCGCGCACGCTTTCGGCGCTTCGAAAAACGGGGTGATGCTTGGGAATATTTGCGACTTTTCTTCCTTTTCTTTCCACGCGGTAAAGAACTTTACCACGGCGGAAGGCGGTGCTTTGACGTGGCGACATATCGACGGAGTAGACGACGCTACGATATATCACAGATTGCAACTTTTATCTTTACACGGGCAAAGTAAAGACGCGCTTAAAAAGAACCAACCGGGTATGTGGGAATACGATATTGTCGGAACTTATTATAAGTGCAATATGACCGATATTATGGGTGCAATAGGGCTTGCGCAGTTTATCAGATACCCCGATATGTTAAAGCGCAGAAGAGAAATAATTACAGAGTACGACAAAGCGTTTATACCGCTTGGGGTCAAAGTGTTAAATCACTATACGGACGAATACGTTTCGTCGGGACATTTGTATTTAACGCGCGTATTCAAAAAAGACGGTAGCCCCGTATCCGACGGCGAACGCCGTGAAATAATAATCAAGATGGCGGAAAGGGGAATTGCTTGCAACGTTCATTATAAACCGTTGCCTATGCACACGGCGTATAAAAATCTCGGGTTCGATATAAAAAACTTCCCGAACGCATACGCGCATTACGAAAACGAAATAACGTTACCGCTACATACGTGTTTAACGGACGAACAAGTAAAATATATTATAGAAAATTATACGAAGATTTTAAAAGAATATGTTGGTTTGTAAATGGGAAAAACTTCCTGTCGCTATGCAGACGGACGCGGTTAAACCTTACTATCAGGCGTTAAGGAAAAGAAATTTCAGTCTATTATTAAAAAGGATATTCGATATTGTGGTATCCTTTATAATGCTTTTATTATTATTACCGCTTTTTATACTTCTCGCGATTGCAATAAAACTTGACAGTCGCGGTCCTGTGTTTTACAGACAGGTAAGGTACACGCAGTACGGAAAAGAGTTTAGAATTCATAAGTTCAGGTCTATGACCGTTGGTGCGGACAAGGGTAGTTTAGTAACGGTTAAAAACGATAACAGAATAACGAAGGTTGGTAAGATTATAAGGAAACTTAAACTCGACGAGATAAGTCAACTTATCGACGTTTTTGAAGGGAAAATGACTTTCGTCGGGTGCAGACCCGAAGTTAAAAAGTATATAGACGCCTATTCCGAAGAAATGACGGCGACGTTTTTGTTGCCGGCGGGAATAACTTCTATGGCGTCGCTTTTATATAAGGACGAGAACGATTTAATAGATGCGTTCGACGACCCCGATAAGGTCTATATCGAAAAGATTTTGCCTGAAAAAATGGTTTATAACTTACAAGAACTTAAAAAAGCGGGCGTATGCCACGATATTAAAGTTATGTTTATGACCTTCTTTGCGGTTTTAGGTAAAGATTACGCAAAAAAAACGAAGGCGGGCGAAAAAAAGGAAAATAACGAAGAAAAGGGGAAGGAAAATGGTTGACGGGTTGGTTTCTATTATTATGCCGTCTTATAATACGGCAAGGTTTATAGCCGAATCTATTGATTGCGTTATTAAACAGACCTATACTAAATGGGAATTGTTGATTGTGGACGACTGTTCGACCGACGATACCGATAAAATTGTCGCGTCATATAACGACGAAAGAATTAAATATTTTAAAAACGAAAAGAACAGCGGTGCTGCGCTAACGCGGAACAAGGCGCTTAAAGAAGCGCAGGGCGAATACGTCGCGTTCTTGGATTCCGACGATTTATGGACTGCCGATAAATTAGAAAAGCAGGTCGCTTTTATGCAAAATAACGGATACGACCTTTCCTTTACCGAATACGAAAAAATAGACGAAGACGGAAATCCGATAGGCGTTTACGTATCAGGGCCTAATATAGTTAATAAAAGAAAAATGTATCGCTACGATTATATCGGGCAACTGACTATGATGTACAGCGCGAAAGCGTTCGGGCTTATACAGATAAAAGATATTAAAAAGAACAACGATTACGCTATTAGGTTGCAACTTTATAAAAAACAAGGCACTTGCGCCTATCTTTTAAAAGAAAACCTGGCTTTATACCGCATAAGAAAACAGAGTATAAGCCACGATAAATTGAGAAAAAAACTCAAAAGCCATTACGACCTTTTCCATTATTGCGACGAAAAACCTGCCGTTATCGCTTTTTTCTGTGCTTGTCGCAATATGTTTTTCGGAGTATTGAAAAAGAAAAAATACGAAAAGTATAAAAATTAAGTTAAATATCGTTATATTAAAAAGAAACGAAATAAAAAGCGTTTCTTTTTTATTTTTAAAAATGTGTCAGTTTCCGATTGCTTTTTTCGTTTTTAGTGGTTTTATGGTGGTACATTAAAAAAGGAGAAAAACTATAATGATTTTTTATTATAACGCAAACGGGGACTCACTCGGCGTCTTCCCCGAATCCGTTTATCAAGGTTCTAAAAAGGCTAACAGTCTTTACTTTATTTGTCCTATAAGCAGGGCGAGTGTCGTTTCGGCGGTATTCGTTTTGCCGGACGGTCAACAAACCGTTCCTTATCAGATGGACTTATTATCGTCCGAAGAGTTTACGGGCGTAAACGACGCGGAAGGTAATGCCTTTAACGTTTGGTCGAAAGATTTGCCGGCATCGATAACCGAACAGGTCGGAAACGTGTCGGTGTCGTTTAGGATTACGAACGCGTCCGATGAGATAATAACGACGGTAAGCAGTTTCTTTTACGTAGAAGAAGGCGTTTTAGTCGGCGAAATCGAAGAGAGCGACGCGTATCAGGAAGTTCTCGACAGTTTCGCGTCTTTCAGTCAAAGATTAGTAAACGTTGAAAATGCTTTTTCGCCGATACTCGTTATCGGTGCGACGGAAGGCAACGACGCGGTCTTGGCGGACAATTGCTGGCACAGATTAGGCACGAAATCCAACTTTAATATCGTAGAAAGAATTACGGCAACGGTGGACGGCGCGACTTTCGACGCGTCTTCAATCGGCGGAACAGACGGACAATACGCCTTTACTTACGACGCGGAAACGTCGGCGTGGAAATACGACGATACGGATGCAGATTTATCCGACTACGGCATAACGGTCGCTTCCGATTACGACTATATAAACGGCGATACAGTTATAGTTGTCAGGGCAACGGCAAACAATACGACTACTATCACGGTTAAAGCCGAACCGATTTACACAATGGATTTCGTTTGTCTTATTTCTTTCGTTGCGGGTGCAAACATTTCTTGTTCTTATCCGCAAAATATCAAGTGGTCGGGCGACGACGTGGTTGCTAACGTGTTCACGCCGATTTACAACAAGAGATACACGATAACTTTCTTTAACGACAACGCGTCGGACGCTTACGGAACTATTCAGGCGACGGTCAGGGGTGTATAATGAACAAGAAGCAGGCGCTTTTACAGATACTCACGACAAGAAAGCGTGGACTTATTAACCACCGTTTGCCTGACGAGTATCAACAAATTGAATACATTGAAAACACGGACGGTTGTTATATTCAGACTAATATCGTGCCTTCTGTCGACACAAATTGCGAAATAGATTTCGAAGTGTCGGTAAACGATGATAACTGTAACGTTATTATGGGTAGTTCGAACACTTATTCGGGTGCGCCCGCCTACATTATCGGGTTAGACCCGTATACGGGTGCGTCAAAGATTTTCTGGATAAGGGTGGGCGATTCTATCGCAATAAATATCTTTCAGAGTACCGCAATAACTCATTTAAGACATAAAATCAGATACGAAAATAAAAAGTTATTCATAAATGAAGAAGAACAAACTTTATGGAATCAACCAAACTTAACGGAAAGTTTAGCGGAAAACCCGATAGCGATTTTTATAAGGCGGCAATATCGCGGATATTACCCTACAAGCGGACATACAAAACTCGGCAAGTTATATTATTGCAGATTTTGGGGAGACGTTGAGGCCGAACTTATACCGTGTTATAGAAAGTCTGACGATAAAACGGGGCTTTACGATAAGGTAAGCGGAACGTTTTACACTAACAACGGTTCGGGTAATTTCGTAAGGGGGAGTATTATATGAGAGCAAAGTATATAAATAAAAACAAAATAGAATATTTGGGTATTTTTATAACGATAGGGGACAAGGTGTATACTAATCCCGAACGTAACCCGAATATAATGCCGTCGGACTTAGAAGCGATAGGTTATCTTGAAGTTATCAATCCTACCCCGCCTTCCTGTCTTGACGACGAATATATAGAAGCAAGTTATAAAATAGTTAAAAATAAAATTAAATGCAATTATATTGCGCGTAAAATTGCGGAATAAGACTATTCCGTTCCTAAATGATAATCGCCCCGTTGCATCAGAAGCGCAACGGGGCGATGTTTTATGTACTACTTACTGTAAGCAAAAACCCCTTTGTACTTTTCGTACAAAGGGGTTTTTGGTGCTCCATCGGAGACTCGGCTCCCTGTGGAGCGACTTCTCCGATTGACAGTTCACAGGACTGTCAACTTTTGCAAGCAAAAGCAATTTGATAAATCAAATTGTCTCCCCATTCGAGTCTCCTTTTTATTAGCGTATGCAAAAAAACCCTCGTACGAAAGTACGAAGGTTTTTTTGGTGCTCCATCGGAGACTCGAACTCCGGACACCGTGATTAAAAGTCACGTGCTCTACCACCTGAGCTAATGGGGCGTGTTATTTAGTTTTTGGTGCGCCATCGGGGACTCGAACCCCGGACACCCTGATTAAGAGTCAGGTGCTCTACCAACTGAGCTAATGGCGCATTGTAAGTTGGCAGGGGTGGCAGGATTTGAACCTACGAATGCTGGAATCAAAATCCAGTGCCTTACCGCTTGGCTAC
>JAFSLQ010000037.1 GCA_017448355.1 Clostridia bacterium | reverse complement strand
TTGACCTATGTCAAGACTTTTGACCTTTAATTTAATAAAATACTTGTATGAATAATAAAAATAGGGCAAATTATATTTCTGTTATAAAAGGTATAATGATAGAAAGAGATTTGAGCCAAGAGAAATTTGCAAAAGAACTTGATATAAATCAAACGACTGTAAGTCAGTGGTTATTAGGTAAAAAGAAACCAAGTTATGATAATATACTTGCAATATGTGTTAAATTTGACATAACCCCTAATGATTTTTTTGGTTTTTAATTTTTTGTAATAAAACAATCTGCGGCGCAAGCAATTTTGCTTGCGCCGCAGAATTTTTAAATGTTATTTATTACTCTTCTTTCGTTTCGCTAACTGCGGGCTGCTTTTTGTTTTTTTCAATCAATTTGATTAAGAACACCGCACATACGAACAAACCTAGCGCTATAGCCCACATAATTAAGCCACCGAGAACGCCGTTCATATTTGTATTTATGAGTATTCCGCCGACAAGGTAGGATATAAAGGCTATTACCGCTATAAGTGACGCATATGGCAATTGAGTTCTTACGTGGTCTACGTGGTTGCAGTTTCCGCCTGCGGACGCAAGAATCGTTGTGTCGGATATAGGCGAAACGTGGTCGCCATAAACTGCGCCGCCGAGTGTTGCCGAAACGGTCAGAATAGCGAGAGTGCCCGTGTCGCCTAAAACGGATATCGCTATCGGGACTAAAACTCCGAATGTTCCCCAAGACGTGCCCGTTGCAAACGATATACCGCAAGCAAGCAAGAAGAATATAGCGGGGAACAACCATTGAATCGAAAGTCCGGCAACGTTGTTTTGTACAAACGCTTTTGCTTCAAGATAACCGCCTTTTGCACCCATAATACCCGAAATTGTCCAGGCAAACACTAATATGAGTATTGCAGGAACCATCGTTTTAAAGCCTTGTACGATACTTTCCATAATTTCTTTAAAATTGACTACTTTAGCAATCATATAATACGCCGCTATAATAATGAGTGCAAAGGTTGAACCGATTGCGAGTGACAAGCCGGCTTCGCAATTTGAAAACGCTTCGATAACGCTTGCGGACTGAATTGCCGTTCCGAGCGTTTCGGTATCCCAGTTATAGTAATAACCGGTGTAAATCATGCCTAGAACACAGCAAACGATAAGCGTGATAACGGGGATAATCAAGTGGCGAACCTTTCCTTTGGGATTTGCGACGATAGATTTGTCTTCGTCGGTAGGAAGGTCGGTTTCGCCTGCGTTAAGGTCGTCCAAAAAGTCCGCTGCGTTTTCGTTTCTCTTCATCTTACCGAAGTCGATTTTGTAGATACAGAACACAAACACCATTATAAGCGTCAGTATTGCGTAAATATTGAACGGTATCGTCGATATAAACGCAACAAGTCCGTTTCCTGCAAGTTCGCCCGAAACAGCCGCTGCCCAAGAAGAAATGGGTGCGATTATACAGACGGGCGCAGCCGTAGAGTCGATAATCCAAGCGAGTTTTGAGTGCGACACTTTAAACTTGTCCGTGACGGGGCGCATAACCGAACCGACCGTAAGGCAGTTAAAGTAATCGTCGACAAAGATAAGGCAGCCGAGTCCAGCCGTCGCGATAAGCGCACCGCGTTTATTACGGATTCGTTTTTGCGCCCATTCGCCGTAGGATTTAGCGCCGCCCGATTTCTGCATAAGGACTACAAAAATGCCGAGTACTACAAGGAATACCAAAATCGGCACGTTTCCGCCTACTTTTTCACTCATAACCTGGTAAGAAACGCCCACCGCTTCTACGGGGTTTCCGCCAGCGTAAAACATGCCGCCGACGAAAATTCCGATGAACAGCGAAAGGTAGACTTGTTTGGTTGCGAGTGCAAGAACTATTGCTACAATTGCGGGCACAAATGCCCAAAAAGTTCCGCTCATAAAAGCCTCCTTAATAAAAATCAAAATCACGGCCATTAAATAGCCGTGATTTTTCATCTTTGGTATTTAATAGCGCAACGCGGGGATAAACCCAGCGACAGTCGTAAACGTATTTCGCTTACGCCCAGACCGAAAATTTCGGGGTAAAATTTCCGTCTTCGGCGACCTTTCCTTTACCGCGCAAAACACTTTCCCCGTCTTGCGTTTATCATAAAGACCGCGCCTCTATTTATTTTTACAGGAATAATATATAACTTTATTCGCGTGCTGTCAACAATTTTTAACAAATTTTGCGTAAAATTTTTAATATTTCGCGATTTTTTGCGCGGATAGAGTAAAACCGTTGACAAAAAACCTTTTAAATTATACAATAAAACCGTAACTTAATAAGAAGGTTTTCGGCAAACACTTCTATAAAACAACCGAGAGAGATTTTTACTCCCCGTTTCGGGCGTTTGCCGAAACGGGGAGTTTTTATGACGGAAAACACGCAAAAACACAACATTTTTAAAGACCTTTTAACTACTCGCGCCTTAGCGCGCGCGGGAATTATCGCCGCGCTTTATGCTGCGCTGACTTACGCTTTTGCACCCGTTGCGTACGGACCGCTGCAAATCCGCCCCGCGGAAGCACTCTGCATCTTGCCGATATTCTTTATAGAATCCGTGCCAGGGCTTTTTGTTGGTTGCGCACTTGCTAACCTTTTGTCGGGCTACGGTATTTACGATATCGCGTTCGGAAGTTTAACTACGCTTGTTGCCGCAATCCTTACGTTTATTATAGGTTTAATTTTACTTCGCAATTTTTTATCCGCGGTTTTGGGCGGTATACCGCCGATACTTTTTAACGCCATAGTTATTCCGTTTGTAATTATTCTTGGCGACGTAGAAACCCCTATGGCGGCTTACTGGGCGTTGTTCGGCGAATTTATGCTTACGCAATCCGTTTGGGTGTACGCGCTGGGCTTGCCGCTTTATTTTGCGGTTAAACGCTTGCGCGCTAAGGGCGTTAAAGTACTTATGTAAATATATATAATAATGTTTTTAAAAGCGTCGTGCGGGAAACGAAAATCGTTTCCCGCACGCTTTTTTTGGATAAGAAACACAGTTTCTTGTGCTTAGTCTATTACCTTAAACGGGTGATAAATCGCCCAGACGAGTAAAAGCCATAAAGCCGATACGCCGACGAGCGAATAAATTATTCTGGAAACTACCGCCGCATCACCCGCGCCGAATATCATCGATACGAGATTGATGTTGAAAATTCCGATAAGTCCCCAGATTATCGCGCCGATAATAACCAGACTGAAAGCAATAATCGTAGTAAACTTCATATCTTCCTCCGACAATTATTATGTGAAGTTCGATTTTTCTTATACGTGCGGGCGAAAAATTTTTCGCTCGCACGTAAAATAAGTGGTTTATTGCTGTTTCGATTGTCTGGCTTTAACCCGTTTTATAAACTCGTCGTGAGTTTTCATCGTTAAAAGCATAGAGTTTTGTAGCGGCGGAAGGTTTGCGCGTATTTTTGCCGACTTGGTTTCCGCCCCGTTGTCGAAAATAGCCTTATTGTCCACTAAATCTTCTTGTATTTTATTGTCGGAATTAGTATTATTTCCGTTAAATAGCGAACTTAAAAGGTTAAAAATGCCGAATTTATCCATTTATCTTTCCCCGAAACATAAAAAACAAATAAAAAACCTTAAAAATTATTGCAAAAATAAGTCGATTAGAGTATAATTGTTACACGAGATTTTTTAGGACTAAAATACGCTCGTACAGTTATTTATATTCGGCACACCTAAAAATGTTGACCGAACACGGAGAATATATGAGAAAATTGACTAAAAGTTTATTGACCGTTTCGCTTGCGGCGATGATTGCGGGCGCGGTCGGTTGCGGCGGGAACGGCAGCGACGCCTGGAAGGGTACGGATTTCACTAATTACGGCAACGTTATTGCGGAAACGAACGGCGGCTTCGTTGCGGAAACCGATAACTACGTATACTTTATTAACGGTATAGGTTCGAGTTCAAGCGACAACACTTTCGGTACTCCCATTAAGGGCGCACTCGTTGCGGCGGATAAAAAGGACGCTACGAAAGCCCCGCAGGTGGTTATCCCCGAACTTATAGTTTCTACCGATTACGACGCGGGTATATACCTATTCAAAGAAGGCGACAAGGTTTACGCGTATTACGGCACGCCGAACAGAGAGAAAAATTCTTCGGGCGCTGTTTCGTCTTCCGAAATGACCTTTACTAAAACCACTCTGGACGGCAAAAACAATACTAAACTTTTCACCGTTTCGTCGCACTCTACGACTTACAGAATGGCGCAAGGCGAAGACGGTGCGGTGTATATCGTGTATTACGATACCGAAAACAGCGCGATAATGTCTTATAACGCCAAAACCGGCAAAAACACGGTTATTGCTAAGACCGACGCTAAGAATAACGACGGTGAAAACGGCGAATATCTTTCACTCGGCGAATATAAATTCCTTAAAGACGACGTGCAAGTCGTTTACACGATGACCGTGTACACGCAGGAATACGTTGCCGAGCAGGAAGCGCAGACCGATTCTTATTCGAGACAGACCGCGACTTATAACTATATATATAAATATACGGCGGGACAAGACCCCGTTTGTATAAAGGACGGCAAGGCGACTAATACGACTTATGCGTTAAAGTCGAGCGTTGGCGGATATCTTTTCTATACTGCAAAACCGCTTGTCGGCGGCGAAAACGCAACTAAGACTTACGGGGTGAAATTATCCGCGATTAACGACGAAAAACTTATTGATTACACCGATAACGTTAAAGACGATATGATTGTAGAATCGTTTGAAGAAGTTTATTTCTACGACAGCGACGCTAAAAAGGTTATAAAGACTACGCTTGTAAAAGAACCCGTTACCGAGAAAGAAGCAAGAGAAGTAATCTTAAAGAGCGACGCTATAAGTTCGCTTTTGGCTGTCGACGCAAATTACGTTTATGGCTATAATTCCGACGGTTATATTGTAGCGATTTCGCGCGCGGACGGCAAAACGGTGAGAATTTCCGAACGCACGGCGTCGTCGTCCTGGTACAAGCCCGAAACGGCGATTATAGGGGACTCTGCTTTTATGCTTTACTGCGATAGTTCCAGCGAAGGCAATTCTTACGTTTTCGGCGCTAATCTTAATAAACTCGGCAATCCCGAAGTGGACGATAGCGGCGACGAAGATATTTATTATCTTTCCGCTGACTTTTTCGGGGTTATGCCCGCGGCTGACAGGGCGGCGGTTGTTTCAACCAAGATAAACGCGATTGAATCCCCGCTTGATTTAGAAGAAGACGCAAACGGAAAATATTTTGCGGAAAGCGTAAAAGTTGCGCGCGCGGCTTACGACGCACTTGATAAGGACGCTAAAAATAATATTTCAAGCGCCGACGTAAAGAAACTCGAAAATGCTGAAAGGGCAATTCTTCTTGCCGACGCGTATAAAAAACTCGAACCCGTTTTAGATTACGAGAATCTTACGGAGGAGAAGAAAGACGCGCTTAAAGCCGACTACGAAGCCGCAAAGAAACTCGTTGAAAGTTACGGCAGCGATTACAGCACGATTGCAGACTACGTTACCAACAATCTTAATTATTTCTATCAGGAAGCGGGCAAAGTGCTTAGCGCATAAAAAACTTAAAAACACATAATTAAACCAAAACACCTTGACGAAAACACTTCGTCAAGGTGTTTTGGTTTACACTATTTTTTGACAAAAAATAACAAAATGCGTTTTTTTATTTAAATAATGTGCAAAATTTGTCGAAAATTCAGCAACTTGTGAAATATTTTATAAAAAAGTATTCGAAAATGCTTTATTTTTGTCCAAAAATGTAGTACAATGTAGTTAATTTTTGAGGAGGCGATAAAATGAGCAAGAAATCTGTCTTTATTTTGATGGATACAAAAGAATCGTGTGAAGAAATTGCGGCGGCTTTTAACGAAAGCGCGGACTATTCGGTTTTGGGGACGTCTACCGACGGGATATCGGCAATAGCCGCTGTTGCAGAAAAGCGACCCGACTTTCTTATTACCGAGTTGGTGCTTGTAGGTTACGACGGAATTTCCGTTATCGATAAGGTTAAAAGTATGAACGACGATATTAAAGTGGTGGTATTGTCGGCGCTTTGTCGTGAAGAAATTGTGTCCCGTGCGGTTGCGGCGGGTGCGGATTATTTTATGGCAAAACCTATAAACTTTGAAATTCTTTTTGCTAGGATGAAAGAAGTTTGTTCGGGAAATGACGTCGGGTATAAAAATCACGGTGAAAATCTACATAGGGTTTCGCTTGAAGAAAAGGTCAGCAAGATATTTATAAACGTAGGTATTCCGCCGCATATAAAGGGGTATTCGTTTTTGCGCGAAGGCGTTATGATGGCGGTGGAAAATCCTTCTATAATAAACAATATAACAAAGCAACTTTATCCGATGATAGGCGAAAGGTATCAAACTACGCCGAGTAAAGTTGAGCGCGCTATCCGCCACGCGATAGAAGTTGCCTGGAACAGGGGCAGAATAGATAATATCAATAATATATTAGGCGTTCGCGCATACGTTGGTGCGGATAAGCCGACGAACGGCGAATTTATCGCGCTTATTGCCGATAAAATGCTTTTGGAAAAAGCGTAGAATTTTGTAAAATTCTATATTGTATCTCCTTAGAGTCCCCGACAAGCAAACGCTTGTCGGGGACTCTTAAAATATTTAAAAACGATAATTTACAAAAAAATTTAAAAAATTATTTAAAAACAGTTTACAAATAAGGTGCATATAGATATAATACTATCATCCGAAAGGAATAAAGTGAAATCCTTCCGAGTAAAGGGAGATTAAGATATGCCAAAATATGTAAAATGTCCGAGATGTGATTTGAATTATATGTTAGAAGGCGAAGAGTTTTGCGACGTTTGCAAAGCGGAACTTAAAAAAGCACCGCCACTTGTCTTTGCGGTAGACGAAGACGAGGATGACTCGGAGAACTTGGAACTTTGTCCGCGTTGTCACCGTAATTACGTAAAGCCCGGCGAAACGATGTGCGAAGAGTGCCTTAAAGAGTGTGAGCGTGACGTTGAGCCGGAGCCTGAGGACGACGATTCGTGGAAGGAATACCTTGACGACGACGCGCCCGAAGAGGAAGAAGAGAGTGAAGAAATGCTTTCGCTTAATAAACTCGCGGAAGAAGAGGGCGAAAAACTTTTCGACGACGAAGAAGAGGAAGAAGAAATAGAACAGCCCGACGAGGACGACGACTTTGAAATCCCCGATATCGACGAATCGGACTTTATTGAAGAGGACGAAGAAGACGAGGATGACGAAGGCGAAGAAGACGATAACGATTAATAAACAGAATAACTTTTTTTCGCGGCTACGGCAACACCGTAGCCGCGAAAAATTTTTAAAAAGTATAAAAAACCTTTTTACGGCAATAATCGGCGTATGATAAAAAGTAATACTTCTATTTCACAGGTAAAAGAAATAATCGCAAAAATGAACCTTAGAAACGTGGAAGTCGTCGTAAATCTTGGCAGAAATAAGTACGCAAAATTTACGGGGGTGTTGTCGGGAGTATACCCCGCGTTGTTTACGGTAAAGCCGTTCGATAAAGACTATCGGGGCAAAACTTCCTATTCTTACTCGGAATATCTTTGCGGTAAAGTAAAATTGAAAGAGACGGAAGACGGCAAGATTTAGCGCTTAAATAATTTTGTCATAATAAAGGCAAGGTCAGTATATACTTTATTGAACAGAATTTATTGTCAAGGAGAAAGTTATGCCGATTGAACCTGTTTTCGAGAAAATAAGCGCAAAAGAAAAGGCGGGCGATGTCGTCTGTCAGGTAAAAGTGGAGTGCAAAACGGATGTCCCCGCTGATTCGGTGGAAAGAGTGTTAAACGACAACGTGTGCGTTTCGGTTACGCTCGGCGACGTGGTGAGCGGAAGGGCGGAGTTTGTCGGCAAGTCCACTTTTTTTATTTGTTACGCCACGCAGGACGGAATAAAAAAATGCGAGTGCGGTGCGGAGATTAAAGATTCTTTCGTGTCGGACGTTATATCCGAAGGCGACTTTATAAAACTCTCTTGGGAGACGGATAAGTTAGAAACAGACCTTTCGGGAGTGAAAATGACGGTTTCCGCATATCTTACCGTCAAAGGCGAAGTGTATAGAAAGAACGAATATTCCGCACTTACGGGCGGCGACGGGGTGTACTGTAATTTAACGGACGTAAACACCGTAAAACCGTGCGGAACGGTTCAGTACGTTCACCAGACGGAAGAAGAATTCGAACTCGGCTTTGCGGTTTCGGAAGTGCTTGCGCATAGGGCGGAAGTGTGCCTTACGCAGGTTCAATGCGGCGTCGGCACGGTGATTGCGGACGGCGAAATTTATTTGACCGAAATATTGTTGCAATCGGGAGATAAAAAGGATATAATAAGAGAAAACAAAGTTATTCCTTTCCGTGCGGAAGTCGAGTGCGAAGACGCAATGCCGCAACTTTCGGCGACTTGTCGCGCTTACGTAAAATCGCTTAAAACGGATATAAGCGTCGATGAAACGAAAAACGTTTCTACGCTTACCGCGGCGATATCGGTAGAACTTCGCGGCGAAGCGTATGCCGTTTCGGAAGATGCTTTTGCAACCGACGCTTTCAGTACAGAAAACGAACTTGCGCTTACTAAATCCCGTATAGCGTTTTCGGCAAGTGGTGCGCCGAGTGCAAAATTTTGTAAACTTTCGGGCAGGGCAACGATTGAAGACGTAGGCACGGCTAAGGTCGTCGCAGTCGCAAGCGAGCGCGCGGAGATAGCGTCTTATTCGCCGAGCGGCAACGGGCTTAACGTTACGGGTACGCTTGCCTTTAACGCTTGGTTTTTATCGGAAGAAGGTCAGATTTTTAACCGTAAATCGGAAATTCCTTTTGAAATCGCGCTTACCGACGTAAGTGCGGGGGATTGCGATTTAACGGTCGCCGTTAAATCCGTGGCGGTAAAACTTATAACGCTTTCGGAAATAGAGTGCGAAGCGGAAGCGGTGTTTACGGTGTGCGAAAAAACGAGTTATTCCGCGGAGATAATTTCCGCGGTGGAAACGGGCGCAGAAAAGGCAACGCCGACGGCGGCTATAAGCGTATATATTCCGCTTGCGGGCGAAGGACTTTGGGAACTTTCTAAAAGGCTTAATGTTTGCCCCGAAAAACTCGTCGAAACCAACTCCGAATTGCAATTCCCGCTGACGGGTACGGAAAGAATAGTAGTATACAGACAAAAGTAAAAAAAGGCTTACATATGAGAAAAATCAAGATAAAAATACCTGCAAAAGTCAATTTGACGCTGGACGTTTCGGGCATAAAAGACGGATATCACGAGATAGAGTCGCTGGTTGCGTCGATAAATTTATACGATACAGTCATAATTAAACCGCGAAAAGAAAATGTGATAACCGTTAATTTCAGCGGCGTTCCGATAGGCTTAAACGCTAAAAAAAGCAACGCGCATTTAGCCGCCGAAATGTTTAAAAAAGAGTTCGGCGTAGGCGGCGCGGATATAACGATAAAAAGGGATATTCCCGTCGCGGCGGGGCTTGGCGGTTCTTCCGCGGATATTGCGGGCGTGTTAAAAGGTCTCAGTAAATTTTTCGGCGTAAACCGAGACGTTACATTTATAGCGAATAATCTTGGCAGCGACGTTTCGTATATGCTTAACGGCGGCTATGCCGTAATGAAAGGCAGGGGCGAAAAAGTCGAATATATACAGGGCGTAAAGCGGACTTTTTATCTCTTGATAGTTGTGGGAAGGAAAGGCGTTTCTGCGGGCGAAAGTTATACGGGCTACGATAAACTCGATAAAAAACCCGATAAAATTACTCCTGTCGCTTTAAAGTTATTGCAAGATGATGACGTCGATAATTTTTTGAAAGTTCTTAAAAACGATTTATATCTTAGTTCTTCCGAAATTTTGCCTGAAATACGGGACACGGCGGAACGGCTTTCCGAGTACGGAACGGCGTTAATGACGGGCAGCGGTTCGGCGGTATACTGTATTTATAAAACCAAAAAAGAACGCGACAGTGCATATGATTTTTTACGTATCTTTTACGGCGACAGACTTTTGAAAGCACAGACAGTTTAAAATTAACACGGCTCGGCAAAATATTGCCGAGCCGTGTTTTATATTTTATCGATATTCAGTAAATCTTCCACGCTAACTTCGTAAATTTTAGCAAGTTCAATAAGATTTTCATATTCGGGGCGGGAAATATCGTTTTCCCAGTCGCTTATGTTCGACTGGTGTATTCCGAGTTTGTCGGCGACGTCTTTTTGCGTTAAACCGCTCTGTTTTCGCGCCGCTTTAAAAAATTTACCGAACTTCATAATGATATTTTAACAAAAAATGTGCTATACACATTGACAATTATGTGCAAAACACATATAATATATTTATTGACACAAAAGGAGAAAGTAAAATGAGCAAGATGTATTTGTTAGAGCCGAGAGTAAGCGAAGAAGACAGACTCTGGGCAGAAGAACATTACGAAGTGAAAAGGCTGAACGAACAAATTGAAAAAAGCAAAAAAGCAAGCAAAATTACGGCTTGTTGTGGTTCGGTTTTTCTTTTAGCATTTATGGTATTATTAATTTATTGTATTATCGCTAATGATATGGAAAATGATAGCCGTATATTGGCTTTGATTTTTGGTGGGATTATAGTGTTTTTGTCGTGCATATTGTTATTAAAAAGTTTTGGGTCGATAAAAACAGGTAATAAAGGCTTAATAACACAGAAAAACATTTATATTGAAACGTTAGTTGAAGAAAGAAATTTAAATCAAGAAAATAATTTATCCAAAGGAGAAACAAATGAATAATATAGAAGAACAAAAGAGTGCGGAACAGGTTGTTATCGAAAACAAATTAAACCGCATTACCGAAGGCACTTCGGACATAAAGAAATACGTCGAAAAAGAAGAAAAAATCAGAAAATTAACGACTGTTTACAAGAAAAACAACATTTTATGTATTGTGCCGGCGGTTGTGGCACTACTCGGCATTTTAAGTATGCTTTTACCCGTATTTATAAGTAAGTCTTCTATGAGCGTATGGAAATTTATATTTGATTACGGTATTCCGCAAGAACGTGTTGACGGTTTTGATTTGAATAATTTGGATTTTTCCGTTTACGGCAACGCTTTTTATGAGTTTGTTTACGGGGAACAAGTATCAAAGTTGTTATCTAAGGTTAGGGGAATTGAAATTCTTGTTTTTTGTATGTTTTCCGCTTATATTTTAATCAAGACTCTTATTCATAGTGTTGGAATTTTTATTTTAAATTCTAACGCAGAAACGCGGATAAGGCAAAATTATGATTCCGCGGTAAGCAGAAATAGTTTCAGGAGTGTAGCAAACGGCAAAGGGACGCCGAAAAGTATGATTAGGGTACGGCAGGTTGATTGGGCAGCAGACGTGATTCCTTATCCCATAGTCTTTATTTTCCCCGTTTCGTTCGGTATATTTTTGGAAGAGTGGTTTCAAGGGTTTATGCACGTAAACGCTTTTTATTATGTGTTGCCCGCACTGTGCTTTATCGGTAGTATTATCGCTTGTTGGTATGCGAATAAATATAATAAAGAAAATAAGCAAGACTTAATCGAAGCGACGGCAACTTACAACGCTAAATTCTGATATATTATCATAGAGATAAAGCGTAAAATGAAAAAAGAGCCTTAAGGCTCTTTTTTTGTGCGCAAAAACAGGCGGGGCGGAATAAAAAATTTAAATTCAGGGAATAATGCGGGTATTACTTTTACAAGGAAGTGTTAAAATGAAAAAATTTTGTATAAGTTTTACTCTCTTTCTCATAATAATTTTATCGCTTTCGGCGTGCGCGGTTTTTCCGCGTTCCGACGCTAAAACCGAATACTTACGCATACATATCCGCGCCGATTCTAACGAAGAAAACGCACAGGCGGTAAAATATCGCGTCAAAGACGCGGTAGTGGATTATTTGACGCCGTTTATCGCGCTTTGCGACACTAAAAGCAAAGCCGAAGATATGATTTCTTCTAAAATGCCGGAGATAAAAGCGGTTGCGGATAAAGTCCTTACCGAACAGGGATACGATTACGCGGCGACGGTAAAACTCAATACCGAAAACTTTCCGACGAGAAATTACGGAAATTTTACTTTAACCGAAGGGTTTTACGACGCGCTTATAATAGAACTCGGAAGCGGCAAGGGCGATAACTGGTGGTGCGTGGTGTACCCGCCCCTATGCTTTACGGGGTCTGGGACAAGTTACGTATATAAGAGTAAAATTCTTGAAATAATTCAGGGATTTTTCGGTTGATTTAAGGGGGTAAAAATGAAAAAATCTTTTAAGATAGCGGGATTAATCGCGCTTTCGGTTATAATGGCGTTTTCCGCTTTCGGACTTGTAAACGCGAACACCGTCGGCGTGTATGCCGCCGTGTACAAACAGGGCAGCAGCGGCACGACGGTAAAAACTATTCAGCAAAAACTTAAAAACTGGGGTTACTATACGGGTGCTGTGGACGGAATTTTCGGCGCGAAGACCAAAGCGGCGGTTAAATATTTTCAGCAGAAAAACGGGCTTGTCGCAGACGGCATAGTCGGGGCAAAAACTCTTGCCGCGATGGGAATAAGTTCTTCGTCCGATTCGGGCGCAACGTCTTCTTACAGCAATTCCGATATAAACCTTCTCGCGCGGCTTATCTACGGCGAAGCACGCGGCGAAAGTTACGTGGGACAAGTCGCCGTCGGCGCGGTCGTGATGAACAGAATAAGAAGTTCGTCTTTTCCGAACACTATGGCGGGGGTAATTTATCAGAGTTACGCGTTTACGGCGGTAGCCGACGGACAGATTAATTTAACGCCCGACGCGACGGCTAAAAAGGCGGCGCAGGACGCTATGAACGGTTGGGACCCGACCTACGGCGCGATTTACTATTATAATCCCAAAACCGCCACAAGTTCGTGGATATTTTCAAGGCAAACGACGATTACCATCGGTAATCACGTATTCGCAAAGTAAGGGGGAAATTTATGGAAAATAATGAAAATCAAAGCGCAAAAGAGTTTCAGCGCGAACATTTGCGTGCCGAACGCTATAAAAAGAAAGCCGAAAAACAGCGCGAAAAAATCAGGCACAAAGCGGAAATAAGAGAACAGCGGGCGGCGGTTAAAGCGGAGTGCAACAGATTAAAGGAAGAACGTAAAAGACAAAACACCGAAAAAAGCGGTGCTAAAAAGGGGCTTGTCGCGGCAGTTATAACGCTTGGTATTTCGACTGCGGTGCTTGCGTTTTCGTTTATTTATACGCTGTTTTTGCCCGCGGAAAGCGACGGCGTTTTGGAGTCGGGGTACAGAAAATCTTTCTACGACATGGTAGTGCAAGTGGATAATATGGATTTAAATCTTTCCAAGGCGCTTTCGACAAAGGACAGCGGCGCGATGCAGTTGTATCTTACCGACCTTGCGGTAAACAGCGAACTTGCCGAGAATAATCTTCAACAATTACCCTTAGAAGACCAAAATAAATTTTACACCACGAAAATCGTCAATCAAGTGGGCGATTACGCCAAATATCTTAACAAAAAGATTATAAACGGCGAAACGCTTTCGCGTGAAGACTACGCTAATCTTACTAACCTTTACAAGGCAAACGTTGCGCTTAAAAACGCGTTGCAAGCGGCAATGAGAGAGATGAGTCAGGACTTCGACTTTACCGCTATCGGCAAAAATATCGAAGGCAACGCGTTTTATAAAAACTTCGACGAATTACAGGAAATGTCCGTTGAATTTCCCGAACTCATATACGACGGACCGTTTTCGGACGGAAGGGATAGCGGTGAGATTAAGGGGCTTTCGGGCGAAAATATAACGAGTGCGGAAGCGACGGAAATTTTTGCCGAGAACTTTAAAAATTACGCACCCGAAAATATTCGTGTTACGGGTAAAAGTGCGGGCAGAATAGAAGCGTATTCGGTAGAAGCGGAAATTAACGGCGAAACCGCCTGCGCGGAAATTTCGGTTATGGGCGGCAAAACGATAATGTATTCTTTTGCCGGCAGTTGCAACGGCGTAAATTACGGCGAAGATTATGCGACGGCAAAAGCGCGGGAGTTTATCGGCAAAGAAATTTCGGTCGATATTAAGGCTGTATGGATAAATCTTTCAAACGACCTTTACACTATCAATTTTGCACCTGAAATTAACGGGGTTGTTATTTATCCCGACTTAATTAAAGTGCGCGTGTGTGCCGAAACGGGTATGATAATAGGCTTAGAAGCGACGGAATACTATAAAAACCATACGGAAAGGGAGATAGAAACACCCGTTTTAACCACTTCGGCGGCGCGAAGCAAGGTGTCGGACGAAATCGCGTTGGAAACGGCGCGGCTAGCAGTAGTGCCGACGGGCGAAAACGCCGAAAGACTTTGCTACGAGTTTTCGGGAACGAGAGACGGCGACGTTTATTACGTGTATATCGACGCAATAAACGGCAGACAAGTCGAAATGTTTAAAGTGATAGATTCCGACGAAGGCTCGCTTTTGATGTGATGTGCGGCGGAATATCGGAGAGAAGATAAAATCGAAAACGCGTTGCTTTACAGCAACGCGTTTTCAAGTACTAATCTATCGAAATTAATTTTTTCCACAAAGTCGTCTTGTCGGAATTTTACGTTATTATACTTGGCGTAATTAAAAAGGTGCGTTTTAATAATCACGGGGGTGGGGATATCCAGCGCTTCGCAGATATCCTTTACGTAATCAAAAAATAAAGAGTAATCGATTAAACCTTCCCGCGTATAAACGTATTGTTTGTCGATTTTACCGTTTTTTATAATTTTAGCCCAAATTCTTATCATAAAAAACCACCTCTTTTGAATATTCTATCATAAACAATACTAAAAAAGCAACTTATGTAATTGACAAAACTTTGCTAACAGTATAAAATATAAATGTATTATTATAACGAAGCGTGTCCCTTTTTGTAAACGGCGTCGCTGCGTTTTGTTCGCGGGGTAAAAATATATGACGGATTTTGTCAAACAGGTTTTAAAACTTTTGGGCGAAAACGCCCGTTATTCGTTTGCCGAAATGGCGGATATTCTCGGCGCGTCGGAACAGGACGTTAAAAACGCCGTTAAGGAACTTGAAGAGACCAAGACCGTCGTAAAGTACGCCGCTATTTTAAATACCGAAGTATTGCCGGAAAAAAACGTTCAGGCACTTATCGAAGTCAAGGTTGCGCCGCAAAAACTCAAAGGATTCGAGTCCTGCGCGGAAGAGATTTATAATTTCCCCGAAGTGCAGAGTTTGTATCTTATGAGCGGCGGTTTCGATTTGGCGGTTTTCGTCGAAGGTAAGGATATCGGTTCGATTGCGAAATTCGTAGCGGAAAAACTGTCCGTTTTAGACGGAATAGTCGGCGTCGCTACGCACTTTATTCTTAAAAAATACAAAATAGAAGGGCAGATTACAAAACCCGCCCCCGCGCATAAGAGAGAAATTATTCAGGCATGAGAGAATTCGTATCAAAGCGCGCCAAAAATCTTAAACCGTCCGGAATACGGAAGTTTTTCGATTTAGCGGCGGGAAGAAAGGACGTTATATCGCTCGGCGTCGGCGAACCCGACTTCATTACGCCGTGGTATATCCGCGACGCGGCTATTTCCGCGCTTAAAAGCGGCTATACGCAATATACTTCTAATAAAGGAATAACCGAACTTCGCGCCGAAATTTCCGAATATCTTCGCGATAGGTTTAACGTAAACTTCGATAAAGAAGATATAATTATCACTATGGGCGCAAGCGAAGCGATTGACTTGTCGCTTCGCGCTATTATTGACGAAGGCGACGAGATACTTATTCCCGACCCTAGTTACGTGTCTTACGCGCCGATAGTTTCGCTTCTCGGCGGCGTGCCGGTCGCAATTCCGACCAGCGGCGACAACGGGTTTAAATTGACGCCCGACAGCCTTGAAAAGGTTA
The DNA here is from genome assembly GCA_017448355.1 of Clostridia bacterium. GTDB lineage: Bacteria > Bacillota > Clostridia > Christensenellales > Borkfalkiaceae > UBA1259. The sequence continues at coordinate 17,061 of JAFSLQ010000037.1, read as the reverse complement.
TAACCGAAAAGACCAAAGCGCTTATTTTCCCCTATCCCAACAATCCTACGGGCGGGGTTATGGAAAAAGAATACATAGAAAAAATTATTCCCGTTATATTAAAGCACGACCTTTTGGTAATTTCCGACGAAATTTATGCGGAACTGACCTACGGCGGCGCGCATTGTTCTGTTGCCGCGTTTCCCGAACTCGATAAAAGGGTTGTTTTAATCGGCGGATTTTCAAAGTCGTTCGCGATGACCGGCTGGCGTATAGGCTTTGTGTGCGCGGATAAGGAACTTTTGACCGCGATGCTTAAAATCCATCAGTACGCCGCGATATGCGCACCGATTTTTTCGCAACACGCCGCACTTGCCGCGTTAAAACTCGGCAAACAAGACGATTTTGCCACTGTCGGCGAAATGCGCGAAGAATACGACAGAAGAAGAAAATTTATGCTCGGCGCATTAAAGCGTATGGGACTTACCTGTTTTGAACCGAAAGGTTCTTTCTATGTTTTTCCGTGCGTTAAAAACACGGGGCTTACGGGCGAAGAATTCGCGACGCGTTTGCTTAGCGAAAAGTCGGTTGCGGTAGTACCCGGGTCGGCGTTCGGGGAATTCGGAAGAGACTATATAAGGTGTTCGTACGCTTATTCTATGGAAGCGCTTAAAACCGCGATGGACAAAATAGGCGAATTTGTGGCGGAACTTCTTAAAAAATAAAACGGAAGAAAATAAAACTTGGATTAAATCGGTTTTATCAGGAGAAAATAATGGACAAACTTATTATCGTAGGAGCGGGACTTTCGGGTGCAACGCTTGCGAGATTATTTGCGGACGGCGGTAAAGACGTTACCGTTGTGGATAAAAGGGCTACGATAGGCGGAAACGCTTACGATTACGTGGATAAAAACGGCATCAGGGTTCAGCCCTACGGCCCGCATATCTTTCACACCAAGGAAAAGGAAGTTTTCGACTTTTTGTCGAAATTTACCGAGTGGAACGCTTACGAACACAAGGTTCTTGCTAACGTAAAGGGCAAACTCGTACCCGTACCGTTCAATCTTACGTCGCTTTACGCCTGTTTTCCGAAAGCCAAAGCGGATAGAATCAAGAAGATTTTAACCGAAGAAATAGGTGTGGATAAACACGTTCCGATTTTACAGTTAAAACAGCACGAAAACGCGGAAATTCGCGAATTTGCGCATTTTGTATATAACAACATTTTCTATAAATACACCAAAAAACAATGGAAGATGAAACCCGAAGACTTAGGCAACGCGGTTATGGACAGAGTGCCCGTCTACGTTTCGTACGAAGACAGATATTTTACCGACGACTATCAGTTTATGCCGAAGAACGGGTTTTCGGAAATGATAACGAATATGCTTCGTCATCCGCATATTCGTCTTAAACTCAATACCGACGCGGCCGGCGTATTGTCTTTTAAAGACGGGAAGATTTATTTAGAAGGTAAAGAATTCAACGGTGTAGTCGTTTATACGGGGAGAGTTGAAGAAATTTTCGGGTATAGTTTCGGCGCGCTGCCGTATAGAACGCTTAAATTTAAGGTAAAAACTTTTAACCGTTCGTCTTTCCAGAACGCCGCCGTAGTCAATTATACTACAAGCCACAGGTTTACGAGAATTACGGAGTTTACAAAGTTCACTTGCGGCGCAAAGGACAAAACGGTTATAGTTAAAGAGTATCCTAAAAAGTGCAAAAAATCCGATATGCCCTACTATCCTATACCGACCGAGAAAAATTGTGCGCAATACGAAAAGTATGCGGCGGAAGCGGCGAAATATAAAAATCTTTACCTTTTGGGACGGCTTGCAAATTATAAATACATAAATATGGATATAGCGGTTTTAAACGCTATGAAAATGTTCGATAAAATTAACGAAGAATACGTTTTCGACGAAGAATAAAGCATAAAAAAAGACGGGAAATTCCGTCTTTTTTCTTTTTAAAAACAGACGGAAAAATAAGCCTGAAAAAATTTAAAAAATTTTTAAAAAGCGGGATAAAAACGCTTTACAAATTCTGTCGAAAGTTGTATATTATTGATTGTCGAAAGCGAGTGCGCTTTCAGATTAAATCGCTCATCATTTTCCCCCTTATCATATATTATTCAGGAAGCAGTAAACATTGTTTATTGCTTTTTGAATTTTAAAGCCCTTTCAGGGCGACGGTATTTTAGATAAATTTTATAATTTTTGTGTAAATATGTTTTATTGTGGTATAATACAAGCAAATAAAGGAGAAATTATGGAAAACGTTAATATCAGTAAAAACAGTCTTGTAAAAATTGTTTCGGGCATTATTATTACCTGCGTCATCGCGGCGGCACTCATAGGAATCGGACTTTTGTTTAAAGTCATAGAGTATAGCGATATCTTAGGTAACGTGCTGTTGTCGCTTTTAACCGTTTTTATCGCGGGACTTTTCTTGCTTAACTCTATCAATGCTATAACCGTCGGTAATAAACTCGGGATTTTTGCCGCGTTTATGATTGTCGTTTCCGCGCTTTTATTTTTAGTGCTTATCTGGGCAAATCAATATCTCGGCACTTTCGGCGAAGTCTTTTCGTACATTATAGTGTCGGTTTCGATGCTGTCGGTGTTACTCAACCTTATAGTGTCGAATTATATCGCGCTCGGCAAAAGCCTTATTTTTATTCAGATAATATTATATTTATGTTTTGCATACGTGGAACTTGCGGTTTCGCTCGCGATCTTCGGCAATACGCTGTTAACGGATTTGTGGCAGGTTCTGGTAACAGCGATAATCGTCATTTTAACGCTCTTTATCGTGCTTAAAGTAAAGCAGAAAAATATTGCGCAAAAAGCAGCGGCAACCGTCGGAGAAAAGGGCGATTACGTTACTATCACCAAAACCGAATACGAAAATCTTAAAGCCGAAATCGAAAGACTTAGAGAATTGACGAAAACCGCGCCCGTTGAACCTGCGCCCGTAAATTCCGACAAAGAATAAAGTTTATTGTTTTACGGGAGATAAAAATGAAAGGCGAGATAGCAAAAAAGTATTTTTTGCAAGGTTTTAACTGTTGTCAAGCGGTGGTTTTAGCGTTTAAGGACGAACTTAAACTTTCAGAAGAAGAAATTAAAAAAATTACGATAGGTTTCGGCGGGGGCTTAGCGCGCCAAAGACTAACCTGCGGTGCGGTCAGCGGTATGGCGATGGTTCTCGGCGCGCTTAAATCTGACGGACAGGACAAAGCGGCGGCGTATGCGATGATAAAAACCGCTTGCGACGATTTTAAAGCGGAAACGGGCTCAATAATCTGCGCGGAAATGCTTTCGGGCGAAATATTAAAGGATAAATCGACGGTTCCCGAAGAACGCTCGCCCGAATATTATAAAAAGCGCCCTTGTGCCGACCTGTGTTTTCTTGCCGCGGAAATAGCGGAAAAGTATGTCAAATAAAAGATGATTATTTTTACGGGGCGTTGCGAATACTCGCAACGCCCCGTCATTGTTTTATTAGTCGAACAGTTTTTTTACGACGGATTTATTTGAGAAAATAACAACGGCGGGGATTAAAACTATCGCTAAGTCCACGAAACAGAATAAATTATATACCACACTATAAGCGAACGCGCCGTAGCCTTCCCAAGCCCAAGACGAGAAAACGTAGTAGCCGCTGATAACGTGCGCGACGTAGCGTAGCGCAACGGCAAGCGTTGCACCTAAAACAAATTTCCATAAGTCGTTTTTAAGATGTTTTACGTCTTTAAAAATTCCCGCAAGCCCTATTGCCCCGAACGCTACGGGATAATCGAGAACTACTTGCATCGGTTGATAAAATTGCGGCGACTGTATAAATTGCAAAAGTCCGTAAACAATGCCTGCAATAACGCCTTTTTTAGTTCCGAATTTGTACGCGAAAATCATAAGCGGCAATAAACTTGCAAACGTAATCGAACCGCCTTGCGCGCCAAGCGTGAAAAATTTTACGTAAGAAAGCGCGAACGAAAGCGCTATACAAACTCCCGCGTAGGCTATACTTTTAGAACTTTGCGAATTTTCTTTCCGTCCGAATAAAAACGTAAGCACTGCGATAACGGCGATAAGGAGTGCGCTGAATACGTACATACCGTAGATATTAAGCGGTTCGTATTTCGCCTTTTTTGCGGGAACGATACAAAGTATTACTATAAGATACGCGCACGCAAGGATTGAAGCGATAATGACGGCAGGCGTAAACGCTTTGCTGTTTTTTGTTTTTAAAATCGAGCAAACCGCGACGGAAACAAACACAAACGCAAGCAGTGAAATAATCAGCCAGAAATTAGTGTTTATTTTTTCATCGATTAACGAATACACGATATTTAAATAACCGAGTATCGCTATAACGCTTACAGCGTATCCCACGCCTACGCCGATGGCAACTTTAAAAAACGACGGCAAGGCTTGCGCGTTTTTAAGGCGAACAATCGCCCACGCCGCAATAAGTCCTATTATAAGCGCGATGGTGACATACAGCATAAACGACGAGGCAATATCTATCACTCTTTCAAAATCGACGTGATAGAACTCTTCGTACGTCTCTTCGTTGTACACGTAAACGGTTCTTAAAAAATCCCACATACAAAAAACTCCTTTTATTCGCAGTAAGGCGTTAAAAAAACGCACCACTATCTGGCGCGTAAAAACCGAAACTTTGCAATTTCCTTCAAGCATTACCTTGCGGATTCAATGGTTTAATCTCAGCCTAACGGCACCCATAGCGAATATTTAATTTTATCGTCTCTATGATACCACCGTAAAAAACTTTCGTCAAGCGTTTTAGGGGAGTTCGGAATTATTAAATACGATTATACAAAGTATTAAAAAAAATGTTGCGCGTGATTTTTTATATAATTGACGGGCGCGCGACTTTTGTGCTAAAATATTTACCGTAAAACATAAGAAAGGAGTTTTGTATGAATAGTAACGTTCGTCCCGAGAGTATGGAAAGAATTGTAAGCGATAAACAGGCGCAAGCCTTTATAGAAGAACAGATTGCCGAAATAAGACAGCAAGTCGGCGATAAGAAAGTGCTTTTAGCGCTTTCCGGCGGCGTTGATTCTTCCGTATGCGCCGCGCTTTTAATTAAAGCGATAGGTAAACAACTCACTTGCGTGCACGTAAACCACGGGCTGCTTAGAAAGGGTGAACCCGAACAGGTTATAAAAGTTTTCCGCGACGAAATGAACGCAAATCTTATCTACGTGGACGCGGTGGACCGTTTCTTGGATAAACTTGCGGGCGTCAACGAACCCGAATCCAAGCGTAAGATAATCGGTGCGGAATTTATTAAAGTTTTTGAAGAAGAAGCAAGGAAATTAGAAGGCATCGAGTTCCTTGCGCAAGGCACTATTTATCCCGATATTTTAGAGAGTGAAAAGGGCGTTAAAGCGCATCACAACGTAGGCGGTCTTCCCGAAGACCTTAAATTCGAACTCGTAGAACCTGTTAAACTTCTCTTTAAGGACGAAGTGAGAGTCGTCGGTAAAGCGTTGGGACTTCCCGACAATATGGTTTACCGTCAACCCTTCCCGGGTCCGGGACTTGGCGTAAGATGTCTTGGCGCGATAACCCGCGACAGGCTTGAACTCGTCAGAGAGTCGGACGCTATTTTGCGCGACGAATTTGCTAAAAACGGACTTCAAGGCAAAGTGTGGCAGTATTTCACCATCGTTCCCGACTTTAAGTCTACGGGTATTTCGGACGGTAAACGTACCTACGCTTATCCCGTAATAATCCGTGCGGTAAACACCAAGGACGCTATGAGTGCCACGATAGAAGAAATTCCGTATGCGATTTTGCATAAAGTCGTCGATAGGATTTTAAGCGAAGTAAAGGGCGTTAACCGTGTGGTTTACGACCTTACCCCGAAGCCCGTCGGCACTATCGAGTGGGAATAAAACAAATAAACGCTTGTTAAATAATATTTTTTATGATAAAATAAAATTCCTTAAACTTTTAAGGAGTTTTATTTTTATGTCCAAATTTTTTGCATTTCTTAACCGTATGAAGTATATTAAGCGTTGGTCGCTTATGCGCTCTATTCGCGAAGAAAACATTATGGAACATAGTCAAAGCGTCGCGGTTATCGCGCACGCGCTCGCGCTTATTACTAATAAAATTTACGGCGGCAATATCGACGTTGCGAAAGTCGTTCTTCTTGCGCAGTATCACGAAGTGGGCGAAGTTATAACGGGCGACCTTCCGACGCCCATAAAATATTTCAATCCCGAAATAAAAACGGCTTACAAAGACCTTGAAAAAGACGCGTGCTTTCGGATACTTTCAATGCTGCCCGACGAACTTCGCGGCGAATACGAAGCGTTTATTCTTCCCGACGAAAAAAGCGAAGAGTATAAACTCGTAAAGTACGCGGACAGAATATCGGCATACCTTAAATGCGTTGAAGAAGTAAAGGCCGGTAACGCCGAATTTAAAAAGGCAAAAACTTCTATCGGCGGTGAACTTAAAAAGTGCGATAATTCCGCGGTCATCTATTATCTTAAAGAATTCGCGCCCGCGTATGAACTTACGCTTGACGAATTAGACTGAAAATAACGCCCATTTGTGCAATATGTACAATAACTGTTTTGTTATTTATAAAAAATGTTTATTGTAAATCAGGGCTTTTTGAGTTAAAATAATATAGTAAATCGATAGCCGCATTAAAAGGCTTATAACGGAGGAAAATATGGCAAGTTTAAACTTAAAGAATATTTACAAGGTATACCCTTCGGGCGTTACCGCTGTTTCGGACTTCAATCTCGATATCGAAGATAAAGAGTTCATCGTTTTCGTCGGACCTTCCGGTTGCGGAAAATCCACTACGCTCCGTATGATTGCGGGCTTAGAAGAAATTTCTTCCGGCGAACTGTATATCGACGGCAATCTCGTAAACAACGTCGCACCGAAAGACAGGGATATCGCGATGGTTTTCCAGAACTACGCACTTTATCCGCACATGACCGTTTACGATAATATGGCGTTCGGTTTGAAACTTCGCAAAATGCCCAAAGCGCAGATTGACCAAAGGGTTAAAGAAGCGGCAAGAATTTTGGGTATCGAAATGTATCTTTCGAGAAAGCCGAAGGCTCTTTCCGGCGGTCAAAGACAACGTGTTGCGCTCGGGCGTGCAATCGTCCGTGAACCGAAAGTTTTCCTTTTGGACGAACCGCTTTCGAACTTAGACGCAAAACTCCGTTCGCAAATGAGAACGGAAATCACCAAACTTCACAACAGACTTGCGACGACGTTTATTTACGTTACGCACGACCAGATAGAGGCTATGACGATGGGTACTCGTATCGTCGTTATGAAAGACGGCTTTATGCAACAAGTCGATACGCCGTTAAATCTTTACGACCATCCCATTAACCAGTTCGTCGCGGGCTTTATCGGCACTCCGCAAATGAACTTCTTCACGGGCAGACTTACCGGCACGAAAACCGACGTCAGCATAGAATTCGGTCTTGATAAGATTAGCCTTCCCAAAGAAAAAGTGGATTTAATCGTTAATTTGGATAAATATCTTAACACCGATAGAGAAATCGTGTTCGGTATCAGACCCGAAGATATCCACGACAATCCCGAATGGATTAAAAAGCACGACCAGATGCCTTCAATCGACGTTAAAGTTGACGTTATCGAAGCGCTTGGCGCGGAAACGTTGTTGTATTGCAAGACCAGGGCTGTTGACAGCGGCGAAGAAAAGAGTATCGCGGAAGATATCAGCAACCTTATTGCAAGGGTTGACAGCCGTTCGATGACCGAAGCGAACACCGTTATCAAAATCGGTTTGGATATGAGACATTGTCATATTTTCGATAAAGAAACGGAAGTTACGATTCTTGCCGTGGACGAAGCGAATAAAGCGTCGATAGAGGCGTTACAGGTAAAACGCGAAGAAGAAGAGGCTAAAAAAGCCGCAGCTAGCGCCGAAAAACAGGCACAGGAAGACGCAAAGGCTAGCGCCGCACTCGAAAAGCAGAGACTTAAAATGGCGAAAAAAGCCGCTAAAAAAGGCGAAACCGTAGAACAGCCTTCGGAAGAAAAAGCAAATAAATAATTAAACGGTAAATTATAAACGGGCAGATGCGTTAGCATCTGCCCGTTTAATTATAAAAAGTATTAATCGAATTTTTTGCCGTAAAACTTTATGCGCGCGTGGGGTAGGGCGTTTTCCGCGTCGCCTAACGGTTTATAGGCGTTTCTATAATCGTGGCTGTCGCAAAAAGCCTTTAATTCGTTTTGCACGCGCTTAAAGTTCTTTTCTTCTGCACTTGATAATACCGAAAGATATTCTTTTACTCCAAACCCTGCGCTAGATGAGTATTTTAAAAGTTTTGCATAATGATTTAAGCAAAAACCTTTGCAAGAAAAGAGCAGTTTATAAAAATCTTTTTCGTGTGTGAACATTTGCGCTACGGTTTTATAGTACTTTATCATACTTTCTTCAATAAGGTCGCAGATAGTGCAAGTTTTTGCGGCGTTATTGATTTCCGTTGCGCGTTTTTTCGCCGCGCCCGCACTCTTTACGGGCGATAAAAGCGGCAAAAGTTTTTCCGCGCGCGTTCCTACCTGCAATGCGACGGACAACTTATTTTGCCTACTAAACAGCATATCGAAGTGCTTATCGCAAAAGCCTTTTTTGCCTACGGTTATGCGAGTGTTGTCTTCCATAACCGCGTCATTTAAAAACTCGTGCAAAAATTGTTCCTGCACGATTTTTTCTATCTCGCAAAGCGGGCACTCGCAGTCTGTTTTAAATTTTTCGTAAATTAAGCCTGTATCTATATGGTATTGCATACGATAAGTATACCAAAATAATTTTTATTTTACAAGTGTTATTAAAAATCTTGCATTTTAAGTTTTACGGTGATAGAATAAAAACGTCATCAAAATTCGGAGATTATAATAATGCTTTGTGAAAAAATTGATTTGTATCAATATTGCGGCTTAAAGAGAAAGGGCGGCGAAGAAGGTTATCTTAACGTTTATATTCCCGAAGCACCCGATTATCCGACGCGTGTTCGCCCCGCTATGCTTGTTATCGGTGGCGGCGGGTACGGTTTTGTTTCGCCTCGCGAAAAAGAGTGTATAGCGCTCGCTTACGTCGCGCACGGATTTGCGGCGTTTACTTTGGAATATTCCGTCGCACCCGTACGCTTTCCCGCCCAACTTATAGAGGGCGCGATGGCGATGGCATATATTCGTGAAAATGCTGAAAAACTTGCGGTTAAACCCGATAAAATCGCGGCGATAGGTTTTTCTGCCGGCGGACATTTAACGGGTATGCTTGCCACGCTGTTTGGCCGTGCGGAAGTTAAAGCGGCACTTAACGAAAAGGCGGCGCTTGCCCGCCCCGACGCGGTTATTTTGTCATATCCCGTTATCAGTAGCGGAGAAAAAGCGCATATGGGGAGTTTTGATAACCTTTGCGGAGATAACGACGACCTTAAAAAAGCGTTATCGCTTGAAAAATGTGTAAACGAAAAATCTTCGCCCGCCTTTATCTGGGCAACGGCGGACGACAATGGCGTTCCGTCGGAAAACTCTTTGTATATGGCGCTTGCATATAAAACGGTGGGAGTTCCGTTTGAATTGCATATTTTTGAAAATGGCGTGCACGGGCTTTCGCTCGCTACGGTGGAAACAGGCGGGATAAATAAGCCCGTCCAAAAGTGGCTTGAACTGTCTGTTACCTGGCTATATGAACACGGTTTTGTTTTAAGCGATTAAAAGTTTTAAATTAAATTTGATTTAAAGCGCAAAAAATCGTTGATAATTTTACTAAAATGTGTTAAGATAATTAGGCTTTATAAATAAGCGGTTATCTTAACACTAAATATGCTACTGTGGCTCAGTCGGTAGAGCAGCTGATTCGTAATTATTTAATTAACCAGTAAAAAGTAGCAAAAAGGACTATAAAACATATCAAAACTATTTGTTTTTAACAGTTTTTGAAAATAGGTGTAAAAAAGTTGTAAAAAACTGTGTAAAAACTTAATAAAAATTGCTGGTGTGGCTCAGTCGGTAGAGCAGCTGATTCGTAATCAGCAGGTCGGCGGTTCAAGTCCGCCCACCAGCTCCATGTTGCACTAACAAAATAGCTGTCAGTGTGTAAAAAAGACGAGAATATTCACTTTCTCGCCTTTTTTATTGTCAAAAATTGCAAAAAGCACATTTTTATGCATAAAATATTCATCAAAAAAGTTGGACAAAATTATATCATTTTTGAGCTGTCATTTTCGATTTTTCCAGAACTTGTAGGATTTGAACTTGGACAATCAATTTTTAGTTGGCTTTTTGCATTGCAAAATTGTTAGTTATTTTTAGATTGTCTGCGTCTAAACTTACGATTACAGCATTTACCTTTTTGCTATGTATTCCGTTGCACTCATAAACGCAATACGGATCTAAATCGTATTTCAGAATAAGGTTTATTAAAAACTGTTTGCTGTATATTCTGAACACACATTTGCTATCCGTAAACAATTTTTCAGGTACTTTAAAAGACATTACGTCATCTTCCTTGCAAGGAATAATCGCAAAAGAATTGTTTGTTTCGTTTATACGAAGACAAACGTGTGTAGGGAAGCCGAGACTTCTTATAATATCTTTTCCGATGGTGATTGTAAATCTATGAGCTTGAATTAAGATGTAAGGACTTAATTCTTTTGTTGTCAAATTTAATTTCTCATTGTTTTTCATTTGTTTCTCCATTTTCATTTATTGGGATTGAGTCAGCTTTTGCGCCTTCAGTCGTTTCGGTGTATTCGTCAAGATTTTCAAAAAGGCTTTGTTGGTGGAAAGCAACGTAGTCGCTATATGATTTTCCGATTTTATATTTGTATTCGTCTGGGTAGTATTTAACTTGTCGTTTCTTAATCTGACCTGTACGCTTGTCAACGTATTCTAAAGGTTGTGGAGCAAACTTAATTGCTTCTTCACAATCGAAAATAAGAACAAGTCCACGTTCAGTCTGCGCAAGGCGACCGAGAATTTTGTATCTGCAAGTTCTGTCCCATTTCATAATCTCGAATATTTTTTCCACATAGTCGGGCGAGGTAATTGTTTTAGAAATATAAACGTCATTTTTTAATCTAGACCACTCTATGGAAGCACTTTCTTCTTCCGAGCAAGGGATAGCCGCCAATCTTTTTTTAGCTCTGTTAAAAGTCGGCAAAACCAAAGTGATTCCCGAAAAAAGTCTTACCGCCGCACAGTTGAATTCAAATTTTGTTATTTTAAATGTAACAGCGGGTTTTTTAAGCATTGAAAACTGTGTTCGTGGAGGAACTTCATAACCGTCGAGAGTTTCAAACGGTAAGTTTTGTTTCTGTTCTTTTCTTATACTTACGAGTTGAGCAATCAATTCCTGTTCTTTTTGGCTTATGACTTCGCCTTGATTTTGTAATGTTTCATTTGTATTTTCCATAATATTCTCCTTAACGCTTACATGGAAGCGATTAGTTTTTCCAATTCTTCATTTATTTCATATTTGCTCGGTAGTGCGCCTATAAGCGGATTATCGACAAATACCCCTTTGGTTTGAATATCTTGTTCGGATATTGAGTGAACTATCCAATCTCGCTTTTTACTTAAAGATAGGCTTATTCCAAAACTGTCATTATTTGTTATGGTTTTAGAAACAGTTGTTGTTTCGGGGACATTGGTTGATGATTCGTTTTCTGTATTTTCTTTATAAGCGATATATTGTTCAGTATTGTTTGTTTTTTCGTTGGCAGTTGATTGCTTTGTTTTTTTACTTGGAATTATCTGCGGTTCGTCAAGATAGAATATTAGAATTTTTGCATTGCCGCGGATACGGGTTATACCCCTGAACTTAAAATTGAAATCTTGTTTCCAACCGATTCTTTCATATATGGATTTTGACAAGGCTTTTGAATTTAGCGATGATTTTATAGTACCGTCTTCGTTTATCCATTTTAATGCATATGGGTTTTCCTGAATTGTTTCTTTTATTGCAATCATTTTCAGGATAGGGTGGTATAACAGTTCTATAAAATTACAATTTCCCAAACGAGAGTGAGCCGCACGGTTAAATTTGATAGTTTTATAAGTTACCGTTAATGAAGGTGTTTTTTGGTTCAGGAAAAATGCGCCGTAGGGAACTTCATAGTTAGATAGGTTAAACGATAAGATTTTGCTGTGTTCTTCGCCGCTACTAATTTTTGATATGAATTCTAATTCTTCATATTCTTCGTCTGTATAAACGTTGCGAGATACAAGTTGTAAAGAAGCGTCGTCAACACCTTTCCACGCAGGGGAAATACTAATAAAACCTTTCAATGATCCACTAGTTATAATAGATGTGTTCGGAACGGAATTGACGGTTTTTCCGCTTGACGCAAGCAAATGTGCCGCTTTTGCAATGGCGGGCGTAACAATTCCTTCGTGATGATTCGGAATATAAGCTGCATCTCTTAAATCTTTGTTTTTAACGACAATACGTTCTTTATAATCTATGCAGACTGTTTTTCTTGCGTCTAAATCGCCCCAACGACGTTCATTATACATAATGTTTTTTACCATTGCAACGTTCCATTCGGTTCTACCCGTAAGGGTGGTTCTTTTTTTATTTGTAAGTATTTCCGCAATGGTTTTATAGGAATATCCCGCAATATATGCCAGAAAAATGAATCGTACCGTTTTTGCTTCTTCCGGCTGAATTATTAAATCTCCGTCTTCAGTGTGTCTATAACCAAGTAAGTCTAATACAGGATATTGTCCCGTACATATTCGTTGGTCGTATGATAAAATCATACGGCGACTTTTATTTCTTGATTCCCAAGCAGAAAACATCGCGTGCATTTCTAAACGTTCTGAAACGTTAGGGTCGAGAGTATAAATGTCTTCCGTTTCAAAATAAACGCCGACAGGGTGAGATGGGTTGACGGTTTTTAATTTGCGGACTTGTTCGATACAGTCTGATACGTCTCTTGCAAAACGCGAAACACTTGCACAAAGGATTAAATCCATTTTTTTGTTTTCTGCATCTGCAATCATCCTTAAAAAATCTTTACGTCTTTTTATTGATGTGCCTGAAATACCTTCATCCTTATAAATGTCTTGCATTTCCCAATTAGGTGTTTTTGCAATTTTTTCCGTATAGTATTTTGTCTGATTTTCAATAGATGAGACTTGATTGGTGCTTTTTGTGCTGACGCGAGCGTAAACCGCAACCTTCTTCTGTCCTAAATCGTTTATAGTCGGTGTAGGCTTTGCCGGCTTGAATATAGCATTTTCAGGGACTTTTGCGTTGCGGACTCGTTTGCGGGTAGTCATTTTAATAAATTCTCTATCCGCATCTTGTGGTCGCCACTGATAAGTCGGCGTGGTTTCATTTGATTGTTCGTTTTCGTTTGTATTCGGTTTATCGGTATCCAATGTTGCAACTCCTTTTAGTCGTTTTCAATAGCGTTTATTCTTTTTGTTAGTTCACTTAACCAATTACGGAAGTCGGGAGGATTTAAATATATAAAATCGTCCGCCATTTTAATTAACGCTTCGCGTTGATTATCGTCATTCGCAATGGTGTTTATGTTATAAGCGTCGTCTTCCGTTACAATGTCAATCCTGTGTTCCATTGAAAAAAGAAATTTAAGTAAATAGCAAAATTCTCTTGTATTAGCCGCTAAATATGCCTTTGTTTGTGTAAATATGCAATCTACATAACCGAATTGGCAGTCTTTTAATAGTCGAACCATTTCTATGCGCTTATATGTTTCTTTTTTGCCTGTAATATCTATATAAACATTATATAACTTGTAGCAAGGGGTATCTGCGAATTTGGTTTTATAGTAATTTTGATGATATGTCTTTGCGGATTGTTCGCTTCGTTCCCATAATTTCGCAAGTTTTACATATCCTACGACGCTATAAACCTTGTCCATTTTATTGCCCCCCCGTTTCAACGATTCCTGAAAAAATGAAATTTCATTATAATTATATAACAAGTCGAAATTTTTTTATGTACGCTTGTGCCTTAATAAATATACGCTGTAGCATAGATTTTCCGAAAATGGTTTTTCCAAGCCCAAATAAATCATTTAAGGAGTATTTATAATGAAAAGTACAAAAAATGACAAATGGACTCCAAAAGCCATTTATGACAGGATTATGAGATTATGCGAACAATCCGGATGGACAATGAACAGGCTTGCCGACTTGTCGGGAATTACAGCATCAACAATCTATTCAAGTTTATATAGGAAATCAATGCCTACGCTGGAAACACTAATTCCGATCTGCAATTCGCTAGATATTACGCTTGCTAAGTTTTTCTTGATTGAAGACGAAATAACTGATGAACTGTTTTGTGTTGTGAACGAGTTATCTGACTCAACCAGAAAATTATTGTTGGAGGTGGCAAAAAACATGAAAACATAATACATAAATAATTATTCACGAGAATCCTATTCTAAAATTAGAATAAAAAAATAATATAAAATCTGGGCTTGAAAAAATATAGGCGAGATTGTATGAATTATTCGTCATACTCGCAAAAGCCCACCTATATTTAATAGGGATAATCTGCATTTTAATTCTACAATAGTTCCATATTATACAGTATAGGTGGCTATGAACATAAAAAGCTGTTTAGGCTATAATTATATAGGACAGTTGTTCAGTAATAATAGAATAGGAGTTCTCTCGTGAGTATAATTAAGAAGATTGAACAGATGCGTATTAAAAGAGGTTGGTCAGTATATAAGTTGGCTGAACTTTCGGGTTTATCTGAAAAATGTATTTATAATTGGTATCATAGGAATTCAACGCCTACAGTTCAGGCGTTAGAAGGAATTTGTGATGCGTTTGGGATAACGTTAAGTCAACTATTTGCCGACAATAATCTCATCGAAGTTGATGCGGAAATGAAAGAATTGTTTGACGACTGGCTTTTATTGACGCAGGAACAGAAACAAGCCGTAAAGGTTATGATAAAAACCATTAAGGGCTAAAAAGTGTAAGTGAGCCGTTGTGTTTTTACAGCGGCTCATGCTTTTTAAAATATTGGTATTTGTAAATATATAATTAAACTTTTAAAAAATATTTTCTACTATTTTTAATTTTAACCTTGACTTTTGCCCGAAAATCGCCCTTTTAGGTGAGGGGATTCTTATGAAGCCCAAATTAAAAGCGCGACTGAAAGCAAAGATAGCGTATGTGATATTGCTATAAAAATCAGATCTTTTAAAGCCGTGCGATACAGTTCGTGCGGCTTATTTTTATAAAAGGAAAAAGGAGAAGTAAAATGAAATATAAAGATTGGTTAAAAGAGTGGTTAGATAATTATATCGAGCCAACGGCAAAAGCAAGGACGTTCAGTAGGTATTCGGAGATTGTAAAACAACATCTTATACCGAAACTCGGGAATTATGAGTTAGACGATATAACGCCGAGCGTTCTACAACATTATATTACCGAGTTGCTACAAACGGGCAATTTAAAGACGGGCAAAGGATTGTCTGCAAATTCGGTCGGTAGCATTATAAATGTTGTGCAAAATTCGCTCAGAACTGCGTTTAATCTCGGCTACATAAAAGAGTTTACGGCAGATAGGATAAAGCGACCGAAAGCGCAAGAAAAAGCCGTAAATTGTTTTACGGCATATGAACAAAAACAGATTGAGCAAGCGGTGTTAAATAGTAAGAAAGGCAAGATGTTCGGCATATTACTTTGTCTTTATACCGGACTTCGTGTAGGGGAATTGCTTGCGTTAAAATGGGACGATATTGATTTGCAGAAAGGGATTTTGACTGTCTCAAAATCTTGTCACGACGGAAAAGATAAATTCGGTCATTACGTTAGATTTGAAGACACGCCGAAAACATCATCTTCTCGCAGGATTATACCTTTACCGAGACAATTATTACCGCTTATAAGAGAAGCGAAAAAGAAAAGCGAGTCCGAGTTTATTGTTTCAAAAAATAATAAGCCGTTGTCTGTCAGATCTTATCAGCGAAGCTTTGATTTGTTGCAGAGAAAATTAAAAATCCCGCATAGGGGATTTCACTCGCTTCGGCACACTTTCGCAACAAGAGCGTTAGAGTGCGGTATGGACGTTAAGACGTTATCTGATATTCTCGGACATAAGTCGCCGACGGTAACATTAAACAGATACGTTCACTCTTTAATGGAACACAAAAGAGACATGATGAACAGGCTTGGAAAACTGCTATAATAACAGCCATCTATTGTTGTAATAGGCGGACTTTTATATTCATAATTATATCAAAAATTAAAAAATAAAACAATTATACGCAAACAGGTTGATAGTAAAATTTCATTAAAATTATTCATAGGTGGTTAAAAAGTAGCGGTTTGTTCATCTATTACAACAATAGGTGAACAAATCGTTATTTTGTTTATCATCTATGGAGTAAAAATAGTGTTTGATATTTATAGGGTTTCTTTTATAGGACATAGAGAAGTTGAAAATTTTTCATATGTCGAAGAACAAGTCGAAAACATTGTAAAAGAACTGATTGAAAAAAAAGAATATGTCGAGTTTTATGTTGGGCGAAACGGCGAGTTTGACATTATGGTTGCGTCGGTTATAAAAAGGGTGCAACGTGATTACGGAAAAGCAAACAATTCGCTTATTCTTGTAATTCCGTATCCTATTGCCGATATGGAAGACATGGAGAAATATTATGATGAAGTTTGGTATCCGCAAGAGTTGTATCACACTCATTACAAGGCGGCAATCACGAAAAGAAATGAGTGGTTTGTAAACAATTCGGAGATGCTGGTTTCTTACGTTGAAAGGAACTATGGTGGTGCTTATGAGTGTTTGAAGAAAGCGCAACAAAAAGACATAACGATTACGCTAATTACAAATAAAAAAGACGGCTAACAGCCATCTAAAAGGCATCATCTACTAGCACAATAGATGAACAAATAATATTTATTTATCATCTATTTAATGTAATTTTATATTTTTATTTGTTATTGCGTTAAATATACTTGACTTTTTTCGACATTTTTCGTAAAATTAATGCGTTGGATTGTCATCTATTGTG
>JAFSLQ010000036.1 GCA_017448355.1 Clostridia bacterium | reverse complement strand
TGTTAGTATTAAAATTCCATTCCGTTGTCAGACTTGAATTAGTATACCAGCCTGCAAACGTGTATCCGCTCCTTGTCGGATCGGTCGGCCTTGTGACTTTTGCGTTTTTCGCTATGGACTGAGAAGAAACACTGCTACCCCCGTTAGAATTAAACGTTACGGTATAATAAGTGATATTCTCTTGCCATTTGGCATAGAGAGTTATGTTGCTCGTTACGGTGTTAATATTAAAATTCCATTCCGTCGTAAGATTTGAATTACTGTACCAGCCTGCGAACGTGTATCCGCTCCTTGTCGGATCGGTCGGTCTTGTAACTTTTCCGTTTTTCGCTATGGACTGCGAAGAAACACTGCTACCCCCGTTAGAATTAAACGTTACGATGTATTTTTGAACGGGCTGGTTTTCACCGCTCGACGAACCGCCGCCTTGAGAACCGCTATCGCCGTTGCCCGTATCGCCGCTTATCTTGCCTTGCGGGTTATAGCCTTTTGCACAGAAAGTTTCGGAACTGATTTTTAACACCCCTTCCGTTATAGTGCCGCTGTATAGTTTGGATGTTTGTCCACCTTCGCTTGCGTAAAAGTCTATCGCGTCGTCGTTTATCTCGTAAGTGCCTTTTATCACGGGGAATGCAACGCCCATCATAGTTTGCAACCTTTCAAACTTGCCGCTCGTGAGTTTTATATAATTCGTCTCGTCATAACTGCCGCTCTTATAAAGATAATATGTATTGTTTACCGAACCGCCGCCCGAACCACCATCTCCGTCGCAGGCAGTAAACAAAAACATACTTGCGCATAAAACAAGTAAAAGTGCTAAAATTTTTACAATAACCGATTTTTTCATAAAAGGCATATCTCCTTTGCTTACGTAATGCTATCAAACTCTACAATAAAAGAATATTTACCCGTTCCACCTGCATCGTTCCAAGCTATTCTGTTCCCGCCAGTATAACCGGTCAAAAACGTAAGGTAATTTTCACTTGTTCCTCCGTTAGGCTCGGATGAGTCAGCGTCTATTTTACCCCAGTCGGAATAAGTAAAATCTTCACCTGTAATCCATTTCCATTCGTCTTCAACCTCTTTGTCGGTTGCTCCAAGCCAAACAGTGCTTACTCCACTGTTTATAACCAGTTGCTTAACAACTGCATTTTCTTCCGCAGAAGTTATAATTACAAGATGTCCGCCAAGTTCTTCCGCTTTAGTTTTTGCCTCTTCCCAAGTGTAATTTCCCGTTACAAGTTGATACTTATGTCCGTTATATTCGGTTATATTTATTGTTTCGGTATTGTCAACACTTGTCGCTTGATATCTAACAATATTAGAATAACCCACATACCAAAGCACATCATCTTTTGTTAAATCCTGACACTCGTCATTTTGATAAATAGCTACAAAACCTAACGTATCAAACGTACCACTTGAGCCACACTCTGTCACGCCGATATACCACTGCCATCTACCAGTGCCTTTGTTATCAGTCAGCCAATATACTTTTGCACCGTCACCAATAGAATTATTATACATTCCAATACTGTATCCAACGGGTATTTTCGCATAAATTGTATAATAGAATACTGCATTTGCGCTTGAACTAATTGCCCCGTAATATCCTCCCATATGCCTATTATCAGAACCCAATTTAGACGTAATTTTCATCTCATAAGGTAACCCTAATCGATTGTCTGACGAACGAGAAATATTTTCTATCGTTACACCCTTATGATTGTTATCGTAAACAGCATATCGTCCGTCTTTTTCGCTACCGCCCTTAAGGAATTCATTGTTGGAAAGAGTATTGTAACCGTAAACAACTATACCTGAACCGTCGACGTAAGTCCTGTCACCGTCATAAAAGTTTATAGAGCCAGACGGGCCATCTGAGCCAGACGAGCCAACATATTTATTATTACCATCATAATTACCATCTCCGCCATGTCCACCTTCTCCAGGAATATTACCATTTCCTCCTCGACCACCTGTGCCACCAATTCCAGGTGCCCAACCTTTTTCAAGACCAGATGAGCCGCCTTTCCCTGCAGTACCGCCTTTACCGCCACGCCCTCCATTGCCATTGATTGCTAAATAATAACTGTTCACATTAACAGAAATAATAGTGCTAGAAGAAATTGCTTTATTCCCGTTCCCGCCTTGTCCGCCAACCCCGCCGTCTCCGCCAGGTGTTCCTCTAAACCATCCGTCATGATCTGCTCCATTTCCGCCTTGTCCGCCTTGTCCGCCTTGTCCGCCAGAACCACCAACCAAAATGACATCGCCTCTGTTAACAATAAGTTTAGATTGCAGCTCTACTGCTCTTGCTCCATTTCCACCGTTTCCTCCGGCATATCCTTTCGTACCAGGCTCTCCATCGGTATTAATCCACCCAGATCTTACCCCTGGATTTCCATTGCCCCCAATAGCGCCATTACCACCGTTTCCGCCGTAAACTGTTAAACTACCTTTCATGTCAACTGTTATATTGTTAGAAATTATACCTATTCCGCCATCACTACCACTTGCACCTGCCGACGCTCCGTTTGCTCCGTTTCCTGCCTTCATAATTAAAGAACCGTTGCCTATAATGGAGATGTTTTGTGCAGTAAGCATTACCGCATTGCCTCCGGCACTTGACATAGAAATTGAACAATTTCCTTTAATATCAATAACAATATTACCGCCGTTGCAATTATTATAATCGTTTCCGCTATACGTGCACAATGCACCGACAGTTGTTGATGATGTAAAATTAAAATCTTGCAGGTGCACCGTTCGTGTATGTCCCTCTGAAATCTCAGCAAAGCAGAAATATTGCCCTTGATATGAGCGTTGAAGATTTCCAATAATCCATGTTTCCCCATACAAATCTGTACAAATACCAGAACAATCATTATCTCTAACATCTATAATTTGATATGTATCATTCGCCCATCTTGGGAATTCGTTTTTATATACTTTATAAGTTTTACCGCCTGTCCAAGAATCACTTACATTTGTCCCGTTTTTAGTTACGCTAGAACTTACCGTATAAGGATTAACTTCCCATACGGCGTATAACGTTAACGTTCTATCTGTATATAATTTATTTAATTCCTCCTTAACCAGTTTTTGCCCACTTGTATAGCGACCTGTTCCATCGTCACTTGTATCCCAACCTTTAAAGATAAGTCCATAGTTATCTGCAACTGACACCGACGGTAATTGTAAGTTATCTTCTTGGTCATACACGGCGTTTTCGGCGTTCCAAGGAGGAAGCTTGTAATCATTGTTCCAATACTCACTAACGTTACCATAATTGCCGTTGAACGTAATGGCAAAGTTAATCGCTTCCCACTGCGCGGTAAAGGTTACGGTTTCGCCTTGTTCAACGCCGTCTATGTAACCGACTGTTGCGCCGTCATCGTAAGAATTTCCGTAGTTATCTATCCAACCGGTAAATACATAACCAGTTCTTGCCGCAGTAGAAGGGATAGGTGCATCATACTCAATAGTATGAGTGCCAGGCAGATGAGGTTGCCAAGACCATTGTGCGCCATTGCTATTAAATACGATAGTATACGTTATTTTGGTAAATTCCGCACACAACTCTATACCATAATATTTTTCCCCTTGGCCATCTGTCTTTTTACCTTCGGCAAGCGCCAAATTTTTCAGCACTTCAAAATCATCTATCGAAGATATTCTATATGGATTGCCATCGCCACCGATATCAAAATTTCCAGAAGGATTTCTTTTATACCAAGTCAGTTCTTCTTGATATCCCCAAAACTCCCAATCCAAAGCATAATCCAGAGATCCGCTATCCCATATCGCTTGCAACTCTAACCATCCCAAATTAGGCTGAGATAAGTCAATATACTCTAAACATATAACCTTACCATCTGCATCAATATACTGCGTTATAGATTTATCAAGAGAATACTTATTATCTGTATTATTCTTATCTTCCCAGTAGATAATTTCGTAAGTCAGTTTCTTATATTGCGGCTGGTTACCCGTTATACCGTCCTGGTGATAGATACTGCTTATTTGATCTAAAAATGTAATAAGATATTCTTGTTTAACATCATCATCTTTAATTTCTTCATTAACGTCAGGATGATAATAAATAGTCTCAATTTGTTCGCTTGTTGCGCCGTTGCCGTTAAACGTTATATGGTTTATCTGCCAATGCGCGTAAAGCGTTTGCACTTTTTGGTTGCGGTTATACGTAACGTTATCTTTTTTAATATCAACTTTACTTCCGTCAACGGGCTTATCATACCAGCCCAGAAACTTATAGCCGTAACGCTCCAAATCTTTCAAATCGAAGTCCGCATAAGTAGTTTTGCCGCTCTCGTCACCGTAAACGGATACGATTAAATCCTGTAATTCTTTATTTCCCTTTAACTCGCTTAACTCTGCGCCATTAAGGTTTAAAATAAGCCTATAAGTAGGATTAAGCACGGCATAAACGCCGTTTTCGTTATATCCGCCGGTTAAATGAATCAAAAGCGATACAAGGTCGTCTATTCCAACGCCGTTATTTAAATTCAAGTCGCCTATATCTTTTTCTATTTCACGTTCTTCCTTATTTTTTACTAAATCTTTACCGAGTATAACAGCGTCTAAAATGTCAACTACGCCGTCGTTATTTATATCTCCCGGTAAATGTTTAACAAAAGTAATTGAACCCGCTTCCGTAACAAACAGTTGTGTCCCTTTGCTTGTAGCAAAACCGCCGTCCGCATTATAGTTGTCATTAAAATCGCTAAGATTTATACTCGTTTTGCCATTAAACGGATCATTTTCAGCAGAACTTAAATCATAAACAACCCAGATCTTAAAAATCTGATTTTCTTGATATTCATAAGGCATCTTAAACGTAAGTTTTAAAAGGTTACCATCGCTATCTCTCGTCGAACCGTTTGCCCAAACAAAGTTACACCCATTGTCAACTTCGGAACTATTCGCAATCATACTCTTTTCCAAAACAGGACCGTCTTCCCAATTAATCAACGTAAGACCTTCATCATATCTTATACCGAAGTGTGCGCCAAGAATACCGGGATTGTTTACCAACTGAACGTAAACTACGACTTCATCGCCGCCGTGCAACGCATAGCCTTGAGTCACCACAACTTTTGGCAGATTGTTGTTTTCTGCAAGTTTTGTATTTATATCCACAACTTCTTTTTTATAACCGCAACCTTGACAAACGTAATTATATATTAAAACGTCTTGCCAAACGCCGTCAATATTACGGTGTTCTACGCTTTCTGTAATAGTGTATTGATGCGCTTCATAATGTTGATATGTGCCGTTAGCTTCTTTCTCATTTTCGCACCCATGATATATATCGTCGATCTTTGTAAACACGTGTGATTTTTTAGGAATCGTATATCCTTCTTCAAAAGTATGACCGCATAATTTACGTTCACAGTATATCCTGCCAATATATCCTTCTTCATAGCACGTCGCATCCCGACTGTCTTCATAAGCAATTTTATGTGCATAGGGATCAATCGGCGTGTAATTTTTATATACGTTACAATCGCACTCATTACAATGATATACAGTATATCCCCTTGACACACAAGTAGCGGCTACAGGTTCGCCCGTTATATGCAGATATTCTTTCTCGTTAAGACAATGTATACACAGAACAATATATTCTATAGCGTTGGATTCAACTCCGTTATACGTCACCGTATATGTTCTCGTTTCTTTTTTATCTCCGATTTTTGTAAAGTCCATAGCCGTAGAAACGTCTAAATCTTTTACAGAAAACTCGTTTATATTGTTTGCGTTTATTGTTATATTCTCTGTTCCGACTGTTTTAGTCAATTTAACAGTAGCGCCTAAAATTGCTTTATTTATTACATTTTCTTCTTCGGTGTAAAAAGTGGTTTTTGCACCGATAATTTCAATAGACTGTATTTCGTTAGCCCCTACGGTATATTGAATGCTCTGTTTAGTAAGAACACGCTGCCCGTTATTTAATCTCACGAGTAAAAGAACGACAGCGGTGTTCACGTCGGTTTTATTGAACTCGGTATTAAACCCGTTAAAGTTATATACTCTGACAACAGCAATATTCTCCGCATCTATTGCCTGCCCGTTTGCATTTAAAACTACCCCGTCCATATTAAAACAAGAAGTAGCATTATCAAATTCGCAATAACCCTTTCCGTTTTTATATTCGAGTGTAAATTCGGTCTCCGCAACACCGAAAACGTTTTCCATCTCCGCAAAAGACAATGATACTGTGTTTTTAATTGTTTCAGACATATACGGAATATATGCAGATTTTTCAGTTTTTACATTATCATAATATCTGCCCCAATTAGACTGACAATCAAGTTCCGAAACTGCGGAAATATTAGCAACGTCAATACCCGTAAAGATTTTTTCTATATACCGGTAATTATTATTTTCTTGCGCACAGATACCACCTGCAAAAGACGTAACGTAAGGATTTACTGCTTTTTGCGGATTATAAATTGATTTAGCGTAGGCGTTAAGTTTAACGGTATTCAATACGGCAGAATAGCCGATATATGCGTTGTTTATCCCTGTCAGACCGCCGACATAAACAGCGTTTTTGTTTGTCGATGTTGCATCGCCTCCGAAATCGTGTACAGACGTTCCTTTTACAGATATACTTTCAATCTTACAAGCGGATATATAACCATTGTTTATTCCGGAAACACCACCGGCATAAACCGTTATGTTTCTATTATGAACTGCATTATTTACTTCAAAAAACACACCGTAATTATCATTGTTATTGCTTAAAATCTCACAATTACTTATTGTTCCGTTATTTGCCCCGCAAACAGAACCAATATAATAATTGCTTACCGTTGATTTCGCCTTATCTATCGTTGCGGACGCTTTAACGTTTTCAAGCGTCAGATTTTTAACTACGCCCTTTGAACCTATTTTAGCAAATAAACCACTATACGATTCACCGACTATATTCAAGTTCTGCAACTTAAAACCGTTACCGTCAAGACTACCCGTAAACTCTTTATAAGATTCACTGTAATTGCTGTTCAACGAATACCCTATAGGCGATATTTCCGCGCCGTTAAAATCTATATCACCGATAAGTTTATAATGTTTTTTTAAATCGTTTTTAATATTTAAAAATTGCTCTTTATTCTCAATAAGCATCGGGTCTTCTATCGTGCCGCTACCTAAAGCCGCAGCCCCGCCGTCAGAAACGGTAAAATTCAAACTTCCGATATCAATCGATTTTTTCTCATCGTAGACGTATTTCAAACCAAGAGTATAACGTCCGTCAGGAAGATTTTTTATTATTCCGTCAAATTCTTCTCCGTTCAGGCAGTAAACGAAGTCGTTTGCATTAAACCCGAAAAGTTTGCAAACGGATTCAGGCATACCGTTTAGATAGACAATTTGCTCGCTTGTAATATTACCGAAAGAAGTATTCTCATTATTAGTTATTTCATAAAACTTGCCGTTGCTTTCTAAAACGTATGAATCGGTCATTCCGCATATTTGCGCCAAATCGCGTACAATACACTTGTAAATCTCCTCTTCGCCCGTCACAATGGTGTCCAAAAGCACGTTATTCTGTATTTCATCTATGCTAACAAGAATATTCTCATTATTTGTATAATAAGAATCTGCACCGGTCTCCAGCATTGTACGATACTGATAAATATTGCAACCCAGCATCGTCATATCCGCCTCGATATAGGTCTGATACAGGTCGTATGCAAATTTTATCGTAGCCACTTCCGGAGAGTCGCCCGTTGCTTTCAATAAATTGCCGTTAGCCGAAACGGTTTTATAATACGCTTTTACTATAGAATCTTCACTATCACTGCCCTTTATGTAGTCGCGGAGAATATCCTGATTACCCGTTAATTCTTCGTATAATTTATCATAATGGCTTTTGATTATACTGTCAGAAGCGCCGTTTGCTATCGCCGCTTTCAATTTTGCATTATAAGCAGTCCTCGCGTCCGCATTGTTTATGGTAGAACCGTAAATAAAATTATGATATTGATTATAACTGAAATCTCTTTTTCCGCTGCTCAACATAAACGCTCTTAAATATTGCTTTGCGTCTGCATTGTCAAGCGCTGTAACGGTAGCGTTTATTATTTTTTCAGTAGACTCGTTTATCTGATTAGAAATATCACTTATCTGTTCTTCAATGTCAGATAGTTTATTTTGTATTTCATCAAACTGCTGGTTTAACCTGTCCTCCATTTGTGCCATTTCGCTGGTGGCAGCCTCTCCGCCCATAATAGTTTTAAATATTTGATGCCTTAAATTAAGCACTCCTGCACATAAAGAACCAACACCCGGCATAGCCATATCGGCTAAAGGCAATAGACTACTCGTTACTGAAACAAGGGCATCATTTAAAGAAGAAAGAGAATTGATAATGCTTGCCGTACCGCTTTCACCGTTGCCGTTGATAACTTTCTTTATATCACTGATAATACCCGGCAATTCCTTGTTTATGTTACTAACAACTCCGGAAAATGCCTTTACCCTATCACTCTCTTTAGATTTTGCTTTTTTTTCGGCGTCAGATTGTGCCTGTGCCGTTTGTTGCTGCTGATATTTTAAATATCTTTCTTCCCACGTTTCTAAAGCGGAATTGATTTGAAGGATTTTTATTTGATTGGTCAATCCTTCATAATCCTCTCGACTTATGGCGTCACGCCCACTAAGATCGGTGTCGTACTCGCTTGCCGCAAACGCGTTCGTTTTTTGCGTGAATGCAAGACCGACGGACAAGCACATAATCAATGCTAAAAATGTAACAAATACTTTTTTGCTTACAGATTTCATAATTCCAATCTCCTATTTTAACGATATAATACAGCAGGCGTTATTCTTTCAAACGTTTCGCCACTGTCATAACTGACTATTGCACTAATACTTATAACCTTAAAATCCGTGCTTGTCACATTATGTTCGCCATTATTTATTGCCATATCCAAATATATAAAATCGTCTAAGGCGTCACTTTCTATTTCGTTTCCTTTTGCCGACCAAATAAACCCACATCGTTTTGTTTTGTCGTTTATGTTTACGGTATACAACTTATCCGCATTATCTTTTAACCATACGACAGCAATATTTTCTCTTATACCGTTTTCTTCATAAAAAACGATATTACCAGACCCGATTGCATAATCTATTTCAAATTCAAAAGCGTACAATTGATAATTTAGAGAATTTTGTATTGACAACTTAAGCGTTTTATTGCTATATTCGATTGCAATTATCGGGATCTCGCAACAATCCTCGTACTTTGCGGTTATATCAGTAGACTCTAATATATTATTTAACGATTTATCCCATCCGGTAAAACCACATATCTTATCACCTATCAACCAATACAATGGCAATGCCGGCGTGATAATAGAATTGCTATCGGCATCATATATGTATTCGCTTGGAATAGGTGCCTCAACTGTACCGCCATAATCCACTGCTACCTCTTTCACTACAGTACCGTTGGGTAATTTAAATGTAACGTCTACTTGTTCGATTTTGTACAGTGCTATAAACGTCATATCAGACAATATAATCTTTTCATTATCGTCTTCCCATTCCGTATCACTATCCCAACCCACAAAAACATAATGCTCAGGTATTTTTGGCGACAGCTCATAATTATTGACAATCTCATCAAAATTGGTTTCAACATCAACGTAAATACTCAAAACAGTGTCTTCGTAGTCAAGGAATGTTATCGCACATTGCTTTACGTACTCTGCTTTAACCGTAAAATCACTAACAATATTTGTATAATCGTATGGATCGTTACATCTCCATTCTTTAAAACGATATCCTTCTCTCACAGGAGGAAGCGGTAAAATAGAAGTATTAATACTTCCTCCCTTTTCCACAAGTTCTATAAAAAGAACAGTGTTGTCGTAATCCATAAACGTTACTTCATATCTTAGTTTATCAACTTTTTGATTTTTGGTAGCGCCACAAACAGAACAGGTAAACTCTATTTCACCGTCCGCATCATACGTTGCTTCTTCAATAATCCTATAATCGTCCCAAACGTGTTCTACTTTTTCAGAAAACTGTTCGCAGCCGACGCAGTTATACCAATGATAATATTCATCCTTTGACCATTGATCCGAATAATTATGCACATGCTCCGCATACCCCGTTTTTACCGTTTTGGTCTGCCCGCATACGGTACAGGTGTATAACATCTCCCCCTGAACGGTTTCGGTTGCCACTACTGTTTCAACTCCGCCATCCCACGTATGCAATCCTTTATCTTTAATCTCTCCTACGTGCTCACAGGTAGAGGCGTGCCAATGATAATTCTCATCTTTCGTCCATTCGTCAGAATAAGCGTGCCCGGTTGCGGGTACGACGTCGTCCGCATAAAAATACCCGCAAATCTTACAGGTGTGCAAAGTATAACCGTTTGTATCGCACGTCGGCGAAATTATATCAGTCTCAAAATCGTGTGCGCTGCGGTCTGAAATTATATTGTGACCACAAAGCGACTCATGATAATGATAACCGCTATCGTAAGTCCACTCGTTTGAAAACTTATGTCCTGTAGCCGCTATTTCCATTGTTTCCTTATGAGTAGCATCTCTACTGCAAATGCGTTGTTTTTCTCCTTTTTCGGTACACGTGGGAGCCATTGTTTCAACCCATTCGCCAAAGTTATGTCCTAATGCATCAGTATAAGTATTTTTATAGCTATCATTACAACGAGAACATGTATACGTCGTGTATCCTTGTTCTGTACAAGTCGGATCAGTTACAACAGCATTATAATCGTGCCCGAGTTCGTCAACGTAATCGCCAATATAACTCTCACCACAATCGCAGGTATAAGTGGTATAACCCTTTTCCGTACAAGTGGGTGCGGTTACAGTTGCGGTATAGTTATGCTCGTGATTTTTAGTAAATTTCGCATAAACGCTCATATCACTTGACAGTGGCGCGTCTAAAAGACTATTTGCCGTAAAAGGTTTTTCCCAAACGTCTTTATCCCAGAACCAACCATCGAAAGTGTAGCCGTCTTTTACGGGATTTTCGGGCAGCGTTATCGTTTCACTTCCGGCAGTATCAATCGTTTTGACTATTTCGCTATCAACGACAAAATTTATCTTAAATCTTACTGGACTTTCCCCGCACGCTGTAAACACACAAATCGTAGAACAAACAATCAAACAGAGTGTAATAAGTTTCAATAAAATCTTCTTCATATTCTACCTCAAAAATTCATAAAAAAAGCACTGTTTCAAACGAAACAACGCTTCGTAAAAATGCACTTGTTCCGCTTGCCGTCACGCAAACATTAAATAATAACTTTTGGAAAAGTTTTATGTAATAGCGAAATTTGTACACTTCTACCAAGAAGTATACTTTCCCAAAAAATTATTCAGTTTGCGTGACATTTTTATTTTACCAAATTTTACATATATTTGCAACATTTTGGTATGTATTTTTTCTCATTTTACAGTTATGCGTGTGCTTGGCTTTTAAACAAGTGGCGGGCTATCGCTCCGCCAAGCCAAGCACACGCAGACCGACTTAATTGACCACATAAATCACTCTGAAATCTTTAAAATGAGTGTTAGGCGTGCACTTGTTTTAACACATTTTTATGGATACATTGAGAGGGAAAGATCGGGGCATTAAAAAAGGTGTATGGAGTTGTTTTCCATACACCTTTTTTATTATTTTTTGAATTTGTAACGCAGAACGGATGCAATGTCTACTTTGTAGATAATATCGATCACTCTGTCTTCACCTTCGGTTTTAGGAGCACTGCCCACGACGATTCGGTCAATCAGCTCGTAGCACATTTCTCGAGTAAGTTCAGGCGCGTCAAAGTATTTCTTGATGCTTCGTATGAAATCGTCGGCGCTCTGCATCGTGTTTGCCGTTTCGGTCAGCTTCGCTTCCAACTCGACTATTTCCGTTTCAAGTTTCTTCTGTTCGTCCGAGTATTTCTGTATAAAGGATAAGCAAATGTCTTCGGGCATTTTTCCTTTCACTCTGTCCTCGTAGGCAACCTGTATAAGGCGAGATATTTCTTCCGTGCGCTTACGCTTTGCCTGTAATTCCTTTTTGACGGACTTGACAGCGTTGTCCGCAAGTTCGGCATTATGACGGATAAATTCCTCACGGATAGCTTTCTCATCGAGCGTTACTCTCCTTGCCATTTCCCTTATATCTTCAAGTACGATTTCATCCAAGATACTTGCCGCAATATAATGCGAAAAGCAATACGCCTTACCATAGCGCACATGATAACCGCAGTCAAAATGCAAGAATCGCTTTCCGTTACGATTACGTGACGTACATAGCTTCATTTTATTGCCACAGTCGGCGCAAAACAGAAACCCGGATAACGGATGCGTGTACCCTACTTTCGTTTTCCTGCCCTGAGCAACAGACTTTCGTCTTTGGTGAACCTTATCCCAAAGCTCTTGTGAAATGATGGGTTCATGAGTATTGTAAACGACAGACCACTCTTCTTCATTTTTTCTGAATCGCTTGTGATTTTTGTAAGACAGTGAAGTCCAACGCAGTTGCGGCATATGTCCGATGTATATGCTTTTATCCAGCATTTCTCTTATCGTAATGGCAGACCATAAACCGACCGCATCGGGTTTTGCCTTTTGTCCGAATTTCTCATAAGCATAAGTAGCGGGAGACGGCACTCCTTCTAAATTCAAGGTTTCGGCAATTTTTCTCGGACTTATACCGGAAGCATACATTTCAAATATTCGTTTTACGATAGGTGCGGTTTCTTCATCGATGACAGGTGCTCGTTTTTTATCCGTACCCATTTTGTATCCGTAAGAGGCTTTTTTGGCGGTATAAATTCCTTCCCTTGCATTAGACCTTTTTACAGCCCTTATTTTCTTGCTTGTATTGGCGGCGTGCCATTCGTTGAACACGTTCATGATAGGCATCATTTCCATTGCACCGCTGTCACGGTTTGCCGTGTCTACATTGTCTTGAATGGCTATAAACCTGATCCCGAATGCAGGAAACACATAATCGACGTATTGTCCGACCTCGATGTAGTTTCTTCCGAAGCGGGATAAGTCTTTTACAATTATCGTATTTATGACTCCCGTTTTAGCGTCATCTAAAAGTCTTTGTACTTCGGGGCGATCAAAGGTAGTACCGGATATGCCGTCGTCTATGTATTCGCCGTGAATCTCAAAGCCGTGTTCTTCGGCATATTTACGAAGTATCGTCCTCTGGTTGTCTATCGATACCGATTCGCCTTGGCGCTCGTCTTCTTGGGAAAGTCTGAAATACAATCCTGCGATATAGTTTTTCTGTTTCATAACGTCACCTCTTATTTCCAAAAGTCTGTTGCGATGCAAGGCTCTGCATGGACTTTTCAAAGTCTTTATCGCCGTTGAAATACCTGCGGACGAAATACGTCTTTCCGCCGATGTTTTTACGCTTGCTGATCGAAGGGAAAAGCTGATAGCAATTTGCCTCGTAATCCTCAACGCTTGTGTAAGTTTGCTGCTTTACTACGTTTGTTTTCATAATTTGAATTCTCCTTTTTTAGATTTTTTTGTGTTTCTTTACCTTTCGGCGGAGCGAAAATAAACGGTTGGGCAAAAGTCTTTCTTTTTCAAGTCTTTTCGTTCGTTTTTGCAAGGGTTGGTGAAACCAATGCACTTTACCCTTGTAAAAAGGTGACTAACCGTTTACGCTCCAATGGCGAAAGGTAAATTTAATTTACTTTCGGCATTTTCTCTATGACTTCCGGACTTACTCTGCCCATAATCTCGCCCTCTACCATACAGAGAAAATCGTCCGCTAATACTGCTTTTCTTTCGTCTATCCCGTATGGGACGATAATGTCCTCGTCTAAAACGTCCGATTCAAAGTAAGCGGGCAGCTTTCCGCCGTAAACAAGTCTTTCACCGGATTTTTCTATGTACTTCATGAGATACCCTAGAGAGTCTCCGACTTCGTGCGGAAATACTAACTTCTGAAAGTCGTTTCTGCCGTACCGTTCGAGAAAGTAGGTATTCTGGCTTGCCGTCTGCATTCGATTATCCTTGGTGCTGTAATCCTTTGTTTCAATGAGTTCTCCGACCATGCCGTCAGGCGGAATGTAGAATATCCCATGAAAGTGTAATCTGTTTGTATCGCCTCCGCGTTCCCATACGCCGATATGCTTCCAGCCTTTGCGGTTTACAAAATGTTTGAGCGTGTTCCTGAGCGACTTTCTAAAACTTTCTTCCGTATGCTTCTCGTCCGAATAGGTGAAAGTGCAAAAGAAATTCCAAGTCTGTAAGTTTGCCTTTTTAGACAGTCTGACTTTTCTTCGGATAGCGTTTATCTTTTTTCGTTCGCTGTTGCGCTCTACAAATTCCTGCCGTTGTTCCTCATCGGGTATCTTTTCTTCCATAGCTTGCGTTACATAGTCTTTCCGCTCTTTGCGGGGCAACTGTTGACTTTCCCTGTAAGCAGTTTCAAATTGTTTTTTTCGTTCCGCCTCTTGTTCGGACGCCGGGCGAGAAGATCGTCGTCGCTTTTTTCCTCTCGGAAAATTCTCTTTCGGTGTTGCGATGTAGTGACTTCCGTCAAAGGAAATCTTTGCCGCTCTGAATCCCATTGTTTTTGTCCTCCTTGTTTGTTTTTTCTTTTATATCCCGCAAACTCGCAAGGTCTTTGCGACTTTGCAAAAGTTTCCCAAATAATATCTTCTAAATAGGAAGGTTTCTTTCCTATTTGAAAAAGTTTCTTCAACTTTTTCAGCCATAGCATAAAGGTCAAACAGGCAAGTTTATTGCCACTTTGAAAAATGGTTTCTATTTAGTAGCCACGAAAACAGCCGTTATGGGGTCGTTTCCGCAAAATAGTTTTTGTCCTACACTTATAAGGGAATGAAAAGCTCAAAAGTCCACGGTCATGGCAAAAAAATAAGGCAATTGCAATCAAGCAACTGCCTTTAAGGAGTTATGTAGTTTATTTAAATATCAAAATTGTCCGTAAAGCGAATAGTAACGATTCCGTATACTTGCTTTTCTGTGATTGATGGTTCCTCGTCCGATACCCAGCTCAGAACATACTGCGGATTGTTGCATTCCGTTCATGTAGCAGTTGAGGATAGCAAGCTCCAATGCGGAGAGTTGCAATGCTTCTACAAGTGCGTCGTATTTTGTATAATCCGTCTGTTCTTGTTCAAAGCAGTTTACGGGATCCATAGGCAATGCCTTGTAATCGGTAAAGTCTATGTATTCGATGATTCCGTGTCTGTCGGCTCTGTTACGCAAAGTGTCGATAAATCTGTCCACCTCTCGATAACAAGCGAGTTTTATTGTAATCTCTTTACCACGCCTGTCTTTGCCGTAAATTTCGGATACCTTTCTTCCTGCAAATTGCCAAAGAAAGCAACTTGCAGTTTGCGCAACGTCATATCCGTCCGATACGGTATAGTCTATTTCGTTCATGTGATGCAAATCTTTTATGAGACCGATATACAGCCTGTCTGCGACTTTCATATCGTACTTTTTTACGGTACGAAGCGCCTGCAATGCAATCATCTCACCCATGAGTTTTACGTTGTCCTTTGAGATAGGCTCTGCAAACAACGCTCCTTCGTTGCGATACTTACCTTTTGAGAACTTTGTTACCAACATTTCCATTTTCTATTCCTCCGAACGTTTATTGCCTTTTTCGGGCAACGGGCGAAGGAGCATAGGACGGTAACAATTACTCTTTTTCTTGTAACGCTTGCATAAGTCAGCGGAAAAGAGAAAAATCGTTGCATTTCAGTCGTTACAAGCCTTTACGGGCAGAAAAACAGCCAAGCAAGGGAAATACCTTACTTGGCTGTAAATGAGTTTAATTGGTGTTTTCAGCGACGATTTTACGACCGTTGACTTATGCGAGGAACTATGCTAACCTGCGCCCCCGAAAAAGCAATGTTCGGAGGGTATAGACAAAGCACTGAGACAGATAAAATACAATAAGGCAATATACACGGAAAAACACGAGAGAGCGAAAAAGCGGAAGTTCGCCCAAGCGGTTCAGCGGGCGACTCCGCTTCGCTCTCGCTTTCCGTTTCGCCTTATTCTTTTGTGGCGGCGTGTGCTTGTCTGGGCGAGGCGTAGCCGAGCCCACTTGTCTATGACAATCACACGCCACGGTGCCATTCTTATGTTTTTCTTATATTTAAAAATTTATGTTACGTAAATTGTTTTAATATGAAAGACTTAACTTTATTATCGCCTGTTATATTTATTACAAATTTGTTGTATAATCTTTTAATATCATCAGGAGAATTAGACAATAAATTACATTGCCACCCATCCTTCCACTTTTAGAGAAATCGGGATGTTAGAATATTCATCTTTTTCTCACATGTATAAATTAAATTTTTCGACTAATTGTAGTATTGCTCCCCATAATGATAGTCAATTGCATATGTGATTTCATATGGTGCCTCACTTATTTCTTTATCCCTATGTGCATTATATATGATTGTTTTCGAATCTTTATTTTTCACACCTTCTATATGTTCTATCAAGAAGATGGACTAAATTTCACTATATAATTGATAAAATTCATTGCCTTCTTCTTCCTCTATATCAACAAGGAATCAAAAACATCATATATTATGCTATTGTTACTTAAAAATTGCTTTATGGAATTAATGTTGATTTTCCACATCCTGATGGACCTACAATTACAACGAATGTCCCTTCTTGTATTGAAAAAGACACATCTTTTAATACTAAGTTCTTTTTATCATAAGATTTATTAATATTGCTAACGACTAATTTGTTCATTTAAGAAACTGTATTTCTACTCCTATGTATTTTATCGATAGTAGATTGCTGTATTTTGTATTTTTGGTAAGAACCAATAATTTTCTGCTTTTTGTCATCACATACTCTGTTGATAAATTCCTTATATAGTTTTAAAAAGCTTTCATACCCCCATGTAGTAATTTTATCATCATATTCCAGTTTTACTTGTTTTCGCATCCTCTTTATTTGTTCATATGAAAACAAATCTTTTAATTTCTCTTTATATGTATGTCCTTTCGCCATAAACAAATAAGCAATAAAGTCTTTATAATTTTCAGGTGTTCCAATTTTAATATCACAATATTGCCGTTTTATGAAGCTAGCAAAAATTATATCGACATGGGGTACTGGATAGAAATCTTCACCGCGCATATCTAGAATCTTATACGCCTCGTAAAATGGCTTGATTATAATAGATTTCAAACATTCTAAACAGTATGGTGAACCAGCATGCTTATAAAAAGCCTCTTTCTGCATTATGAAATAAATAGCTTCAGGTGTGTTTGAAGCTTCCATAAGTCTATTTATGATATCAGCAGTTATATTAAATGGTATATTTGATACTACAATATATTTCTCAGTTGGTAATGGATATTTTAAGAAATCCATATTAACTATTTCTAAATTGCTATAATCTTTTAACTTTTCACGTAATGAATTCGCTAATTTTATGTCGTATTCAACAGCTATTACTTTATTAACAATTTCACATAATTGTTGTGTTATGATGCCTTTGCCTGGACCTATTTCTAATACAGTTATTTCTTTGGGCAGATTACACATCTGCAACAATTTAGTTACGGTACTCCTGTTCTTTATAAAATTTTGTGAATCGCTTAAATTGCTAATGGGTATTGATGATGACAATTTTTGTTCTCCGTATCTTATTTGCTTGACTAATTGCATAGACCAGTCTAATCTATATTCCTTTTGATTAAATAATATCAATTTTTAAGCTATAAATCAACTGTTTAAACAGCTTATCTTGAAATTGCAGATTCCCCTTTATTCGTTTTTCTGTTTCTACGCTTCAAATTAAGCAATGCGAACTTTGATGATACGAGAAAAATTTTATTATTTATTCCTTGAATACCATTAAAATCGGACAATTAAAACCTGTCCATAAAGATATGTCACAGTCTTGATACAAGTCGGCGGGCTTTTGCCCGCCGAAGACAAGTGCACGCCCTTACTTTACTGACCGACTCCCTTATACTTTGCCAAATAAGAAAACGGGGGCGGAAAGTTGCCCGCTGACCCGCTTGGGCAATCTTTTCCGCTCCCCCGTCCTTTTCTTTTCTAATTTGCTTTTGGCTTTCAGTATTTCTATACCTTATTTATGTAATCGACTATTATACTCTCTATAATAGGCTTTTGCTTGTCCGTACATACCTTTAATATCTCTTTAAGCGTATCGACTTTTATCCGCTCGTTTTCTTTCTTTTTCTCTTTGTAGTCGTTTATATCCAAAAGTTTATATCCGCCGTATCTTCCGCTAAAACTTTGTATGTTATAGTGGTAGGCTAAAAACTC
>JAFSLQ010000035.1 GCA_017448355.1 Clostridia bacterium | reverse complement strand
TTAAATTTTTCTTTTAATATATTCCTTCTCTCTTTACTTTTTTCAGGAATAGAATTTAAGTAAGTTTCTTTACTTAAATTTTTAAAATCATTATATTCTACGCAATGGCAATCAAAACGAATAAATGTTGACTTTTTATTACTGTGTAGTTCATAATGAAACTCTAATCCTAATTTTTCTCCCAAGGCTTTCAATTCGTCATTATCGTACTTTATCATTTTTGCATTTTCGTACTTTGATTTAATTTTACCGTCATAAATAATTTTTAGTTTTTTTAATTGATAACACATTTTTATTCTCCTTTTATTACGTATTTATAATATTCATTTCCGTTATTTTGATATAAACTTTCACTTTCTTTATTAAATACAACCGTAAATAAAGTATTTGTTATATTTATATCTTTTCTTATATAAATAACTTCCGCATAATCAAAAAGATTATGTTCATTTGTAGAATTGACAATATTTTCCGAATCAACGTAAACAGTTTTTAATGATTTACAATCCTTAAATGAGTTATCGCTTATTCTCGTTACACTATCAGGTATTGTTATACTTGTTAAACTGCTACAATTACGGAACGCATATTGTCCTATACTCGTTACACTATCAGGAATAGTTATACTTGTTAAACTGCTACAACCTTCGAACGCACGTTCTCCTATACTTGTGACACTATCAGGAATAGTTATACTTGTTAAACTTCTACACTTATAGAACGCCATATATCCTATACTCGTTACACTATAAGGTATAGTTATACTTGTTAAACTGCTACAAGATTCGAACGCACATTGTCCTATACTCGTTACACTATCAGGGATTGTAATACTTGTTAAACTGCTACAAGATTCGAACGCATATTGTCCTATACTCGTTACACTATCAGGTATAGTTACACTTGTTAATTTGCTACAACCAGAGAACGCACTACTTCCTATACTCGTTACATTAACGTTATTTTTCTTTGCAGGTATAATGACATTTGTTGCGTTTCCAGTATATCCCGTAACTTCATACCCTTCTGATTCACTATCATAACGATATTGTAAAAATTGAGAAGAATCTTCAAAAAAAGCATATAAAACAAAATCTTTTAAATTGCTTTCTATATTTGCAATTGTAGATATCTTATTATTTCCGTTTTCGTCAGTCGTCCATTTTACAAAAGAAAGATTATCTGTTTCTCCTTTTGGATTTTGTAACGTTAATGGTAAATCGTGTATAGTAAATGAAGTCTTTGCATTTTCTAAACTTCCACCGTTAAGGTTATATTCTATTTGATAAGTATTTATTTGCCACAAAGCATAAATTGTTATATCATTAGAAATAAGAATATTATCATCTATTTGCCTTATTTCTCCATTTACTTTCCAGCCAGTAAACGTATAACCCAAATAAGATGGTTCTTTAAGTTTTAAATATGAGTCTTTTTCTATCAAAATTACGTCATTATTATAACCGTTATTATATTGAAAGGTAACGGAACAAAATTCAATTTTGCTTTCATTATGACTATCATTATCAATAATATTATCTTGATTATTATTGCTACTGCTATTTTGATTATTATTAATTGATTCCTGATTATTATTGTTGTTTATCACTTCATCTTTTATATAAACGCCGAAATGTAAGCGGGTTGGCGATTCAACGTAATAAATTTCGCATACGGTTTCCCCCGCCATTTCACCCGTAAGTTTTAATACGCCGTTATTATAAGTATATGTTCCGCTATACGAATATAACGGTGCAGATTCCATATAATATTGAAACGTGCCATCATTGTTAAACGAATAAAAATAATTTATATTCATATTTGACTTAAACATTATTAAATTTGTAGTAAAATAACCGTCTCTCACGTTTATAGAACCCGAATGAAAATTATAGATTATACCAAAACTTAAAACGTTTCCGTTATTAAAACGATATAAAGTAAGCGTATCGTTATCTGATATATCGGTTAAAAGAAAATAATCGTCATAAACTTCGTAATTATATTCATAATTACCGTTTATAATTGTTTTATTTATTACGACTGTTTTATTTCCGTTTATACCACCCGTATAAGTTCCATAATACGGTTTTACCTTATTATTTTCACAAGCGAATAATCCTACAACATTTAAAAATATAATCAATATTAGACTTAAAATAATTCCTTTCTTTTGCATAAATATATCTCCTTATTTTAATATTAACACTATTTTTAGTGTATGTCAACACTTTATTTAGTGTATATAATATAATAAGATTATGAAAAGTTTTGGTGAAAATTTAAAAATTGAAAGACAAAACGCAGGGTATAATCAACGTGAATTTGCTAAAAAAATCGGAACAACTCAACAACGTGTAAGCGAGTGGGAAACAAACAAAGTCGAACCCACTCTATCAAACATAGTCGCCATTATTAAAACGTTAAATATCTCTTTTGAAGATTTAATCAATAATTAAAGCCGTCATTTAGACGGCTTTAATTTTTTAAGTTCTATTATGCCTTCAAACACTTGTTTTGCAAGCGGGGCGGCGACGGTACTGCCGTAATACTGCCCGTCAGGTTCGTCAACGATTACGAGTGCTATATATTCAGGCTTATCGGCGGGGAAAAAGCCGATAAAAGATGCAACGTATTTACCTTGTGCAATATGTCCGTTTTCGTATTTTTGCGCCGTACCCGTTTTGCCCGCGACCCTATATCCTTCGATATACGCTTGTTTTCCCGACCCGTTTGCGACGACGTTTTCAAGCATACCCCTTATTATTTCGGAAGTTTTTTCGCTTATTACCCTATTTTTCGGTTGTTTTTCGTATTTTTCAATAATAATTCCTTCATTTGAATACACTTCGGAAACGAAGTTCGGCGTATAATACTTTCCGCCGTTTATCATTGCCGACGTTGCGGTAATAAGTTGAAGACCGCTGACCGCTATCGTCTGCCCGAAAGATATTCTGCATAAGTCGACGTTTTTAACCGCGCTTTCGGGAAGCACAAGTCCGCTTGCTTCACCGCTGAAATCTACGCCCGTTTTACTGCCGTAATTAAAAAGATTTATGTATTTATACATTGTTTCTTTGCCAAGAGACGTTGCGATATCGACGAAAATCGGGTTGCAACTGTTTTCTAACGCGCCTTCGAGATTAAGATTACTGTGTTTCCCGTTGGCGTGATTACTCCAACATTTAACTCTCTGCCCGTCGACCACCCTATATCTATTAGATGAAAAAACGTGAGATAGTGAGTAGGCGTTTTTATTGCCTTTATAATATTCTTCGATATTAGCGACCGCCGTTAAAACCTTAAACGTAGACCCCGGTTCGTAAACGTCGCATATAAGCCCGTTTCTCGACAACGCGTTCAATTCTTCGATATTATCGCGCGGAATATCGTTAAGGTTGTAAGACGGTTTATTAGAAAGCGCCAAAATCTCGCCGTTTTGCGGATTCATAACGATTATTTTAGCACTCTTTGCGCCGTTTACGTCCATTGCTTCGTTCATTGCCGATTCGCAAATCTGTTGAATATCGTAATCTATCGTCAGTTTAAGATTAAACCCCGATTTTGCGGGAATAAGCGTCGCTTTTCCACCGTCGATTTCTTTTCCTATGATATCGGTTTCATATAAAATCTGCCCGTTTTCTCCGCATAAATAGGTATCGTAATACTTTTCAAGCCCCGACTGACCCTTGCCGTCGTTTGACGTAAAGCCGATAATCGTCGACAGTAAGTCGTCGCCCTTATACAATCTTTTATTGTCCCGCGAATAATACACCCCGTCGAGATTCCGCTTTAAAAGTTCGTTGATTTTTTCCTTTTCCACCTGTTTTTTTACGACGATTTCGGAAGATTTTGTTTTATTCAGCCTACCGTCGACGTAATCTGCCGATAAAGAAAGAACTTCAGATAAGGTCTCTTTTAAGACTTTTTCGTCCTTTACGGCACTTTTACGAACGAAAACGGTGTAAGTATCGTCGTTTGACGCAATAATTACCCCGTTTCTGTCGGTAATCAGCCCCCTGCTTGCTATAATCGGTATTTCTCGCGTCCACTGGTCGATTGCCTTTTCCTGCAATTCTTTGCCCCAAAAAACCTGAATATAAAGTAATCTGCCTAAAACAAGCAAAAATAAAAAGGCCATTGCAATTATTATTGCAAACAGCCTCTTTCGTAATAATGTGATTGAATATTCTATATGCAAATTATTTACCATATAGATATATTATTCATTATTATTCCATATAATTACTTGATTATCATCTGATAATCGTTTTCCGCAAGACTTGAAATGTAGTCGTTATTAGAAATGTTTTCTATTTCTGCGGTTATTTCCTTATTATTATTTACTAATTCGCTCAATTCTTCGTTTTTCATTGCATAACTCAATTTTAATTTAGCAATAATGCCCGTATTTAATACTATTAGCGACATTATTACTATTACGGCAAGCGAATATAACACGATAAGTAATTTACCTTTTGCGTTTAATTTATATTGTTCTTCTTCCTTTTCTCTCGGTAAATCCTGATAGAAATGGTCGATATCTCCGTCGCCGAACTGCATCGTCGTCGAAGAAGGCATCAAGTCGTCGCTATTAACTGCAACCGTATTATCGACTTGTTCTGCAACGATTTCCTTGGTTTCTTCTTTTTCTTCTTCCTTTTCAAAGAGTTCGTAGTGAAGAATCTTATCGAGATTTCTCTGCATTCTTTCTTTTGCTTCTTCAATATTAACCTTTTGTTCGTTTTCTTCCGTTTTTTCAAGTACGGCGGTGTTCGAACGGGAATTATTCACGTTAAAAACGTTAAAACCGTATTCGTTATTGTTTTCCATAAAACCTTCTCCCCTATATTTTTTCTGCAATTCGAAGTTTTGCGCTTTTTGAACGGCTGTTTATCGCCGTTTCTTCTTCCGACGCTATTATCGGATGTTTTGTTATTATTTCTATTTCTTTTTTCTTTCCGCAAACGCAAATCGGCAAACTCTTGTCGCAAATGCAGTCTGTTTCAAGTTCCTTAAACGCTTTTTTAACTATTCTGTCTTCTAACGAGTGAAAAGTTAAAATAACGATTCTTCCGCCTTTATTTAGCGACCTTCCCATATCTAAAACGGTTTCGTAAAGCCCGTTTAATTCGCCGTTTACTTCTATTCTTAATGCCTGAAAGGTCCTTTTTGAAGGATGTCCGTCGTGCTGAAACTTTTTCGGTATACTTTTTAATATTATTTCGTTCAGTTGCCCGACGGTTGTAATCCTGTTTATTTTTCTGTTATTTACGATATTTCTTGCAATTATTCCGCTGAATCTTTCTTCGCCGTATTCGTTAAAAATCTTTTTAAGTTCGCTTTCCGAATATTCGTTTACGATTTTTTCTGCGTCTAATTTAGCGTCCTTATTCATACGCATATCGAGTCTTGCATTGCCGTCGAGATAGGAAAAACCCCTTTTTCTGTCGTCCAACTGAAAACTCGAAACACCCAGATCTAAAATTATTCCGTCGAATTTTTCGATATTTAATTCTTCTTTAATTTTAGAAAAATTTTTGAAATTATCTTTAACAAAGGTAAATCTTCCGTTAAACTCTTTTAATCTTTCCGTTGCCCTTTCTATCGCATAATCGTCAAGGTCGGTTGCAACAAGTTTTCCGTTCGGGGAAGACCTTTTTAATATCTCGTAAGAGTGTCCGCCACCGCCAAGCGTTCCGTCGAAGTATATTCCGTTATCTTTTAATTTAAGCCCTTCTATGCAACTTTCAAGCATAACGGGAATATGCACTAAATTATCCATTTTTCTTTAACAAATCAACTGCGTCCGCCAAAATATTGAAGTTTACGTCGTTAAAATATTCGTTCCAGACTTCTTCACTCCATATTTCAACACAGGTAGGACCCTTAAAAACTATAACGTTCTTTTGGATTTTCGCGTATTTCCTTAAATTTTCAGGAAGTAAAATCCTTCCCTGTTTATCTTCTTCCGCGTCCCAAGTGTTATATAAAATAAATCTCGCCGCTTTTAATTCGTTTTCCCTGTAAGCGTTGACGTTTTTAAGAGAGTTTTTAACTTCTTCCATTTCTTTCGCCGAATAAACGTAAAGACAACCGCCTGCGCCTACAGTTACCGAATAACCTTCGCCTAATTCTTCACGAAGTTTCGCTGGAATACGCATTCTGTTCTTCGCGTCGAGTTGATGTACGTAATTTTTTCCGGCCATAGAATCAGTTTAACCCCCTTTTGTGATTTTACATAGACATTTTATCACAAGTTTTAACCACTGTCAACCACTTTTTTAAAAAATTTGTGCTTTTTTTGAAAAATTTTTTCTATATATTTATATCTCTAACCACGTTTAGCCAAAACCGTTTATTGTCGTTATAATTTTCACCGAGAAAAAACACTTGATTTTCTCTTGCGGTTTTGCGGTTTTTGTCGATTTTTTTAAGATTAAGTTCATTTATTACTTTATTTGCGGTATATATTTCGCCCGAATCGATTTTAAGTGGTTGACGGTGTACGAAAATATTATTTTTAATAAAAAAATAATGCGTACAACCCAAAATTACGGTATCCGTATCAAAACCGACGCTATTACGTACAACAGATAAATCGACTTTATTTAAGTTATATTTATTTCTTTCTATATCGCTTGCAAGGTCTTTTAATATTACTTTTTTTACGGGGTAATCGGAGAAAGTTGACACCGTTCTTTCAGTCGCAAATAAAGAAACCTTATTCCCCGCCATAACGTTTTTTTCTAACGGCGGGAACACGCCGAAAACTTTACAGTTCATATACTTTCTTATATCGGGCAGAATATTCGTACTTAAAGTATTACAGCCGATAATAAGCGCCTTTAACGGAAAATTAAAAAACAGCGACAATCTGTTAAAGGTAAGGGTTTTAAGTTCTTTAACGCTTTTATTCCCGTAAGGAACGTTTTTGTTATCGCCAAGATATAAAAAGTTTTGCCCCGATACTTTTTCGTTTAAGATTTTTAAAAGCGATAATCCGCCTATTCCGCTGTCGAATATCGCAATATATTTTTTATTCATAATAAATTTTATGAAAAAGGCAAAAAAAATATAAAAAATAATTAAAAAATTAAATATAAAGTAAAATGTAGTTGCTTTTATCTTATTTTTGTGTTAAAATATCTAACGAAATATAAATGAATATGTAAGGAGTGCATATAATATGCCAAATATTAAATCTGCTAAAAAAAGA
The DNA here is from genome assembly GCA_017448355.1 of Clostridia bacterium. Lineage (GTDB taxonomy): Bacteria > Bacillota > Clostridia > Christensenellales > Borkfalkiaceae > UBA1259. The sequence goes on along the minus strand of JAFSLQ010000035.1, from coordinate 6,735 downwards.
GTTATCGTAAATACCAAAAAAACCGAACAGAACAAAATCATACGTACAAACCTTAAAACTATCTGCAAGAAAATCAACGTTATGATTAGCGAAAATAAACTTGAAGAAGCAAAGGCTTTCCTTCCTGAAGTATTTTCGACGATTGATTCCGCTTGTTCTAAAAACATAATCAAAAAGAACAACGCCGCGAACAAAAAAGCAAAGATTTCGGCTAAACTCGATAAAGCGTTGAAAGCGCCGAAAGCAGAATAATTATTAGTTAAAAATAAAGCCCGATTTTTATCGGGCTTTTTATTTTACTTTTTAAAACGAAAAAAGCCTTGGATAATCCAAGGCTTTAATTTGTATTTAATTTATCTTTCTTCTCTAAAATAGTTAAGACCTAACGACGCAGGCGGTTGAACTGATTTTCCGCCGAAAATACTCGTTAAAATTAAAACTACAATTGTTACAATATAAGGTAATAGTTTTAATTCTGCCATAACCGTAAATGAAACACCCGTTATTTTAAATGCTATAATATAGAAACAAGCAAAAATAATCGAACCTAAAATAGCCAAATCAGGTTTCCATAAAGTAAATATAACGAGAGCAATTGATAACCAACCTAACGCTTCAATTGTGGATGCATTTTCCCAACTACCGCCGATATAATCAATAATATAGAAGAAACCGCCAAGGCCAGCTATACCGCTGCCTACTAAAATTGCAACGTATTTATAAAGCCCTACATTTATTCCGACAGCGTCGGCAGTCGCAGGATTTTCACCTATAGAACGCAAATGCAACCCTACTCTTGTTTTTTTAAGGAATATTGAAACAATAACAGCCAATGCTATTGCAAAATAAACAAGTATTCCATAAGATAAAAATATTTCACCGAACCAACCCAATTTAGAAACTGATATTCCTTGTGAAATCAATCTACTTGCCTTATCAAAATAATTTTTATCTACGTAATTATCAATGAAAAATTGAGTAAACCCTGTTCCGAACGTAGTTATTGCAAGACCAGTAATATTTTGATTACAACGCAAAGAAACCGTTAAAATCGCATATATACCACCGACGATAGCCGCAAACACTATTGAACATATCACAGAGAATAAAACCAAAACAAACCAAGAAGGATTAGCGTTATATGTGTTCATATAGGTAGCGACTCCAAAACATCCGCCTGCCGTACCTGAACACATTATCCCCGGAATACCAAGATTAAGATGTCCCGATTTTTCAGTTATTATTTCACCAACGCAACCAAAAAGGAAAACTGTTGCCAATGAAATTGATCCTACAATAATAGAAATTGCCATTATATTTTTTCCTCCTTGTTCTTTTGTCCTTTATTGTTTTTCTTTGTGAACACCAATTTATACGAAATAAAGAATTCACAGCCTATAATAAAGAAATAAATTATTCCTAAAACGATATTAGCAAGTGCATTATTATAAAAGCCAAAATCTTGTCTGACCTGCCCCATACCCCTTGAAACAAAGGTTATAAGTGCACAAGAACCAATCATAATAATCGGATTAAACTTTGCAAGCCAAGCAGTCATAATAGCGGTAAATCCCATATTGTTTGCTGTATCCGTACTTATCGTGTGATTTATGCTACCAACCAAAAGAAGACCTATTAGACCACAAATTGCTCCTGACAAAGCAAGTGTTCTAATTACAACTTTTTTAACGTTTACACCAATATATTTTGCCGTATTTTCGCTTTCACCAACAACGGCAAGTTCATAGCCGTGCTTACTGTCTTTTAAATAAAAATACATAATAAACGTCAAAATTGCAACAACGATAATTACTAATAAATAAAAATAACTTTTTCCTATTACAGGAAGAACGCCCTTATTAATAGGGCTTAAACTTCCCGAACCACCGGGAGCCCAAATTGTAATACAAACCGAAACAATTCCTGCTGCTAAATAATTCATCATTAACGTAAATAATGATTCGTTTGTTTTAAAAAATGCTTTAAAAATGGCAGGGATCATTGCCCAAACCATTGCCATAACAATACTTGATACAAACATTATTAACCATAATACAATGTTTGGTAACGACTGAAAATTCATTAAGCACACGTAACACGCAAGCCCGCCCATTAAAATTTGCCCGTTTGCACCCAAATTCCAAAATTTCATCTTAAATGCGGGAACAATCGCTAAAGAAACTCCTAAAAGCAAGCATGTGTCTCTAAGAAATAACCAGATTTTCTTTTCAGTACCGAAAATTCCAATAAACATTGAACCAAACATTTCAAATGGAGATTTGCCTTTGTCAGAAGATAAAGCACAAAAAATACTTGTTAACGTTAAAGCAATTAAAATTGAAATCGAGTAAATTAATAATTTTTTCCACCAAGGCAAAATATTTGCTTTAACAATATGGAAAAGCGGTTCATGAACTACGTTTTCTTTATTCATTCTTGTTACCCTCCATTTCTTCCGCTTTGATTTTTTCTTCTTCCCATTGTTCTTCGGTCAAATTACTGTCTTTTGCCAAACCGAATACCTTATCTTTCTTTTCTTCGACAAGGTTAAGCGAACCCGTCATCATAAGCCCCAACTCTTCCTTCGTTGTCTTATTCGCGTGGACGATACCCATATTTTTGCCGTGGCATAAAACCATAATCTTGTCGCAAAGGGCAAGCATAACGTCAAGGTCTTCACCGATAAACAATATTCCCGTTCCCTTTTTCTTTTCTTCGTTTAATATATCGTAGATAGCGTACGAAGAGTTTATATCGAGACCGCGAACAGGATAAGCGGTAATAATAACGTTCGGCGCCATTTCAATTTCACGCCCTACTAAAACTTTCTGAACGTTACCGCCCGATAAACGTCTTACAGGCGTTTCGGTGGACGGTGTAACTATTTCTAATCTGTCTATTAAATCTTGTGCCTTTTGTCTTGCAGTCTGCCTGTCAACGAAAACACCTTTCTTATCCTGATAGGTTTTAAGCAAGATATTATCGGTTATTGAAAAAGACGGACAAAGCCCCATCCCTAATCTGTCTTCGGGAATAAAACTCATCGATACGCCTTTATTGATAATCTCTTTTGCAGGCAAGCCAACGATGCTTTCACCTTTATGCATTATAAGTCCCGATAACGGTCTTAACCCCGCTATCGCTTCGCAAAGTTCCTTTTGTCCGCAACCCGCAACACCGGCAACGCCGAGTATTTCACCGCCACGGATATAAAAACTTACGTCGTCGATAGCCTGCGTGCCGTCGTCCTTCTTAACGAATAAATTACGGATTTCAAGTAGCGGTTTATCGATGTCCGTTTTAACGCGTTGGATTTTAAGGTCGATTTTTTTGCCGACCATCATTTCGGTAAGTTCTTTTTCCGTCGTCGTTTTGGTGTCTACAGTGCCGATATATTCGCCCTTGCGAAGAATAGAAACTCTGTCCGATATTTCCATAACTTCGTTGAGTTTATGCGTAATTATTATTATCGATTTGCCGTTTTCCTTCATTTTACGGAGAACGTCGAAAAGTTTTGTTATTTCCTGCGGAGTTAAAACTGCAGTCGGTTCGTCGAGAATTAAAATATCCGCACCGCGGTATAAAACTTTCATTATTTCAACGGTCTGCTTTTCCGATACCGACATATCGTATATTTTCTTTTTAACGTCTATATTAAAACCGTATCGATTTGCAAGCGTATTCACTCTTGAAATAACGCTTTTTTTCGATTTCGGATATGTTTTCAAACCTAGATCTTCGTTATATTTTTCTTTAATCTCTTTTGTACATTTTTTTATTTGTCTCAAAGACAACTTATTTATAGGACTTTTAAAAGGAATAACGTAACCTTTTTGATTGACAAAATTAGTTAAATTTTGTTTAACTTTTTCTTCATTATATCCACCGTCTTTTACGCCAAGAATAATGTTTTCAGCCGCTGTAAAAGTATCAACCAACTTAAAGTGTTGATGAATCATACCTATTTTATATTTAAAAGCATCTTTCGGGGAACGGATAACCGCTTCTTTTCCGTTTATGAAAATCTGACCTTCGTCAGGATAATAAATACCAGAAATCATATTCATAAGCGTAGTTTTGCCTGAACCGTTTTCACCTAATAACGCAAGTATTTCCTGCTTTTTAATAGATAGATTTATATTTTTATTTGCAGCAACACTTCCAAAATATTTAGAAACGTTTTTTAATTCAATTGCATATTTATCTTGCATGCGATTTTCCTTTATAAAATAAAAATCTTTGAGGCAGAAAATCTGCCTCAAATCTTTTTATTTTTATAGTATCTTATTTTAGAAATTTATGAAATCAGGTGTACCGTCAGTCTTCGTGCCGTAAACAGCATTTAAGAGAGTAATACCGTCGATAGTGAGATCAAAATACGGTGCGGAACGGAAAGAAGATTCGGAGAAATAAGTTATTCCTTTATCTGTTTTAATAACGTTCGTATCAGCAGCATAAGTACTTGTACCTTTAGCGTCTTTATCGTCGTTAACGTCAGCCAAATATGCCGTTAAATGATTGCTTTCATCTACCGTTATTTGATTGTATTCATCTGCAATTTTTGCGTTTTTAACCGTAAACTTAGAGCAGTCAAACACTTGACGAGTTCCTTCTTTTAATTCTTTTTCAATTACAGCGAGTTTTTCTGCCGTACCGGAAACACAATTACTGCCAAGAGCATACTTAACAGAACCGTCAGATAAAGTACCAACGTAATCTTTCTTTATTGATTTAGCAGCATAATTATCAAGCATATATTCAAAATATGGAACCCAATCGATTTTTGAATAAGCAACTAACGTGTTTTTGCCGGTTGTTCCGTTGTAAGCAACGTTAGGAATGTTTGCGGAATCACAAGCCGTAGGAGCACCCATAGAGTCTGCGTGTTGAGAAATAAGAACACAACCCTTGTTAATTAAAGTTTCAGCAGCTGTTTTTTCAGCAGTTTCATCATACCAAGAACCCGTGAATTGAACTAACATAGTTGCGGTATATCCATCGTCTAATGCTTCTTGAAGCCCTAAGAACCAAGAAGTATATCCTGAAATAACTTCAGCATAGGTCCACGCACCAACATAACCAACTTGGAAGTTGTTGTCAACAGCCTTATCTTTCATTTCGTTAAGTTTTAATCCGGCAGCGTAACCAGCCAAATATCTTCCTTCGTAGATAGAAGCGAAAGTATTGTGATAATTGCTTGGCGTACTGTAATCAGCACCGTCTTTCTTTTGAGTGCTTACACCAGTTCCGGTAGCATGGCAAAACTGAACGTCTGGATTTTCGTTTGCTGCTTGAATTAAATATGGTTCGTGACCAAAGGAATCGGCAAAGATCACTTTACAACCGTTATCAACTAATTCAGAAGCCTTAGTATAGCAAGCTTCGCCTTCAGGAATATCGGTAACAATCGTATATGCAACACCTTTATTATCACAAGCCGTTTTAAAAGCTTCAATAAAGTTTTTGTCGTACGTTGACTGTTCGCCGTGTAAACAAATCAAGCCTGCAACCGGTTTCTCACCACAAGCCGTCAATGAGAAACAACACGATACTGCTAAAATAACAGTAATTAAAAGAGTTAAAAGTTTTTTCATTTTATAACCTCCATACCCGTTTTGGGTTTATTCCTTCTTTAGTTTCTGAAAGTAATCTTTCCGTCGTCCGTCATACTTTCTACGATAGCGAGAGAGAAAACGTCTAATCCGTTCTTTCTCATTTCGTCGCCACCGTGCTGAAAACCTTTTTCAATCGCTATCCCCGCGCCAACGCAGGTCGCCCCCGATTGATTAACTATATCGTTAAGTGCTTTAAGCGCTTCGCCGTGCGCCAAGAAATCGTCGATAATTAAAACGTTGTCGGTTTTAGTTAAATACTCTTTCGGAACTATAAGTTGATTTTCGTTCTGGTGAGTATACGAAAAACAAGAAGACGAAAAAACGCCACCCTCTACGTTAGAAGTTTTACTCTTCTTCGCAAAGATGACGTCGCACTTAAACCATTGCGCAGTAAGGCACGCAAAAGCGATACCGGACGCTTCAACAGTTAAAATCTTGGTTACTTTTTTATGCTTGAACTTTTTATAAACTTCCTTGCCCATTTTAGACAAAAGGTTGATATCTAACTGATTGTTGAGAAAAGCGCCCACTTTCAGTACGTTATTCGGCAAAACTTTTCCCTTTTCAATTATCTTCTGTTCCAAAAGTTTCATAATAAGTTCCTTTTTCGTTATAAAAACAAAAAACAGGTTAAAACCTGTTTGCTGAAATACTATAATAGGCAATTAAAAAATTACCTTATTATAATTCCTAATAGTCACATCTTTGGCGATGTGGTAGAAACAATCGGGCCGTTCATCCGAAAATATATCAGCAATTATTTTTTATATTACGATAATAACAAAATCAAAAATTTTTGTCAAATAAATAATTATCAAAAAATCAACTTTTTAAAAACTTTTTTAAATTTTTTACAAAATGTTGTATTTACGGCGGGTAAATTATACAATATATACTAAATCGACTCTTATTCTTTAAATTTAAATATATATTATATGAAATATAGACAATATATAGATAAATATTTTTATTTTTACCCTTGTTTAGTTTGACAAAACCGAATATATTTTATATAATAACATACGTTAAAGGTTGCTACTATGGCTCAGATGGTAGAGCACATCCTTGGTAAGGATGAGGTCACCGGTTCGATTCCGGTTAGTAGCTCCAAAAAAAGCAC
>JAFSLQ010000034.1 GCA_017448355.1 Clostridia bacterium | reverse complement strand
TCTAAATTATTTAGGTACTTTAAAACTTCTTTTGCAGGGCCTAATCCGAGATTTGTGAAATTAGGCATTTCGTTTAATTTAACTTTAACATATTGAACAATATATGAATAAGTCATGAAATCATTTGATATAATTTCAAACCCATGTTCTTTGAAAAATCTACCAACTGAACCTGTTCCACCAAAAATATCACAAAAAGTGCCGTTAAATGGAATATTTTCGGCTTGCATTGATTCACATATGAAATCTAATAGGCGAGTTTTATTACCTATATATTTCATTGATTAAACTCCTTGTCCAATTGTTCTTTTAATTTCTTATCGAATTTAGGCGAATAAACTAGTTTGAATTGCGTTTGATTTTTATCATTAAGATATACTATTATAACCAAGAAACTCTCATGATGGGCTATGTCGCTAAAATGATGTTTTTCCATTGCGGCTTGAACGGTTTCCGCTTCACGATTTACATAAAAGTCTGGCTCTTTTGAAGGCGTAGTATGTAAATTGTATACAAATGCATCAAATTGTTGATTTATGTTATTGTATAATTCGTCAATTTTTTTGCTAGCGAGATACATGGCTGTCTTAATTTTATCATCTCTTATAATATCTTGAAAGTTATCTTTACCTTCAGAAATCATAAATTTGTTATTCTGCTGTAAAATCAAATCAACCTTCGTTGATACTCTATCTATTTTTTGCTGTATCGTTTTATCAGTTCTATAAATAACAAGTTGTTGCCAAGATGAGTGGTGAGTATGTATAAAACACAGTTGCCAATTCGAATTTATTGTTGTTTGATTTAAGTAAGTTGAAACTACTGCCGTTTCTTCCGTTACGGCTATAGGTTTAGTTGTTATAATACTATTTGGCATGTAGTTACTTATCGTTTGTTCATTAGGAAGATTCGTTATGCAAATAGAATTATCGATTATTAATATATCAATATATTCCGCTAATGCTTTATAGAGTTTTGTGCCAACTTTATTCTTAATATCAAAGTCTTTTGGTGTGTCAACGATGCAATATCCAATAACTGGCCTTTTCTTTTTGCCTAATAAGTCATAAGAAAATAATTCCGAAAATGCAACAATTTCCCCGCTTTCAGGGTCTGGTGAAAACGTCAAATTACCGTTTGAAGTTTTATGTATTCTCAAAGGCATTAAAACACTCACGGGATATTTGGCGTCGTCCAAAATCGCACTTATTTCTTCTTGCTGTTTAGAAAATTTATCAGTTAAAAATGCATTACAAAGTTTTGTTTGTGCAAAACCGATTTTAGAATTTCCTTTTATATATGATTTTGGATAATTATTTTTTGACGCCAAAAATGAAATTAACTCTTCAATATTATTTTTCGTTGAGTATGCCGACCATGTTTCAAATTTCTTTTCATCCAAATGTAAAATATCAGAGTTTTGTGTATAGTTTTGAATTGATGGTAAATCTGTTGTATACAAATATTCTATCAATTTGTTTACGAAATTGTCTGAATCAAACAATAATTCATTATAAAATGAGTTTTTTATAGAAGGTAAATCTTTTGTTAACCTAGGAACAGGATTTGTTTTATCCAAGTCCTTGTATTTCGGTTCTCTTAAATAATCAATCATATGTAGGAAAAAACATTTTTCTACGGCTTTTTTTAATTGAAGTTTATTCGTGTCAATATCGCATAATAAAACCGTCTTTATATATTTACTAAGCAATTCTCTGCTGTCATAAGAATTTCTATCTCTTGTTTTAGAATTTTCAAAATTATTCTCAAAATATGCAACAAAAGAGGGTGTTTTATATCGTATAGAATAAACAAGTTGATTATATACTTGTAGTGAACTAGGTTCTCTAATAGTGTCTTGAGATTCATCCCTGCCTGAATAGAAGGTTTGATAAATAAACGGCACGCCGATTTTGGCTGCACCTAACTTTCTTCCTTCTCTTTGCCATTGAGAGTTCCCAACTGAAGCGGTTTCCGTGTTTTCTCCAGCTAATATTACTTTTTTATTGTCAATAGAATAAAAAACATAATCGGGCAAATCGACAAAATTTATTATTTGAGATACTTCTTTAGGTAATTCCCATTTATTATAAGAACCGCATATTTTGATTCCATAAAAAATCTCTTTGTCATCAACAAACACGTAAATGGGTTGATCCATCGGCTCATAAACAACGCCGTAAAACGACAAATAAAACTCATCTTCTGTTAAATCGTTTAATAAGGTAATGCCTTCTAAAATATTGTCAGAATATAAAAGAAACTCATGTATGTTTTTTAAGCTTTTATACTGTTCAATTTTTAGTATTTTGTCTTTTGTGATTATAGGATTAACTAATATAGCTTGCATTAGCGATTCTCCTTTCTAAAAATGAGTATATGTTGATGAATTAGTGAGGGAATATAGGCAAACGGATAGCCATAAATATGAAGCATTTTTGAATCGTCGTGCCATATAATATCTGATTTTAATATAAAACCATCGATTTCTGATATTGTCTTTGCTAAATCTGCAGATAAGAAATGATATTCTTTGCCTCTATACATATCACCAATAAATACTGCCATATATCCCTTCTCTTTTAAAGCAGGGTAGGCGTTTGTGAATATGTTTTTCATTTCTGCAAGCCACTCTTCTTTAGTTTGTAAATCTTTATCATTAAATTTCGAAAGGTTAGATTTTCGTTCGGCAGCATCAGAGCGCGTATGTGTAAGTTGATCCATGATCCAATATGGAACATCTGTTAATAAAAAATCAATAGAACCGTTTTTAATTTCTTTTAATCTCTCATTTGCATCTCCGCAAAGAACAGGGAATTCTTCCAAGTTCTCTAAGCAACAAACTTCTTTATATATGTTTATCCACTTAGGATTAATCTCAATTCCGATTGCCTTTCTATCGCACAAGGCAGCACCAATCAAAGAGCCACCTACGCCAGCCAAAGGATCTAAAACGATTTGTCCTTTTTTGGTAAATGTTTTAATTAAATCTTTGCATAATTCTGGGGGCTTTTGTCCACCATGTTGAGAACGCAATTTGTGCTGTAAGTTAGAAGGGTAAATTTTAGAAATGACCGTTTTAGTCGCAAACTGCCATTCTGCCCCCGTTAAATCATTAAGTTTATTCCGTTCATCATATGTTTGTTCTTTTTTTATTTTGTAATTTTCGCCCATATCTGAATATGTTTTTTTTGTTTTTGAATTGCTCATTATATTTACCTTTTACTTTGTATAAACAGCAAGTTGCAACTCAATCTATTATATTAAGCCACTTAAAAACTGTATTGCCTGCTTGCAATCATGTTCGTTATAATTTTCGGTCTTTATGTCAAGATCTAAATCAGTGCCATCCAAATTTATGATTATTTTATAATTGGCTAAATAGTTTCCGTCACAAGTAATTTTTATTGACTTAATGTCTTTTTTGTCATAAATCTCAATAGTATAATCTTTATAGGGAGTCTTATCATCTCTTAAAAGTTGCGACTCAAAAATAATTATCTTGTTATTACTAAAAAAGATAGTTTTTTGTTTATACAATTCATGGACAGACTCGTCATAAAAATGTAAATAATTTAGATTGCCCGTGCCTATATTATAGGTCTCAAAAAAGTTTTTATAAAATGACTCGCTTGCATAAGGATCATCAAATATAGTTAATCTTGTCCTGTTAAAATAGAATTTCAATTTTTTATACGCTCCATAATTGTTTTATAAATATATTCGCCTAATTTTTCTCCTGTACTTATAGCTTCTTTCTCAAAGTAAAGAGTCGATTTTAATTTTAAACTTTTCCCAGAGCGGTCTATCATAGCACCAAAACTATAAGAATTATAAGGAGTTATGTAAAATTTTTCATCGAATAACCCAAAAATACCTTTTCCAAAAGTTGAGCCTGTTTCGTCTAACCAAAACCTCACAAGCCCTGTTTTATTAAGATAGGAGACTTCATATACAATGACGTGATACTTGTTTTCTGCCTGGGTAAAATGGTCTCCTATTAAAATCATACTGCTTGATTTGACAACATCAATTTTTTCTTCTCGCTTATAATCTAACGACGGATATTGCTGTTTCGTTTTTTGTATTAAAGACATAATGCGTTGATCCGCTGCATAAAATTGTTCGTTAATAAAGATATCTTCAGCCTTGGGGTCATTAATTCGTAAATCTGGTATTAGGTCAAAGTCGCTAGCTGATAGCGGGTCATTAGAAATAGGAACTGCCGTATATTCTGTCTTGTTTTCAATCCGTTTTACCAAATTATTCAAGTTATTTGTATAATCGCCAGTCGTAAAATCTATATACGGAACAGATTTGATATAGCGTGGTGGCAATGCTTTATCTTTTAATATAGGTATTATACTACCAACATTGTCAAAAAAACGATCATATAAAAGTTTTGTTTCTTTACCCACGCCGCCTATTCCATTATCCGCCTTATAAGAATAATCTGGGGTAATTACAACAACAACTTTGTCACTTTTTGTAATGCCATCGACGATCATAGTATTTAATTCACCGTCATTTCGTATTGTGTCACAGGTTGCGTTATAACCATAAATTGAGCGAAGATCGTTCGCCAATTTAGCTACCCATTTTTTATGGTTTTCATCATCCCATGAATAAGAAAGAAAAATATTTTTAGACATATTTGTTAAAATTCCTTTTCTGCGTCCATGATGTCGCCGATGTTACAGTCTAACACCTTGCAGATACGTAGCATTACGTCCATAGAGACGGTTTCGTTCTTGCTCATTTTAGCCATAGTAGAAGAAGACATGTCCGCCTTTATGCGCAGGGCATTTTTAGTCATCTTTTTGTCGATTAAAAGTTTCCATAATTTGTTATAACTTACAGCCATAAAAGTACCCCCAGAGTGGTATTTTTTATATTGTATCATAATCTGTCGAAATTATCAAGCGAGTTATTCGCATTTTCAAAGAAATTCTTTAAGATAAAGACAAATAAATAACCCCGACTTTTTACGGTCGGGGTAGTGTAGTTTTACTCGAATATTTCTTCTATCTTTTGGGCGGCGGTGCGGTCAGCGGTCTTTAAGAAATGGCTATAAATATCCGTCGTGGTGCTTGTCCTTGCGTGACCCGCTCTGCCTGCTACCGTTACGATGGGAACGCCTGCGGCGATTTGCATGGTTATATTCGTATGCCGTAGGCTGTGGACGGTGCGCTCGGATAGTCCAGCCGCAGCACAAATCTTTTTCATCCACAAGTTTATCGTTCCTGGGTACATAGTTCCACCGAATTCGCTTATAAACAAGCGGTTGCTGTTTTGCCATTTGTCGCCTATCATTTGCCTATAATTATCATACCACGCCTTATACTCGGTAAGCGTCGCCAACAGTTTATCGGACACGGCTATGACTCGCTTGCTACTTTCTGTCTTCGGTTCTTTAAGCACAAGTCCGACCTTTCTGACGGCGGTAAGCGACCTTGCTATCGTTATGGTCGCATTGTCGAAATCAATATCCTGCCATTCAAGTCCGCAGAGTTCGCCACGGCGCATGCCCGTCAGGAGCAAAGTGAGCATAGCCGTTTTGTATCGGATATCGGGGAACTCGTCCGCCGCCTTATAGAACTTTTTAGCGTCTTCATCATCCATAAAGTCTATTTGTCTCGGCGGTTTTTTAGGGAAGGTTATGTATTCGGCACTTGCGTAGTTATCGACGATAAGCCTTTGTTTTTTAGCCGTGGCAAGAATAGCCCGAACGGTGCGCTTGATTTTGCTTACCGTTTCATGGGCATACTTTTGCTTTGTTATCTGAACGTCGAACAGCGTCTCCACCTTTTCGTTAAAGACGACGGCAATTTTCTTAGCGTATTCGTAACTAATACGCTTGCCCGCAAGGGCATTCGAGAGCGAGCAACTGCTTAAACCCTTTTCGTAGCGGAGTTTCATATATCCGATGCCCGTCTTTTGCATTTTCTCACGCAGGATGGGTTTAGCGGTGACGACGATAACGGTTTTTTCGGCTCGGTCCAGTTTATCGTAATACTGCTGTATGATATTCGGGTTAAGTTCCTTTAACTTATACCCGCCGATATACTTGGTCGTTATCTCTATAGACGATTCGCAGTTTACGTAATAACTCGCTGCGATCTCATCTTTGCGTCTTTTAAGCCACCAAACCGCATACTGCGAGAACGTGCTGTCGGGCGACTGTGTCGGCTGTCCTGACGCCGTTTCCGTCATTTTAACGGTGTTTTCGTATTCGTCGGCGAATAGGAAGACTTCTCGCTCGATTTGTTTGGGCGATAAGCCTTCCGGCGGTTTCCAGGTGGTAGAATACACCTTTATTTTCCCGCTGCCTTTGTCTTTGATTTTGACCTGAACGCGGTAGGTTAAACCGCTTTTCGTAGGTCTTTTGCTGATACTTGCCATAATATTTCTCCTACGGTTTTATTAGGGATAGCAAACCCCTTAACAAAACAAAACCGTAAATTTTAGAATTAGTCCAGAGATTTTCCGTCCGAACCGCCGAAAAATTTAAATAAATCGTCCAAATCCACTAAAAGTTTCTTTCCCGTAAACACGCAGCGCACCTTTCCGCTTTTACAAAGGGTGCGGATGCAGTTAGGCGTTACCGCAGATTTTGCGTCGATTGATTTTATTTCGGCTAACGTCTCGTTTAACGTTCTCATTCTCGGCATTGTCATATTTCTTGCTCCTTATCGTCGTTTTGATTTTTTGAATATTTTGATTATTTTTGATTTTTTCTCTATATCCGTTTTGAATTTTCGCTAGGTTTTATATACGGATTTTGATTTTTCCGTTTGATTTTTGATTTTGCGAAAATTCGTGCGATTTTGCGGCCCCGCTGTATAAGGCGTTCGCCTAGAGATTTGACCCCCCTAGGGGGGTATTACTCACGAATTGTTCTTTATACCCATATATTCGTCAAACGATATAACATCAAAGCAGTGCCTATATCCATGTCCAGGCACGAACTCATACCTATATCTGATTGCCCCTTTCTTTTTCAAAGGCTTTTGAACATCTTGGACGAGTGACTTGACACTTATCAAATCTATTATTTTCTCCGCTTTCGGCAAGCCTTTATTATATTCCTTCCGAAGTTCGTCAGTAGATACCGTCCATTCTCCATCACTACTCTCGTGAGTTATTGTTGTTATTAACGCGAATAATCTTTTCCGTTCTTTTTTCTTGTTTTTATCGTAGTTCATATTATCTCCTTAATCTTTCAAAATTTCTTCCATATCGTCTTTGGCCTTTTTTGCATGTAATAATCGCATATTTTCGCCTTTTAATTCAACGCACATAGGGCACATGTCTATAAGCCTTTGAACCGTCCGTTCTTCGTAGTTTGCCGTGCGAGACTGATTGCTACCAGGTATAGGCTTTTGCAGTTCCGAACGCTTTAGGTTACTGGTACAAATAATAGGCTTTTTAGCGGTATATCTACGGTTTATTATTTCGTAAATGGTCGTCTGTAGCCACGCCGACGAATCGTCGTTTTTTATATTTTCCGTTCCCATATCATCAAGAAATAAAAAACTTACGTTCTCGAGTAAACATAGCAGATCTTCTTTAGCGCGGTTATCGTCGAAATTCTTTTTCAGATTTCTGGTTATCTCGTTAAAACTGGTAAAATACACGCGATAATTAAGCCGTACGAGTTCGTTTCCCATGCATGCGGTAAGATATGTTTTGCCAACCCCCGCATCGCCGTATATATAAATGCCGTAGCCGTTTTTCAGCATCTCGTCCGCATGTTTACAATATGATTTGCATTTGTCAATTACGGGGCGGGCAGTATCTGAAACAACCATATTCTCAAACAAGCAGTCGGCAAAGTTTTTACCAAGAGCACTTTGACGAATTATCTCGCGTATGTATTCTTTTTCCTTACGGAGTTTTTCGATACGATTTTGCTCTTCCTGTTCTTTTGCCTGACACTCGCATAAAAACCGACGGATTTTACCGTCCGTACCAATCGCACCTGCTCGTGGTGTATGACATTTTTTGCAATACGGCAAGCCGTTTTCACCAATATACTCGTCTTCCCGAATTTCAAGTTTTTCTTCTTTTTCGTCTATTTTTATATCTTTAATCCCAATCACTATACTTTCCTCCTATAGAAATATCATTTTTATTATTTTTACTTATATTTCCCAAGACGGGAGAGTCCCGCCCCAAGCCGCTGTTTTGTCCCGTGCTGTAAGACACAATTGTATTAAGGGCGGGACATATTGCACGGACACGATTCCCGTTTTCGTCTCGCACGTACCTAGTCGTTATCATGCCTACGCCTTTTAGTTCGTTTAAAGAACGGGTAATCGTCTTTCTACAAACGCCCATTTCCTTGGCAAAGAATTTGTTCGTCGCATAACAGTATCCCTTTTTAATTGAAAGCGCCGTGATATATCCGTATAATATTTGTGCTTTCCACGAAACTAATCTTGCCTTAATATCTTCTTGCCGAAGGATAATGCGTTTTTCTTGTTGCTTTTTCATATAATCTCCTTTTTTTGTTTTTATCTTTGAAGGTGTCTTAACATCTCAACTGGCAAGTTTTTTGCCAGTTGAAAAAAAATTCTAATTTTTTTATTTTTCATGATTGTAAATTCTAAAAGTGCAAGGTTCTTGCACCTTTAAAAAACTTTTTTGAATTTTTATAACTTTTCACTGTTTTAAACTCTCAATAGGCAAGTTTTTTGCCTATTGAAAAAAATACTTTAATTTTTTTTATTTTTTACGACTTTAATTTCTCAATGTGAAAGGTTTTTTCACATTGAAAAAAATTTTTAAGTTTTTTATAAGTTTTCATCATCGTAATTTCCAAATATGCAAGTTCTTTGCATATTTAACAAAAATTTATTAAGTTTTTATAATTTTTCCTGAGTATAAATTCTCAATATGCAAAGTTTTTGCATATTGAAAAAAATTTTATAAAAAATTTCAATAATTTCGTGTGTCCAACTTTTAAATACACGGAAAAACTATTTTTAGTTTTTTCTACCGACACCTCAAATTTACCAGCCCCGTGGGGACAACATCTGTCCCTACGGAAATAATTTTTTAAATTTTCTAAAACAAATATATCCGGTTCGTTGTGACACCATTTGTCACAGCGAAGATATTTTTTAAGGTTTTTATTTAGAATTTTACTTCCTTTACAAAACAATCATATTAGGGCCGTGGTATCAGCATTTGATACCACGGAGATCTCCTTCGTTTGTAACCAAAGTATACCGTAAACCGTGACAAGAGCCCAGAAAAGTTGTGTTAAAAAGTAAAAAAATAAGATACAAAATTCATACATTTATGAATAAAAACTGCTTAACTTATAATAATATATATTGAGCAAAATGCTCTACGGACAGATTCTTTTTAAGAACTGCAGAAGGCTCTATTTATGGAGCCTTCTTCGTATTCTTATATAATTTTTAGTAATTTTACATAAAACTCTTGACATAAAATAAAAAATCTAGTATTATTTAGATACGGAAAGAACCTTGGGAAACTAAGGTCTGCAGGGAGTTCCATTTATGGTGCTCCCTAATTTTTTTGTTAAGGGAAACTATGAAAGAATTTTTTACATATGAGCAACAAATTGACAAACTAAAGAAAGATGGTTTAATAATAAGTGATGAATCACAAACAGAAAGAGAATTAAAACTTGAAGGTTATTATAATATTATCAATGGTTATTCACCCATTTTTAAAATTAACACTTGTTTTGTAAAGGGGACTACGTTTGATAATATAAAGAATTTATATGATTTCGATAAAACTCTTCGTAGTATAGTCTATAAATACACATCATCGATAGAAAACCATATTAAAGCGTTAATCGCTCATGAGTTTAGCCGAATTCACGGCGTTGACGAAAAGAAATATTTAACAACAGACTCTTTTACCAAAAATGCAAAAGCTGTAGATAATGTGGACAGGCTCATTAATGAGTGCAACCAAACTATAACCGACGCATTAAATCGCAACTCAAATAAATATAGAGAATATATAGAGCATAATTATACAAAACACGGACATGTGCCAATGTGGGTTCTAATTAGAGCAATTTCATTTGGAACGACCTCTATTTTTTATAAAAACATGCTTGAAGAAGAAAAAACTGCGATTGCGCAAACATATCATATTACTTCTTCACAACTTGCTAATATGTTGGAAGTTGTAGTTTCGTTTAGAAATATTGTTGCGCACGGGGAAAGAACATTTTGTGCAAGATTACCTAAGACTCGTTTAACAACAGATTTAGGTGTTGTTAGATCAATGTGTATAGCAAAAAATCAAAAAGGCGCAAATAAGTTTGGTAGAAATGACTTTTTAGCGTTGCTTATATGTTGTAAATATTTATTACCACCGATAGAGTTTTCTGGATTTATAGCCGAACTTGATGTCGCTCTGGAAGAACTAAAGAAAAATCAAACTCCTTCAATGTTTGGTAAAATAAAAATTTACATGGGTTTACAATCTAATTCTTGGACAATACTACCAAAATTAAAGATTTATTAAAGCATAAAAAACAATTAAAAGCACCTTTTAGGTGCTTTAATATTATGTTAATTATAATTTAGGAGTGAAATACAAATGAAAAATAATATGAGAATTCATCATTTAGGTTTGGAAGGGAAATATTTTGAGGACTTTATAATTTCATCTTTTATTAAAGACGGATTATGTGATGAAAGAAATTCTTCTTGTGAAACACAAAATAAGTTTGATGCTTTTTTACCAAAAGGAATACCAGATTATATTAAAAGAGAAGTATATATTGATATAAAGTTTGCTAATAATCCTAGAATTCTTGAAAGAAATATTCAAGAAATAAACGACTATTATGTATGTTATATCGGCATGTTTGAGAAAAATATTATTAATGACCAATATGCTGTTTTGGGTAAAAAATTTGTTTTTGAATTAGCTAAAAAACATCCTGAACTATGGTGGAATTTTATATCTTATGGCGATGGCAGTTCACAGATAATGTTAAGCCAAGATGGTAAAGACGCAATTATGAAAGTAACTTTCCAACCGCTAGGGACAGAAAGATTTGTTTCACAAATTAAAATTAATGAAATTCATAAAATAAGTGAAATGAATGAGCATGAATTTGTAAGACTGATTGCTGAAAGGAAAAACAAAAAAGCATTAATATTAGGCAACGGCGTTTCAATCCCTTTTGGGAGTGATTCTTGGTCGGAAATGATTGATTCTTTATTTGATTATTTACAGCCATATTACATTGATAGTAAAACCACCGTAAAAAAGACAATAGGAGATTCTAATTATTTTGCGGCATCAATGGCTAAAAGTTCTATTGATAAGAATAAATATTATAACGCAATTAAAAATAGTATTTATAGAAAATATGATTTAAAGATGCATAATGAATATACTTTACTACATTCAATTGCTGTTGCAAAACATAAATTCCATAACATGCCAATAGTTACATTTAACTATGACAATTTTTTAGAAAACGATTTAAAAATATTTTATCCTTCATTTAATATTAAAGCGGTATCATCTGCGAAATCAAACAAAAAAACCGCTGAACCTAAAATAATGCATGTTCATGGTTATTGTGAAGATAATAAGTCAAAAGTAGGAAATTTGATTTTGACAGATGAGGAATATTATAAAGCATATAAAGGTTCTAGTTGGGTAGTTAAAGAACAAAAACGTTTATTAAAGGATTATATTTGTTTGTATGTAGGAAGTTCCATGTCAGATTTATTCCAAATGTCACTCATTGAAGAGGTAAGCACAGAAATGAATAAAAAAGATGGTGCTCTGTGGAAGTGTTTTGCTTTAGTTTGTTTAAAAGGATTAACCCCAAAAGACATTTTGGCGATCTATAATTATTATAATAAAAAAGCAATCAGAATTATATTTGTTGATGATTTTTCAAAATTGCCTGAAACATTAAAAAAATTAATGCAAATATAATTCTTCAAGTTTTATTATTAAACCTTAGGTCACCAGAAATGGTGACCTTTTTGGTTGCCTGCTGTTATTTGTCGGTGTAAAAGTTATTACGCATTATGAAAATTATGCAAAATACGGCGAGTAAACGGCGAAAATTACGCAAATTATGTATTTTACGCACTATATAACCCTACGTAAGGTTTAGATAGATTTTCTCCTAAGGGACAGTTATGGGTTCGATTCCCGCAGGGAGTACCAAAAAAAGAGTAGCATAAACAATGCTGCTCTTTTTTTGCCGTTCCTTACAGAACGGACGAACCGAGGTTCGATCACTCGTCGTGGACGGCAAACCCCTCGCAAACTTCGTTTGCCTTCCCCTTATCAAGGGGCAGATTGCTCAGCCGCAGACGGCAAACCCCTCGCAAACTTCGTTTGCCTTCCCCTTATCAAGGGGCAGAAGCCCGTCGGGAGTACCAAAATACGGGATTAGCCGTTTGGCTAATCCCGTATTTTTATTTTTGACCATAAGAATTGAACTGTGGTTCGGACGCCTATGACGGGTAAATAAAATGTACATAGTCCATCGTGGCAATAGTGGAGATTTTTCCATCTGGAGTGCAAAAAAACAAGGCGGTTCGCCTTGCTTTTTGATTGAATAGGTGATTGATATTTTTTAAAGTTAGTTATTTTGAGTTTTTGTCGCCTTTTGACATAATGAATAAAAGGACGAAAATTATTTGCACCGGTATGCCGATAAGGTATAACGGCCAGACGTTGACGATATCTATGACGGTTAAGAATATTGCAGTTAATATCGTCCATAAAAAAACAGTAGCCGTAATCATGCGGATAATTTTATTCCACGACCAACGCCTTGCTAATTCGTAAACGACCAAGGAAGAAACGGGAACTGCCCAACTGAACGCCTGCCAGTAATTTATTTTATGGACTAATTTGACGTAAACGAAAACGATAGTTGCGATGGTGAACACCGTTAAGCAGGCGAGAAGGGTAATAGCAATTTTATTTGCGTTTACCGTTGCCTTCTTTATTTTAACGGGATTTTCGTGTTTATGAATAAGATATTCGAATTCCACGCCGAAAAATTCGCAAATGGTTGAAAGTATCTCTACACTCGGCAAACACTCGCCTTTTTCCCAGCGCGAAACCGCTTTATTAGAATATCCGATTTTATCCGCAAGTTGTTGTTGCGTTAAGTTATTTGCTTTACGAAGGGCGGCAATATTGTCGCCTATAATAACGGTTACGTTTTCCATATATACTATTATATTCTTTTCCCCGTCGTTTGTCAAGACAAAAAGCGTTTTCTAAAATTCCACTCAGAATAGAACGACAAAATTCGGGACTTTTCAATAGAATTAAAGTTGAGAATTTTATTGCGTTTTTTTGCTTGCGTTATAAATTGTTTTTTGTAATAATGTATAAGTAGAATTTTATATATAAAATAAAATAGCGATTAAACGCACGATTTATAATATTTTCCGATGATTTTCGCACTTTTTTCCGCGCGAAAAGAAAGGGTTTAGAAGAAAAAACTTAAAAGAAAACGGTATTATACAAATGAAGGCTATTTTCGGATTTGTCTTAAAACACAAAATAGTATCGACGGTTGTTCTGTCCATTGCGACGCTTGCGGTGGGCGGTGTTTCTATATTTAAATCCATTATGGAAAACATGACTCAACAGCCTGAAATGGAATTTGCTTCCGAGACTTTTGAGTACGAAACGATAAGTTCGCTTAAAAAAGTATTTGCAATATCCGAAGAAGAACAAGAGAGAGATATACAATCTTACGCCACGGAAGAAGGGTTTGACGTTTATAAGCGTTCTTTTTACAATTTTATCAGCACCGATAATTACCGTGTAGTTACGACGGGGTATACCGACGTAAACGTAATGGGCGGTATTCGTGTCAACATCAAGAACGAAAAGAAATTCGACGGAACGAATTTCTATATGCATCTCAATTCCATGGCGGACAAGGAAAGCACTTTTTCGTCGCTTTCTAATAACGACGCTATGCATTACCTTTACGTAACCGAAAACAACAACGATAACTTGGCTACCGTAAAAATACTTGACCCAAAAGATTCGTCGAAGTTAAAGCGTAAAACGGTTACGTCGGAAAAAGATTACGTCTTTAACTACGGCGCTATTCCGTACACCGCTTGCAACTATATTATAAGGGAACACACGGTAAACGAAGTAGAGTTTTCTTTCGACAGCGATACGGGGCTTTACAAAATCCAAATGACGTTAGACCCCGTTAAATCGACGGAAGGGCTAATTAAACAAATGCATATGGTTTCGGGGACGGACGCTTCTTACGCTAACGGTTCGGTAATTTATACCGCTTACGTGGACGGCGATTTTGTTTTGCGCCGTGCAGACGTTAAGGAATCGTATCAGGTGTTCACAATGGGCACTTTTAACGGCGTCGCCGAATCGACGGATTTGTTCTTTTACGATGGCGACACGGACTTTATGCCTTTAACCGAAGACGAAAAATACGACATTAGAGATATTCCGGTAAAACAGGACGATACGGCGGTTGCTTATGCAAAATCACTGTCGCAATCGGCGATTGATAAAGTTAAAGAAAACGGTGTTAACGCCGACTTTACGTTGTCGGTCGGCGACGTAAATATTAACGGCAGAATACAGGCGACGATCGGGGACGACGTTAAGTTAAGAGTAGACGCTAATTACGGTGATTTACCGATTTCTCTTTACGCGTCTCTTAACAACGATAAAAGCGGGCTTATTATTGCCGACGTAAACGGCGTAAATGCAGGATTAACTTTCGATAATCTCGGTAAAACCGTTTCTTCGCTACTTGACTCTTTCGGCGTTTCGTTGGACGGTGTGGATATAGAAGCGTTAGTCGAAAGCATCAACGTTTCCGATATTATAAACTCTTTCGGCGGAATAAACGGAACTTGCATTTCCGATACAACCTATCTTTTCGAAGTAAATCTTAACGATATGGGTCTTGGAATACCTATGGACTTGCCGTTTAAGATGACGGTTGAAAACGGTTCGGTCGCTTCATTTAAGATAGATAACGAAGAAGTTCTGGATACGCACGTCAATTTCGTTATGACTCCGTCGCAACGGGCAAAAGATTTAACGGAAAAGACAGCGGAAGATATAGCGTTCAATCTTTCTTCCGTTATAAATTACGTAACCGAAAAAGAGTTTTCTTTCGATTTAATACAGGGAATTATCGAAAGCAAAACGGTATCGTTTAACGTAGACGCTAATCTTTCGAGTTATCTGTTAACGGGTTCGGTAGCAATCGACTTTAACGATATTAAGTCGGTAAAAGTTTTAGCGGACGTAGAGATAGACGGCGCAAAAATCAATATTTACTACTGCGACGGGGAAGTGTTGTTAAACTGCGGTAAAATCTCCGTATCTGCCGACGTAGACGATATTTTAGATTACGTGGCGATATTTACGGGTAAAGAAATAGACTTGTCGTTTGATAGCGAAAATATCTGGGACATAGTAAAAGATATAGCGACAACGATTTGTTATGACAAGAATAATCTTTCGTTTAATTATGAAGACCTGTTCGTATCGTTATCGCACGGAAGCGCTACCGTAAACTATGGTGAAAAGATATCTCTTACCGTTTCCGAATTACAAGGCGGGGCGGAAGTAATTGCGCCGAAAGGCAATTATATTAAACTCGAAGGGCTTAAAGCATTACTTGAAAAAATCAATGCGCAATTAAATA
>JAFSLQ010000033.1 GCA_017448355.1 Clostridia bacterium | reverse complement strand
AGATTTAAAAATTTATTAAAGCCCGCCCCGAAAACGATGTTTTCGGGGCGGGCTTTTTGCATAAAACGACTATCATTGCAGATATTATTATAGTGATAATTGGCACGCTTATTGCGGTATTTATATTGATTTTTCCGTTTTTTTTCTCTGTCCGCGGTGCAGTTTTTGTAAAAGAAAAAGCGGCAAAAATAACAATCGCCGTATTCGGAATAGTTGTTTATAAGCGTAAAACAAAGATTAGACTTTCGTCTCTTGTTAAGTCGTTTGGCGGCAAAAACCCTTTTACAACAGTACCGAAAATAAGCGTTTTATCGGTAAATGCTATTATTAATACCGGAATAGAAGACGATATTTTTTTGCCTATTATGACAATTTCTGCGTTTACTACTGCAAAAAATACAATATTTAACGTTTTACACGAAAATAAGCCGTACTTAAAACTTAATTGCGACGTAAATGTTTTTAGCGGTAAAAATTTACTCGATATATTTTTGCGCGTTAAGGCGGTTATAAATATTATTGACGTGATTAAATACTTATTTCAAATTCTATCGGAGAAACTATATAATGCTATCGGAAAAAAATAACAGAATAAATAATTTTATAGATTCAGCGCTTAAAAATATACAAAGTTTAGTTGACGTAAACACAGTGGTCGGCACGCCTGTCAAAACCGATACGGGCGACTGTATTATTCCCGTTTCAAAAGTATCTTTCGGGATACTGTCGGGTGGCGGTGAATACGGTAAAATCAATATTTTCAAAAGCAGTTCCGATTTGCCGTTTACGGCGGGAAACGGAACGGTTGTATCGGTTAAGCCTTGCGGGTTTTTAATCAAATCCGGCGGCGAATACAAGGTTTTATCGATAGGAAACGGTAATTTTGATGCGGCAATCGATAAAATAACCGATTTTTTCCAAAATTTTAACAAGGACGAAAATAATGAGAACGACGAAGAATAATTTAATATTAATATTTTTACTTGCTTTAACCTGCCTATTTATACCTTTAACGGCTATAAATAATCATAAAACTGTTTTTGCTAATGATTATAACTATAATACATCAAGTGAAATCGTTATGGAAGCATCGACAAAGAGAGTGCTTTACGAGAACAATATTCACGAAAAAAAATATATGGCAAGCACCACAAAGGTTTTAACCGCAATAGTTGTTATCGAAAATTGCGATTTAAATGAAACAGTTGAAGTTACTTCAAAAACTGTTGGTATAGAAGGTTCGAGTATATATCTAGAAGCGGGGGAAAAACTTACGGTAAGAGACCTTCTGTACGGTCTTATGTTAAGGTCTGGGAATGATTGTGCAGAAACGCTTGCCGTACATTGTTCGGGCAGTATTGAAAAATTTGCCGCGCTTATGAACGAAACTGCGGAAAGAATAGGCGCTAAAAACAGTCATTTTGTCAATCCGCACGGACTTCACGATGATGAACACTATACAACGGCATACGACTTAGCGCTTATTTCTTGTTACGCGATACAAAATAAGGATTTTAAAGAGATAGTATCCACTAAAAATATAAAAATTCCGTTTTCCACGCACAACACTTTCAGGTATCTTACGAATAAAAATAAAATGTTAAAAGAATTTGACGGCGCAACGGGAATTAAAACGGGCTTTACAAAAAAGGCGGGTAGATGTTTAGTCAGTAGTTGTAACAGGAACGGTATGGAACTGGTTAGCGTTGTTTTAAACTGCGGGTCTATGTTCGAACGTTCCAAAATGTTACTGCAAAACGGATTTGACGATTATAAACTTTATAATTTAGTCGAAAGCGATAACATAATAGCGTTTATCCCGACTGAAAATCCCGAAGAAAAACGCGGAGTTTATATAAAAGATGACGTAATCGTTCCGCTTACAGAAAGCGAGAGAAAAAAGGTTGAAATAAAGTATGAACTACCGGAAATTATAAGCAACACACTAAAAAAAGATGAAGAAGTAGGATTTGTTAAAATTTATTGTAAAAATAACTTGATTTTTTCGCAAAAAGTATATACCATAGTATAGTAAAATATTTGCGAGAAAATATGAAATGAGAATTAACAAATTTTTAGCAGAATGCGGCGTTTGTTCGAGACGCGCCGCGGATAAACTTATAGAAGAAGGCTGTGTAAAAGTAAACGGGAAAATCTGCGATATAGGGCAAGATATCGACGAGTATTCCGACTCTGTTTTAGTAAGCGGTAAAAAAATCAATTTACCGAATACTTTCGAGTATTATATAATGAATAAGCCGAAAGGGTACGTTTGTACAGTAAAAGACGATAAAAACCGCAAAACAGTTATGGACTTATTGCCTGAAAACGTTAAACGCGTCGTTCCGGTCGGCAGGCTTGACTACGATTCGGAAGGGTTATTGATTTTTACTAACGACGGTGAACTTACTTATAAGTTAACGCACCCAAAGAACGAAATCCCGAAAACGTATCTTGTCAGAACTGAAAAACCTGTTTCCGAAAAGGATATAAACACTTTAAGACAAGGCGTTATAATCGACGGGGTAAAAACTAAAAAATGTAACGTGCGTTTTATTGAAAACACAAAGACGGGTTCTAAACTTCATATAACTATAACCGAAGGTAAAAACCGTCAGATTCGTAAAATGGTTGAAGCGATAGGAAATAATGTTGATTTTTTAAAACGTATTAAAATCGGCGATTTGACATTAACGGGGTTAAATCGGGGAGAGACGCGTAAACTTACAAACAGCGAAGTAGAATATTTAAGAATGCTGTAAATTCTATATAAACAAAGCACCCGCAAGGAACACTTGCGGGCGCTTTGTTTATAATCATAATATTATTTACAAGAAAATATTTTTTTCGACGATAATATAAATCGAATCGCGGAAAATAGTATCAAATCAATGTAGTAAATAACGGGGATAATAAGTGCCGCTAATAATTGAGTTTTGTTTGAAAAATCAACGTCAAATAAGAAAGCCGCGGCTAAATTCACCAAAAGCAAGTTAAACGCCACGATTGCGGCAGTCAAAATGCCGTCCGCCAAAATTTTATTTTTACCGAGTTTGTTTTTCTTCATAAAATACATGCACGCAAAAATTATTAAAGGAACAGCAGGTACAACGCTTAAAATTTTAACGAACGACGAATTAAGCGCATCTTTAAAAATACCGTATAAAATTCCCAATTCTGCAACTGCAATTATAAAAATAAGTGCCGAAACTACAAAATTCAGTTTATTAATAAATATATTTCCAATGGGTTTTGCTGAGTCTTTAGATGAAATTCTGATAGAGTAACCTTCTTTTTCGGCTTTAAGCGTTAAGTCTCCATAGTCAATCTTATTGTTAAAATTTGATTTGTTCGCATTATAATTTGTATCGTTAATCGTTTCGTTAAATTTTAACACGTCGCTTTTAGATATTTCAGGATTTTCCGTCTCAATCGGTTCAAGACTAAGGCTTTCTTGCGTAGCACCTGCGTGCGCACTTTGATTAGAAATCTCCACAAGTCCGTTTATAATGTTACGAAAGTTTTTTTCGCGTTCGTCAGATAAAGTCGGCGCGGGCTGTGGCTTAATTTCCGTAGCTTTCGGTTCTTCTTTAACAGTTTCCGTATGTCTATAAATTACTGTAGAACTTTCAGCGGGTTTTTCAATAAATTTTGTAACAACAACGGGCGTCGGAGCGGGTGAAAGGTTCATTAATTTATCGATTATAGAGCGCGAATACGCCCAAGACGATAAATTTTCTTCTACAGTTTTTTTGCCGTCTTCCGTAATCTTAAAAAACTTACGGCGACCACCGTCGCAGTCGTTCCAGTACGAAGAAACAAGTTTTAACGTTTCAAGGCGTTTAAGCGAACTGTAAAGAGTCGCCTGATTGATTTTATAGGCGTTTTCACTCTTAGATTCTATAACTTCGCTTATTTGCTGGGCGTACTTATCATTTTCCGTCAAAGCGTGCAAAATTATCGTGTCAATATGACCGCGGATTAAATCGCTACTGATTGAAGGTTGATTTTCCATTTCAAACTCCGATTCGGTTATTTATGATTATTATACAATAGTCTTACGAATTAGTCAATTATTTTTTAAATTCGCGTTTATGTCAGACATAATAACACATTAAAACAAAAAACATCACAAAAGGATTTTAAAATTTATTCAATTAATATTTAAAACGCTTTATAGTGAATAAATAAAAATTATAAAAAAAGCCTTGACAGGCGCTATTTTTCATTATATAATTAAAAACGATAGTTAACTATGCGTAAAACAGTCATTTTACGCATAGTTAAACGTGTGGAAGTTTGCTATACAATTTATGCCCTATTAATTAAAAAGGTAAAATTCTTATGGAAAAAAGTTATTTTGAAAGCCGTGAAATTAACTGTATCGAACGGACTAACGCCCTTCTTGATGAAATGCCGTACTTTGTACAGGACTTTTTTATAGGCGTAGAAATGCGAACGTCCCCATTAACCCGCTTAAATTACGCATACGATTTAAGGGTGTTTTTTGAATTTTTAACATCAAAGGTATTTCGTGGCAAAAATGCCGTAGATTTAGAGTTAAAAGATTTAGACCGCCTTACTGCGTCCGATATAGAACTTTTTATGAGTTATTTAAGCCATTATAAGATAAACGGCAAGTATGAACGTTGTACAGAAACCGGAAAAGCGCGCAAACTCTCTACCCTACGCAGTTTTTATAAATATTTTTTCAATAAAAATCTGATAAGCGCGAACGTCGCCGCTAAGGTCGAAATGCCGAAAATTCACGAAAAAGAGATTATAAGGCTTGATTCTAACGAAAAAGTTGACGAAATCGGCGATATGCTTTATATCACCCAAAGCGGTGAAGGACTTACCGATAAACAAAAAGCCTTTCACGAAACGACTAAACTCCGCGATACCGCTATTATTACCCTATTTTTAGGCACAGGCATCCGTATCAGCGAACTTGTCGGATTAAACGTAGAAGATTTTGACTTTAACACTAACAGTTTTGTGGCTACAAGAAAAGGCGGCAACCGCGCCGTGCTGTATTTTAACGACGACGTTGCCGCCGCGTTAAACGCCTATTTAATCGAGAGAAACGATAATTTAGCCCTACCTAAGGAAGAACACGCTATGTTTATTTCGCTACAAAATAAGCGTATTTCCCCCCGCACCGTGCAAGAACTCGTTAAAAAATATGCTAAAATTGCGTCGCCCTTAAAACATATTACCCCGCACAAACTACGTAGTACCTTCGGCACGAATTTATACCGCCAAACGGGCGATATTTACGTAGTTGCGGACTGTTTAGGTCATAAAAACGTAGAAACGACTAAAAAGCACTATGCGGCAATCACCGAAGACCGCCGCAAAAAGGCGGCGCAGTCGCTTGATATTACTGGAAGAAAAGACACGTAAAGCAAAAAAGGGAAATTTTAGATTTTCCCTTTTTTGTTACTTAAAACTTATTTGATTTTATTAAAAAATTCGTCTAAGTAATTGTTTTTTGTCTCTTCGGTTAACCCCTTATCCCCATTTGCGGCAATATTCGGGTCAATCGGAATACGAACGGTGTTTTTGATACCGAATTTTTCGGCGTTCTTTTCTAAATTACTTTCGCCGAAAACGTAGATTTTTTCGCCGCATTTAGGACAAACGTAATAAGACATATTTTCGACTAATCCCAAAATCGGGATATTCATCATTTCAGCCATTTTAACGGCCTTTTCCACTATCATAGAGACGAGTTCTTGCGGAGTTGATACGATAATTATACCGTCAATCGGCAGGCTTTGGAAGACCGTCAGCGGCACGTCGCCCGTTCCCGGCGGCATATCGACGAACATATAGTCCACGTCTCCCCACATAACATCCGTCCAGAACTGCTTTACAGTTCCCGCAATGATAGGACCGCGCCACACCACGGGGTCGGAGTCATCTTCGAGTAAAAGATTAATAGACATTACTTTTATACCGCTTTCCGTTTCGGCAGGCATTAAAAATTTGCCGTCAGGCGAATATGCTTTATCTTTTATACCGAATAATTTAGGAATTGACGGACCTGTGATATCTGCGTCTAATATCGCGGTTTTTTTGCCCGATTTTTGCGCGCTTATGGCAAGCATAGAAGTAATGAAAGACTTCCCTACGCCGCCTTTTCCGCTGATTACGCCGATAACTTTTTTTATATTGCTTTTTTCGTTGGATTTTTCTTTAACAATTTGTTGTCTACTTGCGCAATCTTCGCTACAAGAAGAACAATCGTGCGTACAATTTTCGCTCATCAAAGTTACTCCTTTTAATTTAACCAATATATTTTATCAAAAAAACAAGTAAAAGTCAAATTTAGTTGCTTAATAAAAAAGATTATGTTAAAATAATGCAAAAGGAGTAAAATATGAATATTTGGCATGACATTGAAAGCAACAGAATTTTGCCCGAAAATTTCGTGGCAGTCGTTGAAATAAGCAAAGGTTCAAAACAAAAGTATGAAATGGATAAAAAAACGGGCTTACTTAGGCTTGACAGAATACTTTATACTTCCACGCATTATCCTGCTAACTACGGCTTTATTCCACACACTTTAGCGGCAGATAACGACCCTTTGGACGTTCTTATCTTGTGTTCCGAAAGCCTTATTCCGATGAGTTTGGTTAAGTGTTACCCTATCGGCGTTATTGTGATGAACGATAACGGCGCGATTGATGAAAAAATTATTGCAATCCCCTTTGCCGACCCGAATTATAATACATATAAGAGTATACACGACCTGCCTACGCATATATTTGACGAAATGAAACATTTCTTTCAAGTTTATAAGCAACTTGAATATAAGGATACCAGCGTAGACGTTGTTGCCGACAAAGATGAAGCGGTGAAAATAATCTTAAAATCTATGGAAAGTTACAAGGAACATCTTTTTGAATTAACGGCTAAATAAAGAAAAAATACTAAATACCAAGCCCGCCGCAAAATACTTGCGGCGGGCTTGCTTTTTTCTGATTAAATAAATTCTTTTGCAAGCGCACGGAAAGCGTGTAAAGAGTTTACTATTGTGTCTTTACTTACACAATACGCTATTCTTACGTATCCCTTTATGCCGAAATCGTCGCAAGGTACGACTAAAATTTCGTGTTGTTTTGCTTTTTCGCTAAATTCTATCGCATCTAAACCGAAACAGTTTACTAATAGATAGAACGCACCGTCGGGTTTCACGCATTTATATCCGTAAGCCGTTAAATTTTCGTATAAAATATCTCTGTTTTCTTTATACGCAGTTATATCCACAGTTAAGTCCGCACAGTCTGCAATAAGTTTTTGAAATAAACTCGGTGCGCATACAAATCCCAAACTTCTACCCGCACCACATACCGCATTGTATAATTTTGACACTTCATTGCTTTTGGGTGAAACTGCAATATATCCTATTCTTTCACCCGGTAAAGATAAAGATTTAGAATACGAATAGCAGACTATACTATTATCATAATAGTTCATAACAAACGGTACTTTTTGTCCGTTATAGACAAGTTCTCTATACGGTTCGTCGGAAATAAGGAAAATAGTATGCCCGATTTGTTCGGATTTTGAGCGCAAAATATCGCTTAACTTTTTAATCGTTTCCACCGTATAAACTACCCCGCTGGGGTTATTGGGCGAATTGATTATCACCGCTTTCGTTTTTTCGGTAATTTTGGACGTTAAATCGTCAAAATCGATTTGGAAAGTTTTTTCATCTGGGTTTGAAACGACAACTTCCCCTTCGGCGTTTTCAATAAACACCCTATATTCGGTAAAAAAAGGCGCAAAAACAACACACTCGTCGCCTTTATTAATAATGGCTTTTAACGATACTGTAAGCGACGCCGCAGCACCACAGGTCATATATATTAAGTTAGGTGAAATTTCAAAGTCGCAAAGTTTATTTAATGCGTTTGCAACTGCGGTTCTTGTCGATAAATCGCCTTGTGCCGACGTATAACCGTGTAAAGCCATAGGGTCATACGTTAAAAGTAACGATTTTAAGGTTTCCTGTACTTTTTCGGGCGGGTTAACGCTGGGGTTTCCAAGGCTGAAATCAAATACTTTATCTGCACCTATTTCTGCCTTGCGCTTTTTACCGTACTCAAAAAGTTCCCTAATAACGGAACGTTTACTGCCAAGTCCTAATGCTCTTTCGTTAATATCCATAATTATACCTATAATTGTAATAATTTTAATGCATTTTTATACAAAACTTTTTCGTTTATATCTTGCGGAAGACCGTAAGATATAAATGTTTCTTTATCTCGTTTTATATCACTCCATGGGCAATCCGAAGCAAAAAGAATTTTGTCCGCACCGTGGGCATAAAGTATTTTTGTAAATAATGCTTTATCTATTTTATAAAAAGTAAAAGCAGTATCGAAATAAACGTCAAAATCAACAAGGAATTCCAGAACTTTTTCCCACTGTTTATGTCCGCCATAATGTCCTAAAACAATCTTATTGTAATTTACTTTTTCCAATACCTTTGCGCACAGTTCTGGAGGACACTTGACAGGTTCATTTAAAAAGCCGTTATCCACACCCGCATGTGTTATAACTATAAGGTCGTTGTCTTTTGCTGCATTAAATATTTCGATATAACCGTCGTCATCTATAAAAGCGCCTTGATAATCAGGATGAATTTTCACACCCCTTATCCCAGCATCTTTAACGCGTTTCATTTTACCTTTAATATCTTCGCAACACGGATGCATGCCCGCAAAAGATAAAATGCGCCGCTCTCCGCTTGAATATTTATCGTTAATTGTTTTTGCGAATTCCAAAACGCTGTCAAACTGTTCGGGCTTTGTTAAAACGGGAAGATTAACGCAGATATCGGCTTTTGACAAATTCATATGCTCAATAAGTCCTGCCGCAGTACCGTCCGTGTAAGGCGTTGATTTTGATTTCGCGGCAAGCACGTCAATCGTTCTTTTTGCAATTTTATCCGGAAAAATGTGTGTATGAAAATCTATAAGCATATATTTATGTTTTAGACGGAAATTTCGTCCTTTAATCCTAATTTATTGCTGTTTTCTTTAATTATAGGTTCAATTTCATTTTCTATAAATTCGACTACCTGCGAAGGCGCACGTCCGGTATATTTTGCCGGTTCTAAAACGTCTTTTAACACGTCTTTAACGCCGGAAAACGAGTCGTCGTTTTTAATTAAATCAATAAGATTATTATCCGCGCCGTTTAGTTTTACGTTTTCAGCAGCCTTCATCGAAAGTCTGCGTATTTTCTCATGCAAAACCTGACGGTCGCCCCCACGCTTTACGCCTTCCATGATAATATTTTCGGTCGCCATAAACGGAAGTTCAGCCATAACGTGCTTATTGATGACTTTTTCGTAAACCACAAGATTTTCGGAAATATTCATATATAATTTTAAAATTCCGTCAACTGCCAGGAAACTTTGCGCTATTACGATACGTTTATTTGCGGAATCGTCAAGAGTCCTTTCAAACCATTGCGTTGCCGCCGTAAATGCTGTGTTGGTCGGCGCGCTAATAACAAATCTTGCAAGCGAACAAAGCCTTTCACTTCTCATAGGGTTGCGTTTATACGCCATAGCGGAAGAACCTATTTGGTTTTTTTCAAACGGTTCTTCAATTTCCTTCATGCTTTGCAAAAGCCTTATATCGTTTGCAAACCTATAACCGCTCTGTGCGATTTTGGACAAAAGTGAAAGAACGTCGTAATCGAATTTTCTCGGATACGTTTGTCCCGTTATCGGAAAAACTTTATTATAACCAAGTTTTTTGATTACAAGTTTTTCAAGTTCTTTGACTTTTTCTTCGTCGTTATCGAAAAGTTCCATAAAACTTGCCTGAGTTCCCGTTGTCCCTTTAACTCCGCGCAGTTTGAAATTGTTTTTTAAGGCTTTTAACGACTCATAATCCATCAATAAATCTTCCAGCCACAGGCAAGCACGCTTTCCGACAGTCGTTAATTGTGCGGGCTGAAAATGTGTAAAACCTAATGTTGGTAAATCCTTATATTTCAGCGCAAAATATTTCAGGTTATTCATTACGTTAACAAGTTTTTCTAACACAATATTAAGTGCATCATCTATTATAATTAACTCTGCATTATCGCCCACGTAGCAACTTGTAGCGCCGAGATGAATAATTCCAGCCGCGCTTTTGGCTTGCGCGCCGTACGCTTTTACGTGTGCCATTACGTCGTGTCTGACTTCTTTTTCAAACGCCGTCGCAACGTCATAATTAATATCGTCGGCATATTTTTTTAATTCGTCTATTTGCTCATCAGTTATGGGAAGTCCAAGTTCTTTTTCCGACTCCGCAAGCGCAATCCAAAGTTTGCGCCAAAGCCTGAACTTTTTATCGTCCGAAAAGTTTTGCGCCATCTCTTTTGACGCGTATCTTGTTATCAAAGGATTTTCATATAATTCTTTCATTTTACACCGTTATGTCTGACATAATCATTATGCAAATCGTTAGAATTTACAATACGATTGTGCCAAATTTTCTTACTTTTAGCGGAATAATGTTTTCTCTTCCGAAAAACTTGCTTACGTTTTCTATAAAAAAGTCTTTATCGTCGTTTTTAACGATATTCAATATCGTTCCCGCAAAACCTCCGCCGTGTACACGATTTGCCCCACCTTTTAAATATTTTTCAGCAATAAATAGCGTTCTCAAAATAGGCTGCTCGTGACTTGACGGAACAAAACAGTTTTGTAATTTACAAAGAGAACTAATCCCTGATTCTCTTACGCAATTCAAAAACGTCTCATAATCGTTTTTAATAAGCGCGTTTTCGGCATTGTCTACACGCTTATTTTCCTGATAAAAATGGATAGCGCGCGATATTGCCCTATCTGGTAAAGTTTTTAATTTTTCCGCATTTAAAAACTCGTTTTCATCTATATCTATAAGCCTTTCTTTCCCAAATGCTTTCGCAACTATTTTCATTTCCGCAGGAATAGCAGCATATTCGTCGGTTAAGTTTTCGTGGCTGCCGCCCGTATTTATTAAAATCAA
This sequence comes from Clostridia bacterium, assembly GCA_017448355.1. Classification (GTDB taxonomy): domain Bacteria; phylum Bacillota; class Clostridia; order Christensenellales; family Borkfalkiaceae; genus UBA1259. The sequence continues at coordinate 5,876 of JAFSLQ010000033.1, read as the reverse complement.
CGTATAATCATCAAGATTTGCGTCGATATTTTCTACACTTAATTTGTTTGGGTCTTTAAAATCGAGTTTTTTTAGTCCGCCGTACGCAATCGCCGTTTGGTCAAGAAGCCCGCAAGGCTTACCGAAATACACGTTCTCCGCAAAATGCGACGCTTTTACTTTCTGCTCGTTTGTCAGTTTACCATCGTTAAACAGAAAGTTCAAAATTTCGGAAATAAGCACTTCAAACGCCGCGGAACTTGAAATACCGGCGCCGTTTAAAACAGTACTTGTAACATAAGCGTTAAATCCCCCGATTTTGAATCCGTTACTGACAAACCATTTTGCAACACCTTTAATAAGCGATAGCGTCGTACCGTTTTCAGTATCGCTTAAATCGTTCAAATTAACGACAATTTTGCCATAGCCTTCACTATAAACATTGACAATATTTAAATCGTTAGGCACAAAAAAAGCAAGAGTGTCAAGACTTATAGCGCACGAAAGAACCTTCCCCCCGTTATGGTCGGTATGATTACCTAAAAGTTCTACCCTGCCGCTTGAAGAACAGATATAAGCCGAATCGGCATTATAAAGTTTTTTAAACGTATCAAACGCCTTAGAATAACGTTCGGACTGCAATAACGTGTTTTCACCGTAAAGCGCTTTAAACATACTTTCTGCGGCTTTAGTATCGTAATAAGGAGATTTTAACATCTTAGTTCCCACCATTTAGAAAATTACAATAAGAGTATATCATTTTTGAAAGATTTTGTAAACGTTAAAAGCGGAAAAATAGTTTTTAATATGATTTTTTTAATTCCTTTTCGCATGTTTGTCGCCGCATATTGCTTGACTTGAATTTTTTTATAATATATAATGTTTAATAGTTAAAAATATACTTGACTTTTTCGGAGGAAAACAACGTTATGGACATGAAGAAAATAGAAAAAAAGTGGCAGGAAATTTGGGAAAAGGAAGGTCTTGCTCACTTTAACGATAAAAATGCCGACAAAAAATATTATTGCCTTGAAATGTTTTCGTACCCGTCGGCTGCTAAACTTCATCTCGGACATTGGTATAACTACGGTCCGACGGACAGTTTTGCGCGTTATAAAAAAATGAAGGGGTTTGAAGTTTTTCAACCTATGGGTTTTGACGCATTTGGACTTCCCGCTGAAAATTACGCAATAAAAACCGGCGTTCACCCCAAAGATTCCACCGAACAAAATATAGCAAATATGGAACAGACATTGCGCGAAATGGGCGCAATGTTCGATTGGGATGCGGAAATCAAGACCTGCCACGAAGATTATTACAAGTGGACGCAATGGCTTTTCTTAAAACTGTACGAAAAAGGACTTGCTTATAGGAAAGAAGCACCCGTTAACTGGTGTCCGGACTGCAAAACCGTTCTTGCGAACGAACAGGTCGTTGACGGAAAGTGCGAAAGGTGCGGTGCAACCGTCGTTAAAAAAGACCTTACGCAGTGGTTTTTCAAAATTACCGAGTATGCGGAAGAATTATTGCAAGGCTTAAACGACCTTGACTGGCCGGAAAAAACCAAACTTATGCAAAAAAACTGGATAGGTAAATCCACGGGCGGCGAAATAGAATTTACAGCCGAAAGCGGCGATAAATTCAAGGTGTTCACAACAAGAGCCGACACTCTTTTCGGCGTTTCCTACGTTGTGCTTGCCCCAGAACATCCTCTCGTTAAAAAACTTACTTCTAACAAGCAGAAAAAAGCGGTTGAAGAGTATATATTAGAAACGTCTAAAACCAACGAAATAGAAAGACTTTCAACCGCGCGTGAAAAAACCGGCGTCTATATCGGACATAACGCTATTAACCCCATTAACGGCAAATCCGTGCCGATTTACTGCGCCGACTACGTTTTGTATTCTTACGGAACGGGCGCGGTTATGGGCGTTCCTTCGCACGACGAAAGAGACTACGTTTTCGCTAAAAAATATGATTTACCTATCGTAAGAGTTATTAAAGGCGTAAATTGCGACGACGAACTCCCCTTCTGCTCTGACGGTATAGTTATGAATAGTCCGGGGTTCGACGGTATGACCAGCGAAGAAGCAAGAAAAGCGATTATAAACCAACTCGTAAAAGAAGGCAAAGCGGAACATAAAACTAATTACCGCTTGCGCGACTGGCTTATTTCTCGTCAAAGATACTGGGGTGCGCCTATCCCCGTAATACACTGTAAGCATTGCGGCGCAGTTCCCGTGCCTTATAGCGATTTACCCGTTAAACTTCCCTATGACGTGGAATTTAAACCCGACGGCAAATCTCCGCTTGCCAAACACGAAGGTTTTATGAATACGGTCTGCCCCATATGCGGCGCGCCCGCAAAGCGCGACCCTGATACCCTTGACACGTTTGTGTGTTCGAGTTGGTATTATTTGCGTTATCCTGATGCGAAAAACGCAAAAGAACCGTTTAACCCTGAAATTATCAACAAAATGCTTCCCGTTGATAAATACGTAGGCGGTGCGGAACACGCTTGCATGCATCTTCTCTATGCGCGTTTTATCACAAAGGCTCTTCGCGACATGGGATATCTTAAATTTGACGAACCTTTTAAATCGCTTGTACACCAAGGCGTAATTTTAGGGCCTGACGGACTTCGCATGAGTAAATCCAAGGGCAATATTATCGCCCCTGACCCCTACGTTGAAAAATACGGTTCGGACACTTTGCGGCTTTACCTTATGTTCGGATTCTCCTATACCGAAGGCGGTCCGTGGAGTGACGACGGCATTAAGGCGATAATTAAATTCTTAGACCGTGTGGAACGCCTTGCCGTAAACCTTGTTTCTATTAGTAGCGACAACAACACGGAAATCGGAAAAGCGGAAAAAGAACTCTTGTACGCTACGAATTACGCCATAAAATGCGTGGACAGAGATATGGAAAACTTCTCGTTTAACACGGCGGTTGCAAGACTTATGGAACTTTTAAATGCGTTTACCAAATACGATTTGAACGAAACCAAAAATTATCCGTTGTTTAAGGAATGTTTCCTTAAATTTATACAACTTTTAGCGCCTTGTGCGCCGCATTTTTCGGAAGAGATCTGGGAAATGTTCGGCAATAAAGAGTCGGTTTTCCGTTCCACCTACCCTGTTTGCGACAAAAACGCGCTTATCCTTGACGAAGTAGAAATTGCCGTACAGATAAACAGCAAAATGCGCGCAAAACTGGTAGTCCCAACCGAAATCGACGAAGAAGGAATACGTAAACTTATATATGCAGACGCAAAACTTTCTGCGGAAATCGGCGAAAAAACAATTAAAAAACTTATAATAGTTCCCAAACGGTTGGTAAATATAATACTTTAAAAGTGTAGACTATGAAAAAAACCAAAATAAAACCTCAAAACCTAATCGAAAGATTTACCCCGACTGTGCAGTCGGGGCTATCTGCCGTTCAGGTTAAGTCGAGAATCAATGACGGACTTATCAATGAAAATCCCAAAAAATATTCTAAATCCTATTTAAATATTTTTATTGAAAACACGTTTACGTTCTTCAACTTGTTGGGTCTTATAGTTTTTATCGCACTTTTGTATGCGGAAGCGCCGCTTCTTAATTTTGTTTTTGTGCTTGTTTATCTATTAAACATTGTCATAGGCGTTTCACAGGAAATACGCGCTAAAAAATGTATAGATAAACTGTCGCTTTTATCAAGCAACAAGTGTACGGTAATCCGTGACGGAAATTTAATGGAAATATCCCCTACAAATATTGTTCTTGACGATATAATCAAATTAACAATCGGTAACCAAGTACCTACCGACTGCATAATTTTAGACGGCAATATTGAAGTCGACGAATCCGTTTTAACAGGCGAATCGGTAAACGTTAAGAAAAAATCCGGAGATTTATTGCTTTCAGGTAGCGTTCTCGTTGCGGGCAGTTGCACAGTACAGGCGGAACGCGTAGGCAAAAATAATTACGTACAAAAGTTATCCGCCCAAGCAAAAAAGTACAAAAAACCGCACTCGGAACTAATGTCTTCCTTAGGAATAATGATTAAATCGCTTGGCTTTATAATTATCCCATTTGCGTTCGCATTTATGATAAAAACAACGCTTATCGGCAAATTTCAATTTAACGACGCGGTTTTAAGCACTTCAACTTTGATTATCGGCATGATTCCCAGCGGTATGTTTTTGCTTACAAGTTTAGCGTTAGCGGTAGGAATAATAAAACTTGCCGCTCATAACACTCTTGTACAAGACTTATATTCTCTGGAAATGCTCGCAAGGGTCGACACGATTTGTTTCGATAAAACCGGTACGATTACCGACGGAAATATGAACGTTAAAGAGATTGTACCGCTTAAATCCGATTTGTCCTTAAATACGATAAAAAGCGTTATTTCGTCTATGGTCGGCACTTTACAAGACACCAACCAAACCGCGCTAGCGCTTAAACGATTTGCAGGCAATAAGATAATATTAAACGCAGTAAATTCTCTCCCGTTTAACTCAAAACGAAAATTATCGGCAGTCGAGTTTACAGATAGCGGCACGTTTTCTATCGGCGCACCGGAATTTGTACTTTCCAAAGACACTTATTCTATGATAGAAAAAGAAATTACCACATACGCCTCGTTGGGACTTAGGGTTTTAATGCTTGCAAACAGCGCGGGCAGTATAAATGACGGAGAAATCCCCCAAGATTTCGTACCGTATGCGCTTATTCTTTTAGAAGACAATATACGCAAAGACGCTAAATCGACCGTCAAGTGGTTTAAAGATAACGGAGTTGCGGTGAAAGTCATTTCGGGTGACAACCCTGTTACGGTTTCGGAAGTTTCAAAGCGCGTGGGCATACTAAATGCCGAAAACTATATTAGTTTAGAAGGACTAAGCGACGAAGAGGTGGCGGATGCGGCAGATAAGTATACGGTTTTCGGAAGGGTTTCCCCCGAACAAAAAGCCATACTTATAAGAAGTATGAAAAAAAGCGGACACACCACCGCAATGACCGGTGACGGCGTTAACGATATTTTGGCATTAAAAGAAGCGGATTGTGCAGTAAGCGTTGCATCAGGTAGCGACGCGGCAAGAAACGTTGCACACATCGTACTGCTTGACAATAATTTCAATTCGATGCCGAACGTCGTATTTGAAGGCAGAAGGGTTATAAATAACGTGCAAAGTGCTGCTTCGCTATATTTAATGAAAACCTTTTTCACGTTATTAATTGCTTTCGTCACCTTAGTAATCCCCGTTACGACGAAATATCCGTTTGACTTACGTCAAATGAATTTGCTTGAAATAATAATAATCGGTATTCCTTCTTTCTTTTTATCGTTACAACCGAACAAGATGCGAGTGGAAGGTAAATTTTTACATTACGTAGTCAAAAAATCTTTCCCAGGTGCGTATTTGATGGCGTTAAGCGTCGGTGCGGTACGTTTGTTCGGCTTAATAGCGGGCGACATATATTCGGAAGAATTATACCAAACGTTAAGCGTTTATGCGCTAACATTTTCGGGACTTATTAATCTGGTCGTTATATGTTATCCGTTTAATAAATTCCGAATTTCGCTTTTATCTTTTACAACAGCCTTGCTTATCGCTGTATTTTTAACGACTGTCTTTCATGGAATTCCTATGCTCGGGTTTAGTAGCTTTGTTCCTTTATCCAAAAACTACGTGCTGATTTTAGTGTTGATAGGTATAGTAATTCTCGACGTGCCGTTATCAATCTTTCTTCAAAAATCCTTTGAAAGACTATTTAAGATTAAAAAATAATTATGTGTTTATAAACTCAGCGCGCCCGCAATGTTTGCGGGCGCGCTGAGTTTAGATTAAGAATAAAATTAATTTTTTGCTTTTTCAATCAAATTAATTATATCGCCTACCGTTT
>JAFSLQ010000032.1 GCA_017448355.1 Clostridia bacterium | reverse complement strand
GATAAAAATCCTACGCCCGCGCTTTGTTTTATAATTTTTTATTTCATTTTGTTTTTGATAGCGTTAAAGGTTTCGTCGGAAATGACGTGTTCTATTCGACAAGCGTCGTCCGCCGCGGTTTCGGGGGATACGCCTATCTCGGTCAAAAGTGCCGTTAAAACTGTGTGTCTCTCGTAAATCTTGTCCGCCACGCACTTACCTTTTTCAGTTAAAAATATATGCCCGTTTTTATCGATATAAATATAATTTTCCGCACGCAGTATACTCATAGCGCGGGAAATACTTGGCTTTGAATAGTTAAGATGTTCCGCAATATCTATTGACCTTACCGCGCCTTTTCGCTTGGATAAAATCAAAATCGACTCCAAGTACATTTCGCCCGATTCCTGAATTTTCATAATGTCCCCTTTATTACAATTATATTTTAATATCATATCCGAAAAAAGTCAACGTTTTAATCTTTTTTATTTTATTATACACTTTTTACTTGACAATTTATTTATTGCAATATTATAATATTTTTGGTTAGCAAATGCTAACCAAACGTTTTTGAATAAAGTTAGTTTATGCTAACCATAATGGAGAAGATATTATGAACGTAGTGGAGTTTAAGGAAGTTATAAAAACGTATACGAGTGGCGACCATGTGCTTAACGCGCTTGACGGAATAAATCTTGCGCTTGAAGAAGGTAAGTTTATAGTTATATTAGGACCTTCGGGCGCGGGAAAATCGACGCTGCTTAATATGCTTGGGGGGCTTGACAGCCCGACGAGCGGTACGATAACGGTAAACGGGAAAGATATTTCAAAACTATCTAGTGATGAACTTGCCGAGTATCGTGCGGAAACGGTCGGATTTGTGTTTCAGTTTTATAATCTTATTCCGACGCTTACTGTGTACGAAAACGTTGCATTAATTAACGAAATCGCTAAAAATCCTATACCCGCAGATAAAATGCTCGACGAAGTGGGGCTTTTATCGCACAAAAACAATTTTCCCTCAGAACTTTCGGGCGGGGAACAGCAAAGGGTATCTATTGCCCGCGCGCTTGCGAAAAACCCTAAAATAATTCTTTGCGACGAGCCTACGGGCGCGCTCGATTCAGGCACGGGCGTTATGGTATTAAAACTTTTATTAGATATGGCAAAAAACTACAATAAAACGATAGTAATCGTAACACATAATCAGAATATTGCCAAAATGGCTGACGTTGTGATACGTGTAAAAAACGGTAAAATTCTTTCTTGCGAAGAACAAAAAGAACCCGCCGCGATAGACGAGATTGAGTGGTGATATATGCTTGCAAAAAAACTTTTCAGGACTATTCTTAAATACAAGGCGCAATTTTTATCGATGATAATTATGATTGCTATAGGGATAGGCGTGTTTGTGGGCTTTAATATGGAGTGGTACACCCTTGAACAAAACACGAACGCCTTTTTATCAGAAACGGGGTTTGCCGACTATCGCATAATTTCAAAAACCGGTTTTTCCGAAAGCGATTTAAATGCCGTGTTGTCGATAGACGGCATAAAGGCGGCTACAAGGTATTTTTCAGTAAACGCTTCGGTTAAAAACAGCGACGATATTGTAGCGCTTACAGTAAATTCCGATACGAGAGTATCCGGCGTTTTAAGCGTAAGCGGTGAAAATTATGACGCGAAAAGCGAAGACGGCGTATGGCTTTCCGACAGGTATGCGGCACAAAACGGCATAAAAACAGGGGATTTGTTAGAGTTAATTTATAACGGAACAACGCTTACAGGCACGGTAAAGGGACTTGTAAAGTCGGGCGAATATATGATTTGTTTGCCGGACGCCAACCAAGTTATGCCCGATTATAACACCTACGGATTTGCGTATATTTCGCCTGCTATGTTTAAAAACACCATAGGGGCGGAGTTTTACACTCAAATAAATGCGATTTCTGATTTGGATAAAAACGATTTCGTAGAAGCGGTTGATAAAGCGCTCGGCACGACTTATGTGGTTTTATCCAAAGACGAAACTATTTCTTGGAGTGAATCGCGCGGAGAAATAGAGGAAGGGCAGGTTATGGGTTCGGTTTTACCTGTACTTTTCCTGCTTATTGCGGTGCTTACGATGATAACCACAATGCACAGGATAATTGCCGCCGAAAAAACTCAGATAGGCACTTTAAAAGCGTTAGGTTTCAAAAACCGTAAAATAGTGCGGCATTATACTTCTTTCGCCTTGACGATAGGTGTAATTGGTTCTTGTTTAGGGATAGGTATAGGGTATCTTCTCGGCTGGTACATAATGAATCCGAACGGCGCTATGGGAACGTATATCGATATACCCGACTGGTCGCTTAAAACGCCGTTTATGTGCTGGATTATTCTTTTAGGTGTAATAGCGCTTTTGACCTTAATCGGATTTTTGTCAGTTAAATCCATAATTAAAGGTTCGGCGGCGGAAACTTTAAGACCTTACGCGCCTAAAAAGTTTAAAAATCTATTTATAGAAAAGACAAAACTTTGGAATAGGCTATGTTTCGGCGCACGCTGGAATCTACGCGACAGTTTAAGACACAAGTCGAGAACGCTTATGACGCTTTTTGGGATAATCGGTTGCACGGTGTTGTGTGTGGGCGCACTCGGCATGCAAGACACCTTGGATGCGTTCGTTAAAGTGTTCTATTACGATGCGATAAATTACGAGGCGCGCATCAATCTTGAAACCGTAGGCGTTACGACAGACGAAGCGATAGCCGTATCCGAGCGGTACGGTAAAGATTGGGGTGCGACACTCGGCGTGCAAATAGGTGATAAAACCGTTCAACTTGAAATTTATCACCTTGAAAACGATAGCGTGAAGTTTGTAAACGAGACGCTTAACTTTACCGACTTAAAAGACGACGGAGCATATATTTGTTCGAGAATAGCGGAAGAATTTAACGTTAAACCGGGGGGCGAAATATCTTTTAAGCCATACGGAACTAACGCGGAATATACGGTAAAAGTCAACGGAATACTTCGGTCTATGGTAGAAAATATCGTAATAACCGACGAGTTTGCCGAGAGTTTAGGTATAGAGTATCAAATTAACACGGTTTATACGAACGAAAAAGACGTTGAAAAAGTTTTTCCCATATCTAACGTGCAGAATAAAAGCGACGTTATAAAATCGTTCGATACGTTTTTAAGTTTAATGAGAACAATGGTTGCACTTTTGATAGTGGCGGCGGTTATTCTCGGCATCGTGGTGCTTTACAATCTCGGCGTCATGAGTTATACCGAAAGATACAGAGAAATGGCTACGTTAAAAGTGGTGGGCTTTAAAAACAAGCAAATAGGCAGGATTTTGATAGGACAAAATTTATGGCTTACCTTAATAGGGATAATTTTCGGTATACCGGCAGGGGTTGGCGTATTGCAGTACCTTTTGACCGCGCTTGCGAAAGAATACGAAATGGTGCTGTCTCTGGGATTTAAGACTTTTGCAGTGAGTATATTATTAACTTTCGGCGTGTCGTTATTAGTCGGACTTATGGTGTCTAATAAAAACAAAAAAATCGATATGGTCGAGGCGTTGAAAGGTCAGGAATAAGTTTATACCCTTCTTTTTATCATATACCTGTTCCCGATATGTAAAAATTTTAACATATCGGGAAAATTTTTATAATAAAATATAACGTGAGATTAAGCGACATAAAACCTTATAAAAGCGTTAAAATCGTACGGTTTTTAAATGACGATAACGTTAAATTAAAACTGCAAAATATCGGTGTTAATATAGACGATATAATAACTGTATGCAATATCGCGCCGCTTAATACTCCGATAGAAATCAAGTGTAAAAATATTCGCTTGGCGATAGCAAAATCGGAAGCCGAAAAAATCGTGGTGGAATATGTCTGACGCTATTTATCTTGTGGGCAATCCAAACTGTGGGAAAACCACGCTTTTTAACCTTTTAACGGGCAAAAACGAGAAAGTGGGCAATCGCGCCGGCGTCAGCGTAGAAGGTAAAAATGCACGCTATAAAAAAGATAAAAGCGTACTAATCACCGACCTTCCCGGCACGTATTCCGTTAAAGGCTCGTCTAAAGACGAACAGGTTGTATCAGCATATTTATCAGACCGCCCGAAAGCGATAATAAATGTTATAGATGGCACTAATTTAGAACGTAGCCTACGGCTAACGACAGAACTTACGCTCTTAAAAGCACCTATGGTTATTGCAATAAATTTTTGCGACGAACTTATTAAAAACGGCGTTCAAATCGACGAAAAAGAATTGTCGAAATTTTTCGGAGTGCCTGTCGTTAAAATTTCCGCAAGAAAGAATACAGGGATCGACAAACTAATGGCACTTGCAACTGAAAAAGCCGCCGTGCCGCGCCTGATTTTGCCCATAGACAGAGAAAAATTTATTTTAAACGTTATTAATAAGTCCTTAAAAATTAAGCCCGAAAATAAAAGTGTTTTTACCGATACAGCCGATAAAATCTTAATGCATAGATTTTTGGGTATACCGATTTTTATGCTTATAATCACAGCCACTTATTTTTTTACTTCGGTTATAGGCGGGTTTTTCGGCGACAAAATCGCGGGACTATTAAATAATTTAGGTGTTGTTACAGCAAAGGCGCTTAACGATAGCGGGGCGGCAGAGTGGTTTACTTCTTTAATTGCGTCAGCGATTATTAAGGGCGTTGGAGAAGTGCTTTCGTTTTTGCCGCAGATTATAGTGCTGTTTTTTATGCTATCTCTATTAGAAGAAAGCGGCTATTCCGCTCGTGCGGCGTTCCTTCTTGACGGGATTATGGAAAAGATAGGGCTTGGCGGCAAATCGCTTGTGGCAATCGGGATATCGTGCGGATGTGCGGTGTCGGGAATTATGACTTCACGCACGGTGGAAGACGATAAAGAGCGTCGGCTTACTATATATTTAAGCCCGTTTATGCCTTGCGGTGCAAAAACCGCCGTTTTTGCTTGGCTTTCGGGACTTGTATTCGGAAATAATCCACTTATTACCGCGTCGCTGTATTTTTTAAGTGTGTTTGTGATAATGGTTTTCGGCGCGCTGCTTAAAAAACTGAAAAACTTTCACGGCGGCGAGGGACTGATTATGGAAATACCCGTCCTGCGTATGCCTTCCTTTCGCGGCGTTTACGGCGCGTTAAAGGAAAAGACCGTCGACTTTATCTTAAAAGCAGGTTCGGTAATATTTCTTGTTTCCGTAGCGGTGTGGTTTTTACAAAGTTTCGGTGTTCACGGTTATACAACCGACGTAACGCAGAGTTTTCTGTTTTTTATAGGCGATAAAGTAAAGTTTTTATTTATTCCTTTGGGCTTTGGAAACTGGCAGTCGTCCGTTGCGGTAATTTCAAGCCTTTTTGCAAAAGAAGCGGTTATCGAAACTCTTTCTTTGATATCCGATAATCCCGCCGCACTCTTTAATACAGTGTACTCGGCATATGCGTTTATGGCGTTTATCCTGTTTATGCCGCCGTGTATAGCCGCGCTGACCACAGCGAAAAACGAACTTAAAAGCAAAAAAGATTTTTGTTTTATGATAATTTTTCAGGTTTTTGCGGCGTATCTTGTTGCATTTATAATTAACTGTTTCGGGTTTATGATTGCAAATTTCGGCGCGGCTATAATTGCGTTGACAACAGTTGTTTTTGGCGTTATAATTAGTACGTTGATTTTAATCAAAAAGCGCGGGTGCAAAAATTGTTCTGCGTGCGGGAGAAAAGTATGCAAAAGGAAAAAAGCGAATACGACTATATGAGAGAATCGGACGAAAAGGAAGAAGACGCTTTCTATCCCGAAGAGTGGATTAATTCGCGCGATAAATCCGATAAAGACAAGTATTTCGAGTATTATGACGATATTAAAACCGACATAAAAGAAGACTGGTAATTATTGCCGTAGCGCCGTCCCGTAAGGGCGGCTTTTTTATTGCCTTTTTTTAAGTAAAAAAATATAAAAAAATTCTCGAAAACGGGCTTTAAATCGTTGACAAAATACGCCCTTATTCTGTATAATATTCTCCGTTATATGAGTTTACTTTTATTAAACTTTTTGTTAGAAATGTCTAAACTCAGTAAAATTTCGAGGGAGTTATGGTATTAGGGGAGAAGATAAAGGAATTAAGACTTTCGTGTAATCTGACGCAGGAAGAACTTGCGGACAGATGCGAACTCACGAAGGGGTATATTTCTCAACTTGAAAACGACCTGACAAGCCCTTCGATAGCGACTTTGATAGATATTTTATCGGCGCTGGGGACGGATTTAAAGGAGTTTTTTTCCGACGCCGACGCGGAAGAGAAAGTCGTGTTCAATAAAAACGAGTTTATTGAAAAAATAACGGACGAATACGTGCTTAACTGGGTTGTCCCGAACGCGCAGAAAAACGTGATGGAACCTGTGCATATGGTTCTGCACGGCGGGGCGAAAACGGACGACGATTTCCCGCACGAAGGCGAAGAATTCGGGTTCGTGTTAAAGGGCGAAATAGTTTTGCATCTCGGCAAAAGACACGTTAAGGTCAAAAAAGGCGAAAGTTTTTATTTTACGGCGAAAACCGTGCACAGTATCGAGAACAAAAAAGACGTTGACGCAGAGTTTATCTGGGTTTCTTCACCGCCGTCTTTTTAAGGAGTTATTACGATGAGTTTATTTGGCAAAAACAAAAGCATTAAAAACGATAAAACACACGATATACAACCGACCGCCGTTTCTTCTAAAAAGAACGATAATATTATAGAAATAAAAAATATTACGAAAGTGTTTGACGGCGAAACGGTTTTAGATAATTTAAGTCTCGGTATAAAACGCGGGCAGTTTGTTACGCTTTTAGGACCTTCGGGCTGCGGCAAGACGACGCTTTTAAGGCTTATTGCCGGTTTTGAAACACCCACAAGCGGCGAGATATATATCGAAGGCGTGCCGATTACCGCCGTACCGCCGTTTAAGCGTCCCGTTAACACCGTTTTCCAAAAGTACGCGCTTTTTCCGCATCTTAACGTATTTAAAAACGTGGCGTTCGGCTTAAAACTTAAAAAAATAGCCGACAGTAACGCAAAAAACGGTTTCAGAAAATATACTAAGGCGGAAATTGAACAGAAAGTCAACAAGGCGTTAAAACTCGTCGGACTTGAAGATTACGGTCATCGCGACGTGAATTCATTATCCGGCGGACAGCAACAGAGAGTTGCGATTGCGCGGGCAATAGTGTGCGAACCCAAAGTTTTACTTTTAGACGAGCCGCTCGGCGCGTTAGACCTTAAAATGCGTAAGGAAATGCAGATAGAGTTAAAAAGGATGCACGAAGAACTTGGCATCACCTTTATTTTCGTTACGCACGACCAGGAAGAAGCCCTGACAATGTCGGATGTCGTTGTGGTTATGAACGACGGTGTGGTGCAACAAACCGCGCTTCCCAAAAAGATATACGACGAACCGAGTAACGCGTTCGTTGCGGACTTTATCGGTGAATCCAATATACTTTCAGGCATTATGAAACAAGACTATCTTATTTCGTTTTTGGGTAAATCTCTCGAATGTGTAGACAAGGGGTTTGAGAAAAACGAGAAGATAGACGTTGTTATCCGTCCCGAAGATATCAAGATAAGAAACGGGTTCGGAAAAGGTCATTTCGACGGCGAAGTTTTGTCAACCGTTTTTAAAGGGACTTATTACGAAATGGAAGTCGCGGTGGATGGATATGAGTTTACCGTTCAGTCGCAGAAGGAATTTGTAAAAGGTTCGGAAGTTTCCTTAGAAATAAAACCCGACAGCATACATATTATGAAAAAAATGCTGACGATTAATAAACATATAGGTAAAATTGCGGGTGAAAATCTCGTCAGTTTCTGCGGCGGAGAATTTGAAATTCCGACCGCAGGCTTTGAACAGGGGGACGAAGTCATAGTTTACGTGCCGTTTACAGCAATAACGCTTACCGACGACGAGTCTGACGGCGTAATAGGCGCTAACATCACTCAAAGCGTCTATAAAGGCGAGTATTATCAGGTGCAGATATTTACCGACAGCGACGACGATTTTTATATCGATACTGCCGACGAGTGGGATATGGACGACCGTGTGGGGGTAGTTATAGACGGTAAACAGGTAAAACTCGAACGCTACGACCCCGATAAGGAGGAAGTAAATGCGTAAAAAAGTTAAAACCTTTCGTCCGACTGCGTTTGCGTTCCCTTATCTTACCGTAACGATAGTTTTCGTTATCGTACCGCTTTTGCTTATACTCGTTTACGCTTTTCGCGGGGCAGACGGTTCGTTTACCTTGAACCACTTTAAAGACGTATTCGGAAAGGGGTATTTCAGCAAAATAATCGATACCGTAGGTATAGCGGCGGTTTCTACCGTAATTTGTCTTTTAATAGCGTATCCTGTGGCGTTTATTCTGGCTTCTTCGCCGTTTAATAAAATGGCGATATTTGCGTTGCTGTTTATAATACCTATGTGGATAAACTTTATGTTAAGGATTTTCGCCCTTAATTCGCTACTAGGTATAATCGGCATTAAAGAAGGTTATATGGCGGCGGTAATAGGTATGGTATACGACTTTTTCCCGTATATGCTTTTGCCTATCTACACCGTGCTTTTGAATATGGATAAAAGTTATCTCGAAGCGTCCAAAGACTTAGGGGCAAACTCTTTTAAGACTTTTACCAAAATCACTCTTCCGTTATCACTTCCCGGAGTAATAAGCGGTATCAGTATGATGTTTATGCCGATATTCAGTTCTTACGCTATAACGGATACGATGGGCGGTGCGGAAACAAGCGTTATCGGTGCGAATATCGCCACACTATTTGACGGTAACGCCGATAATTACGGCTTAGGCTCTGCGCTTTCGTTCGTTTTGTTGTTGATTGTGTTAGTAGTTGTGTTTTTAAGCACATCGCTTTCTGGCAGGTCGGCAAAAGTAAAAAAGGTTGGTAAAGTATCGTGAAAAAATCTTCTGTCGTATCTTTGGCGTTAAAATGGACGATACTTATCATCGTGATGCTGGCAATATATTTGCCGCTTGCGGTGATTATAATCTATTCTTTCAGTTCGGCAAAATCGGTAGGCGGGAACTTCGGGAATTTGACTTTGTCGTTATACTCTAAACTGTTTGAAGACGCCGAATTGCTAGACGCCACAAAAAACACTTTGCTTATAGGCTTGGTTTCTTCGGTACTTGCTACGCTTTTAGGAACTACCGCCGCGATAGGGATACATTATATGCGTAGAAAGTCCCGTGCGATAGTGGACGCGTCTTCGCAGATTACTATCGTTAATACGGAAATAGTTACCGCTATGGGGTTCTATTCTTTAATGCTGTTTTTAAGGGATACTTTGCAATTACCCGTAAATTTCAGCATGTTTTATCTTATAATCGCGCATACGGTCATAAGTACTCCGTACGTCATACTCACCGTTTCGCCAAGACTGAAACAACTTAATCCGAACCTTTTGGAAGCAAGTATGGATTTGGGCGCAAGTCCTATGCGGAGTTTAATTACGGTAATGCTTCCGCAACTTGCAGGGGCGATGATATCCGGTTTTGCACTCGCTTTTACTTTATCGCTTGACGATTTTGTCATTACGCACGTAAATTCGTATTCGGTAGGGATAGGAACAATATCTACGTACGTATATACCAAAATGAAACACAATATTCCTAATCAGATACGTGCGCTTTCGACGATAATATTTACGGTTGTACTTATCGTACTCGTGATTTATAATATTGTGAAAAACAAAAAAGCAAAACAGCAATCTTTACATTAAGATTAAATCAACAAAAAGGAGAACTAAAAGATGAAAAAACTTATCAGCATTATTTTGTGCGCTATTTTAGCGTGCTCGCTTTCGGTTGCTTTGGTTGGTTGCGGAAGTTCGCGTGAAGAGTTGTTGAAACTCTACATGCCGGGCGACTATATCGACGAAAGTATATTCAAGGAATTTGAAACTTGGTACGAGAAAGAAACGGGCAAAAAAATCGCTGTCAAACTTGAAACGTTTGAAGCGGTTGAAGATATTCAGAAAGCCGTTGAAGGCGCAAAAGCCGACTACGATTTACTTTGTCCCAGCGATTATATGGTAGAATATCTTATCTCAAAGCAGTTGTTGATAGAGGTTGATAAATCTATAATAGATATTACCGCAGATGGGTTTTTCAAACAGGAATATATTGAAAGTTCCAAAGAATTTGACCCCGAATTGAAGTATTCCGTGCCTTATATGTACGGAACGCTCGGTCTTGTTTACGACATAGAAAAAACGGGCAAGCAGTTGACAAGTTGGTCATCGCTTTTCGGCGACGAATTTGAAGGCAAAAGGTCGATAAAGAAATCTATGCGCGACGCATATGCTGCGGCTTGTATCTATAACGCAAAGGATGAACTTGCAGGTTTGACGGGTGTTAACCAGAAAAATGCAATTCAGGCTGTATTCGAAGACGCTAGTTCTGAGACTATAAGCAAGGCGGAAACTATTCTTACCGCTGCTAAAAGAGGTACTGTGTGGGATATCGACGACGTTAAATTTAAGATGGCGATAGGCGAAAGCAACGTCGCAGTGGCATTAATGTGGTCGTGCGACGCGGGTTACGTTATGAACGACTACGAAGATGATGACGGCGAAACTCAGACAGGCAACCGCAATCTTTGGTACGTTGTTCCCGAAGAAGGCGGAAACGTCTATATTGACGCGTTCGTTATAAGTAAATACGCGAAAAACGTTGAAGCCGCTAATTATTTTTTGAAGTTCCTTTGCACGACGGAAATCGCCGTTAAAAACAGCGAATATGCAGGCTGTATTTCGCCCGTTGCGTCCGCGTACGAAGAACTTAAAGCATATTACGAAGACGATGAAGACGGTATGTTTACTGGCGTTACCGAAGGCTGGAAGGAAATGTTTATCGAAACAATGTTCCCAAGCGCAGACACGCTTAACCGTTGCGGAGTTATGAAAGACTTCGGTGTGGACGGTAACAGCGCGATTCGCAGTATGTGGAGTAGGGTGCTTTAATAATAGAAAATAAAAATCACACATAAATTAACAATACCCCGCAACTAAAAGTTGCGGGGTATTCGTATGTGTTTTTTTATAACGGCCTTTCTTCGTTCGATAGGAATATGTACGCTACGGCGTTAGGTCCTAAATGCGAACCGATGACAGGACCTATCATACGGATAACAGGGGTTATACCGTATTTTTCTTTTAATAACTTTTGTAAAAGTTCGGCATATTCCGTATTGTCCGTATGCCCGATATATACGGTAGGATAGTCTTTATTTATCGTGTAATGCGCGTATTCGTCGGCGATAGCGTTTATAGCGTGTTTTGCACCGCGCACTTTTTTATAAGTCGTCAGTTTTCCTTCTTTATTGAAAATTATTATCGGTTTAACGTTCAGCATCGTGCCTATTGCGGCAGACGCTGCGGACAGTCTTCCGCCGCGTTTAAGATACATAAGGTCGTCGGCAATAATAAAGTGCTGGATATGGCGCTTCACGCTTTCGACGTAATCGTAAGTTTCCTGTAAAGTTTTGCCCTTTTTTTGCATATCGATTGCTATTCGAACCAAAAATCCTTGACCGAGCGTTGTCGTAGAACACTCTACGCAAAGACAGTTAAAATCAGGGTAGTCCTTTTGTATTGTTTTTACCGCTTCGCGCGCCACGTCGACCGTGCGGCACAAACCGTAACTGATTGTAAAATGAATTGCGTCTTTAACGCCCGCCTTTGCCATTTCCAAAAAATGCGCTTCGTGGATGGAAGGGTTATTCATACTCGTTCTGCTTAATATTCCGCTGCGCAATTTGTTGTAGTAGTCAACGTATTCTTGATAATCGGTAAACTCGTCTTTATATTCGGTGATGACGCCTTTATCAGACAGAGTGTAGGTGAGTGGCAAGAAGAAAAGCCCGTTTTCTTCGATTTCTTTTGCGTAAAGGTCGCAAGTGGAGTCTGTTGAGATATCGAAATTTTTCATAAATCAAACCTTTTATGAGTGAATATTTCTAAATACTGCAATTTTGGTGGAGATAGTCGGGGTCGAACCGGCGACCTCTTGAATGCCATTCAAGCGCTCTACCAACTGAGCTATACCCCCAAGCACTTTAATAATATATCATAATAGCAATCAAAAAGCAAGCGTTTTAAGTTATATCTGGGAGTAATACTAAAAACAATAGATTTTTAACATATTTGATTTACAAAGTTGATTTTAACTTTGTTTTATGTTAGAATTAAAAATATTCGCAAGAAAAGTAATAAAGGGAATATTTTTTGCAATAACAGGAGACTTTGAAATGAAGCAAGTTGAAAGTAAATATCAGTGTATTCCGTTTTGGTCATGGAACGATGTGCTTGACGAGAAAACTCTGTGTGAGCAAATAGAGTGGATGCACTCACAAGGTGTGGGAGGCTTTTTCATGCATGCACGTGGCGGGCTGAAAACGGAATATCTGGGCGATAAATGGTTTTCATGCATTAAGGCATGCGGCGAAAAAGCAAAAGAACTCGGTATGCAGGCTTATGCATACGACGAAAACGGTTGGCCAAGTGGTTTTGTAGGCGGTAAACTGCTGGAAGATATCGAAAATCACGATAAATATATAGAATATAAAATCGGTGTATATGACAAGACCGCAGATGTTTCGTACGACATTTCCGGCGAAGAATTAAAGAGAACTAAAAGCGGCGCAAACTGTCTTAATCTTTACATAAAATATGCTTCTTCCACGGCGGACGTTTTGAATCCGGAAGTCGTCGATAAATTTATAAAACTCACGCATGAAGAATACAAAAAGCGCGACGATTACGGGCTAAAAGGTTTTTTCACCGATGAACCGCAATATTTCCGTTGGGCAACACCGTTTACTAAAGTATTGCCCCCCTATTATAAAGCGACATACGGCGAAGATATATTCGATAAATTAGGACTTTTGTTCGTGGAAAAAGAAGGATATCGCGACTTCCGCTATAAATATTGGAAAAGCATGCAGGCGTTAATGCTTAAAAATTTTGCGGAAAAGGTATATACCTGGTGCGATAAAAACGGCTATAAACTTACGGGACATTACGTAGAAGAAACAACATTCGGCAATCAGATAACGTGTTGCGGTGGCGTTATGCCGTTCTACGAATACGAACATATTCCAGGTATTGACTGGCTCGGCAGAAACATAGGCAACGAATTATCGCCGAAACAGTTGGGGTCGGCGGCTGCGCAACTCGGTAAAAAACAAACCATAACCGAAACTTTCGGTTGCGCAGGCTGGGACGTATCGCCCAAGGAATTAAAGCATATCGCGGAATTTCAGTACGTCAACGGCGTAAATTTAATGTGTCAACACCTGTTGCCATATACCGAACACGGGCAGAGAAAGCGCGATTATCCCGCACATTTTTCAGCGGTTAATCCTTGGGTAAAGAAGGATTTTAAAACGTTTAACGACTATTTTTCGGTACTTGGCAAAATTTTGTCTGAAAGCAGCGAAATAGTAAACGTTGCCGTGCTTGAACCTATACGCAGCGCGTATTTTGACTATAAGCGCGATAGTGAAGATTTTGGTATAAAAGCAATAGATCAAAGTTTTGCCGCGCTTATAGAAGAACTCGGCGCAAAACAAATACCGCATCATTTTATCGACGAAACTTTACTAGCAAAGTACGGTGCGGTTAAAGGCGACGCCCTAATCTGTGGCAAATGCACTTATAAATATCTTATTTTGCCTAAAATTTATACTATGGATAAAACCACCGAAAATCTGCTTAAAGAGTTTGTTAAAAACGGCGGTAAAGTATGGCTGTATGACGATAAACCCGAATATCTTGAGGGCGAAAAGTATGATTACAATTATCTCTCTTCAAATACCGACTTGTGTGAAATAAAATCTTCGCAGATGATACAAGGCGAAGAAAACGAAAACATCCGTTTTACGCACCGCATATCGGATGACGGAAGAGAATTCGTTTACTGCGTAAATCTTGGCGGCACGACCACGTGGAATATATCGGCAAAGAATGGTAAATCCTTTAAGACATACGATATATTAAAGGACGAATATGTTTCGGTAAGCGGTACACTTCGCTTTGAAGAATATCAGTCCTATTTGTTATATTTGGACGATGTTAGCGGTTTTGCATCGCAAACCGAAAAGTATCCCGTTAAAATTCCTGATACGTTTGAAGTGATGGGTGAGGTTAAAAATTATCTTACTTTGGACTTTATATGTTATTCGTTTGATGGTAAAAATTACAGCGAGCCTTTGCATCATATGGGCGTGTTTGACGAAATGCTAAAAAAACGTTATAAAGGCGATTTGTATTTAAAATATCAGTTTGAAGTGAAAGATAAGCCTGAGAGGTGTGAACTTTTGCTTGAAAATACTAATCTTATTTCGGTAGAAGTAAACGGCAAAACGGCGACAAAAACGGGATATTCGGATGTTGAAAAAGAACTGTTTGTATACGATGTAGCCGATTTACTTGAAATAGGGAAAAACGAAATAGTTGCAAAAATAAACTACTATCAAGGCGAAAACGTTTATTACGCTCTTTTCGGAGAAAACGTTACTGAAGGAATTAAAAATTGTCTTGCATACGATACAGATATTGAGGCGGCTTACCTTAAAGGTGATTTCGGCGTATATGGCGACTTTGAGAAAGGCAAAGCGGACAATATTATGCTAGGTAAAAACTTTTATTTGGGCAAACGCAAAAAGGCGGTAAAAAACCTTATAACCGACGGGTATCCTTTCTTTGCCGGAGATATAAAGCTGAACGGCAAAATCATTGCGAAAAGTAAAGATGTAAAACTCGTTATCGATAAACGTTTCCACGTTATAGAAGTAAAAGTAAACGGTCAGAACGCGGGTAAAATGATTTTCTCGAACGAACTTGACATTTCTGCTTTTGCGGTAAAAGGCGAAAACGATATAGAACTTGTTTTAACAGTTGGCAACAGAAACCTGTTAGGACCTTTCCATACCGAAGCGCAGGAAGATTTCAGTGTAGGGCCTTATACCTTTGAAAGATTTGGCACTTGGAAAGACGGTAAAAGCAGTATACTGCAAGAACATTATGCGTTCGTTGAAACTGTATTATGATAAATACGTAAAAGTAAATAAAACACAGCATAAAATCTTTTTTGTAGTTTTAGTTAAAAATATTAAATTAATATTTGAGTTGTACAAAAGGGTGAAAAGGAAATATGGTAAAACGTTATTTGCAAAAACAAAACAACCAGTCTTACGTAATAGAGCAGTATGATGAAAGTGTAATTCAAGATAATCCATATGCGGCGGTGTGGTTTGTTCCTCCTAAGAGACCGCATAGGTCGACTTTTTTTAAGATAACGTACATAGAAGAAGGCGAAGCAGAGATAGACTTTTTTTCGAGGGCTGGCGGCGAAATAAAAAAAGTTTTAGTAAAAGCGAAAGATGTTTTCATAATAACTCCGAAAGATATACACGCTTATCATGTTAATCCTAAAATGAAATATTGTCAAAAAGACTTGTATGTTTCGGAAGAGGTTATGCGTAAATGTTGTGACCTGATAAGCGATGGACTGTATTACAATATAACCGATGATGAATATCCTGTTTTTTTCCGCTTATCCACGATTGCCGTATCTTCAATTTCAGAGATGATGACACCGATTGTGTTTGAGCCGATGTCGAAGACTAACTCTGCGATTCATGTAAGCATTGTATCTTATATATTAGGGCAATACGTAGCAATAAAGGAGTGTTTTAACAATTATCCGAAGTGGATTAAAAAAATGTTAAGGAATCTTGATAAAGAAGCATATTTGTTAATGCCCGTAGAGCAACTTGTAAAGGAAACGGGATTTTCGCACAGTTATGTAAGTTCCCAGTTTAAGCGATATATGGGATTATCACTAAAAAAACATTTAAACAAATCAAAATTAGCAGTTGCGGCGGCAATGTTGTCGTCGTCCGATTGCTCTATAGAAGATATCGTTGAAAGATTGGATTTTAACACGGCAAGTAATTTTATCAATTTATTTAAAGCAGAGTTTGGCGTAACACCGGGGAAATATAGAAAATCACGTCAAAGTCAAAAATAAAAATTTACATTAAAATATTTAAAAAATTTAAAGCGTTGAATCATTAATGATTTAGCGCTTTTTTTTGATATATTATAAATCCAAAAGTGTTAAAAAATGCAATTTTTATAAAAATTTTATATTGACATTGCATTTTTGCTAATTTACAATGTTTTATGTAAGAATATATTTATATTTTTACAATAAGAGTCGAAAGGAATAAAAATGAAGAGATCGTATCAGAAACCGACGGTGGAACTTAAACCTTATATTAGGCAAGACATTATCATGGTGAGTCCCGGTGATGGATGGGCAGAGGACCCGTTCACCCAGAACGACCCTTTTAATCAGGGTTAAGTATTTGGAGGTGAATTATGAGAACATTGACTAAAAACATTTGCCTTGGGTTTTTGACGCTACTTTGCGCTGCTTGTTTTATTCTCTTTGCTACCGCGTTTTTCAGTAAAAATGCGGCGAAGGCAGATAGTGCGGCGTTAGAAACGGAATTTACCAACAACGGTCAGTTTGCGGTAGGCAATACTGCATGGGGCGGTACCCACACGTTTATTGACGGTACTGCTATCGGCGGCACGGGTGCGGTATTGCAAACCACTAATATTGCGGCAGGCACGGCGGGGTTCAGACTTAATTTCACGGATACGGGTATTCGCGCGTCATCAGTCGAAAGTATCACCGTAAGGGTAAAAGTTGAAAACTTTACCAAAGGCACGGACGAATTCAGAACGAGTAAACTGAGTGGTTCGGATTTTGTCAATTACGGCAAGACCGATGATTTAAGCGACTGGTTTGACTACACGCTTAACGATAAAACTATGGCGCAACTTACTAATGAAGACGGAACGCTCGGTTACACCGATATAGTAATACGTGCGTATACCGCAGGTTTAATCTTATATGTCGATAGTGTAACGATTGTCGAAAAAGTAGATTATGAAGCGTTATTTACCAACGACGGTGAGTTTGCGGTAGGCAAAACTGACTGGAATAGTGCTTATGAATTTATAGACGGTACTGCCGTCGGTGGTACGGGCGCTGTATTGAAAGCAACTGTGCTTGCAGGCGTTGCCGGATTTAAACTTGATTTTACAGGTAAAAATCTTATCGCGTCAAAAGTTGAAAGTATAGTCGTCAGGGTAAAAGCCGATAATTTCGTTCAAAATACGGACTATTTCAAAACGGCTCTAAACACTGGTAATAATTACCATGATTATTTGGGCGACGATTTAAGCGACTGGTTTGACTACACGCTTGACGCTACGTCAATGGCGCAACTTACGAACAACGACGGCACACTTGGCAGTGTAGATATAGTAATACGTGCGAAATCTTCTAACAACGTAATAGCGTATTTTGACAGCGTAACGATTAACGAAAAAGTAGATTATGAAGTGTTATTTACCAACGACCAGTTTACTGTAGGCACGACGAATTGGGGTTTTACTACTTACGAATTTATTGACGGCACGTCCGTAGGCGGTGAAGGTGCGGTATTACAGGCGAACACTGTTGCAGGCGTTGCGGGCTTTAAACTTGATTTCACGGGTAAAAATATTCTTGCGTCAAGTATTGATAGCATAAAAATTAAATTAAAAGCCACAAACTTTGTTACAGGTACTGATTATTTCAGAACGGCTTTAGACACCTCTTCGAAGTTTGTAGATTACACGGGCGACGATTTAAATGACTGGTTTGAATACACGCTTAACGCCGCTACTATGGCGCAACTTACGAACAACGATGGAACGCTTGGCAGTGTAGATATAGTAGTACGTGCTAAATCTTCTAACAATGTAATAGTGTATTTTGACGCCATCACTATTACCGAAAAAGTAGATGAGGCGACATTAGAAAAGGAATTTACCAACAACGGTCAATTTGCTGTAAAAGCATCGGATTGGAACGATGAGTACGAATACATTAACGGCACAACCGTCGGCGGCACGGGCGCGGTATTAAAAGTTACTCGTAGCACGGGAACGGGTACTGCGGGATTTAAACTGGATTTTACAGGTACAGGTCTTCGCGCTAAACAGGTTGAAAGCATAGTCGTCAGAGTAAAAGCCGAAAACGCTGTTATAGGACAGGATTATTTCAGAACTGCTTTAAACAACGGTACGAATTTCCATGATTATAGCAAGTCCGACGATTTAAATACTTGGCAAGAATACACGCTTGACGCTACGTCAATGGGGCAACTCACGAACGAAGACGGAACGCTTGGCAGTATCGATATAGCCGTGCGTACGAAGACTGCGGGGGTAATAGCGTATTTTGACAGTGTAATGGTGACGATAGTTGAATCGTTAGAATCGGAATTTACCAACAATTGGCAGTTCGAAGTTAAAAGGACCGATTGGAATAGTAACTATGAGTTTATAGACGGTACTGCCGTCGGCGGTACGGGCGCTGTATTGAAAGCGGTAGTCCTTTCAGGTGCAGGCGTTGCGGGATTTAAACTTGATTTGTCAAATTCCGGTCTTCGTAGGGTAGATGTTGAAAGTATAAAAGTCAGAGTAAAAGCTGATAACTTTGTTCAAAATACGGACTATTTCAAAACGGCTATAAACAACGGTCAGAATTTCCATGATTATACGGGTGACGATTTAAGCGACTGGTTTGAATACACTCTTGACAGCGTGTCAATGACACAACTTACGAACGAAGACGAAACGCTTGGCTACATCGATATAGTAATACGTGCTAAATCTTCTAACGATGTTATAGTATATTTTGATAGTGTAACGATTACCATAGACGAAAGTGCACCGAAAGAACCGACCGTAGTATGTCAGGGCATAGCGAACGATGAAAATAATAATATAGATGAAGGAAATGGCAAATACAGAACGTTGCTTAGATACGATAAAGACTTGGGTTCGGTGAAGAACAGTACCGAAGTCGTTTTAACAACGGGATTGGGTATTAAACTTAACGGCGTAAGTTTAGCAGTAATACAGGGCGCGTCTATAAATTACGGTCACGGCAAAGGATTTATTCAGATAAGAATACCGAAAGATTATCAGGATAATCTTGTGGAAACCGCCGACGAAGTGATTTTAGAAGTTATTGCGGGAACGGAGTTTGAAAGTCAGGTACTTGACTATGCGAAGTTCGAATTAATAGGCGGACAATGGGTAACCTATCAAGAACCTGAACCTATCGCTTTTGCGACGATTTTCTGGAACAACGCGGGCGGCGACGTTTACGCTGGTAAAAACGGTGTATTGCTGTCGTATTCGCAATATTTGTCTGCCGTACCGAACCAAGTAAATGGCGGTATGAAGGAAGAAAATCTTGTCGGAGATGAAATCGGCGAAAAAATTAAATTAGACGGTGTTGCGCTTGCAAACATTCCCGGTGCGGAAATAATGTATTTCGGCACGTCGCTTTTGTGGATATACGTTCCGAATATGGATACCTATAAAGAATTGACGATAGAATCTACCGAATTCTTAATGGTGATTTTGCCTGAAACACACTTGGCGTTTTTAGACGGGGAGTGGGCGGAAAGTATTAAAATTACGCATACTATAAACGGCGTAGAAATGGTAACCTACGCCAAAAAGAACGGCAAAACCGTTCTCGGCGCTAAGTATTACGCTGACTTATTCGCGGACGAAGATTTGGCTGTTAAACTTGTAAGTTTTAAAGTCGGCAATACGATTTATAATTCTAAACATACTTTAACGGTAAACGCAGATATGGCGGTGACGGCGACTGTGGTTGGTTTTGAAACGACGGAAGGTGCGTATATAAGGATTTATAATCCTACCGGAATAAGATTCGAAACCAAAGTCGATAAGGCAAATTACGATTATCTCGTAAGCGTTTACGGCGAAGACAACGTGGAAGCGGGAACTTATATCGTTCCGAAAACTTACTTGGGAATGACGGCGTTCGGCGATTATTTCACAGACAATGCAAAGACGGAAGGTGTAGATTACGTTAAAATCGTAAATCAAGGATTCATTAATGAACAGACGGCAGAAACCGACGGCTACTATAAGTATTACGGGTCTTTGGTAAATATTTTAGCGCATAACTTCACAACGGACTTCTTTGGAATAGGCTATATTAAAGTCACCCAAGGCGATCACGAATTTGTCTTATACGGCGGGAAAGAACTTGATAACTATACAAGGTCTATCTTCGATGTGTCTAAAATCGCGTACAATGATTTTGAATTGGGCACTAATGGAAAAACCGTAATTCAGGGCTATCTTGACGGAGTTGTTTCCATAGTAAGCGGCGCGTCTGGTATACAGATTGAAAGCGTTACAGAGGGTTACGTTTCTCCGTATTCGATAACTTATAACAGCATAAGCGGCGAATACACGGTAACCGGCGCAGAAATAAAATCTATGCTTATTAACGGTGCGCAAGTTTCTTCCGGTGCGAATCTTATAAATATCAATGATGCGGTTTATAAACTAACGGGTATCACTATGAGCAGTTCTTCTACGATTAAATGTAAACTTACACCTATTACGTCTGCTTCGGATTTGGTTGACTTTGTTTTGGAAATGCCGACTGACAGAGAGAT
The DNA here is from genome assembly GCA_017448355.1 of Clostridia bacterium. GTDB lineage: Bacteria > Bacillota > Clostridia > Christensenellales > Borkfalkiaceae > UBA1259. The sequence goes on along the minus strand of JAFSLQ010000032.1, from coordinate 2,316 downwards.
GAGGATTCTTCAACTTACAGATACGCAGATAATAGACTCGTCGCAAAAGAGGTCGGAAACTCCTTTGGGCGAGGAGATGATTGAATGGTGGAGACCATATAATATAGACAAAAACTGTTTTAACTATATTAGTGCGCTTATAGAAAGCGAACAGCCCGACTTGATACTTTTAACGGGAGATATAATTTATGGACGGTTTGACGATAGCGGCGAAATTTGGACGAGAATAGTTGATTTTATGGATTCGTTCGGTATTCCTTGGGCGCCGATATTCGGAAACCATGATAACGAGAGCGCGAAAGGTGTCGACTGGCAGTGTGCGCAACTCGAAGCGGCACAAAACTGCTTGTTCAAACGTGGAAGCCTGACCGGAAACGGCAATTATTCGATAGGGCTTATTGACGCAAGCGGTAAAATCAGGCGCGTTATCTATATGCTTGACAGTAACGGTTGTGTTGACAGTAACTATAATTTAATAAAAGCGGCTGATATCTATCCCGACCAGATAAATTGGTTTAAGAGTGTTTCGGCGGCGATTGAAGCGGCTTACGGTGAAAAAGTTCCTGCGTTTATGTGCTATCATATTCCGTCGTTGGATTTCCAAGCGGCGTACGTAAATAAATACGGTTATGCGGCGACCGGTCAGAACTTTAATCTTGATGTAACTGGTGTTGACGGCGATTTCGGACAAAAGAATGAAGACTTAAATATGTTCGGCACGTCAATTGCATCCGATATGAAATCGGCGAACGTTGACGCTGTATTTTCGGGTCACGACCACGTAAATAACTTTTCGATAGTTTACGATGGTATACGTTATACCTATGGAACGAAGACGGGCATATATGACTATTACAATTCTTCCGTTCTCGGTGGAACGCTAATAAGGACAACTGCTGACGGAACGTTTGAAATTTCGCATAGATATCTTAACAAACAGGAAATGGCAAACAGAACATCGGCGTCGCTTACGATAACGCTTATGTCTGATATGCATTTCGACGAAAAGGACTACGGTGATTTCCATTGTCTGCAGGCGGATGCGAAACTCAGACAAATAGTAAGCGAAACGCCGGGTAGTCGGTTCTACATCAATCTCGGCGATACTGTAAACTCTTTGGACGGCAAATTAAATAATATGTACGACGCGGTAAGCTTAATGAAAGAACTCGGGCTTAACGTGTATAATTCCGAAGGAACGGGCTACGTCGAAGACAATAGAATGATGTACAATCTTTGCGGCAACCACGAGGCGGCGTACTATTATAAGAGCGAACTTAAAGATTATATTCCGTATGTCGAAGATGTTGGCACGGTAGGGGTATTTAAGTACGAAGATTTAATGTTTGTTATGGTGGACGCACTCTTTGACAGCAACGGTGCGGATGACCCTGAAACTGTCTTTTATACTAAATTCTTTACCATACCCGACGTGGTTATAAACTGGCTGGAAGCGGAAGTCGCAAGCCAGATGGACGGAACGGTAAAGGGCATAGTTTTGCTAAATCACGTAGCGTTACAGGATATTGACGACTCTAAATACACGTTGCTTAACGCAATTAAAGGCTACGGCTTACCGATGACGATATTCGACGGGCACACCCACGCGGAAGCGTACCACGAATTGACCGACGAAATTACGGGCGAAATTTATTGCGAAGAATATACTTTGCCGGCAGTTGTTGTTGGTGACAATTATAAGTATTATAACGTAACGTTTAAAGACGGCAAGGTTATAAACATCGATAAGCACAACGATAGTATACTGAATGTTAATTAAAAACACAATTATGGCGGTCAGTTGATGCACCGAAAGGTGTGTAGGAAGTTCAAAAGCGGGAAGAAATTTACATTTTTTCCCGCTTTTATACTAATAAATTATAGTGATTGTGAAAATTTTAATAATATATTTTAAAAAAATCTTATCCAGTAAATCGTTAGTAATTTAATAGATGTTTTTGACCTTTTATAATTTTAAAAGTGTAAAAAACTGCAATTCTAACGAAAAATGTGTATTGACCTTGTTTAAGTGGTAATTTATAATAAAAATGAAGAATAATTAGGTATAATTTCAAAAAATAAGTGTAGGAGATAAAAATGAAAAAGCGTTATCAGAGACCTAAATTGCAACTTTTTGTAAATGAAGTATTAGATTTTATTATTATGAGTGGCGACGGGTATGCTGACGACCCGTGGTCAGAAGGATTTGGTGGTGAATTATGAGAACTTTAACTAAGAAAGTAATTTTTAGCGTGTTTGCGACTTTACTTGCGTTAAGTTGCTTTATGTTTGCTAGCGCCACGTTTAGTAAAAATG
>JAFSLQ010000031.1 GCA_017448355.1 Clostridia bacterium | reverse complement strand
GATTCGAACCCCAGGAAGCGTGAACTTCAACGGTTTTCAAGACCGCCGCATTCGACCACTCTGCCAACTTTCCGTTTGCTTTAATATTTCAACTCGTTAAAAACTTATGAAAACCGTTACACGGTTTGCATCTCCGCTTGCGCTACGATGTCCTTCGGACAAGACCGCCGCATTCGACCACTCTGCCAACTTTCCGTATAAAAACGCTCTATAATTATATGATATTATGTCCTCTTTTTGCAAGCGTTTTTAAGACAAAATCAACGATTATATTTAAAAGTTCCGCATTTCAATCCAAAATATATACCGATTGCATTACAAATCGGAGTATTTGATGATTTCCACGTTGGACTGTTTAAATAGTTCCAACGCAAACGGGTCGGGATAACCGTTTTTATAAATAACCTTTTTTATCCCCGAATTGATTATCATACGGGTACAAATAACGCACGGCTGGTGCGTTACGTACATTGTCGCACCTTCTAAACTGATACCGAGTTTCGCCGCCTGTATTATGGCGTTCTGCTCGGCGTGAACGGCGTAGCACACTTCCTGCATAGTGCCGCTTGCTATATTTTTAACGCGGCGCAGACACTCGCCCCGCTCCGCACAACTTTCAATCCCCGAAGGCGCACCGTTATAGCCCGTCGTCAGTATTCTTTTATCTTTTACCGCGACCGCGCCGACGTGGCGGTTTTCCTGAAAACAACTTGACCACCCCGCAACGGTTTCCGCTAAGCCCATAAATCTCTCGTCCCACTTATCCATAATTATTTATCCTTTTGTATTTTAAGATTTTTTGTCTTTTTTGACCATTTTTTCAAGTTCTTTCATAAAAGAAGAAGTATCAGTAAACGAACGGTACACCGACGCAAATCTGACGTACGCCACTTCGTCTATATCCTTTAACCCTTCGCAAACCATCTCGCCTATTTCTTTACTCGAAATTTCCTGCACAAGAGAATTATATATCTTCTTTTGTATGTCCGCGACGAGTTTATCTATCTCGCTTGCCGGAACGGGACGCTTTTCGCACGCCTTTATTATACCCGCCTTTATTTTGTTCGGGTCAAACGCTTGTCTTGCACCGCCCGATTTAATCACGAAAATCGGCGTGTTTTCCACCGTTTCGTAAGTGGTAAAACGTCTGCCGCAGTTCATACACTCGCGCCTTCTTCGTATACTCGTTCCGTCTTCGGTAGTACGGGAGTCGACAACTTTACTATCAACACAACCGCAGTACATGCATTTCATTTTATTTCTCCTTATAAAACTTTATTTATCGCCTTCGGCAACGCCGAAATTATATCGCTTGCCGTGATTGTATACGAATTTTGTTCTTTTGCCGCAATCTCGCCCGCGCGTCCGAACAGATACGCCGCAACACCCACGCAAAAAAACGGTTCTTCTTCTCTCACCAGTAGCCCCGCAATAAAGCCCGATAAAACGTCGCCGCTTCCGCCTTTTGCCATACCGCCGTCGCCCGTCGTGTTAATGATAACATTATTGCCGTTCGTTATTACGCTGACCGCACTCTTTAACAGTAACGTGATATTGTATTCCTTTGCAAACGCTTTCGCCTGCGCAATAATATCGCTGTTAATTTCGTCTTTATTCTTGCCCGATAATCTTACAAACTCTCCGATATGCGGAGTTAAAACTACGTCGCATTTTCTCTCGTCGCTTTTAAGAACATCCTTTCCGAAAGCCGCAAGCGCGTTTAATCCGTCCGCATCTATCACAAGTCTGCCCGTGTAATGTTCAAGCAAATACACAAGAGATTTATAAGTATCTTCCGTTACCCCTGCACCCATACCGAACGCAAGCGAATCGTAATCTAAAAGTGGTTTTAATGCGCTTTCGTTAAACGCCATACTGTCGCCGTTATCGGGAAGAGTGTGAATAATACACTCGGGATTCACACCCGCAACAACGTTAAAAATGCAATCGGGAACGGCAACCGCCGCGTAACCCGCGCCCGTTTTATATGCGCAAAGCGCATTATATGACAGCATTACGCTACCTGAATATTTTTTACTGCCGCCAACTATCGCGACTTTCCCGCAATTACCCTTGTGAATATTACGCGGGCGCTTTGGGAATAATAACGCCGCGTCTTTATCGGTTATACGGTTCGCACAGTCTTCCGTCCATACGCTTATTCCTATGTCTTTTGCAACCACTTGTCCCGAATAGTCTATACCTTCGTTAAAAAAATGTCCCGTTTTGTATTCCTGAATCGCGACGGTAAGATTTGCTTTTACCGCAACTCCCATAACCTTACCGCTATCGCCGTTTATTCCGCTCGGAATATCACACGATACAACAAAAGCGCCGCTCTCGTTTATTTTCTCGACGGCGGTCTTGTACCTGCCGGTTATTTCCCTATTAAGTCCCGTACCGAAAAGACAATCGACTATTATATCGAATTTCTTTTCGAAAATCTTAAAAAACCCGACTTCCGCGCTGAACGTCGAAACGGAAAACCCGTGCATTTTTGAAAGTATTGCCGCGACAACTTTGCCGTCTTTACCGTTATTGCCTTTGCCCGTGCAGACAAGTACTCTGCCGCCTTTAAAACGCTTTGTTATCTCTTCCGCAACGGCACTCCCCGCGCGTTCTATAAGTATTTCTTCCGAAACGCCCGTTTTAGTTATCGTATAAATGTCCGCCGCGCGCATTTCCGCGACCGATAAAATTCTTTCCATTAATAATCTTCCTTGAAAATCGCGACGGCATAGTCAGCCTGTTCGTACGAAAAACCTTTGCCGATAAGATACTTATACGCTTTCATCACGTTCTCTTTGGTTTTATCTTTATTTCTTAAATACTTTTCCGCAAGGGCGCGGGCGTTTACTTTATCGTCCGTTTCCGCGTCTTCGTATGCAAGCGCAATATCTTCCTTTTTAACGCCTTTCATCATAAGTTTATACTCGATAAGCCGTCTTCCCTGCGTTTTAGAAGTGCTTTCTATAAACCTTTTGGAATACTCTTTATCGTCGATATACCCGTACTCTTTGAGTTTATCGACCGCAGCCCAAGCAACGTCTTCAGAGTAGCCTTTTTTTATAAGATAGTCTTTGACCTGCCGCTTGGTTTTAAAGGTTTTCAAAACGTAATCCGCCGCCTTTTGAATCGCGTCGGTGCGCTCAGCTTCCGTCAGTATCTCTTTAAGGCGGTCTTCTTCGACCGCATCGCCGATTTTCAGTCTTAATTTTAAAACGATTTCCAGCGAAACGCCCGCAAAAAATTCCCCGTCCACAAACAGGTTTACGCGGTCTTTATTCTTATCCTGCGCGGTTATCGCCGTAATTGTTTTCATTTTTATCTCTATCTGTCTTTAAACTCGAAATACCCTTCGCCAACTTTTGCGACGGAAATTTCAACGCCTAAATTTTCCGAAATTTTATTGAAAAGTTGTTCTTTAACGCCATGCTTTATCGCGATTTTTACTTTTACGTCTTTATCGTATTCAATAAGAACCGTTATACCCGCGATAAGTGCAGAAATCTTTTTATACTGCGAGTAGGATAAATTTAAACTAAAAAATTCCGCTTCCGTCAGCGTTATTATCTCCGCTTTATCAATAGTTTCAAGCGCCGTGCCGCCGTACGCTCTCGAAAGCCCGCCTGTACCGAGTTTTATACCGCCGAAATATCTGACGACTACCGCCGCGACCTTGCATAGCCCCCTGTTTTTAATTGCATTTAATATGGGAAGCCCCGCCGTGCCGTGCGGTTCGCCGTCGTCGGAAAACTTTTGGTTAAGCCCCTTTTCGTCGGCTATATATGCGTAGCAATAGTGGTTAGCAAGCGGATATTTCTTCCTTGCGGCGTCTATAAAACTTTTTGCGTCTTCTTCGCTTTCCACCCCGCGAATTAAGCATATAAACTTGGAACGCTCGATAACGCTTATATATTCTGTTTCGCGAACTACCGTCTTGTATTCGCTCATTTTAAAACGACTTTGACGTGCGCTTTTTTGCCTTTATGAAGAATAAATTCGCCGTTCGATTTTACGGTTTCAGAAATTTTTGCAAACGCGTCGGTAATTTTATCGTCGTTGACCGATACCCCGCCGCCTTCGATTAAACGCTTTGCTTCGCCCTTAGACTTTGCAAGACCGCAAAGCACTATCGCGTCGCTAATAAATTCAGTCGCTCTGTCAATGGTAACGGTCGGCATATCGTCCGCATTTCCGCCGCCGAACGCCGCTTTTGCCTGTTTTGCCGCGGCAAGCGCTTTTTCTTCACCGTGGACGAGTTTTGTTACTTCAAACGCAAGTCGCTCTTTTGCCGCGTTCATGCGCTCGTCGTTATATTTTGTAAGTTCCTTGATTTCTTCTAAATCCATAAAGGTTAAAAGGCGCATACACTCTTCCACTTTAACGTCTTCCACGTTGCGGAAATACTGGTAAAAATCGTATACGGAACACTTGTTTTCATCAAGCCACAGTGCGCCTTTTTGCGTTTTGCCCATTTTTTTGCCTTCGCTGTTAAGTAACAGCGTACAAGTCATACAAAACGCACTCTTTCTTTCCTTCCTGCGGATTAAATCCACGCCCGCAAGCATATTCGACCACTGGTCGTCGCCGCCCACTTCAAGCGCGCAGCCGTATTTTTGATTGAGATACAAAAAGTCGTACCCCTGCATCAGCATATAATTGAATTCCAAAAAGGTAAGTCCTTTTTCCATACGCTGTTTAAAACACTCAGCCGTAAGCATTTTGTTGACCGAAAAATATACGCCGATATCGCGAAGAAAATCCACGTAATTAAGGTTTAAAAGCCAGTCGGCGTTGTTGGCACAAATCGCCGCGTTTTCGCCTTCAAAACTTATAAAACGCGACATCTGTTTTTTAAAACATTCTATATTGTGCGCGATGGTTTCTTTTGTCAGCATCTGACGCATATCGCTTCTGCCCGAAGGGTCGCCTATCATACCCGTGCCGCCGCCGAAAAGCGCAATCGGTTTATGCCCGTATTTTTGCAGCCATGACATCGCCATTATCGGAATATAGTGTCCTATATGGAGACTATCCGCAGTCGGGTCAAAACCTATATAAAAAGGCACGGACTCTTCGCCGAGTTTTTTTACAAGTTCGTCTTCATAAATGGTTTGTTTGATAAATCCTCTTTCTTTTAATACGTCGAATACGTTTTTCATCTTTCTTTTTTACGCCTTTATTTCTTTTATTTCAAACGAATCGCGGATAAGTGCTTTCCCTTCCGACAGACTCTTTATTTCTTTCGCCGCAAGCATCTGCGCTATAAGGTTACCCGTCGCCGTCGCCTCAACAGGCCCTGCCACAACGGTTCTGCCTGTAAGACTTGCCGTCAATTCGTTCATTAAAACGTTCTGACAGCCACCGCCGACTATATGTATTTTATCGAATTTTTCGCCCGTGATTTCTTCTATCTGTTCAACGGATTTTTTATAACTTTCGGCAAGGCTTAAATATACGCAACGCGCAATTTCTCCAACCGATTCCGGCACTTTTTCGCCCGCTTTTTTACAGTAATCCTTTACTGCGGTTATCATGCTTTCGGGTGAGAAAAACGACAGGTCGTTTACGTCAATTATACTGTTAAAATCCTGTGCCTTTTTTGACAACGCAACAAAATCTGTAAACGAATATTCGTCGTTTAATTCTTTTTTGATACATTGAATCATCCACATACCCATGATGTTTTTAAGAAATCTTACCGTTTTATTAAAGCCGCCTTCGTTGGTAAATCCGCTCTTCTTCGCTATATCCGAAGTGTTTTCTTTAAGCGTTTCAATTCCTATCAAAGACCAAGTTCCGCTAGAAATATACAGCGGGTTCTGTTCCGACGGAACAGCCATAACCGCGCTTGCCGTATCATGCGTCGCGGGCAGATAGACGGTCGCGTCAAAGCCCACTTCTTGTGCTATTTCGGGACGGAAATTTCCCACCTTTGCGCACGGATTATAAAGCGGTTTGAAAAGTTTTTTCGGAAACCCTAATTTTTCAATAATATCGTAATCCCAGTCGCGGGTTTTAGCATTTAAAAGCCCCGTCGTCGAAGCGTTTGTGTATTCGTTTCTCTTTACGCCCGTCAAAAGGAAATGGAGATAGTCGGGCATCATTAAAAACGTTTCAGCATTATCGAGTTTACCCGATTTTTTATCGCAGTAAAGTTGGAAAACCGTGTTAAAAACCTGTTCCTTTATACCGGTTTTTGCATACATATCGCTTTCGGAAACAATCCCGTACACTTCCTGCATAACGGAAACTGTACGTTCGTCGCGGTAAGAATACACTTCGCCGATTAAATTATCGTCCTTGTCTAAAAGCGCATAGTCCACACCCCAGGTATCTATACCTACGCTTATCGGAATTTTATTCAGTTCCTTACACTTTTTAAGCCCTTCGACAATGCTTACGTAAAGCGATTTATCGTCCCAAACGAGTTTGCCGTCTTTTTTAACAGCACCGTTTTTAAAACGGAAAATCTCTTCTAAAACGAGTTTGCCGTTTTCTATCGAACCTAAAATATGCCTTCCGCTCGAAGCGCCTATATCTATAGCGAGAAAATAGTTTTTCACTTTTACCACACTCCTTTGTGTTTTACTTGTTTATTATACTACTAAATACAGTATACTGTCAATTATTTAAAATAAAAAAACGCCCCTTTATAAAAGGCGTTTTTCGTACTTTTATATGTCCCTGCTTACCCGCGGCGAGTGCCGATAAGCGAAAAAATAATCAGTCCTAAATTCGCGCCGACCACGACGCCTATAAGTAATCCCAAAACCATATTTCAATTTTACCCGTTTATCTGTATTTTATTCGGTTTAGGGAAAAAAAGTTAAAATTTTACGGTTATGTCTGACATAAACACAATCAAAATCGCCTGATTTTATAACGCTTTAACTCTCCGCGGGCAAAACGGAAAACGCGCGTATACGTTCGGCGGTAAGATTTATGCTTACGGAAAAATAATTGCCGTTTTTAGATACCGCTACGGCCGGATAACCTTTATAATCGAAATAATCTTTTAAGACTTTATCTATATCCCCCGTGAGTAAATCAACAAACCCGTCCGCACTTTTCATCCTGTCGCTGTTTATCATTTTTTCAATTCTTATAATGCTGTTTTTATCCACCTTCATACGCTACGCTTTATACTCCTTCTTATACTTCCGAAAAACCCCGAATACTTTTTCGTCGGGTCGAAAATTTTACCCGTCTGTTTATGTAAATTCAACGCGAGAAGTTTGTACGCCTTATAAGAATCGGAAGTTTTCGGAAGCGATACGCCCGATAAAAACACCGCGTCTTCTTCGGGTATAACGCCCAAAAGGTCAGTTTTTAACAGCCCTTCTATATCGCGCGGGAGTAACATTTTTTCGCTCATGATAAGGTCGCCGCGCACCCTGTTTACCACAAGCCCTATCCTTTGAAGTTTATAACTTTTAAGCACCGTTACCGTTTTGTCAGCATCACGAAGACTGGTAAGCGCGGGCGTTGCCACCACTATCGCTTCTTCCGCGCACGCTACCGCACGGTGAAACCCCGCGTCAAGCCCTGCGGGACAATCTATCAATACGTAATCAAAAAGCGGAGAAAGATTTTCTATTATCAGTTTCAGTTGCTGTCCTGAAACGGGCGCTTGCGCCGCAAGCCCGCCCGACGGAAGAATAAAAAGATTTTTTCTCCCGTTATCCTGTACAAGCGCTTGCTTGGCGCGGCATCGCCCTGAAATAACGTCCGAAACGTCGTACACGATTTTATTTTCAACGCCCATAACGACGTCCAAATTATTCAGCCCGAAATCGACGTCTATCATAACCACTCTAAGTCCCAGCGTTGATAAAAAAATACCGAGATTTGCGGTGATGGTTGTCTTCCCCACGCCGCCTTTCCCCGAAGTAATAACTATTCTCCTTGCCACTTTTGCTCCTTTTAGACTATTGTAAACAATAAAAAAACGCGCATTTTGCTTATTTTGCAAAAAACACGCGTTTTTTTGTCGCTTAAATCGTTATCTTACAATTTACTCGGTTTTTAACGTTATCTTTTTCAACAGTTCGCTATTGCCTATCGCTATTCCCCCGCCAAGCGCAACGTTCATAAGTCCGTTTTCCGCCACGTTCACTTTCATACCGAATTTTTCGGCGTAATACTTTTCAAGCCCGTAAACGTCCGACGCACCGCCCGACACGTAAATACCTTCGTGCCGCATTTCCGCCGCAACTTCGGGCGGAAGTTTTTTCAAAAGTTCCAAGGCTAAATCCGCCACTTTATCGTAATACTTAGAAACGGTGGAAACCAAATCCATAGCGCGAATAGAAGCCGAACGCGGCGTTCCACGCTCCATATCCCTGCCGTTTACAACCGTTGTCAAACCGTCGCTTAAATCTAAACTGCCGATTTCTTTTTTCAGGCGTTCCGCCGTTTGAAGACCTATTTGAAGGCCGTACTCTTCCGCAATAAAGTCGATTATGTCGGCACTTATTTTATTGCCGCCGAAATTAACCGAAAGTCCCGCTATTACCCCGTCTAACGTTACTGCTGCGATATTCGTTGTGCCGCCGGACATATCTATCACAAAGCACGGCGTGGAATCGGAAAGCGGTATCCTTTGACCGAGTGCGGCAAGAATAGGACTTTCGCAAAACGAACACTTTTTTATACCGCACTCTCTCGCCACGTTTTTATACTTTGCCGCCATTTCGGCAGTCGTACCGCACGGCACGGAAAAAAGTACCGAAACGGGCGCAAACTTTTCCGTTCTGACCTTTTTAAGAAATCCGCCGAGAGTTTTCGCCGCAACGCGTTCATTGACGATTTCACCTTCAAACACGGGAAAAACTATCTTAGTGTTTTTAGACGTTTTACCTATCAGCCTATACGCTTCTTGTCCTATCGCCTTCACTTCGCCCTTGTCGCCTTCTTCGACCGCGGCAACCGTGGGTTCGGACAGCACAAGCCCGCTACCGAGTTTATAGATATTCGTATACGCGCTATCGAAATCAATCGCAAATTTAATCATATGTTCTTCCCTTTTTAAAACGAACGCCGTGTCCCCACAGCGTCCGTCCGATATTGTCTTATTTATAAAATTTCAAGGTTCTTTTTGAATATCTTTCTGAAATCCGACCCGACTTCCATAGCCGAAGAAAGTTCTAACGCCGCGTCGCCGTCAAGTTCAGTCTTCATAATTACGGAATCACCGAGAATATCGCAGTTGACGTTCTTAACCAGCAGCGACATACTCCTATCAAACGCGCTTGCTATTCTTAACATAACGCCCATTTTCCTTACCGAGTCAACGTCTTCGTCGGTCAAAAGGTCTCTGTACCTGTTCCAGTCTTGCGGATTAACGTCGTCTATGCCCGTACTAGCCGCCACGAACGACGCCATCACCAAATCCCTGTGACTCACGCCGCAAATGTTGGCGTTTAGTATTATGTACGCGCTGTTCTTTTCAAAGTTATAAAAGCCTACCTTTTTGCCCGACTCGTATAAATAAGCGGCGATTTTAAGTATTCTTATATACTGCCGCGGGAATTTATGCAAAACGCGTAATTGCTTAAACAGTTGTATCGCCAAAAACGAAGTCTGTTCCGTATGTGCGCGGTCCATTCCATAAAATTCGACAAGCGTATTGAGACTGTGATTTAACACGTCGGATACCGGTTTATCAAGCGTAGACGGCACGGCGTAATTGAACATTATGCCCGTTCTGAGTCCGCTGCCGCTTATCAGAATATCGCCGAGATTCATATACTCTTTAAAGGCTTTTATCGCCGCAAACGCCGCGGGAAGTATATCCGCCCTGCCGCTCGAAAGACCTTTTATCTTCTTCTTTCTATCAAGGTCAAGGGTTTTTAACAGGTCGTACACGTGGTCGAAATCCGCGTCCTGTACAACGTAGTTATGTATGGTTTTAAGCGGATATTTTTTCATAATCTTGGTCATACGGCAAAGATTTCTGAAAGAACCGCCGACGCCTATCATCTGCGTTTCGGGGTCGACGCTTTTTAACCACTCGATTTTAGAAAGTTGCTCGGCAAAGAATTTTTCGGTCTTTTCCGCCTGTTCCGCGGGCGAAAGATTTTCAGCCGCAAATAGTTCGGTAAGCGTTATCGCGCCGAAAGGCAACGTTTCGTAATTCAACAGATTTCTTCTGTTATAATAGACTATTTTAGTGCTGCCGCCGCCGATTTCGAGAATTATGCCCTTAGGCACGTCCATCGTATTAATTACGCCGCGATAGACGTAAATCGCCTCTTCTTCCGCGCTTAAAACACGCAGTTTAATGCCGCAGGTCGCCGCAACTTCATCCAAAAAACTACGCTGGTTTTTGGCACGACGCACCGCCGCGGTCGCCACGGCAATTATACGGTCTATTTTATGTATGTCGCACAACCTTCTGAACATCTTCAGGACTTTTATAGTCGCCTGTATTCTCTGCGGCTTTAAAAATCCTTCTTTATCAATACCTTCGCCGAGACGCGGCGCTTCTTTTAACTGGTCAACAATCTGAAAGTATCCGTTTTCGGAAACTTCAAAAATCAACAATCTTGCCGTGTTTGACCCCAAATCAATTATCGCAACTCTTTCCACAACGCACTCTCCATTAAATGCAAGTTATATATTTGTTTCTATTTCAATTATAAAGTAAACTCGTCTTTCCACGAATCCACGCGTATATTATAACATACCGCTTTGTTTTTGTATAGACCTTTTATTAAATTTGTGCATTTTTTTTGACAACGTTTTTTACAACCCTTTTTTACGCGTAAATTCTGCAAGTCAATTTTTACATTTTATTATATTTATAAGAGAATTTCGCACATTTTGTTGGTTTTAGCCCCAAAAGTGCGTGTATGCAATTTGCACAAACAAATTTTACTTGTCGGTGCGTTTTTTGCGTGCGATTTCACAAACCTGAAAAATCGACAAAACGGTTAAAAAGCCGCCGAATATCCGCCTTAAAACGTTTGCTTCGATATTTTTCGCGATAAAACTTCCCAAAACGCAGAAAACAAGCCCCGAAATTATCATAATAAAAAGCCCGTCGGTGTTTATAAGCCTGTTTTTTACGTGAATTATAATCGCTATCACCGCCATAGGCACGAAACTTATTAAATTTATCGCTTGCGCAAGGTGTTGCGGAACGCCGAGTCCTATAGATAGCAGCGGTATTAAAACCGTTCCGCCGCCCATTCCCATGCCGCCTAATATTCCGCCTAAAAACCCAGCAACAATAAACCATAGCCATTTCATAAATTCTTTACCCTGATTCCTTTTCGTTAAAACAACAGCATTTTAATGCCCGCTATCGCCATAACCACCGAAAATATAAGCGTTACGGGTTTTGACGCCAACTTTTTAAGCAATATTGCCCCGAACACTCCCCCGATAAGTACTCCTAGCGAAGTAAACAGCGTCGGACTCCACTCGAAATTGCCGAAAGCCGTATAAAATATTCCGCTTAACACCGAAAGCGGCAAAATTACCGCTATCGCTGTCGCGTGCGCGGAATTTATTTTATAGCGCAAAAGATACTTCAAACTCGGCACGATTATCATACCGCCACCGCCGCCGAAAAGCCCGTTAACAAGTCCCGCCAGCGCACCCGCCAAAAGTTTTATAAGAATAGTTTTCGGCTTATCGGTTAAGCCTTTTTTATCTTTCATATAAAATATTTTCGGTAATTTTATTTTTTTTAACATAATTTCGCGTTTTTTCCCGATAAAGTTTGTGCGTAAGATTGATTTTTTATAAAAAATAGTATATAATGAATTAGTATTTTAGGTTAAAGTCGGCGCTTACGCCCTTTGACATATTATCACAAGTAAAAATGTCGGAACTTTGTTAGGTGAATTTATGACGAAAAAATTACAATCAAAAATCAAATTACTCATCACTATCCTTTCTCTTTTGTGCCTGTTTTGCACCTGCGCTTTCTTCGTGGCGTGCAACAATTCGCAACAGGACGAAACTACTAAAACTTACACTTATACAGAAACCGATACGGATTTAATTTCCAACGCGAAATTCGCTTACGGCACGCATGGCAAAAAAGCAAGCGATATGCCGCTTACTTCCGCAACGGGCTGGACAAAGGGTGTAGACAACTCGGCAACTTCTTCTCTCGTTAACTCCGGCGTCATCTCCGTCGCGGACAGCGCGTTCGATTCTTTATTCGATAAACTTTACTCGGACAGCGATTTTAAGAATATTTATCTTCACGCTTATAAAGCGGAACTCGAAGGCAAGACTGCCGACGAACAGAAAACCGCTGTTAAAGAAAAATTCGTTAACCCCGGTAAATACGATGAAAACGCAGACTCTTTCGTATATATGCTGAACAACTTTTCCGCAACTTACGAAAAAGGCACGGCGCAGCGAATCCGTTCTTCTTCTACCGTTTCCGCTGAAAAAGGTGAAATATATAAAGTTTCCGTTTGGGTTCGCACCAACATATTAAACGGCGACGGCGCGAATATCAGATTTACAAACTCCGTAAACGGCAACACTCAGGCGGAATTCCGCATCGACAATATAATCAGTAACGATGAGTGGACGGAATACACCGTATACTTTGTTGCAAACGATAATTACAATTGCACCTTCTCTATGATGCTCGGTCTCGGCTACGGCACGGGCAGCAGCGATAATTTTGCAAAAACCGTTGAAGGCACGGTTTTCTTCGACGACGTTAGTATTGAAAAGGTTGATACCGTTCCCGCAGATTGCACGGCAATCCCCTTTACTTTCGGTTCGGAAGACGTAGTATCCGTACCCCCCGTCGGCAACAACGTTTATAAATACGATATGAATTTCGACGCGCCGAACGGCTACTTTACAGGCGTTAATTTCTATGAAACCGTTAACTTAGATAAAGAAAGCAAGACGGTAGTAATTAAAAATGGTGCAAACAACTTTAACATCACGACAGGCAGCGAAGACGACTACGCAAAATACACGCTTATCTCTTTTGCCCTTCTTAACAAACTCGAAACTCTCGGTTCTACCGATATTACCGTAAACGTTAAAGACGTTTTCGGAAACATTGTAGAAACAAGAAAGGCAACGACCATTTCCGACGTTTCGGACGGCGAAGAATATACGACTTATTATATCGTCGTTAAAAACAATTTCAAAAATCAGTCGAGAGAGTTTTATCTCGAACTCGTTATAGGCCCTGACGACGCGGCAAGCGTTCAGTTTAATTCCGACCTTGCAAGCGGCACGGTCAAGATTAAAGACGTTAAGTTCGCGGAAGGCTACGTCAATACAACCGACGACGAAACTTCTAAATATTTCTCGTTTTTAAATTCTGACGTTACTGCTACCGTGGCGCTTTACGCCGGTTATAACGCCGATAACGAACAGCACAATCACACGGAGTCATACTCCCTTACCCCCGCTAAATCCAACGTCGGCAAAATCGTAAACGACCCGACGGCGGTTGAAGGGTATTACGGTATTGTTTCTAACCACGTTTATATTAAAGGCGGCGACGCTGATACGCTTTCAAACGCGGTTAACGAAAGAACGTCGTTTAACTATATCGAAGGATACGCAGGACTTGTAAACACCAAATATATTGACAATTATCCCGAAGAACTTGCCGTACGCCTTGCGGGACTTTATGACGAAGACGATATTCAACCCATCGTGATTTACAACAGATATCTCGACAATTACGGGTTTATCGGCGAATCCAAAACCGTAGCGGCAAGCGCAAACGCAAAAATCACCGTTAAACTTAAAGCGTTCGATAACGCAACAGCCTATATCTACTTAGTCGATACAAGTAAGTCGGAAAAAGAAGTTTTAAGTTTTGCGGACTTTACAGTAAACACGACCGACGGTGTTAAAAATGCGGCGATAATCGGCACGACTATTAAAGACAAGCAGTTTATGCTTAAAGTCGATAAAAACACGACTACCCTTGCAGACGGCTGGGTAGAAGTCAATTTCTATCTCGCGACGGGCGCTGACGCTAAATCCTTCCGTGTAGAAATCTGGAACGGTTCTAGAGACGGCGCAGACATCACAAAATCGCAAGGCTACGTGGTTATTAACTCTATCGACGTTTCGACGTCTTCGGCGTTCACCGAACCGACGGCTTGGGCGCAAGCGTTTACGGCATCGGGCAATCCCCTTTACGACGTAATGAAAAACGGAAACGAGTTCGACGAACTTATCGCATATACTCGCGAACTTACCGACACCGAAAAAGCGTTCAATAAAGAATATCCCGATAAGGCGGTATCTTATAGTGCGACTTACGTCTGGGCGAAAAACGACACCACCGTTTACGGAATTTTAAATACTATAAATCCCGTAGCAAGCAATCCGTACGACAATATCGAACCCGAAGACACAGGTAGCGGCTGTACGGCAAAGACCGACTCTTCTACTTTCTGGTTGTCCTTCTCATCTATCTTACTTGCGGTTGTTTTGGTACTTGCCATAATCGCGCTGTTTGTTAAACGCTTTGCTGCAAAACGCAGGGCGAACAAGAGCGACGTTAAAGCGCAGTATAAGGTTAAGAGCCGTTCCGAAACTCAGAAGGCTATTAACAAAGCGAAGGAACAGCAGGCACAGAAAGTTGAAGAAGTGGAAGAAGAACCTGAAACGCCTGCGGAACAACCCGAAGAAGTAACTGAAGAACCCGAAACGGCAACCGAAAACACAAGCGACGAAACCGAACAAACGGGCTACGTTTACGGCGAAGTTCAGGATTTCGGCGATATGACTTTGGATATCCCCGAAGAAGAAAATAAAGACGAATAATTAATAATTAAATAAAAAACCGCGGCAAGCAAAATGCTTGCCGCGGTTTTT